>PBDW01000008.1 GCA_002717485.1 Pelagibacteraceae bacterium | reverse complement strand
ATTAATGCTGGTTCATTTATCCCTTCCATCACGTTTGCCACTAAGGAATGTAGGGGCTTTATCGTTGTTACAACTTTTAGTTCTGCCTTAGAAGATGATGTAGTTATTAATATGATTGAAAAAAACAGAATTCTTATTTTGTTCAATAATGTATTATTTTGTTTCATTTTAATGTTTATTCAGATAAAGTTAATGTAATAATATTACATGTAATAATATAACATATCAAATATGTAAATAGAAAATTTAAAAAAAATGAATTCATTAGTAAAATTAGACAATGCGGGTGTGTATAAATCATCTAAGTGGTTAGTCAGAGGCGTATCTCTTGAACTTTATAATCGACAAATTGTTACATTAATTGGTCCTAATGGTTCTGGAAAAACAACTACTGCAAAAATGATATTAAAAATTGTTAATGCAGACGAAGGTTTTGTCACAAACAATACTCGCAACATGGCTTATGTTCCCCAAAAAATTAATATTGATTGGACATTACCCTTACGCGTTATTGATTTTATGAACATAACAAGTCATATTAATCATTCTCAAATAATAGAAGCCTTAACTTTAACTGGAGTTGAAAAACTACTCTATAATGAAGTGCGTAATTTATCTGGGGGTGAGTTTCAGCGCGTACTAATAGCACGAGCTATAGCAAAAAAACCTGATTTGTTAGTTTTAGATGAACCTGTACAAGGGGTAGATTTTAATGGTGAAATCGCATTATACAATCTTATTAATAATATTTCGAATACCTTAAATTGCGGTATATTATTAATTTCTCATAACATTCATTTTGTCATGTCATCAACAGACCACGTGATTTGCTTGAATGGGCATATTTGTTGCTCTGGGACGCCAAGTAAAGTAGCGAAAGATCCAGCTTATATAAAATTATTTGGTGAACATACTGCCTCAACATTGTCTTTATATGAGCACCATCATGATCATTCACATAGTTCCGATGGGAGTATTTCAAAATAATGTTTGATGATTTTTTTATAAGAGCTTTAATTGCAGGAGTAGGAGTTGCTATCGTTTCAGGTCCTCTTGGCTGCTTTGTAATTTGGAGAAGATTATCATATTTTGGCGATACATTATCCCATTCAGCATTGCTAGGAGTGACATTAGCTTATTCCTTCAGTATTAATATTTCTTTGTCAGTTTTTATAGTTTCTGGAATAATTGCATTACTGCTTCTTAATTTACAAAAAAGAACTCAATTACCTGGAGATGCTTTACTTGGCCTTCTTGCTCACTCTACTCTTGCAGTTGGTCTTGTTATTATTGGTTTTTTATCTTTCATTCGTTTTGATCTAATGGGTTTATTATTCGGTGATATACTTGCGGTAACAATTCAAGATATTATTATCATTTGGCTTGGTGGTTTTTTAATACTTGGAGTATTATATTTTATTTGGAAATCTTTATTTGCCTCAACAGTCAATTATGATTTAGCAGCCGCCGAGGGAATGAGACCTGATGTTTCAAATGTTATTTTTACTTTATTGCTAGCAGGTGTAATTGCTATTTCTATTAAAATGATTGGTGTATTACTAATTACAGGTTTGCTTTTGATACCTTCAGCTATGGCTAGGAACTTAAGCAATAATCCCCAACAAATGGTAGCGTTTTCAATAATTGGAGGTATATTTTCTGTTATTTTAGGCTTGTTTAGCTCTTTGGAGTTCAATACTGCTTCAGGACCAACAATTATAGTCGTTGCGTTAGTATTTTTTATTCTTTCACTATTGCCTTTAAAAAGAAAGACTGCGTTGCAAAAATGAAGGCAATTTGATATTTAAATGTTATGAACCTTTTGGCAGAAAAGTTAACAAATAATCAACAAACTGTTCTAGATTTATTAGAAGGATCGAAAGAGCCACTAAAAGCCTATGCTATTCTTTTTGATATTCAAAAAAAAGGTATAAAATCGCCTCTTCAAGTTTATAGAGCTTTAGATAAGTTAATTGAAATTGGAAAAGTGCATAAAATAGAAAGTAAAAATTCATATATTGCATGTAACAATTCAAATTGTAATTCTCAAACTTCCACCTCTTTTTTAATCTGTGAAATATGTGATAAAGTAACTGAGCTTAAAAAGAATAATTTATCTGGATATTTTTCAAAAGTAAGTGATAAGTCTAATTTTAAATACACTAAACATAATTTAGAAATTTATGGTGCTTGCAAAGCCTGTAAAAATAAAATTTAAATAAAAATGAGCATTACTGATGAAGGGCATTACGGCCCAAAGCAATTAAATTTATTAAAGGTTGTATGGGGTGAAGGATTTCTTTCACCTGGGGGGACAAATGAAATAGATGAGGTTATGGAGGGCATTAATTCTTTAGGTAAAGAAATTCTTGATATTGGCTGCGGATGCGGTGGCGCCGCTATTCACCTTATTAAAAAACATGGTGCAAAATCAGTATTGGGTATTGATGTTGAGCCATTGGTTATTAAAAAGGCTAAAGAGCTAGCAGCTAAATATAATCTTTCTGGTTCCACAGATTTTCGTTGTGTCAGACCCGGACCTCTTGATATGCCAGATGAATCAGTTGATATTGTTTTTAGCAAGGAAGTATTTTTGCACATTCCAAATAAAGAAGATTTATTAAAAGATATTTATCGAGTACTTAAACCTAAGGGTATAGTTGCTGTAAGTGATTGGATGCGAATTGATGATAACCCACCTTCGAAACAGATGCGGGAGTATATTGCAGCTGAAGGACTTGATATGCATATGTATTCACTTAAGCGTTATGAGCAAGTATTAAAAAATTCTGGTTTTACTAATATTGTTATTAAAGATCGCAATAAATGGTATCATAATAAAGCTAAAAAAGAACTTGCCGCCATAGAAGGTTCACTTAAAAAACAAGTTGTTGATGTTATCGGTTTAGAAGAAACAAACGGAGCTATAGATATTTGGAAACAATTAATTGGCGTTTTAGAAACTGGAGAACATCGCCCAGGACATTTTAAAGCTGTTAAAATAGGATAATTGTATAAAAAAATTTAAGAAATAATACACTAACCTCTCAACATTTTTAGTATTTAGTGATAAGGTATAATGGAATTAGGAGGAATTATGAATTTACCATTGTTATTAAAAGTTAATGGAGTAGTTTCTGGCATAAACGGTTTGTCAGCTATTCTTATGTATAATATGTGGTTTAATATGGCAGGCATGGAAGTAACCGGCCCTGCTATTGCACTTTGCCAATCATTGGGAGTTGCTGCTGTTGGTCTGGCAGTTATATCTTGGAGAACAGCTAGTATCGCAGGTGATGCGATCAATTCATATGGGCAATTATTTGCATACATCCATAGTGCTTTCGCTGTGATGACTATTTATCAGATAATGCAAGGCTTTGCACCAAATCCACAACCCTTTTATATTAATTTAGTAATAAGCGTAATTTTTGCTGCTGCATTTTTTTATTACAGCAGAAAAACTGAATAATCATTTATTTTTTAGATTTTTTTTAAAATAAAAGCGGGAGCGTATCCCGCTTTTATTTTAATTCTTTTATAAGGTGAAAAACCTAATTACTATAACAGTCATTGGAATTAATGGTCTTATAACATTTTTTATATCATGTGGATTCCCATTATGTGTTGGCCAAATTTTTAAATATAAAGCCAAGTTATAAAGCGCTCCTAAAACTGTAAATATAAATATAACCGAAATTAATTCATTTGCTGAAGAGAATCCTCCAATTTGAAATAATGTTGCGATTAACATTAATATTACACCTGACATTAAAAATCCAAATGGTCTCCCCATATAAACAGCTTCTATTGAGTCATAACCAAAACTATTTTTTGCAAAATTTTGATTGAAAACAAAATTTAATGCGAAAAAACCTCCAAAAAAAATTAAAAAAACATGGCATATAAATGGTATCATACCACCCGCTGATTCAATCATATAAAACCTCCTTTTTATAAAAATAGAATTATACTTTATCACCAAACGTGAGATATGTTTAGCTTAAAAGCGGAATATATTTTCCGTTTTTATACTAATAGTAAAAAATTATTTTAGAGACTGAAACATCGGATACAAAATCTCGACCATAAGCAACAATGCCAAGGGTTATTATGTTTTTGCCCTCTAAGTCTAGATTGTTTGAAAGCCTATGTTTGAATTCATTAAAAGGTAAGTCAATCATTTCCCAATTAGAGTTAGCTATAAATGAAGCTGAATAATAATCTCTATAAGACCGGGTCTCAGTGGTGCGAATAAAAATATGATAAGTTTCACCATTGCCTCGCACGTTTAGACGAATTCCTTTAAATTTTTTGCCATCTTTTTCAAAATCAGTAAATGATAATCTTGAACGCAATTGAATAAAGCCACCATTATTTTTTGTGCTCACATTCCCTG
The DNA here is from genome assembly GCA_002717485.1 of Pelagibacteraceae bacterium. GTDB lineage: Bacteria > Pseudomonadota > Alphaproteobacteria > HIMB59. The sequence goes on along the minus strand of PBDW01000008.1, from coordinate 143,535 downwards.
TAAGTCTTGCAAAAAACATTTCTCCATCTTGCTCAAGAACGGCCTCGCCATCAGATATTCCGCCCATTGTTCTATCGCTAATATACTGCCAGTATTTTGAACTATCTTGATTAAACGGTACGCTAACATCATCTTCGGAAGCTGAGGTCATTGTTGTAAAAGTTAATAGTATTAGTAAAAGTATTTTTTTCATATTTATAATTTTTTAATACATTTCGCTTTTATAAGATAGCGATCATCTTGGGCACCCCATTTTTTCAAAATCTAACAATTGTTTCTTTAAATAGATGCCCCCCTTTGCAGAAAAACCTCCCAGCTTTCCGTCAGACCTTACAACTCTGTGACACGGTATTAGCAACAAAAGCATATTTTCACTACAAATTTTTCCTACATGTCGTGGAGACAGATGGAGTTTTCTTGCAATCTCGCCATAACTTTTAGTTGTACCACTTTTTATTTTTTTTATTTCTAACCATACTTTTTTTTGAACTATTGAACCATCTAGAGAATAATTTGCCGTTATTTTATCTGTTTTGTGGAGAAAAAAATTATTAATATTTTTTTTAAATTCTAATAATGTTTTGCTTGGTTTGTATATATATTTTTTTTCGAACGAAATTTTCCTTAATTTCCGGTCTCTTTCAAAAGCAGTAATCCAACCAAATTTGGATTTGAATGATATTGACCTGTTTATCATTGAACTTATTTTATAAAGTTGATAGTTTAAATGTGCAAGAACAATAAAAATGAATAGTACGCTAAAAATAATACAGCCCTTTGGGCCCGTAATAGGTTCCACCCAAATTACTGATAAAGTTATAAACAAAGTTAATAGTTTTGTTGATAAAGAAATTATTGGAAATTCGGATAAGGCTAAAACGTTAGATCATGGGCACAAACTTGCCGGTGAGGTGAGCCAAGAAATTAGGCTTCCAAAAGAAACAATTGAAGGTGATGTATTTAATTTTCTTTATTCCCTTACGGGTGCGTATATTAAGTACGCCACAAATAAGGAAATATCAAAGTTTCAAATAATTGACGTATGGGTTGTTAGGCAATTTAGAAATGAATATAATCCTCCACATTTCCATAGCGGCCACATATCAGGAGTTGGATATCTGATGCTCCCAGAAGGTTTTGGGGAAAGTATTCAAAAAACTAAAAAATCTACCTCTCATGGAGAGATTAATTTTATTCATGGAACCAAACAATTTCTTTCAAAAGGTCAGGTGGTTAGGAAGCCAAAAATAGGGGATTTTTACATTTTTCCTAATTATCTTTATCACTCGGTCAACCCGTTCTATCAAGATGGTGAAAGAAGATCATTGTCATTTAACGCAATAATTGACCAAAAAATTTATGATGTGTATGGTCATATCGAGCAATAGTATTTAATTTTTTAAAAGTGTGGTATAATAAAATTGCACATGAAGAAAAAAAGTAAAAAAGTTAAGAAAAAAAGTAAAAAAGTTAAGAAAAAAAGTAAAAAAGTTTCTGATAAAACAATAATAAAGTTTGCTNAAGATTATAAGAAATTTTTATTATCTTTAGAAAATTTTTTATTTAATAATAAGTCAAGTAAAAGAAAACCACAGAAGAAAAANAAGTCTAGAATAAGCAAAAAAAGCGTCAAAAAGAAAAAAAAGCCTGCGATAAAAAAAACCAGGCGTAGAAAAAGATAATTAATATAATATTTTCTGGATTGCTATATTAAGACCTCTTCGGCCTTTAGTTTTTCTGGCATAATATATGCTTGTTCACAGTGCTTAGAACAATAAGGTTTTCCTTCAATTCTTTCTGATCCACAATAATGAAAACTTATCTCATTTGGATGCCCGATTGGCCATTCGCAACCAATACTTCTACCATTCACAATGAGATCTTTTGATAGAAGTTTTTCTTTTAGTTCATTATTTTGATTATTTTGATTATCTGCCTGATGTTCAAAATCCTTATCTGATTTTAGGTTAAAATTTAAATCTGGCATTAGAGGAGCTCGCGCCTTTTTTCTGTCAGGCTTCATTATGCTTCTCTTAATCGGAGAAGGCCGCCTTTCTAAACCAATACGATGCGCCTTGCCAACTACAGCATTTTTNGTAAAATTTAATATTTTACCGATTTGAGAGGTGGGGAGGCCTTGATCCCATAGCTCTCTTAATTGACTTACTTTATCATCTGTCCAGGGCATATTCTCAACATATAGTATTACAAAGAAAATATATATACTATATATGCTAGAATAATAGAAAAAACTGCTAAAAAAGTGGTATTTAATGAAAAAATTCAGAATTTAAGGATAATTAATAAAAGTTTATTGTGGATAAAGGCTTTAAATATGAAATTACTAAATGAAACTAATTTAAACGGAAAAACAGTTTTATTAAGAGTAGATTTAAACGTACCTGTAAAAGGGAAAAAGATTGCTGACCAGTCAAAAATTGTTTTAATTAAACAGACGGTTGCTCAACTATTAAAAAAAAATAACAAAGTGTTTTTATTATCTCACTTTGGAAGACCAAAGGGGGAGGTTTTACCTAGCTTGTCATTAAAATCTTTATCAAATCAAATTGAAAAAATTCTTGGAATGGGAAGGGTAATTTTTTTAGATAATTTTATTAATCAATCTAAAATGGAAAAAGATTCAATAATTGACAAAGGCGATATTTTTTTACTTGAAAACATTCGCTTTCATAAGGAAGAAGAGGAAAATGATGAGAATTTTAGTAAAAAATTATCAGAATGCTTTGATGTTTATATTAATGATTCATTTTCTGCTTCTCACAGAACACATGCTTCGGTAGTTGGAATAACAAAGTTTCTTCCCTCATATGCTGGCTTATTGTTTGAAAAAGAGCTCAAAAATCTAAAAAGATATGTTGAAAATCCAAGGAGGCCTTGTCTAGCAATAATAGGAGGATCAAAAGTTTCGACAAAAATATCTCTTATTAAAAATATTATTATTAAACTAGACTACTTAGTAATAGGCGGAGGGATGGCAAATACATTTTTGGCTGCAGATGGTTTTCAGGTAGGTTCATCTAGGATTGAGAAAAATTATTTTAACGAGATATATAATTTAAAAAAAATTGCTATAAAGCATAATTGTAAAATTATATTGCCAGTAGATGCACTGTCATCAGTAAGTTTAAAAAATGCAAAACGTGTGAGAAATTGTGAGCTTAACAATATACTTAAAAAAGAATCAATTTTTGATATTGGTGACGCAAGTATAAATGAAATAGTAAAAATAATATCTGAGGTTCAAACTGTTCTTTGGAATGGGCCGTTGGGTGCATTTGAATATGCTCCCTTTGACAAATCAACAAAAGATATTGCTAAACATTTATCTAAATGTTCAAGGCGGAATAATTTAGATGTTATTGTGGGAGGTGGGGATACGTTAGCTGCGCTAAAAGATATTGATGTTATAAAAAATTTTACATATGTTTCAACTTCTGGTGGTGCATTTCTTCACTATCTTGAAGGAAAAAGTTTGCCAGGGATAAAGGCTCTTAAATAAAATTCTATTATTCTTTATTTTGGTATTTTTTTATTATTGGAAATATTGTTAAACTAAATATAAAAGTTAATGTAATAATTCCAAAAACTTTAAAATTTACCCACGTTTCCTCTGAAAAATATCTCCATATTATTTCGTTTAAAATTGCAAGAAAAAGAAAAAATGTTGACCATCTTCTGCTTAGTGCAAACCATCCTTCCAACTGTATATCTATGGCGCTGCCCATAAGATATTTTAAAAGTGGTTTATTAAAATAATTGCCTAAAATTAATGTAAATGCAAAAAGCAAATTAATTATTGTTGGTTTCATATAAAAAAATATTTTATTTTCAAAATAATAAGTAAGACCCCCAAATATTAATATTATTAAACCTCCTATAGTTGGCATAACTGGAATTTTTTTCTCAACTATGTATGAAATTAATACTGCTATTGCTGTAGCTATAATTAAAGGAATGATTGCCTCCAATAATTCACCTGTCATCTTGTAAAAAATAAAGAAGACTACTAGAGGACCGGCATCAACAAAAAATTTTATTATTGGCTTCATAATTAATCTTCATTTACCAAATTAAACAATGAAAGCGAGAACTCTTTAGCCTTAAATGGGTATAAGTCATCAATTTTTTCACCCATACCAACAAAGTATATTGGAACTTCNTATTTTGTAGCCACTGATACCAATGCGCCCCCCTTCGCTGTACCGTCAAGTTTTGTAATAATTATTCCAAATATTTCTATCAAATTATTATAATTCTGAAATTGATTTAACATATTATTGCCTGCTGAACCGTCTAACACCAAAAAGACTTTTTGCGATTCTTTATTTAGGGATTTCTTTATCGCTCTTTGAATTTTAAGCAATTGATCCATTAGATTTTTATTGTTACTCAATCTACCTGCCGTATCAATGAGCAAAACATCATAATTTTCATATTTTGCCTTTTCACATGCCTCAAAGGCAACACTTGCTGGATCTTGATTTTTTTTTCCTTCATATAGCTCTATTTTAGACCTCTTGGCCCAATCACTAATCTGGTCAACTGCCGCAGCTCTAAAAGTGTCACAAGCTGCTATTAAGATCTTTTTTTCATTAGATAAATTTTTTGCCAATTTCCCTATCGTAGTTGTCTTGCCTGACCCATTTACACCTACAAAAAGATAAACATCTGGTTTGTTTGAATCCGATATATTAAAACTTGCTTCATTATTAATTATAATTTTTTCAATTTCATTTGATAGAATTAATTGCAAATCTTTTAAACTAAAATCATTATTTGTTTTTTGCATTTTTATTTTATCAATTAATAATTTAGTAACTTCTATTCCTAAATCAGCACTAATTAATATATCTTCTATATCTTTAATTATATTATCATCGATCTTCTTTTTTGATATTGCTTCTAATAAATTTTTATTAAGATAATTAGAAGATTTACTTATGCCATATTTAAACTTTTGCAGTATGTTCATACTATTAAAAAATTTGAATCAATTGATTTGACTAATAATTTATATAATTTACCTTCAATAAGCTTTTCATTAACCTTTATTGAAGAAAATTCCTGTGTTTTTCCTATAGAGTAGTTTTCAAAACTTTTTTCAATTAAAATTGTTTTTTGCTTTCCAATACTACTTTTTAAATGAAAATGTAATTGTTCCTCCCCTAAGCTTCTCAATTTTTTTGCTCTCAATTTTTTTTGAAAATCTGGCACCTGCGGCATTCTGGATGCGGGAGTGCTATACCTAGATGAATATGGAAAAACATGGAGATAAGTAAGATCGCACTCTTTAACGAGTGTGCAGGTATTGTTAAACATTATATTCGTTTCTGTTGGGAATCCGGCAATAAGATCTGCACCTAGCAAAATATTTGGTCTAATTTTTTTTAATTTCTGACAAAATTCAATAGACTGCTTTCTATTATGCCGTCTTTTCATCCTTTTAAGTATCATATCATCCCCTGATTGAAGACTAATGTGAAAATGAGGCATTAAGCGTTCTTCGCTTTTTACTAATTCAAAAAAATCTTCGTTTAATTCGGCGCAATCTATTGAAGACAGTCTGAGTTGGTTGAGCTCTGGGATAAGTTTAAGTAGCCTTTTTATTATATCTGTTAATCTTGGTTTACCTGGCAGGTCTATTCCGTAGTCTGTTATGTCAACTCCAGTAAGAACAATTTCTTTATAACCGTTCGAAACAAGTTTTTTTATTCTTTCAACAATTAAACCAAAAGGAATGCTTCTATTATTACCTCTTCCATAAGGAATTATACAAAAGGTGCATCTATGATTGCATCCTTGCTGAATTTCAACATAAGCCCTGGCTTTTCCGTCAAATTTTTCGACTATGTTTTTGTTAAGTTCATTAGAATTCATAATATTACTAACATTTTTTACATCTTTTTTTTCAATATTAGACCAAGATTCATTTTTAAGTTTTTCAATATTACCAATCACGCTATTAACCCCCTCAATAGCTAAATATTTTTCTGGACAAATTTGAGCCGCACAACCTGTAACAACGATTTTTTTATTCGGATATTCTTTTATTAATTTTCTAATTGTTTGTTGTGCTTGCCTTTCTGCCTCATTTGTCACGGCACAGGTGTTTACCACTAGGGTATTGTTAAGATTATTTTTTGTTAATATTGATTTAATAACTTCTGATTCATAGGCGTTTAATCTACAACCAAAATTAAAAACTTTTGAATTACTGTTGTTTGCTTTCATAAATTTATATCAGATTTCTTATATTTGTATGTTCCCATAATAGCTAATTTCAGCTGGACCAGTCATAATCACATGGTCGGAATTAACTTTAATTTTTAAAGAACCTTTTTTAAAAACTACCTCACACTCTTTTTCAATAATTTCTTTTTTAAATCCAGCGTATACCGCTGCACAAGCACCACTTCCGCATGCCAACGTTTCACCTACCCCTCTTTCCCAAACTCTCATTTTAATTTTTTTATGATTAATTATTTCAATGAATTCTACGTTTGTTTTTTTGGGAAAAAAATTATGATTTTCAATACCTGGCCCAATGTTGGATAAATCTATCTCACCTATATTATTGCCAAAAAAAACTATATGAGGATTACCAATATTAAGAGCAAAACCACTTGAAAAGTTGTCAATCTTTATTGGAATATTCTGATTATCCATTTTTTTTATAAGAGGAATATCTGACCAGCTTTCTCTAACGTTGCCCATATTTACACTTATATTACCATCGCTATTTAAGCTAGCTAATAATTGTCCGCTTGGCGAATCTAAAATAATATTACTTTTTTTCATTTCTTTACTAAGAATTTTTGCAACACATCTTGTTCCATTGCCACATGCTTCTGCTTCATCACCGTCAGAATTGTAAATTGTAATTCTAGCATCTGTTATGTCTGATTTAGGATTATCAATTGTAATTATTTGATCACAACCAGCGCCAGTTTTGCGGTCAGAAATTTTTTCAATAATATTTTCATTTATTAAAATATTCTTTTGTCTCCTATCAATAATGACGAAGTCATTGCCAAGGCCGTGCATTTTTATGAAATCTAGTTTTTCCATTTAATTATAAGCTCATTAATACAACAAAACAGGCCAAATAATAAAGCAATCTTGACTTTAGTCGCTTAATTTAATATTTGTCGCTAAATTTCACTTTAATATTTGTGTAAATTTTAAGCGCATCAATTAGATGCGTGCACCAGTCCGCGAGTTTCGCGCCCTGGTGATTTTGTTTTTGGAGGCAAATTATAATGTTTGCAAGTTTAAGTCAGAGATTTGATGGCATAATTTCCTCAATTAGAGGAAAAGCGTTAATTTCAGAAGATGATCTGGAGGCAACGCTTAGAGATATAAGGGTAGCTCTTTTAGAAGCTGATGTAGCTCTAATAGTGGTAAAAAAATTTATAGAGAATGTAAGACATAAAATTATTGGTCAAAATGTTTTAAAAAGCGTTAAGCCAGAACATATGATAATTAAGTTAGTTCATGATGAACTAGTGGAAATTTTAGGATCTACAAAATCTGATATGGATTTTAAAACAGAACCACCAGCAATTATATTATTTTATGGGCTTCAGGGATCCGGAAAAACAACTTCGATTGCCAAAGTTGCTAATTTAATTAGCAAAAAAAATAAAAAAAAATCTCTTTTGGTATCAACTGATATAAACAGACCTGCTGCACAAGAACAACTTGAAGTTCTAGCAAATCTAATAAATTTGGATTTTGTTAAAAGTTCAACCTCAGACTCAATCAATAACATTGTAAATAATGCAATTAAAAAAGCAAAAAATGAATTTTATGATTTACTATTTATTGATACTGCAGGAAGACAGGTTATTGATGAGAAAATGATGGATGAGTTAAAACTCATAACGTCTATAGCTAATCCAATAGAGAAGATTTTAGTAGCAGATTCATTAATTGGCCAAGATTCGGCAAACATTGCTAAAAAATTTAAAGATACAATTGGTGTTAGTGGAATTATTCTCACAAGAATTGACGGAGACGGTCGTGGCGGTGCTGCTTTATCAATTAAATCAATCACAGGTGCTCCTATTAAATATCTTTGTACGGGAGAAAAGATTGAGGCTATAGAAGAATTTTATCCGGATAGAATTGCAAATAGAATTCTAGGTATGGGTGATATTGTTGGTTTGGTAGAAAAAGCGAGTGAAGATATTAAAGATGAAGAAATAGAAAAAATAAAAACTAATCTTGAAAAAGGCAAGTTTGATCTTTCAGATTTTGCCCAACAACTTAAAAAATTAAAGAAAATTGGTGGTCTTGAAGGTATGCTTTCGATGATTCCTGGAATTACTGGTGCACAAAAAGCAATTGCCGAAAAGAAAATTAATGATGACTCGGTAGATAGACAATTAGCAATTATTGGTTCAATGACAAAAAAAGAAAAGGAAAGTCCGGAAATCATTAAGGCATCAAGAAAGATTAGAATATCAAATGGATCGGGAACAAAGGTTCAAGAAGTAAATAAGCTTTTAAAACAATTTTTACAATCACAGAAGATGATGAAAAAAATGAAAAAAATGGGGGATAAAAAAATGCCTTTTGACTTAATGGGAAAATTAAAGGGCGGTCAACCTCCATACTTATAATTTAATTAATGAAAGGAAAGTAATTATGCCAGTTAAAATAAGATTATCTAGAGCCGGGGCTAAAAAAAGGCCGTACTACAGGGTTGTTATAGCTGACTCGCGCAGATCAAGGGATGGGAAGTTTATTGAAAGAATTGGGACCTTTAATCCAATGTTAAAAAAAGATGATCCTAACAGGGTAAAAATTGACTCTGATAAAGCAAAACTTTGGTTAAAGAAAGGTGCACAACCTACTGACAGAATTAAAATCTTTTTAAGCAATATTGGAATTATGGAAAAACCAGTAATTACCGAAAAAACTAAAAGTCATTTGCCAAAGAAAAAAGAGAAGAAGGAAGAGGCTAAGCCAGCGGCGGCGGAGGTGAAACCGGAAGAGAAGAAGGAAGAGGCTAAGCCAGCGGCGGCGGAGGTGAAACCGGAAGAAAAACAAGAGAAAGCTGAATCTAAAAAAGAAAAATAATTAATTAGGTAAAATAACTTGTGAAAAATTTATTTGTTCATTTTGGCACTATAAAAGGAGCTGTGGGTATTAAAGGTGAATTAAAAATTAAAGTATTTTTACAGAATAAAAACTTAGTTAATAGTTTTAAAAAAGTTTATGATAAAGATAATAAAAAAAATTGGGAAATAAAATTTGTTCGCTTTTATAAAGATGGTGTTGTTGTGAATTTAGATAAAATTCAAGATAGAAATGATGCACAAAAATTAATTGGTACAAAACTTTTTGTAGAAAAAAAATATTTACCTCCATTACAAAAAGAAGAATATTATGCTAAAGATTTAGTTGGTTTTATAGTAAAAAAACAAGATGGAGAAAGTTTAGGATCTGTTGAAGAAATAAATAATTTTGGTGCAGGAGATTTAATTTCAATCAAGAAAAAAAATAATAAAACTTTTTTAATTCCCTTTAATAAGGAAAATATAAAAAAGATAGATTTTAAAAATAAAATTATTACTGTTAATCCGCTTAAAGGAATTCTTTAATATGGGCACTTGGAAAGTTAAAATAATGACTTCTGTCCCTGATATGTTTCCTGGACCGCTTGGGCACTCATTGATAGGCAGGGCTCTAAAAGAAAATATTTGGTCTCTAGAAGTTGTTGATTTGCGAAATTATGCCTATGATACAAGGGGCTCTATTGATGATAAGCCCTACGGCGGTGGTCCAGGTATGATAATTCGCCCAGATGTTATAGAAAAAGGAGTTAAAAAATCTATAGAAAGCATAGAAAATGAAACTCCTTTAGTATATATGACTCCAGGTGGAAAGCCTCTAACCCAGAAAAAAATTAGAAAATACGCTGAAGGACCTGGTTTAATAATTTTGTGTGGTAGGTATGAGGGGGTTGATGAAAGAGTCTTAGATGCTTATAATTTTGAAAAAGTTAGTATTGGCGATTATGTTATATCAGGAGGCGAAGTAGCTGCGATGGTATTAATTGAAGGTTGTATAAGGTTGCTTCCGGAGGTTATTGGAAAAAAGGAAAGTCTTAAAGATGAGAGTTTTAATGATGGGCTCATAGAATATCCTCAATATACAAGACCGCAATTGTGGAAAGATTTGAAGGATAAAGAACACTCAATTCCAGAAATACTTTTATCTGGCGATCACAAAAGAATCGAAGATTGGAGAAAGGAACAATCTATAACTAACACAAAAAAAATTAGACCAGATTTAATTAAAAACAAGAACTAGGTAGAGCTATGAATAATATAGATAAAATATTTGAAAAAGAACAAATTAAAAAATTAACTGAAAAAAAGAGTATACCAAACTTTAGATCTGGCGACACTCTAAAAGTAAATGTTAAGGTGTCCGAAGGAGATCGTTCAAGAATACAGGCATTTGAAGGGGTATGTATTGGAAGGAAAAATAATGGCATTAACTCTTCCTTTACAGTAAGAAAAATATCTCATGGTGAAGGTGTTGAAAGAGTTTTTCCATTATTTAGTTCTATAGTGGATTCAATAGAAGTAATTCGTCAAGGTAAAATAAGACGAGCAAAATTATATTATCTTAGAAAAAGATCTGGCAAAAGCGCTCGTATAGCTGACAAAGATAGAGATGATGAAAAATATCAATATACTGCAAGTGAAAATATTTCTGAAAATTCTCAGGATGAAAAAGTAATAAAAAATGAATCTGCAGCAAGTGAAAAAGAAAGCGTGCAGACACCAAGTGAGGACTTAGATCCTTCAGGAAGTGATGAGCAAAAAGAATAAGGCTTTAACTCTATTTGATAAAATCTGGTTGAATCATCTAGTTGACAAGCAAGAAGATAATAACTCTTGTTTAATATATATCGATAGACATCTTGTTCATGAGGTAACAAGTCCACAAGCATTCGAAGGTTTGCGTAATGCGAATAGAAAAGTTAGGAGACCAAAAAACACATTTGCAGTTGCTGATCATAATGTCCCAACTTCTGATCGTTCAAAGGGTATAGAGAATAAGGAAAGTCGTATTCAAGTTGAAACTTTGGAGAAAAATTGTAAAGACTTTGATGTCACCTTGTTTCCACTCTTAGATAAAAGGCAGGGAATAGTTCATATTGTTGGTCCAGAGCAGGGAATCACGCAACCCGGAATGACGATCGTCTGCGGTGATAGCCACACAGCTACACACGGGGCATTTGGTGCATTAGCATTTGGGATTGGAACTAGTGAGGTGGAACATGTTTTAGCAACTCAAACACTTATTCAAAGCCCAGCAAAAAATATGCGAATAACCATTAATGGCCTAGTCCCGGCTGGGGTAACATCAAAAGATATAATTCTTCATATTATTGGGCATATTGGTACAGCTGGAGGTACTGGCTATGTTATTGAATATGCAGGAGAGGCAATACGTAATTTAAGTATGGAGGGCCGAATGACAATTTGTAATATGAGCATAGAAGGTGGGGCAAGAGCAGGATTGATTGCGCCTGATGAAAAAACCTTTGAATATATTCAAGGAAGGCCCTATGCCCCAAAGGGACAAGACTGGAACAAAGCTTTAGAATTTTGGAAAACATTGCCTTCTGACGAGGACGCAATTTATGAGAAAGAAATTAACATAGACGGAAGTAAAATTATTCCTCAAGTAACATGGGGAACTAGCCCTCAAGATGTTGCACCTATTAACGGCAAGGTTCCAGACCCAAGTCAAATTCAAGATATGAATAGGCGTAAAGCAATAGAGCGTTCTCTCGACTATATGGGGTTAGAGCCTAACCAAAATATTCAAGATATAAAAATAGATAAAGTTTTTATTGGATCGTGCACAAATGGAAGAATTGAAGACCTAAGAGAAGTTGCAAAAATTGTTGATGGAAAAAAAGTAACTATTGATGCAATGATTGTTCCTGGATCAGGATTGGTAAAGGAACAGGCAGAAAAAGAAGGTTTAGATAAAATTTTAATACAAGCTGGGTTTGATTGGAGAGAGCCAGGATGCTCGATGTGTTTAGCTATGAATCCAGACCAGCTAAAACCTAAAGAAAGATGTGCTTCTACTTCTAATAGAAATTTTGAAGGCAGGCAAGGAAGAGAAGGCAGAACGCATTTAGTTAGTCCAGCAGTTGCCGCAGCTTCTGCAATTAAAGGTAAATTAAGTTTAGTGGGAGATTAATTAAATGGAAAAATTTACTTCGTTAAAAGGAATTGCCGCACCTCTAAGAATGATAAATGTTGATACTGATATGATTATCCCAAAGCAATTCCTTAAAACTATTAAAAGATCTGGATTGGGGAAAAATCTTTTTTATGAATTAAGATATGATTTGCAAGGAAATTTAAAAAATGATTTTATCCTTAATTGGGATCCATATAAATCTGCAAATATTTTAATCACTGGAGAAAATTTTGGGTGTGGATCAAGTCGTGAGCATGCTCCTTGGTCATTATTAGATTTTGGAATAAGGTGTATTATAGCGCCAAGCTTTGCAGATATTTTTTATAACAACTGTTTTAAAAATGGCATTCTCCCTATTAAACTAGAACAGGTGAATGTGGATCATTTAATGAATAAGGCAGAAAATAAAGAAAGTTTAATAATTAATTTAGAAGAGCAGTTCATTATAGATGAGGACAATAAATCTATTAGTTTTAAAATTGATCATTTTAGAAAAAAATGTTTGCTAGAAGGTTTGGATGATATTGCCCTTACATTAAAAAAAGATAATAAAATTGATTCATTTGAAAAAAATCTTCATAACTCTTTCCCGTGGATTGTATAACTAATGCCAAGCAATAAAAAAATTCTTATTTTACCAGGTGATGGAATTGGCGTAGAAGTAATGAATGAAGTTTTAAATATTATTGATTGGATGGTAAAAAATAAATCAGTTTCGTTTGAAGTCACTGAACGTCTAGTAGGCGGCACAGCCTATGATAAAGAGGGAGATTCAATTAGTGATACAACAATGGAAGAGGCGCTTAAGGTGGATGCTGTTTTGTTTGGTGCGGTAGGCGGTCCAAAGTGGGATAATATTGAAAGATCAAAAAGGCCAGAAGCTGGATTGCTAAGATTAAGAAAAGATTTGGATTTATTTGCAAATTTGCGTCCGGCCGTTGTTTTTGATGCCCTTGCCGAATCTTCATCTTTAAAATTAGATATTGTTAAAGGTTTGGATATATTAATCTTACGAGAACTTACTAGTGGTGTTTATTTTGGAAAACCAAGAGGAATTGAGAAGATTGGCAACAATGAAGAAAAAGCTATTGATACCCAGAGCTATACAACATCTGAAGTTGTAAGGATTTCTAGAGTTGCATTTGATTTGGCAAAAAAAAGATCAAATAATGTTACATCTGTTGAAAAATCGAACGTGATGGAAACGGGGATTTTTTGGAGAAACGTTGTAAAAGAATTACACCTGAAAGAGTATAATGACGTTAAGCTAGATCATATGTTAGCTGATAACTGCGCAATGCAGTTAGTTCGTAATCCGAAACAATTTGATGTAATATTAACTGATAATTTATTTGGAGACTTATTAAGTGATATAGCAGCAATGCTAACTGGATCTTTAGGGATGCTGCCTTCTGCCTCTCTTGGAAATATTGATGAAAACGGAAAAAGAGCAGCGATGTACGAACCAGTTCATGGTAGTGCGCCTGATATAGCAGGTCAGGGAAAGGCAAACCCCTTAGCTATGATTATGAGTTTTGCAATGATGTTAAAATATTCATTTGATATGAATGAAGATAGTGAATTAATAGAAAAAGCTATTCAAAATGTCTTATCAAAAGGTTTACGCACTCCAGATATTAAACAAGGGAGTGAAACCGCAATATCAACAAAAGATATGGGTAAGGCAGTAATTGATGAGCTAAAGCATTTATCAGGTAAATAAATGAGTAAAAAATATAAATTAGTTGTAGTAGGAGCAACCGGAAATGTAGGAAGGGAGATAATTAACATCCTTGAAGAAAGAGATCTGCCAATCGAATCTCTAGCCTGCGTAGCATCAGAAAGATCAGAGGGAAAAAGTATAAATTTTAAGGGAAAAAATATAATTATTAAAAATCTAGAGAAGTTCAATTTTAAAGGATATGACATTGCACTGTTTTCACCTGGATCAAAAGTATCGTCAAATTTTGCACCCAAAGCGGCAGAATCGGGATGTCTTGTTATTGATAATACTTCTTTTTTTAGAACGCAAAACGACATACCGCTAATTGTTCCAGAAATTAATTCTAAAATATTAGAAGATTTTTTTAAAAATAAGAATAGACGTAATATAATATCTAATCCGAACTGTTCTACAATTCAGATGGTAGTTGCATTAAAACCCTTACATGACTTATCTATTATTAAAAGAGTAATTGTATCAACATATCAATCAGTTTCCGGAAAAGGTAAGGGTGCTATGGATGAATTATTTAATCAAACAAGAGGAATATATGCAAATAAAACAATTGATAAAAAACATTTTACAAAACAAATAGCATTCAATGTAATTCCTCACATTGATGACTTTTTAGAAAATGGAAATACCAAAGAAGAGCAAAAAATGGTAGATGAAACAAAAAAAATATTAGATCAGAATATAAGCGTTGTTGCAACATGTGTTCGAGTTCCAGTATTTATTGGCCATTCCGAATCAGTAAATATAGAGTTTAATTCAGAAATTACTGAAGAAAAAGCAAAAAGTGTTCTTGAAAACTTTAATGGAATATCAGTTATAGATTATCGAAAAGATGAGGGTTACGTTACACCGGTAGAATCTGCAGGGGAAGATAAAGTTTATGTTAGTCGAATCAGAAAGGATGAAACAATAAAAAATGGTTTAAATCTATGGATTGTTTCAGATAATCTTAGAAAAGGTGCGGCTTTAAATGCTGTTCAAATCGCTGAACTCATAATTAATAAAAAATATATATAGACATATGGCGGTCTCGCTAGGATTCGAACCTAGAACCACGGTTCCGAAGACCGATGTGATATCCGTTTCACCACGAGACCTTTAAATGTTTTTTGTATATAAATTATTTATATCAAAATGGGATTTGATATGAAAATGAAATAATTTCAGTACCTGGATTTTTATCATCAATACCGGCATTTGATATATGTCCAATACTAGCGCCTATTCTGTTACTATTTTTAAGTTCATAACTAATTTCTATAGTGCTTCTAAACTCAATAACGCTACCTAATTTCTTACCATCACCTTCATCGTATGCTCCAACGCCTATATTAGGTGTTATGTAGGTTCTTTTACCAATCTTTTCTTCTACATATATTCCGCCTAAAACATATATTGCGCTATCTGACGTTGCTTCAATTCCATAAAAAGGTTTTAATGCAAACAGCGGTGATTCTTTTGGACCAAGGTCAAACAATGTTTCATCAAATCTTTTGTCAAAACGAAAATCAATTGCTTCGTTTTTTTGTTTATTAAAATCAAAAAAACCTACGCTGAAGATATTTAAATCAGAGCCATATAAGCAACTGGTTGAAAAAATAAATATTGTAAAAGTGTATAATATTTTTCTCACGTATACATATTATTCTAAATAAAGATTTGACACAACTTAATATGTTTATTAATTATTTAACCTTCAAATAAGTCTAATGTATCTCCAGATCCAGAAAACAAACCTGCGACTATATATTCCCCAAAGCCAGACCCTTTGTAAAGAGAACACAACATTTTGTTTGATTCAGGTCCAATTTTTTTTGGATCATAACCTCTTACTATCTTTATATAATTATAATAAGGTTTGTTAATTTCAGATAAACCGTGATAACCCCACCAAAAACAGTCACTTTGAGCTGAGAGTGGTCTAGAAATATCAACCCCCCTATTAACAAAAAGTATTTTTTTGCTTTCAGAAAATGCTGCATGGGTTAAGCTTGAGTAATATTGACGGTGACCCTTATAAGATTCAATATGGGATTTTGCTTTTTTTGTCCATTTTGAAATAGCTACAGTGTCTAAATTACAAATTTTAATAAGATCTTCTTTAAATAAACCATATGATTGCATTGTTTTNTCAACTCCATGAGCAAACATCCAATCAATAACTTCTTTAGGATTAGGAGAAATATGTAATTCAAGAAGCTTTAGCCACATTTCTTCTTGTGCACCTCTCAGAAAAATAACATCATCGGTATCAAAATTAAAATTTGCCATCAAAAAAACTCTTAATCTTAATATTTCATCAATCACCTTTGATGAATCATTTCCAACTCCAATTACATTTCCTAAATAAACAATCTTATCATTTTTTTTAAATTCTTTAGAAATGTGATTATGAATTTTTACTAAACCCTTAAGATTTCCGTGAATCGAACCAATAGCCCAAATTCTATTAGAATTTTTTAACTCTATAAATTTTTTTTCTAAAGATAACAATTTTTAATTATTTTGATTGAAGAATTATCTCAATTTTTTCAGTTGCAGAAAAATGATCTATTTTTTCCACTGCAGCAAGTTCTCTAGCAAGACGCTCTATCGCTGATTGAAACATTTGTCTTTCACTAAATGATTGTTCCGGTTGATTGTTCTTTCTATATAAATCTCTTACAACTTCACCAATTAACATTGGATCTCCTGAATTGATTTTTTGATTATACTCTTGCGCTCTTCTGCTCCACATAATTCTTCTTACTTTTGCCTTACCTTTCAATAAACCAAGTGCGTGTTGCATATCTTTTTTCGTTGAAAGTTTTCTTAATTTGACTTCTTCAAGTTTCTCAAAAGGAATTTTTACGACTAATTTATCTTGTTCCATAACTATTTTAAAACAATGAACCTTTAACTTATTAATTTCCATTTTTTCAATTGATGTTATTTGACCAACTCCGTGACTTGGGTAAACAACTTGGTCGCCAATAGAAAATTGCATTTTATAACTTTTTTTCTTAGTCATTATCACCTTCTCCTGGATTTTCGCTAAAATGTAAATTAAATTTGTCAGATACGTTTTTCCAATTATCTGCGTCTATTGGTGGTTTTTTCATTTTTGTGATGACTGGCCATTTTTCTGAATATTTTCTATTGATTTCAAGCCATTTGCCAGCATTATCCTCCGTGTCAGGATAAATAGCCTCTATTGGACATTCTGGCTCACAAACTCCGCAGTCGATACACTCGTCAGGGTGAATTACTAACATATTCTCTCCTTCATAAAAACAATCTACCGGACAAACCTCAACGCAATCCATATATTTGCATTTAATACATTTTTCATCAACAATGTATGCCACTATATAGCTTCCAACTTTTTTAATACTGATCTTCTTGCGATACCATTATCAACATCTCTAATATGCAAAAGACCTGATACCCTTCTCATAAGATTAGATTCAAATTCATGTTCTTTCTGATCCGCCAAAACAACATGCCATAACATTTCAAGTATATCAATTTTTTGNTTATAATTAAACTCTTGATGAATTTTTGAAGTGAATTCATGAAATGATACGCTGTCTTGTTGTTTTAATTTGGCCTGATTATAATAATCATTTACTGTTTCGGAATCTAAATCAAAGTAATTTAAAATCATCTCAACAATTTTTTCTACTTCATTTTCTGATATTTCACCATCAATAGATGATGCTTCTATTAACAAAGCCATTATATTAATTATTCCTGAGGTATCTTGTTTTAATTCTTCTACCTTAAATGATTTAAATAATTTCATAATAATTGTAAACTTTCTTTGGAGATATCCTATTTTTAGGCAAATTTAAAACTTTAATTATTTTTACTTTTTGATTCTTGATTAATGTAATTATATCATTTTTGCAAATCATATAAGTAGAATTATATTTCTTAATTTTATTAACTAATATATTTCCCTCTAAACAAGCATTTTTGGATTTGCACCTGCTTTGATAAATTCTACAGTAATATAGCCATTTATCCAGCCGCATTATTTATTAAAATAAGACCCTAAAACGGCAAATGGGGATTCATTTGAAATGTTTTTTATTTTTTTACTACCTTTATTATTTTTTATGCTTGCGGACTTATCTCTTTTTTGAACAAATAATATTCTTTCATTTCCCATAGTAATTGATTCATAGTTTAAAAATAATAAAATATCCTGTAATTTCTCAATTGTACACCCGAGAAGATTCATTAATTCTGGACTGGCGGAAAAGGGACCTAATTTATTTTTTTGCCTTACTAGAAAAGAAAGTCTTTCAAATATATCCACCCTAACAGCAATTTTTCTTATTTTTAAATAACCAATTGAATTCCAATAATGTAGGGGCAGGTCCCCAAGATTATCTTTTATATCAAAATATACTCTGCCATCTTTTGGGAGTGGAAACTGATATTCCTTACTGAATGAGTGGTATATTTTCCATAAAAATGCCTTTAATTCAATTGAATTTTTTTTCATAAAATTTGGAATATAAAAATATTCTATNCCTGTTCTTACCCCAAGATTTGAAAGTTCTTTTCTTTCACTGTCTGATAGTTTGCTTATTTGAGATAAAAATTTTGATTTTTTTGAGCACCCTAAATCATGAAACAAGTTATATGCTACAGATCTAACAACAGATGATTCAGAAATAAAATTTGTGTCTCTGTTTATTGGATTTAGAATTGTGCCAATTTTATTTTCTATATAATCTTGCAACCTTTTTTTTATCTTTTGCCTATCATTATGCTCCAATAAATCAGAATTTAAAATGTTGACATTAGGAGAAAATACATTTTTTCCTTTTTCAAGGTAGGCTACAGCCTCACCGCCCCAATAAATATTAATTTGTTCACCCATATGCATTTTAGAGATATCTCCTAAATTAAACGCGTCATCAGGAGCCTTTAAAAGATTTGATACACGCTCAGGTATCATCTTAAAGATTGTTTTTTTTGTTTCATTAAATGATGAGACAGATTTATTGTTATTTTTGTATTGATCAAGTAATAATTTAAAATTATTTAAATAATCTACTTTACTACTCTTATCCATTATTTGGGAGTTTTCTCTAATGTGATTGCCAGAAATCCCATCTATAAAGGATTTATCAACAAAATATGCGCTCTGCTCCTCGACAAACTTAGATTTTAATTTGTTATGAAGCTCATCTGATAATTTATCTTCAATATTTCTTGTAATTTCTTGCCAATATTCATTATTTTTTATCCAGTCAGGATGATTAGATATAAATGTCCAAGTCCGAACATGCGCAATTCGTTTAGACAATGTATCAATATCGCCATTTATATTATCTAACCTTTGTATATTTTCTTTAATCCACAATTCAGGAAGTAAGTAATCATTATTCATTAGATGTAAAAAAAATTTTTTTAGGAAATCTGAATGACTCTCGGTTAATAATTTTTGAAAATCAGGTATTTGACAAACATTCCATAACAATTGAATATTTTTTGGAGAATTAAGAAATCTTATAATATTTTTATCTTTAGATAATATTTTAAATTTTATTTCATCTTCTGCATTCTTTTTTTTAATAAATATATCTTTTTCTGGATTTTTGTTTAATGAATTAAATACCGATCGTAATGTTTGAAAATCTATATCAGAATTTCTCCAGTAAATTTTTTTTAAATTTTCATATTTATGATTCTCAATGATATCAACTGACAAGGGATCTAAATCATATGCGTTACCAGTAACTCCAAATGTGCCGTCATTTTTATATCTTCCAGCTCTACCAGCTATTTGTCCTATTTCATTTAAATTTAAATTTCTTAATAATTTTCCATCAAATTTTTTTAGACTTGAAAAAGCCACATGGTCGATATTGAGATTTAATCCCATTCCAATTGCATCTGTTGCAACTAGGTATTGAACCTCTTCATTTTCAAACATTTCAACCTGAGAGTTGCGTGTTCTTGGGCTTAAGGCGCCTAAAACTACTGCCGCGCCCCCTTTTTGTGATCTTATTGACTCTGCAATAGAATAAACATCGTTAACATTAAATGCAATAATTGCTGTTTTAGGTTTAAGTTTTGATATACTTTTTTTTTTTAAAAAAGATAATTTTGAAAATCTATTTCTTGACTCTATGGATATTTTGGGGAAAAGTTCTTTTAGTATGTTGCCAATCACAAGCGATCCTATGAATATGGTTTCATAAAATCCTCTAATTTTTAGCATACTATTTGTAAAAATATATCCCCGTTCAAAATCAGCAGCTAACTGAACTTCATCAATGGCAACAAATTCAAAATCTTTTTCTTGAGGCATTGATTCAACTGTGCAAAAGAAGTATTTTGCACTTTTGGGAACTATCTTCTCTTCGCCTGTTATTAGAGCTACAAAATTTTCACCAACTCTTTGTAACGCTTTATCATAATTTTCTCGTGCCAATAATCTAAGAGGAAAACCAAAAACACCACTTTGAAATGAAAGCATCCTTTCAAAAGCTAGGTGAGTTTTACCTGTATTAGTAGGACCCAGAATAGCTTTTAAGTTAATATCTAAATTATCTTTTCTCATTTATTATTGAGGCTTAAGCTAGTGTTCTTAAAATATTATTAAGAACATAATTTAATATTCCGCCTGCTTTATAATACTTCATTTCCTGCTCGGTTTCTATTCTGCAGAGCAAGTTAATTTCATATGAATTATCTTTTATATTAATTTGACATTTAATAGTTTTATTTGGTTCTAATTGACTTATTTTTTTAATTGAGAATTTTTCTTCTCCATTTAAATTAAGATTTGCCCTGTTCTGACCCGCGGTAAACTGAAAAGGAATTACTCCCATACCAATTAAATTAGATCTATGAATCCTCTCGAATGATTCTGCTATAACTGCTCTAATTCCTAATAATTTTGTACCCTTAGCCGCCCAGTCTCTTGAGGAACCTGTTCCATATTCCTTTCCGGCTAAAACAATAAGTGGTACATCATTGTTAACATAGTGCATTGCGGCTTCATAAATTGGTAAAATTTTTCCATTTAAATAACATTTAGTATATCCCCCATTATTTTTTGGTGCCAACTCATTTACGAGCCTAACGTTTGCGAAAGTACCTCTCATCATAACTTCATGGTTTCCCCTTCTGGATCCGTAAGAATTAAAATCTTTTATCGGAACTTGCATATCACTCAAGTAGTTCCCCGCCGGGCTATCACTCTTTATCGATCCTGCGGGGGAAATATGATCTGTAGTTATGCTGTCTCCCAGCATCAATAGAGTTCTTGCGTGAATTATATCTTTATCTGCATCAACAATATTATCCTGAAAAAATGGTGGTTGTTTTACATATGTACTTGCTATATTCCATTTATATATAGGATCGTTATTCGTTTTAATTTTTTGCCAATTTTTATCACCTTTATATAAAGTTGAATATTTATCTTTAAATATTTTTTTATTTAAGTTTAATTTGACTATTTTTCTAACCTCCTCATCAGATGGCCAGAGATCTTTTAAAAAAATATCTTTTCCATTTTTATCTTTTCCCAAAGAATCCTTTGTTATATTTACATTCACATTTCCTACTAAAGCATAAATTACAACAAGAGGCGGTGAGGCCAAGTAGTTTGCTTTAACTTCAGAATGCACTCTACCTTCAAAATTTCTATTTCCTGAAAGCACAGAACATACTGTTAGTTGCCTGGATTGAATCTCTTTTGAAACCTTTTCCTTTAATGGCCCGGAATTTCCTATGCAGGTTGTGCAACCATATCCTACTACATTAAAGCCTAATTCATTTAAGCTATTAATCAAACCGCTATCTTCCAAATATTTTGTCACAACCTTGCTTCCTGGTGCCAAACTAGTTTTAACCCATGCCTTAGTTTTTAATCCATATTCTACAGCTTTTTTAGCAACCAGCCCTGCGGCAACTAAAACACTTGGGTTGGAAGTATTGGTACAGCTTGTTATCGCAGCTATCACTACTGATCCGTGGTCTAAACTTTTATTACTTAAATTTGTATTCTGAATATTTTTTATATTGCGAAAAGAATCTGGAACTTTATTTAAAAATATTTTATCTTGTGGCCTCTTTGGTCCTGCCATACAGGGTTCTATCTTATGCAAATCAATTGTTATTGTATCATCATATTTAGTTAAATATTTATCGTTTCTCCATAATCCTTGCAATTTAGAATATTTTTTTATTAATTGAATCTGATTTTTAGATTTTCCTGTTAACTCTAAATATCTTAAAGTTTCCATGTCTACTGGAAAAAACCCGCAAGTCGCTCCATATTCTGGAGCCATATTAGAAATTGTAGCCCTATCGGCAAGTGTTATGCAATCTAACCCATTACCATAATATTCAACAAATTTTGCAACTACATTTTTTTTTCTTAATTTTTCAGTAATAGTTAAAACCAAGTCTGTGGCTGTAACACCATTTTTTAATCTACCAATTAATTTTACACCAACTACTTCAGGGAGTTTCATAGTGATTGGCAGACCAAGCATAGCTGCTTCAGCCTCAATGCCTCCAACACCCCATCCAAGAATAGATAATGCATTAACCATAGTAGTGTGGCTATCGGTTCCTACAAGGGTATCAGGATAAACCAGCTCTTCTTTTCCTACTATTTTTGTCCAGGTGGTTTTTGATAAATATTCAAGATTTACTTGGTGGCATATTCCCGCTCCAGGCGGGACCACGGTAAAATTTTTAAATGAATTTTGATTCCATTTTAAAAAATTGTATCTTTCTTGATTTCTTTCAAATTCCCTTTTGACATTTGCTTCAAAAGATTTAGAGTTGCCAAAATGATCGACCATAACTGAGTGATCAATGATTAAATCGACCGGGATTTTGGGGTTAATTAGGTTTGGGTCAATATTTTTTTTACTTACCGCTTCCCTCATTGCAACTAAATCTGCAACAGCAGGAACGCCAGTAAAATCCTGCATCAGAATTCTTGCGGGATAATAAAATATCTCAATATTCTTTTTTGAATTTTTAAAATTTAAAATATGCTCAATTTTTGAATAATTGTTTACTAATGAATCTTGATTGCGAAGCATGTTTTCAAGAATTATTTTTTTACAATATGGAAAATCTGATTGATTATGATTAAATCGTTTAAAAAGTTCTCTTAAACTGAAATAAAAGTATTTCTTTTTATCCAAAAAGAATGATTTTTTTGATTTAAAACTCTCAATTGATTTCATTTTACTAAAAATAATATTTTACGCACAATATACCATCTTAAGCCATTTCTTAATTAAAATCATTGTAAGTTACTGTAAATACATAATTATTTTAAGAAAAATAAATCAAAATAAACCAAAATAGTCAAAAATATTTTATAAAAAAATAAAATAAATAATAAAATTACTAAATTATTGACTTTTAACGAAAGTTTTGAAAAAAAAGCTCTAGCCTTTAATGTTTTCGCATTTTTGCGACTACAAAGTAAACAAATACAAGGAGCAAATAATGGCTAAGAAAAGAAAAAAGGCAGCAAAGAAGAAAGCTGCGCCAAGAAGAAGAAAAAAAGCAGCTAAGAAAGCTGCACCAAAAAGAAGAAGAAAAAAAGCAGCTAAGAAAAAAGCTGCTAAAAAGAGAAGAAGAAGATAGTTTTTTATTTCTACCCATTCCTAAATATATGAGTGGGTTTTTTTCTTTGAGCTACTGAGATCTCTTGAAAGAGGCTCAAAAAAACGGGGTTTTTAACCCCGTTTTTTTTATGGTGTTTTTATGCCATTCTATCATATAAACTTTTATATAATGATATTAGCAAATAATATTACGTGCAGAAGAGGCTCAAAAATAATATTTAGAAATCTTGATTTCAAAATTGAAGACGGGATTGCTACTATTATAAGTGGAAAAAATGGTTCAGGTAAAACTAGTTTATTGAGAATAGTTTGTAATTTATTAGTCCCCAAGAGTGGTGAGATAATTTGGAAAGGAAAGTCAATATATAAGAATTTAGAAGAATATTATAAAAATATTACTTACATAGCTGACAATAATTGCTCTAAAGATAACTTAACGGTTATAGAGAATATGAATTTCTGGAAAAGATTATATGGTTCAAAAATAACATATGAAAATTTTATGAAATTAATTGATAGTCTTAATTTAAGAGAATATATGAATCAAAAGGTATTATTCTTATCTTACGGCCAAAAAAGAAAACTTGAACTGACAAGGCTTATAATAGAGGAGAGAAACATATGGATTTTAGACGAACCATTTTTAGGTTTAGACCAAGATAGCATAAATATCATAGGCGAAACAATTAGCGATCATCTTGCAAGAAAAGGGATGGCGATTTTTTCTTCACACATACCTGTCAGCATTTCAAAAAAACAATATATAGATCTTGATCTTCATGAGTCAAATTAAAAAAATTAATATATTTATTTTATCTATTGTTAGTATTGCAATTAGAGACTTATTAATCCAATATAGAAAATTAGTTGATATAGTTAGTTTGTTAACCTTTTTTATTATTGTAATGCTAATCTTTATTTTTTCAATTGGGCCCTATGATGAAAAATTAAAGGATATTGGGGTATCTATTATTTGGTCTATACTCATTCTATCTTCTACAATTTCAACTAATAAGTCACTTAGAGAAGATTTTGATGATGGGAGTTTTGCAGTTTATCAATTTGCAGGTTTATCCTATGAATTTATAGCGATAATAAAAATAATAACTTCTTGGATATTATATCAGCTACCACTAATAATTTTTATTCCATTGACAACAATTATTTTTGAAATGCCTATTCAAAAAATTTATATGTTAGTCGTGACTATGTTGATTGGTTCTCCAATATTAACAGTATTTTCCTTAATTGCGAGCGCGATGATGTTAACAAACAAAAAAAATCTAACAATAGGAAGCCTGATCATTTTGCCGATCAGTGTTCCAGTGATTATTTTTGCAGTTGGGGCAATCAACGCCGATCCAGAAATTTACAAAGCTCAACTTTATATTTTGACATCAATATTGCTTGCATCTTTCGCGATTGGACCCTGGATTATTTCTTCATGCATAAAGATTTCGGTTAAAAGCTAATGTTGCAAATACTTTATAATCCAGGAAGGTTTAATGATTTTGCTAAAAAATATACAAACATTTTAAGACATATTACTATATATTTATTAGTAATAGGTTTGCTTTATGCATTAGTATTTTCTCCAAACGATTATCAACAGGGTTTCAGTGTAAAAATAATGTATATTCATGTTCCTTGCGCATGGCTTGCTATGTTTACCTATGTGTTAATGACAATCTATAGTATTTTGGCACTATCCTTTAAGATAACTTTTGGTTATATTTTTGTAAAAGCTGCCGCACCAATTGGCGCCATATTTACTCTAATATGTCTTATTTCTGGATCCATATGGGGAAAACCAATGTGGGGCACGTGGTGGGTTTGGGATGCGAGGCTAACTTCGGTCTTAATACTATTTATTTTTTATATCATAATTATTATTATTCAGAATACCTTTGATGACTTACAAATTGGTGAAAAAATATCGTCTATATTTGTATTATTAGGATCAATTAATTTACCGGTAATTAAATATTCGGTTGATTGGTGGAATACCCTACATCAACCTGCAAGTGTCAGTAAGTTATCCTCACCTTCAATTGAAATAACGATTCTGGGCCCTCTAATAGCAATGAACGTTGCTATGACTTTTTTATTCTTTTTAATTCTTTTTATTAGACTAGGGGCTGAAATAAATATTAGAAAAACTCTTATTAAGGATTAGAAATATTAATTAGAACAATATATAGTTTTTAAAAATATGATGAAATTTATATTAAATATTCTCGATATCCCCTATTTTTGGTTTGTATTCTTCGCATATTTTTCTGCATTTATTCTAATTTTATATATTTATATAGACACACAAATACTTTTAAGAAAAAGCAGAAAAAATAATAATAAAGAATAATAGAGCTCTAATGCCTCCAAGGATTCAGAAACTTATATTTATTGTGATTTCTGTTATTTTTTTAATGATTTCATTAATTGTAATCCTTTTTAACATTGAAGATAATATTGTTTTTTTCTTTACACCATCTGAAATTATTGAAAACAAAATCTTAAATGATGAAAATATACGTATTGGTGGTTTGGTGAAAATAAATTCAATAATATATAATGAAGATAAAAGCATAGATTTTATTATTACTGATAATAAAAATGATATTTCGGTAAATTATTATGGGATTATTCCAGATCTTTTTAAGGAAGGGAGTGGGGTAGTTGCTGAGGGTGAATTATTAAGAAAAAAATTAAATGCAAATAAAATATTCGCTAAACATGATGAAAACTATATGCCAGAAGGAATAAAAAAACAATTAATAGAAACTGATAATTGGCAAAAGAATTATAAATGATATCAAGTCTTGGACATTCTTTTATTTTTTTAAATTTATTATCAATTATATTAAATTTATTTTTCTTTAGAAAATTATTTCAAGATAATAATATGATAAATGAAAAAAGATTCTTATTATCTGCAAGACTTAATTTTCTATTTATTCTTTTTGCATTCCTTTGCTTAATGTTCGCATACATTGTATCAGACTTTTCTATATTAAATGTTTTAATGAATTCTAATTCTAAAAAGCCTTTCATATATAAAATATCAGGTGTTTGGGGCAATCATGAGGGTTCAATACTTTTGTGGATATTAATTATGACTATTTACACTTTTGTTTTTTCATTTAACAAAAGAATAAGCAAACAAACAAAATACGCTACTATTTTTTACCAAAACTTAATGACCTTAGGTTTTGTAATTTTTATGATTACAACCTCTAACCCATTTAAAGCTGCGCCAGGAAAAACAAATGAAGGTTTTGGTTTAAACCCGATATTGCAGGATCCTGCTCTAGCAATACACCCTCCACTTCTTTATATTGGCTATGTAGGGTTTTCATTGGTTTTAAGTATCGCCATTTCAGGATTAACAACAAGCAATACTAATGAAGAGTGGGTAAAGGTATTAAAAAATTATTCAATATTTTGTTGGTCTATATTAACCGCTGGCATACTTACCGGTTCATTCTGGGCATATTATGAATTGGGTTGGGGAGGCTGGTGGTTCTGGGATCCTGTGGAAAACGCTTCATTAATGCCGTGGTTGGCAGGTTTGGCGCTGATTCATTCTTTGCAAATTATTAAACAAAATAGCCAAATTAAAAAGTGGGTAATCTTCTTATCAATTCTATGTTTTTCATTAAGCTTGCTAGGAACATTCTTAGTGAGATCAGGAATTTTGATGAGCGTACATGCGTTCGCCACTGACTCATCAAGAGGGTTATTTATATTAATGTTGTTTTTTATTATTACCGGATTTTCTCTACTTATTTTTATGATTAAATATCCAGAAAATGACAAGGGGGCAAGCTTGATACATTTTAATAAATATACGTCAATTATAATCAACAACATAATTATGGTAATAGTATGTTTATCAGTATTGCTCGGAACTATATATCCAATAATAATTGAAAGCATATTTAATGAACGCATTTCTGTGGGCGCCCCATATTTTAATTCAACAGTCTTGCCAATTATGCTTCCAGGTCTTTTAATTATGGCTATAGCTCCTGCATTATCTTTAAAAAAAAATAATCTAAATAAAAAATTATCATATTTAGTAGTTTTTCTCGCAATAATATTTTTTGCATTATTAATTTATATATTATCAACTATTAATCCATGGGCGATAATTGGAATCGGCTTAGCAGTATGGATAATAATTTCTACAGCTATAGAGTTTTATAATAGATTTTTAAAATTTAAAAATAATACTTTGAAAAAAATAATATTTTCGAACACTGCCTTAATCTCTCATTTTGGCGTAGGCATACTTATAATTGGAATTACTGCATCCAGTATATGGAAAAAGGAGTTTGAGGATGTTTTAAACGTTGGTGATACATTAAACATTCACAATTATTCCTTAACTTTTAATAATCTTGAAGAAAAAAATGTAGATAATTATCAAGCTATAATTGGAGAGTTTTTAATCAAAAAAGGCGATAAAACTTTTGGAAAGGTCAAGCCAGAAAAAAGATACTATTTTTCATCAAAAATTGTTACAACTGAAGCCGGTATTCATCATCAATTGTTACAAGATATATATATTGTAATTGGAAACAATAATCCTGCCGGGTGGTCAATAAAAGTATATCACAATCCTTTAGTTTCTTTGATTTGGATAGGAATAATATTTATAATTGCTGGGGGACTAATGTCTATAAAAAGATATGATTAAAAAATTTAATTTATTAAAATTGAATGCCTATATATTATTGATACCCTTTGTAATATTGTTTTTAGTATGTACCTTTTTAGTTTATTATCTCCTTGAGGATAAGGATCCATCTGCTCCTCCAAGCGCGCTCTTAAATAAAAAAATTCCAAACTTTTATGTTGAGGATCTTATTAATGCCGAAAAGACCATTAATCAAAATATACTTAAAGATAAAAAAGTTTTAATTAATTTTTTTGCTTCATGGTGCTCTCCTTGTAAGGTTGAGCACCCTTTGTTTTTAAAAATTAAAGAAAAAAATCCTAACTTAATTATTTTAGGATTTAATCATAAAGATAAAAAAAATGAGGCTTTATTGTTTTTAAAAGATTTGGGAAATCCATATTCACTAATTGGCATTGATAAAGATGGAAAAGTTGCAATGGATTTTGGAGTTTATGGACTTCCTGAAACATTTGTTGTAAATGAAAATGGAATTATAATTTTTAAACATACCGGACCAATAACAGACAAATTATATGAACAAGAAATTAAAAAATTATTATTTAATTAAAAAAATTTTTATTAGTGCCTCTTTTATTATACTAATATCTAGCTCTCATACCCTAGAAAACAATCTAGCTGAAATTACAAAAGAGCTAAGATGTATGACATGTCAAAATCAAACTATTTATGAATCAGAATCAGATTTCTCCAACCAGATAAAAAATGAAATAATGAGGCAGTTAAAGGAAGGCAAGAGCAAAAAGCAAATAATTGATTTTTTATCTTATAGATATGGAGAATATATTCTTTTTAGACCTCAATTTGATAAGAAAAACCTTTTTTTATGGTTATTTCCCTTTGTTCTCATATCAGCAGCGTTTGTAATATTGTTTGTTAGAATAACAAAAAATAGAAGACATACCTGATTAATTCATATTTTTGTCTTCCAGAGTTGATCAAATCTCATCTTTTTTAAATTTTTTCTTGACCTTTTGCTAAAAAAATCAGATTTTGTAAAATTATCGATAATTCATGGAGGATTTTGTGAGAAAATTATTATTAGCATCGTTGACTTTACTTGCACTTATTTTGGCAAGTACTGTGAACGCAAAAACTATTAGAATTGGAACTGAGGGAGCTTATCCTCCCTGGAACAACTTAAACGCAGCAGGAGAACTCGAAGGTGCAGAAATTGATTTCGGGAATGAAGCGTGTGAAAGAATGGGTGTTACTTGCGAATGGGTCACTCAAGATTGGGATGGTATAATTCCAGCATTACTTAACGGCAAATATGATATCATAATTGCTGGTATGTCAATTACTGAAGAGAGAAAGAAAAAAGTTAATTTCACTAATGGCTATATGACAGATGGAATAAGATTTGCGACTTTAGAAAGCAGTGGTCTAAAAAATATGGGTACAAATTGGTCAGGATCACAAACCAGTAAAGTAAATCTATCAAATCCAACTACTAAAGACATAGCGGCAATTGCTCAAATTAATACTGCTCTAGATGGTAAGGTTGTTGGTGCGCAGGGTGCGACTACTCATCAAAATTATGTTGAAAAATATATGCAGGGTGTGGTTGAGATAAGATTGTATCAAACAATGGATGATCTCCATCTTGACTTAGCAGCGGGTAGAATAGATGCTGCAATTGGTGACGTTGGTTCTCTTTTAGACTTTATGTCTACTGAACAAGGTAAGGGTATAGCAATGTTTGGACCAAACTTATCTGGCGATGTACTTGGAGAAGGTGTTGGGGGAGCTGTTAGAAAAGAAGATACTGATATCTTAGAAATGTGGAATAAAGCAATCGCGGAAATGAGTGCTGATGGAACTACTGCCAAAATCACCAAAAAGTGGTTTGGTAGAGATGTTTCTCTATAATTCATAAATAAAATCTAGTAAATTAAGAAGCGGCTTTAGCCGCTTCTTTTTTTTACAATGATTAAATTTGATTTATTAATTTTAGGAGATACAGGATGGGGTGACGAATTATTAATATCTTGTATTATGACTATTCTTGTTAGCTTAAGTGCGATGGGATTAGGAATATTTATTTCTATATTTGCAGCATGGGCAAAAATATCTGGAAATTTCATTATAAAACTATTAGCAAATTTTTATACCACGGTAATAAGAGGTGTTCCTGAACTTTTAATAATTTATCTTATTTTTTTTGGAGGTAGCGCCGGTGTAATGTATATCGCCAAAATATTTGGGTATAATGGGTATATTGAGCTTCATGCCTTTACTATGGGAACAATAAGTATTGGAATTATCTCTGCTGCCTATTCAACAGAAGTTTTTAGAGGCTCTTATAATATAATTGATAAGGGACAAGCTGAAGCCGCAAAATCACTTGGCTTGTCAAAAATTAATATTTTCTTTAAAATTTTAGCACCTCAAATTTTAAGACATGCTTTGCCTGGACTTGGTAATGTTTGGCAAATTACACTGAAAGATACTGCTTTAATTTCTGTAACTGGTTTAGTTGAAATTATGCGCCAAACAAAAGTTGCTGCGAATACTACTCATTCACCATTTACATTTTATTTAACTGCTGCTGTTTTATATCTAGTGCTAACAACATTTTCTTCTAAGGTTTTTAATAAAATGGAGTCATATTCTAATAAAGGTTTAAACACAACCTAATGGATATTGATCTTATAAGTACAAATTTTTTAATTATTCTCGGTGGTTTTGATGAGACCATAAAGCTAGTTTTTCTTTCATTAAGTGTCGGGTTTCTTGTTTCTATATTTTTTGCGCTTATAAGAGTTTCATCAATTAAACCTTTATCTTTAACTATATATTATTACATTTTTATTATTCGTGGAACACCTCTACTTGTTCAAATTTATTTAATCTATTTTGGTCTAGCATCTATAAAAGCTATTAGAGAAAGTTTTCTTTGGTTTTTTTTAAAAGAACCTTTTTGGTGTGGGGTTCTAGCTTTAGTATTAAATACTGTAGCATACACGACTGAAATAATTAGGGGAGGAATACAATCTGTAACTAAAGGACAAATTGAAAGTTGTAAATCTTTAGGAATGAATCGTTTTATAATGTATTATAAAATAATTTTACCTGTTGCGTTTAGAAACGCTTTTCCTGCCTATGGTAATGAAATGATACTAATGGTTAAGGCAACTTCTCTTGTAAGTCTAACTACATATATGGAAATGACAGGTTTGGCACGAAATATAATGTCCAAAACCTTTGCTCCAATAGAGGCTTTTATTGCAGCTGGATCAATTTATCTTTTTATAAACTTTATTGTAGTTCAATTCATTAAATTNCTTGAATGGAAATACAACCCTCATTTAAGATTGAAATAAAGTATATGAAAAAAATAGCAGTAATAGGTGCGGGTATAGTTGGGGTATGCATATCTCATTTTCTTCAAAAAAATAATAACCAAGTTTATTTATATGATCAACACGAACCAGGAACACAAACTTCATACGGCAATGCAGGTATTTTTGCTAATCATGATTGTGTATTTGCCAACTCTCCAAATATATGGAGAGATTTACCAAGTTTATTAATAAAGAAAGATGGATATGTATCGCTTGATTGGATGTATATAATAAAAAATTTTCCATGGATGTTGAAGTTTTTAAAAAATTGTAGCTATTCTAATGTAGATTACATTGCTAAATCTTTAAGTAATTTTTCATATCATGCAGAATCTGCTTATAATGAAATTTTCTCAGATATAAATGTTGATGAAATAGTTGTGAGAAAAGATAGTCTTTATCTTTATGAAACTATAAATGACTATAAAAATGGTCAATATATGAATGGTTTAAGAAAAAAAAATAATATACCTTTTTCTTATATAAATAAAAAAGAAATAAAAAAATTAGAACCTTCCATAGCGCCTGTTTATTATAATGGGGTATTGTTTAAAGAAGAATCCTTTACAAAATCTTCA
This sequence comes from Pelagibacteraceae bacterium, assembly GCA_002717485.1. GTDB lineage: Bacteria > Pseudomonadota > Alphaproteobacteria > HIMB59. Next base: position 111,307 of record PBDW01000008.1, on the reverse strand, counting down.
TTAAAAATCACTCAAAAAATATTTGAAAATTTTATAAATAATGGAGGTAATTTTTCTAAACTAAAAATTAAATCAATTTATAAAAAGAATGGCAAATTATTTCTCTATTATGATAATAATGAGTTAAATTTTGATAAGATCATAGTTGCTTGTGGCGTTTGGAGTAATGACTTAGCAAAGACTATTAAAGACTCATTTCCTTTAGATACTGAACGCGGCTACCATATATTGTTTGAAGGAAGGAAAGATCTTATATCAAGACCGGTTGGTTGGGCAAAACTTGGTTTTTATATAACTCCGATGGATGATGGAATACGAGCAGCAGGCACAGTAGAAATTGCCGGATTAAAAAAACCAATAAATAAAAAAAGGTTGGAACTACTAGAAAAATCTGCAAGAAATATTTTACCCCAACTAGGAAAAGTTAAAAGTCACTGGATGGGATTTAGGCCCACTCTTCCCGATTCATTGCCTGTAATTGGTGAATCAAAGATGTGTAATAATGTTTATTATGCCTTTGGTCACCAACATTTAGGACTTTCACTTGGGGCTATAACAGGTAAAGTTATTCAATCATTAGTTGAAAATAAGCGGTCTAATATCAATATTGACCCATTTAATCCTTATCGATTTTAGGTTGCATAACAATTCATAAACTTTTATTAAGTTAATTATAGGATAAAATATAATTCCGATTTAAAAATTTAATTATGTTATTGTACAATAAAAAAAAAGGTCAAAAAAAGCTAATTGCATTTTCAATTAACGATGACCTCAAAAAATATGTTAAACAACTAAAATAATATGCAATCGCTATTATATCTTATAATACAAATTATTGAGTTATACAAAATTGTACTTATTATATATGTCATAGCGAGTTGGCTTGTAAGTTTTAAAATTATAAATACTTCAAATAGGTTTATATATTCGCTTTTAGATGCTCTATATAGAATTTGTGAACCAAGCCTAAGAATCGTAAAAAGATATATTCCAAACTTTGGTAACTTTGATATCTCTCCAATAATTGTTTATATAGCATTAGAATTTATACGTAGATTGCTCATTGAATATTGGCCACGCTGATGAAAATAATAGATGGGAAAAAAATCGCTGAAGATTTAAGAGTTAATTTGAAAAAAGAGATTACTGCATTAAAGAAAAGATATTCTAAAGTGCCTGGGCTTGCAGTTGTTCAGGTAGGAAATGTTGCAGCAAGTAGCGTTTATGTAAAAGCAAAAACAAAACAGGCCCAAGATGTTGGAATAAGAGTTTTTGATCATCATTTAGGCGAAGATACAAATGAAGAAATGCTTCTCAACTTAGTCAGCCAGTTAAATAAGTCTGAAGAAGTTAATGGCATACTAGTTCAACTCCCGCTTCCTAAGCATATTAATGAAGAGGTTATTTTAAATTCAATTAATCCTGAAAAGGATGCTGATGGTTTTCACCCGTTTAATGTTGGTAAATTATCTATTGCGAGTTCCAATGATGAAAATTTATTAATTCCTTGCACTCCATATGGCGTGTTACTGATGTTAAAAGAGTTAAATATAGGGTTAGTTGGAAAAAATGCAGTAATAATAGGCAGATCAAATATTGTAGGCAAACCTATGCTACAATTATTAATAAAAGAATCATGCACTGTTACTGTTGCTCATTCAAAAACCAAGAATCTTGAAATGCTATGTAAAAATGCTGATATTTTAGTTGCTGCAGTTGGTAGGCCAAAAATGGTTAAGGGTAGTTGGATAAAAAAAGGCGCAATTGTGCTTGATGTAGGTATTAATAGGATAATTGAAAATAGGGATGGTGAAGATAAAAATATATTGGTTGGTGATGTTGATTTCAATGAAGCAAAGGAAAGTGCTTTTGCAATAACTCCCGTACCTGGAGGCGTTGGACCTATGACAATTGCCTGCCTTTTAAGAAATACAATTATTGCCTTTAAAAATAGTAAAAAAGGATAAAGTCATTTCATTAATATGAACTCTAGAAACCTTAATGACAAAGCTTTCGAATATAAATTAAAATCTTCTAAAGACTTCAAAAAAATTAATCATAAAGAACTCATAAGTCTTCCGGCATATAATGGGATATTGGATATGTACATAAACAAAATTAAATTTAAAATGTTAAATATTAATAATGATGACGGCGTGACTATAAAATTTTTTTGGCGCGATGAGTATGAGTATTTATCAACAATTCTTTGGAGTAACTTATGCAAAAAAAATGCTGTCTTTATTGATGTTGGAAGTCACACTGGAATTTATTCAATTATTGGTAAATTATCATTTGAAAAAAATTTTATTATTTCAATTGAACCATATTTTCTTAATTATGCGCGTATGATTAGCAATTTAAGATTAAATAACATTTCTAGCAATGATTGTATTTTAGCTGCAGCCATGGATAAAACAGGCAGCATAAACTTTGATATTTTAAACAATAACTATTATCATACTATGGGGGGCAAACCAAATAAATCAGGTGCCTTGAAAGTTAAGTCAATAGCGCTGGATAACATTAATTTTGCAAAATCAAAGATGTCTATTGGTGCAATTAAAATTGATGCTGAAGGATTCGAAGACAAAGTACTTAGGGGTGCAATAAAAATTATTAAAGAGTCGCAACCAGATATTATTTTAGAATATAATGAAACAAACTTTGAAAATTGTATGCAAATACTTGAGAGTTTTAAATATAACGTATATTTTATAAATGATAATTTAAGAAATATTGAAAAATTTAGTAATCTTACAGATGATAGAATAAAAATTAACAATATAAATAATAGCTTTCCTGATGAGGGCAAAAACTATCTATTTACAAAGAAAAATATAAGTGAGGTTATGAATTTAATATCATAGTTTTGCAACAATCAACTACATCATGAACTTTTATCTGGTCCATACATTTACTACAATGTAAACATTGAGTCTTGGATCCGCAGGGGGAATCTGAATCGGCAATATAAAAATTAGTATGAGATTCATACCCAGTAATTTCAGGCGATATCCAACCTCCAAATATATTAATAGCTGGCTTATTTAAGGCTGCAGCTGCGTGTGAGAGTCCGCTGTGATGACCAATAAATGCGTTGCTATTTTTTAAAATAGACATCGCATTTCTAAAATTACACTCAACATCTATCACTCCTCGTAACTTCCTAACATTCCCCTTAAATGTTTGTATAAATGTAACTTCTTCACACAAGCAATCTACTAGTTTTTGCCACCTTTCAAATCCCCAATCTCTATTCAAGTTAGTATCTCCAATTGTTCTACTGCCAACAAGACTGGAATAAATTTGGCTTTTAATATTAGGCTCAATAATAAAAACAAATTTTGATTTTTTGCCAAATTTATCTTCCCATAATTTGGTTGACTGCTTAACTATTTCTAATCCAGATACTTTTTCATTTTCAGTAAGAAATATATCGCCAGGTTTTGTTACGAAATCTTCATTCCAATAAATTTTTGTCTTATTTGTTTTTTTATAATTAATATACGGCCTGTTATTAATATAATTTTTAATCCAAAAAAATTTTTCGTTATCATTTAATTCATCTTTTTGATAAATATTAGGATTATTTAAAAAAATAACTGAATTAAATATTTTCTTTCCATCTCCAATAACAATGTTTGTATTTGGATTATTTTTCTTTGCCTCTCTGGCTTCCGCAGTAGCCATAATATCATCACCAAAGCCCATATCTGTTATTTAATAAAAAAATTGTTTGTGTATTTAACAATCATTAAGTTTTTTAAAGGCAGAGGTAAAACCTAAAAGGGTATATGTATCTTTTGTTGGATTTCCTCTAGAAGATGTTCCTTTGATTGTCATATTTTGGCCCATCTTCATTGCATAAACAATTTTCTTATCCTCCTTTTCTGACCAGGCACTGTCATCACCTTCGCTGAAGAGTTTAAAACTTGTGTTATCTATAACCATAATAATTTCCGAATCATTTTTATATTTATATCCTGCATTAATTTGCACAACAGGATCTGGATTTTTATTTATTTTATAAACCATAACATAGGTATCTCCACGATTGGCAGGATCATAATTGCCCTCCTCTTTAAGCGGCAGGCTTAGAATAAAACAATAATTTTCTTCCTTCGAAAAGCTCCACTTGCCCGCCTCAGCTTCTATGGCAAAAGATTTTGTAGAGACAAAATTAATAATAAAAAAGAAAAATATAAATATTTTTTTCATTTTATTGTAGTTATATTAGTTTCATATATCATAATTTAGAGCAAAAAAGAAACTTTTCATGAATCTAAGATCATTTATTAATAATAAATCAATAAACAATATTAACGCAAATATTTTAAAAAGCACTAAATTATCTCAAGCTTTTGGATCGGTTTGTTATAAAATTTTACTGGAAGATGGAAAAAAGTTTGTAATAAAAATACAATATGAGTTTAATAACAATGGACATTCATCTGTTTACAATGAGGGGAAATCGCTTTTAGAGATGAATAAAATGTTTCCTGATATCTTTCCAAAGATATTCCAAATAGATAATGATTTTATATTAATGCAATGGATAGAGAATAATGGAGAGAAAAATGAACTTTCAGAAAATGATTTTGCTATCAAATTAGCTAAAATACATTCTATAAAAAATGACAACTTTGGCTACAAGTTTGACTCACAGATAGGAGGACTAATTCAGCCTAATAGTTTTGAAAAAAGTTGGATAAATTTTTATAAAACAAAGCGCCTTCAAATGATTTTTGATATTATTAATAAAAATAATAAAATTGAGTTAATAATTATAAAGAAAATAGAAAGCATTATAAATAATATTGAAAATTACATTCCTGAGTGTAAAAATCCCTCTCTAATTCACGGAGATCTTTGGGCGGGTAACATATTATTTAATAATTCTAAATTAGTTGGCCTAATTGACCCTGGCATATATTATGCAAATATAGAACTAGAACTATCTTATCTAATATTATTTAATACCGTATCAAAAAAATTTTTTGATATGTATAAGGCGCACATTCAATTAGATAAGGGATTTGAGGAGAGATCTGGAATTTATGAATTATACTATGCCTTATTAAATTTTTACTTATGGGATAAAAATTATATTACCAAGGTAGACGAAATAGTTAAAAAATATGTATAAACAAAATAATGTATGAAAATGTTTTATGGGTATTTAATGCAAAAAATCCAGAAATTTTAGGATCACACAGACTTTCTGGTTTAATTCCAGCAAAGCATTTAGGAATTAAAACTGGCATTTTTCTAAGAGACACTGATTCGTATAATTTTCTAAATATATATAAAAATCTTAAGTTGATTATTTTAGCTAAGCCATTTGATAGAGAGGTATTAGATTTGGTTAAACTTGCTAACAAGAAAAACATTAAAATTATCTCAACCTTTGATGATTGGAGTGATGATCAACATAGAGAAAAATTCAAAGAAAGACTGCCCTATTGGACTGAAATAGCTGAAATATCCTCTTCGATAGTTGTTAAAACTAATACGGCTGCTGAGGTTCTAAATAAAAAATTTAATAGGAAAATTAATGTTATTGAAGATTGCATAGAGTTTAAAAGTGATGAACCTATTAGTCATTTAAGAGAACCTCCTGAGCTCTGTTGGTTTGGACACTATTCTAATCATGATACAATTCTAGAAGGTTTAAAGCAGCTACAAAAGTTTAAAAAACCATTTAATTTAAGAGTCATTTCAAATAATTTTGAACCACTAACAAATGAGCTTAGAAAATTTTCATTAATGCTTAGTGGAAAAATTAAATTTATTAATTGGAATCTAAATTATAATAAGGAAATTATTAAGAGTGATATTGTAATTATACCCGTCATTATGGATAAAAGAAGGTTGGTAAAATCCCATAATCGGATGACTGAATCAATAAACTTAGGCAAGCTTGTGATAGCTAATGAAACTCCGTACTATAAAGAAATGCAAAGATATTGTTACCTTGGAAATATTAGCGAAGGTCTTGATTGGGCATATAAAAATCAAAAAAAAATAAACTCTATAATATTAAAGGGTCAAAAGTATATTAATGCTAGGTTTTCTAAAGAAAAAATTAGCAAAAAATGGAGCAATCTAATTCAAAAAAATTTAAACACAAGGATTCGGATCTAAAGAATGAATTTCTTCAATCTCTTTAATTAATTCTTTGGATAAATTTACATTTATACTATCAATGTTTTCTTTTAGCTGTTCAATTGAAGTTGCGCCAATTATGTTGCTTGTAACGAAGGGCCTTTCATTAACAAACGCGTTGGCCATTTTGGCTGGTGGCAAATTATATTTCTTTGCTAGATTGACATAATTTAATATTGCTTTATCGCCTCTTGACGTAGCATGTCTTGAGAATCTGCTGGGCCACAATGTATACCTAGCGTTCTTTGGCTTTGCACCATTTAAATACTTTCCACTTAATCTTCCTCCTGCAATAGGTGAATATGCTAGAAGCCCACACCTTTCTCTTATCGCAACTTCAGAATTTGCAGTATCAAAAACTCTATTTACCAAACTATAAACATTTTGTATTGAAGCCATTTGCGGTAAATTTTTTTCTTTTGAAATTTGAAGGAACTTCATCATTCCCCAAGGAGTTTCATTTGAAGTTCCGATATATCTAATTTTTCCTATTTTTATTAAATCATTTAAATTTTCTAAAACCTCTTCAAAGGATGTCCAATTATTATCGTATGGATCATATTCAAAATCTAATTTGCCAAATAGTGGAACCTTTCTTTCAGGCCAGTGAATTTGATACAAATCTATGTAGTCAGTTTTCAATCTTCTTAAAGATTCATCAACCGCTATATTAATATTATTTTTATCTAATCCTAATTTATCACTTCCCTGTCTAATCCATTCTAGTCCAGTTGATTTAGACGCAACTTTTGTGGCTAGTACAACTTTGTCTCTCTTTTTATTTTTTTGAAACCAATCTCCAATAATTTCTTCTGTCCGTCCATAAGTCTCCTGTTTTGGCATAACTGGATACAGCTCAGCGGTATCAAAAAAATTTACACCTTGATCAAGCGCGTAATCCATTTGATGAAAAGCTTCATCTTTGCTATTTTGCTCTCCCCATGTCATTGTTCCCAGACAAATGACGCTTACATCAATTTCAGAACTTCCCAACTTTCTATATTTCATATATTTTCTGTATTTTTCTTAAAATTTCGTAGTCTTTTATAAGAATTTAACAAAACTTTAAACTTGAATTTGTATTTTAGATAAAAATATATATATTAGTTATATCTGGGAGATATAAATGGTAATGGACTTTAATCAAAAAACATATTCAAAAACTGCTGATAAGGCGGTGATTGATGAAGGCCTTAGGCAGTATATGATAAAGGTATATAATTATATGACTTCAGGTCTTCTATTAACTGGTATCGTTGCTTATTTTTTTGGAAAAGCATCAGTTGTTTCCGATTCTTACGGTCAATTAATTGGCCTTACGCCTCTAGGAAGCACATTGTTTAACTCTCCATTAAAATGGATAATTATGCTAGCTCCACTTGGTTTTGTTTTCTATTTAAGTGCTAGAATGCATAAAATGAGCCTAACAAAAGCTCAAACAACCTTTTGGATATATTCTGCTATTATGGGCTTATCCTTGTCTTGGATATTTATTGTGTTTACTCAAGTCTCAATAATTAGAGTTTTCTTTATCAGCTCTGCTACCTTTGCGGCAATGAGTATATATGGTTACACAACAAAAAAAGATTTAACAAAGCTTGGCGGATTTCTTTTTATGGGATTAATTGGCATAATTATTGCAAGTCTTGTAAATATATTTATAGGAAGCAGCGCATTGCAGTTTGCAATTTCTGTTATAGGGGTTCTGGTTTTTGTTGGATTAACAGCATATGATACTCAAACTATAAAAAATATGTATTATGCTGGCGATAGTAACGATATTAGTGGGAAAAAAGCACTAATGGGGGCATTAAGACTTTACTTAGACTTTATAAATTTATTTATATTGTTGCTTCAACTATTTGGCCAAAGAAGATAAAATTAAACCCGGCTAATGCCGGGTTTTTTTAATGAATTTAAATATTAAAAATAATAATTATCAACAATCACTCTTAAAAGAATTTCAGCAGGGTAAGAAACAAACTGCAATTAAAAAATTGCAGGATTATTTAAAAAAGAATCCTCAAGATACAATTGCGCATTACAATCTTGGAGTTATGTATCAAGCAATTAATAAAATAGAGGAATCAATTTCAGAATACAATATAACTATTAAAAGAGATAAAAAAAACTGGCGAGCTCTCTCAAATCTTGGTCTAATATATTTTACCAAAAGATTATATAAAAAATCTAATATATTTCATATGAAGGTTTTGAAATTGAATAAAGACTACCAACCGGCATTACGCGATATTGGTACAAATTTTTTATGCCTAGAACATTATAAAACTGCTGAAAATTTTCTTACAAAATCATTAAAATTAAACTCTATCGATTACATTAATATGAACTCATTAGGATTAGTAAAATTATATTTAGATAAATTTGAGGAAGCAAAAATTCTTTTTGAGAAATCTATTTCCACTAAAGAAAATTACTATGTTAGCTACAACAATCTTGGTCTATATTATGAAAGGTTCGGTGAAATAGAAAAAGCATTTAATTGTTATAAAAAGTGTTTGAATATTAATCCAAATTATCCAAACGCATTAAACAACATAGGAATGTTATATTTTTATTTTGAAGAAAACATCAAAGCTTTTTCGTGTTTTCATAAAGCAATAAAAATCGACCCTAGTATGGTTGACCTATATTTCAATTTAGGATTATCATATTTTCATATGAGAAAATTTAATGAGGCGGAAAAATATTTTAGAAAAGGCTTTAAGATCAGCCCTAAACATATTAATGGCCATTATAACTATTCATTTATGCTGCTTGCTCAACATAATTATAAAAAAGCTTGGGAAGAATTTGATTACAGAATAAAAAGATCAACAAAACTAAATGAAAATTTTCTCTTTAAAAAAATCGAAAATAAAATTTGGACAAACCAAGATTTAACTAAGAATAATCTATTAATTGTTAGAGAGCAAGGAGTTGGGGATGAAATCCTTTATAGCTCAATGTATAAAGAATTGATTAAATCTAATAAAAAAGTAAAGATCGAAACCGATCCTAGACTCATAGAGCTTTTTAAAAGATCTTTCGATTCAAAAAATAATTTTGTTGAAAAAAATAGCATTTCTCAAAATAAAAATTACTTAAAAGACATTGATGTTATAATCTTTGCAGGAAGTCTTGGAAAAAAATATAGAAAAAGCAAAATGGCTTTTCCAAAAAAATGTGGATTCCTCAAACCTAAAGTTACTCTTGTAGAAAAAATCAAATCAGAACTAAATGAAATTAATCAAAAACCAAAAATTGGCATATCTTGGATTAGTAAAAATAAAAGAATTGGTAAGGGAAAATCTATGACTCTTATGAATCTTTTACCTTTATTAAAAAATGACGAGGTAAGTTTTGTAAATCTTCAATATGGGGAATCTACTAATGAAATAAATAAATTTCAAAAGAAAACAGGAATTAATATTATTAATCTTAAGAATATTGATAAATTTAATGATTTTGAAAGTCTTTCTGCTCTTTTAAAATCATTAGATTTATTTATTACTGTTAGCAACACTACAGCACATTTGTCTGGGGCAATAGGCCAGGCAACATGGGTTATGGCGCCAAAAAGCGAATCTTTATTATTTTACTGGAATACTGGAGAGGAGAATACTCCGTGGTATCCTTCTGTAAGAATCTTCCCCAAGAAGGATTCTTGGAATGAAACATTAAAAAATATAACTATTAATTTAAGGAAATGGATAAAAATTAATTCTAAAAATTAAACTTTTTATTTAAATACTTATCTCTTTCTTTTATCCAAATATCTGCATATTCAACATCTTGCCATTCAGAAAACCAGGGACCGCCCCTTGTATAATGAATAGCATACGGTTTATCTTTATTGTGTTTTGATGTCCATCCTTCTAGCCAATTCCATCTTTCATCAAGACCTCCAATTTCATCATCATGTAACCATTTAAATTGATGCAGGAAAGACCCTGATTCTTCATTTACCAATTTAACTGTGAGTTTTTTATTGCTCTTATGTGAACAATTAAAAATTATAAAACTAGACCAGTTTTTTCTAGGATATATTGTCTGTTTTTTTCCGTCCATTTTATGCTTTTCAGAAGGAGAGTAGTCGTGCTTAACGCAATAAACCGCTTTATCATCTGATAAATTTTCAAATAAAAACTTCACGTCTTTTAAAAATAGAAGATCACAATCACAAAATACTGCCCAACCACTGTAATTGACCAAAGCTGGTACTAAAAAACGAGTATAGGTAAATTCAGTTGACGCCAATGGGTCTGCATTTCTTTTATATAATCCTCTTGAACGTAATTCATATTGTTTAAGCGCAAGTGCTTTAATATCTATGGTTGAATTACTTAATAGAGATTGTTTACAAACTCTGTATGCTATATCTTCTTTAGAATCATATCCGATAAAAAAAACTGGGCTTTTATTCATTTTTCTCTAAACCTTAAAACAAACTGGGCGTGAAACAAAAACATTTATTATTTTTTATTAATTATAGCCAATAATATTAGGCACCAAAGCGTCTAGTTTCATTGTATTATCACTTAATCCAGTATTTGGCCATGTCCATTCAAGACTGTCAAATATCCCGCCCTGATTTACAGATGCCCACTCTTCTTGTTTAATACCAGTTATTTTACAAACCCATATTTTTTCAGGATCACCTAATGTAGATCTGTTAATCCAAGAATTTGCTCTCTGCATATTTCCGGTTATTCCATGTTCTATATCAGCCATTAATTTACAAACAGTTTTGGTTGGGCGATTAGAGAGAATCGGCTTGATGATTTTTTTTGCCTCCTCCCAATTATTTTCAATTATATTGGCTTTAACCTTAAAAATAATTGAATCATAATGATCGGTATTGTTTTTTGTTAATTTGTTAATCAAATCTATTGGTTTAATATTTTCATTCTTTGATATTTTTATTGTTTCTTCAAAAAAACTTGGGTGAGGGTTGTCAGACCAAGCCTTAAATAAAATTTTTTTTGCTTTTGAAATTTGATTATCTTCAATTAATAAATGTAATAACTTTTTAACAAATGGTGGAAAATTTGACCTTGCAATATGTGCGTCGCTTATTAGCTTGATAGACTCTCTAAAAGAAGCTGATTCTTTTATTAGACCAATTTCATACATGGCTATGGAATTTGATTTATTTTTCTGATCCTTGGAGATTATTTTTTTATTCTGAGCATCATTATTTATGTCTATCATTTTATACCAATTTTTTGTTTTAATAATAATTTGAATCATAGTGTCATAGATCCATTCGAGTTTTGGATTAATACGGTAAATTTGCTCGGCATAAATCATAGCATGGTGATAATCCTGTAATTTCAAATTTTGTTCTAGCAAACCTTTAAGTCCTAAGATTTTAGTATCTGAGTTGAGTAACATCTTATTATAAGAATCTTCCGCCATTTTAAAATTCTTTTCTTTTTTAGCAACTTCTGAACGCAAAATTAAACCTATTGGATTATCTTTGACATAATTGTCTATTCTTTTGGATTGTGTAATCAATTCTCTATTATCATTACTTGCTATCGCTGTTATAGCCCTTACAATTGCAGAAAAGGCATTTTTATACCTTGCTACTTCCATATTACCTTTTATCTTTTTTGGATAATTTCTAAAAAATAAATAAATGCGTTGCAATATGAGAAAAATTATTATGATTGTAAAAATTATTATAAAAAGAAAAACTGTATTACTGGAAACGACAACTCCGTTCCAATACATATCTATTCTATGATTAAAAGAAATAAGCCAAAAAACTATAGTTAAAACTAAAACTATATTTATAAAAAGTACAATTATCCTTCGCATTATTCTATAAATCCTCACTAATTAATAATATCAACTTTGATGCCTCGCTATACTTTTTAGCCTCAACAAGCCAATTATTAAAGAACTTGTCTTGATTGTGGATTTTATTAATTTCTATTATAGTTTTATCTAATCTTTTTTCTTTAAGATTATTTGCAGCAACAGAAAGTGAATTTACCAAATTGTCCTGACTTAAATTCTTATTATCAGGTTTAATAGAAAAGAATTTCAAAAAGAATCTGGTTAATCTAGAACTTTTTGAATGATTAAAAAAATGTTGCTTAAGATAAAGATCGTTTGCTACCTCAAAATCTAATATCAACTGTTCATAGCTTAGGATGTTGCCGTTTGAATATAGAGATAACTTTTCTAATAAATTTTTTGCAGATTCCGTTTCTACAGCTTGAAATAGTTTTTCAATTATATTATTAAATCCCAAACCTTGTTCAAGCTTTATATCAATATCTTCAAGATGTTTTTTTATAACTTCTTTCTGAGTTTGGTTAATGCTGATATTATTAGTTTTTAAATCTTGTTTTATTTTAGTTAGTGCATCAACTTTTTTTGAAAGATCGGATATTTTATTATTTATATCAATATTATTATTTGAGGATTTTATGTTTTTTATTTCAACTAGGTCTGATTCAATTTTTTCTATTTTTTTTAAAATTTGATTAAGTTCAATATTTTTTTTATTCAGACTATCATTTAAAGAATTATCTATAGCAGTAATTTTTTTTTCTAAATCTATATTAGGATCTTCTTTTTGGTCCAAAAAACTTTTTGAAAATAAATAAATAAATGCTAAAAGCAAAAATAGTAAAATGATTGATGTTGATAATTTTGAAAAAAAATACAGTTTTCCCATCAAATTTGCCATTGTTTAATGTTAACTTATCATAAGTTGTATTATGATTTAAATATGTATTCTAAAAACCGTTTATTATTAATGGAGAATTAATTTGATATTTGCTTTAGAAACCAGCTGTGATGAAACTTCCACATCAATAATTAGTCCAGAAGGCAAGATTTTGAGCCATATTATAGTAAAACAGAGCGATCATGAAAAATTTGGCGGGGTAGTCCCGGAGATTGCATCAAGATCGCATATTCAAATTCTTCAGAAAATCATTCCTCAAACCCTATTTGAGGCAGGAATGGAGATTTCATCAATAAATGCTTTTTGCTCAACATGCGGACCTGGACTAATTGGAGGACTTTTAGTTGGGTCAACTGTAGCAAAAACTATGGCAATAGCTAATAATAAACCTTTTTATCCAATAAACCACCTAGAGGGTCATGCACTTTCAGTACAAATTAACAAAAAAATTGATTTCCCGTTTTTGTTACTATTAATAACAGGTGGACATACTCAAATTTATTATGTTCATAAAATTGGCTCTTACAAACTCTTGGGTACAACAATAGATGACTCAGTAGGGGAAACCTTTGATAAGGTTGCAAAAATGCTAGGAATGAAATATCCTGGCGGCCCAGAAATAGAAAAAAGGGCCATCCAAGGTAATGAAAAAAAAATTCAATTTCCTAAACCATTAATTAAAAATAATGATTTTAATTTTTCTTTCTCAGGATTAAAAACTGCTGTTAGGTTAAAGATAATAAAAGAAAAAAATAAAAATAATTCCTTTACTAATGATGTATGTGCATCATTTCAAAATACTGTAATAGAAATCCTATTAAGAAAAACGGAAATGGCTATAGAATATGTTAATGAGAATTTTCCTAAAATAAATAATTTAGTTGTTGCAGGGGGCGTAGCCGCAAATATGCAGATCAATAAATCATTCATATCACTATGTAAAAAGCATTCATTAAAACTAGCAATGCCTCCAAAAGAACTTTGTGGCGATAATGCGGCTATGATAGGTTGGGCTTGCTTGCAAAGATTTAATTTGGGATATAAAGGGGATATAAATTTTAAACCACGACCACGCTGGGGTTTAGAAGAATTAAATGATGAAATACTGGTTAATAAAATCTGAACCAACTACTTGGTCCTGGAAAGATCAAACAAAGAGCAAAAAAACAAGCTGGGATGGTGTTCGTAATTTTCAAGCAAGGAATAATTTAATTGCTATGAAAAAGAACGATCTTTGTTTCTTTTATCACTCTGTATTGGAAAAAAGGATAGTTGGTATAGTTAAAGTAATAAAAGAATCATATCCAGACCCCTCTGACAAAAAAAACAAATTTGTTATGGTTGATGTAGAAATCTATAAGAAATTAAAATTACCGATAAGCTTAGATCAAATTAAGAATGACAAAAGACTTGCTCATCTTAGTCTAATCAAGCAATCAAGGTTGTCTGTTATGCCTATTGACTCTAAAGCTTGGACAATTATACTAAAAATGTCTAAAACCTTATTATAAACGGATAAATTATGGAAAAGGACAAGATAATCAAAGTTACTGAGGAATGGAAAAGGGTGGCCTTTGTTAATAAAGAAAATTATGAAAAAAAATATAAAGAATCAATTTTAGATAATGAAAATTTTTGGAAAAAAGAAGCTAATAGAATTGATTGGATTAAAAAGTTTACTAAAATTAAAGACGTAAAATATAGCAAAGATGAAGTTAAAATAAAATGGTTTTATGATGGAACGTTAAATGCGTCCTCTAATTGTATTGATAGGCACATTAATTCTAAGAAAGATAAAATAGCAATTATATGGGAAGGTGACAACCCAAAAGATTCAAAAACAATAACTTATAGCGAATTGTATAAAAACGTTTGCAGAACGGCGAACGGACTTAAAAAATTAGGTGTAAAAAAGGGAGATCGTGTAACAATATATTTAACAATGATTCCTGAATTAGCATATGTGATGTTAGCGTGCGCCAGAATAGGTGCTATTCATTCAATTATATTTGGAGGCTTTTCATCTGATTCAATTGCAGGAAGAATTCAAGACTGCAAATCAAATTATATAATTACTGCTGATGAAGGAATTAGAGGAGGGAAACTAATTCCGCTGAAAAAAACTGTTGATGAAGCATTAAAAAAATGCCCTGAAGTAAAAAATTGTATAATTATAAAAAGGACTGGCAATAAAATAGATTGGGTTCAAGAAAGAGACATATATTATGATGAAATGATTTCAGACTGCTCTAATGAATGTGCTCCAGAGGAAATGAATGCTGAAGATCCATTATTTATACTTTATACTTCTGGCTCAACAGGAAAACCAAAGGGTGTATTGCATACGACAGGCGGATATATGGTTTATGCCTCAATGACCCATCAATATATTTTTAATTACGTTGATAAAGATATATATTGGTGCACTGCTGATATAGGCTGGGTAACTGGTCATAGCTACATTATATACGGGCCACTTTCAAATGGGGCGACAACTATAATGTTTGAAGGTGTCCCAAACTTTCCGGATACTTCCAGATTTTGGAATATAGTTGATAAATACAAAGTAAATATTTTTTATACTGCTCCGACAGCAATAAGGGCTTTGATGCGCGAAGGCGAATCACCTGTAAAAAAGACGAGTCGTAAATCATTAAAAATTTTAGGAACTGTTGGTGAGCCAATAAACCCTGAGGCCTGGATGTGGTACTATAAGGTAGTTGGGGATTCTCGCTGTCCAATAGTTGATACCTGGTGGCAAACGGAAACAGGAGGAATTCTAATTTCACCTCAACCCGGTGCAATAGATCTTAAACCAGGATCCGCATCAAAACCATTTTATGGCATCAATCCAGTAATCGTAGATAAGGATGGAAAAGAAATGAATGGCGAATGTGAAGGTATGTTGTGCATATCAGATTCATGGCCTGGACAAATGAGGACAGTTTATGGGGATCATAATAGGTTTATAAATACATATTTTTCCCAATTCGATGGAAAATATTTTTCTGGCGACGGTTGCAAAAGAGACAAGGATGGATATTATTGGATAACGGGTAGGGTAGACGATGTCATTATAGTATCTGGCCATAACCTTGGAACAGCAGAACTAGAAAGTGCTTTTGTTGCACACCCTAAGGTGGCTGAATCCGCAGTTGTAGGATATCCACACGATATAAAGGGCAATGGTCTCTATTGTTTTGTAACTCTAAATTCAAGCGAGAATCCCTCTAAAGAACTAGAAGATGAATTAAAAAGTTGGGTAAGAAGTCAGATAGGTGCAATTGCTACACCTGATTTTATCCAGTTTACACCGGGGCTGCCAAAAACGCGTTCTGGTAAAATAATGAGAAGAATATTAAGAAAAATAGCGGCCAACCAGCAGGACGAGCTTGGCGATATAACAACTCTTGCAGATCCTTCAATTGTAAGTAAAATTGTTGAAGATAGCAAAATTAAATAAAATAGAATTTAAAAAATTTAATGACAGATAATTACAGTATTGAACCAAAACCATTATTCCCTACACTTTGTTGGAAATCAAAAATTGATAATTGCGAATCAATAAATAAACAAATTTTAGATCATTCTTATAAACTTAAAGACATAAATCCTAATTTAAGCCTCAGATCCGCCGACAAAGGATGGCAGTCGGAACTTAATGTCCATAAAAATCCAGAAATGAAAAACTTTCTTAATTTTTTTATACCATTTAAAAACAAGGTGTCTAACGAGCTAACCGAAGAAGAAAACTATAAACTTGAAATGTCTACGATGTGGATTAATATTAATCCTCCCGGAGGCTCAAATAATATACATTTGCACCCTGGAGCCAATTATAGTGGAGTATATGTTGTAAAAAAGCCAAAAGATTCTGGGGATCTTTTACTTTATGATCCCAGAGTTCAATCTTTTGCAATGGCCGAACCAAAAAATAAAGCTAGAAGAAATTGGGTAAGGTTTAATATGGGAAATGGTGAAATATTATTATTTCCTGGCTGGCTAACTCACTCTGTAACAAGAAATGAATCTAAAGAGGACAGGGTTACTATTTCTTTTAATCTCTTTTGGCAAAAAAATTCTTAAATTATCTTGGCCTCCAGTGCTTTAAGCATCTTGGTTCATAAATATCAGTTGAACCAACCTTGGTTCTGCCGCCACCCTTGATTTTTCTATAAGTTTTTGTAGCTTCATTTCCACATATATTACAAAAACCGTAAATTTTTGTTATTTTATCAGACAAGCCTAGCAGCATAGATGATGTTTCCCATGGTTTTCCTCTGGAGTCTTGATCAAGTCCAGCACACACAACATTAATTCCGGAATTTAACATTATTTCAACATTCTGCAGAGTGGTTTGCGTTTTCATAAATTGTACTTCGTCTAGAAACACCACATCAGTTTTCTTTTTTGAGATATCATATTTTTTTAAAACATTTGTCCATGTTTTTATCGCATAACATTTATGGGTCAAATTATTGTGGGTTACAATATTTTCGTTCGAATACCGATTATCAATTAAAGGTTTAAAAACTATAATTTTTTTATCTTGATGCTCTGCCCATAAAATCCTTTTTAATAACTCGCTAGTCTTTCCAGCAAACATAGCGCCAACGATTGTTTCAAGTATTCCTCTTTGCATATAACTTTTTATCACAAATTATAACTAAAAAAAATATTTCATTAGTGATTTAAACTTTTTTTAATCAATTCTTTAATCATATAAATATCTATTGATTTTATACAGCCAACAGGATTATTAATAAAATACTTATAACTCTTGGGAAGATCTCCTCTGTGCAGTATGTTTTTATTAGCATCTCTCATAACAATTTTATTTGTTTTTTGCAGACTATCATAACATCCGTGTTTTCCATTAAAATTGATTATATTAGTTAATCCACAGGGTGCTTCACAAAAATTAGAACTGTACCTTACATTATAAGAAATAATTTGATCTAAATTGCTAATTAATTTTTCAGCATTCACCGATGTAGAAATTAATAAACCTTTTTTATTGTATAATTTTGCCAAATGCAAAGGTCCAGAATCGCAAAAAATTCCGAACTCAATGTCTTTAATATATTTATTAAGCTCATAAAGATTTTTTGGCGAGTATAATTTTATATTATTTAATTCTAATTTTTTTTCAATTTCATTTGAAATAATTGACGAATGATCAAGTATTAAATCAATATATAATTTCTGGCCATCTAGGTATTTAATAATATCATTTAGAATATATGATGGCAGGGTTCTGATGGGAGATTTTGATATAGGAAATATTGAAACTCTTTTAATTCTTTTATTTTTTATTGAAATTTTATTTCGATAAGGTGAAACTTTAAAATATTTAATTATTAATTCTTCAATATTCTGTCTTTGTGTTTTATTTGAATCTAATTTTTGAATTTGTGAAGTAAAATGAAAAACTCCATCATATTCTTTCATTTCATCCTCACTTATAAAATCACCATATATATTTTTTAAATTAAATTCATTTTTTAATATACATATTGCTGGTTCGCAAAATGCCAAACCAACTTTCAAAAAAAGATTCTGCATTTCAATAGCCTTGACTCCTAGCCCATACTCTATAACATCGCCCAAACCGACACTTGGGGGGAGACAAAACAATATTTTATTCGTTTTTTTACCGATATGCGTATGTTTTTCCTGGCGCAAAAACTTTAATCTGGATTTAAAATTGTTAGAATTTAGAAGTTTCCATACTTTTGTATTTTTTGAAAAATATTTTTTGTTCGATTCAAGTAGTATACTATTATCTTTTAATAAATTTAGTTCATTTGTTGGAACATTATTATTTAAAACAAAGCTAAAAAATGGCATTTAAAAAACTATGGTAATTATTTATTTCTTATAATGGAATACTGTCTATGAAAAAAGGGATATTAACAAGAGTTATTATAACAAGAATCTTATATGATTTAAAAAAAACAAACAAAAATTTTGATGACTGCTTTCAATACTATATTAACAAATACAGTTTATGTGAAACAGATAAAAAGTTTATCCATAACATCGTATTTACAACAATTAGAAATGAAACCATTATTTATCAAATTGTTAAATTATATGTGGCTAGAATAAATAGAAATGATTATAAGTATTTAATTATAGCAAGTGCAGTAGCGCAAATATATAAGCTAGAAATTAAATCTTATGCAGTAATAAATTCTAGTTGCGAAGCCTATAAAATTCTTAATAAAACAAATTCTTCAAAATTTATTAATGCTGTTTTAAGAAATATAGATAGAGATAAAGATAAAATAACTAATTTAAATTTGAGTTTAAAATTTCCTAATTGGCTTAATAGCAATATTAAATTATTTTCATCAAAACAAAAAAAGTCTTTATATAAATCAATTCTAAAAAAACCAACTTTGCATATATGTTCAAAAAATTATGAAGATATAAAAAATTTAAATGTTAAATACAAAATGACATCAAAGACAAGCGCTGCAATAACAGAACAAATAAATGTTTCAAATTTGAATGGATATAAAGAAGGTAAAATTTGGGTACAAGATTACGGTGCAACTTTGGCTGCTAAGATTATGGGGGATGTAAAAAACAAGAAGATACTTGATATGTGTGCGGCTCCGGGAGGAAAATCTTTTCAATTACTTAATTCTGGAGCTAAATTGACAGCTTATGATATTTCTGAAAAAAGAATTAATTTAATGAATCAAAATATTCAAAGATTAAAACTTAACTTAAAAGTAATTAATCAAAATGTTTTAAATATTAATGAAGAAAAAAAATATGATGCTGTTTTAATTGATGCCCCTTGCAGCGCTACAGGAACATTAAGAAGGAATCCTGAAATACTTTATAGAAATAAAGCACCAGACATTAAAGCACTAGAAAAGCTTCAGTATCAATTGATTGTAAAAGCTTCCAAAATGTTGAAAATTAATGGTTTATTATACTACGTAGTCTGTTCAATTATTGATTCAGAAGGAAGGGATCAAATAATAAAATTTATAAAAAAATCTAGCAATTATAAAATAATAAAGATTTCTGCAAATGCACTACCAATTATAAGAAAATTATTAACCAAAGAAGGGTTTTTACAGTCTTACCCAAATAGCCTTAAGGAATTGGGTGGTATTGATGGCTTTTTTATCGCAAGACTCGTGAGATTAAAATGAAATCAATATTATATAAATTTATTAAATTTATATTTACTTCAAGCTTTATTTATAAAGTTTATTTAAACGCATCTTATAAAAAAGAATTTAAAGGAGTTGAAGATTTTGATCCAATTAATATAAAAAAAAAGCCGCTAAGTGAATTAATGAAGATTGATGACAATTTTTTTTCAAGTTATCAAAAAAAATTAGTGTCAATTAAAATGCATAGCTTTGAATGGTTAAAGGAGTTTAAGGCAACGGGTGGATTGGAATTATTAAAGAAATCTAGAAAAATTATTTTAGATTGGAATTCTAGCAAATACAATTTTAAATCAAATATTTGGAGTGAAATTATTGTTGCCCGAAGAATGATAAATTTATCAAATAATTTTGATTTTTTTGGAAACTCGGCAAGTAAAATATTTAAAAAGAAAATTGGTGACTTAGTTTATCTCCATTATAAATTTCTAAAAATACAAGTTCTATTTTATGAAGAAAAATCTGAAATAAATATAGAAATTTCAAAATCCCTATTATTAATCAGTAAGGTATTTAACGAAAATGATTATTTCAATTATTTATTAAAATTAATACAAAAGCAAATAACTAGTCAAATTAATGACTATGGATTTCATAAAAGTATTAATGTAGTTGAACACGCTAAATTTATTCATCAGCTAATCGAAATAAAAAATATATTATTATTTTATGATCATAAAATATGGCCACAATTTCATATAACGATTGATGATATGATTACCGTATTAAATAATATGTTTCATAAGGATTCGAGCTTAGCATTGTTTAATGGAACTAATAATAAAAACATTGATTATGTACAAAAAATTGCAAATTTTAAAAAAGATTTAAAAGTAAAAGATTTATTTAATATCAAGGACGGTTTGATTGTTTTGGATGCAGGTCAAACAAAAATATTTTTTGATGTCACAAGACCTAACAGCAAATTATTGAATAAGAATCTTCATTCTGGAACTCTTAGTTTTGAATTTAGCCATAAAAAGGAAAAAATTATTACTAATTGCGGCTCTCCAGAAAAATATTATGGTAAAAACCAGGTTTTCTTTAGATATTCTGCCGCTCATTCAACATTAACCATTAACGACACAAACATTTCCGAATTATCTGAAATAAATAGCTATAAAAGAATTCCAAAAAAAATTATTGCTAAAACAAAAAAAAATAAATCTAGCTATGAAATACTGGGGTCTCATAATGGCTATTCCAATAATTATAATATATTAATAAAAAGAATTTTGGAAATTACTAATGATGGAAAATATATTCGTGGTTTTGATCAAATAATAAGTTTAAAAAAAATTAATAAAAATAATAATTTCAAAATCAGATTTCATCTTATGCCTACTTGTGAGTGCGTTGTGACAAATAATAATAAAAAAGTAATCATTAAAACTAAAAATAATGTCGCGTGGGAATTTGAATCTCAAAATAGCAGTTTATCAATAGAAGAAAGTATTTATATAGGGCAAGGCAATTTAATTTTAAAGACTAATCAGATTGTATTATCAGGATTAGTTGATAATATTAATAAAACTATTAATTGGAAGTTTAAAGTAATAAGTAAATGAACAAGAAAGCTTTAATATCAGTTTCAAATAAAAATAAGCTTCATATTTTATGTAAAGTATTAAGAAGATACAAAATAGATATCATAGCTACTGGCTCTACACATAAAAAAATAAATGAACTGGGTTATAATTCTACTATAATAAGTGACGTAACAAAGTTTGATGAAATACTTGATGGCAGGGTAAAGACCCTACATCCAAAAATTCATGGTGGAATATTATTTAAAAGAGATAATAAAAATCATTTAAATATAGTTGGTAAGAAAAAGATACCTCACATTGATTATGTGATAATTGATCTCTATCCGTTTAGCAAATTTGTAAGCAGCGGAAAATTATTTGATGAATGTATAGAAAATATTGATATAGGGGGGCATTCTATTATTAGATCTGCTATAAAAAATTTCAAATTTGTAACAGTAATATCTGATATCTCTGATTATATTCTATTAAAAAACGAACTCATTAAAAACAACGGTCATACAGGTTACATTTTTAGGAAAAATCTGGCAAAGAAAGCTCTTGGTTTTTTGAATAAATATGACTCAAGTGTTCGGGAATGGTTTGGGGAAGAAGAAAATAAAATTCAGTTACGTTATGGTGAGAATCCTCATCAAACAGCTTCCTTAGTTTTAGATAAAGAAATTAAAAATCCCCTAGGATGCAAACAAATGCATGGAAAACAATTAAGTTATAATAACATAATTGATGTTAATGCAGCATTGTCGTGTTTGGCAGAATTTAAAAAACCGACTGCTGTAATAGTCAAACATACCAATCCTTGTGGAGCATCAACCCAGGGCAATATTAATTTAGCAATAAAAAAAGCTTTAGAATCCGATTTACAAAGTGCATTTGGCGGAATAATTGCCGTAAATAGAAAAATAGATGAAAAAATATTGGGCTTATTGAAAAAAAAATATTTTGAAGCGATAATTGCTCCAGATTTTTCAAAGAAAATATTATTAAAACTAAAAAATAAAAAAGAGTTGATATTACTAAAATCAAATAAAATTAATAAAAAAAATGATTCATTGGGAGAAATAAAAAGAATTAAAGGAGGATACTTAGAGCAAGATGAAGATAATGTAGTATTAAAAAAGCAAATATTAAAAGTTGTTACAAGATCGCAAGCTGATAAAAAAACGATTAATGATATGATTTTTGCATTCTCAATTTGTAAACATATCAAATCAAATGCAATTGTTTTAGCTAAAAACAGTCAAGTTATAGGAATTGGTGCGGGACAAATGAGCAGATTAGATTCTATAGAAATAGCACTAAAAAAATTATCAAAAAATTTTGGAAAATTAAATAACTTTGTTCTTGCTTCAGATGGATTTCTTCCATTTAAAGATAATATTGAAATATTAAATTATAAAAAGTGTAAAGCAATCATTCAGCCGGGTGGATCAAAAAAAGATCATGAGGTTATTGCCAAAGCAAATGAACTAAAAATAAGTATGTATTTCACAGGAATAAGACATTTCAGACATTAGAAAAACTTTGAAAAAAATAAAAAAAAATACGATAATTATAGAAAATTTATTTAATAATAAAATAATTAATCATATTCTAAAAAAATATCCAGAAATGTCTTCTGGAAGAAAAAGATATTTAGAAAAAGAATATAATATTTCTGAAGATATTTGTTTAAGTAAATTATCTACATTTATT
The DNA here is from genome assembly GCA_002717485.1 of Pelagibacteraceae bacterium. Classification (GTDB taxonomy): domain Bacteria; phylum Pseudomonadota; class Alphaproteobacteria; order HIMB59. Next base: position 87,989 of record PBDW01000008.1, on the reverse strand, counting down.
AGAAAAAACAAAATAAAAAATATACAATCAATTAGTATTAAAAGGTTAAAAAATAAAACAGTTTTGAGAGCTAAAATTAAATGAAATACCTTGAATTATTGTTGGATAAAAAATGAAAAATATAATTTGGATTGCATCATATCCCAAAAGTGGAAATACTATGCTACGATTATTTCTTGCATCTTATTTATTTACTGAAAATGGTATTTTTAATAATTTAGATATAATTAGAAACATAACAACTTTTAATAATTTTGATATATATAAAAATATAAAAGGAATTTGTAAAAAAGATGATTTTATTACAAATCCAGAAATAATAAGCAAATACTGGATCCCGGCACAAAAAATGCTCTACGAAAACTTCCAGAAAAAAATATTTATTCTTAAGACTCACAATGCAAATATTTTTTACAAAGGGGATAATTTTACAAATGAAAATTATACAAGATGTTTTTTGTATATTGTAAGAGATCCAAGATCAGTTCTAATTTCCACAAAATACCATTACAATTATAAAAACTATGAAACTGCAGCAAGTCATCTTATTAGTGACAAGCACATAACGTACGCAAAAAATAATTTGCTTCCTGAATTTTTATTATCTTGGAAAAGCAATTATCTATCATGGAAAAACTTTAGTAATAGCAATGCATTGGGACTAATTATTAAATATGAAAATCTAATTAACAAACCTGAGGAGGGATTTTTAGAAATTATTAAATTTTTAGAGAATAAACATTCAATAGAATTTGATAAGAAGAAATTTAAAAATGCGATTAAATCAATAAAATTTCAAAACCTACAAAATATGGAAGCCAAATATGGTTTTGAGGAAAAAAGCAAATACGCAAGTCAATTTTTTAGAAAAGGAATAATTGATGAATGGAAAAATGAAGTCCCAGAGAGTATAATATTAAAAATTGAAAAAGCTTTTGAAAAAGAAATGACAGATTTGGGATATTTATAAATTAAATTATGAAAAAATTTATATGGCTAGCTTCATACCCCAAAAGTGGCAACACGATGTTAAGATGTTTTTTATCTGCATATTTTTTTACAAATGACGGTAATATAAAATCTTTCGAAACAATAAAACATATTATAAATTTTCAAAGTTTAATTCTGAAACTGCCAAATATTCCTTCCTATAAAGAGTTTGAAAAGGATGTTTCAAAAGTTGCACCATTGTGGATAGAGGCACAAAAACATCATTTAAAAAAAATTGATAAGGCAATTTTTTTAAAAACACATAACTTTATGGGTTTAGCTAATAATAATATTTTTACAAATGATTTGTTCACAAAAGGGTTTATCTACATAGTAAGGGATCCAAGATCAGTTGTAATATCCAATATGCATCATTTTGAGATTAGTATGAAAGAATCAATAAAACAAATTTTTAGTGAATATAGATATTCTCTTGGTAGAGGTGCCCCTGCCCCTGAAATAATTTCATCATGGAAGAGTCATTATTTATCTTGGAAAAAATTTAGGAGTTCGGTTCCGCATATTTTAATAAAATATGAAGATATTATCTCTGAACCAAATAAAGAATTTAAAAAAATATTAGTTTTTTTACAAACAATAATAAATTTTAAAATAGATGAAAAAAAATATGTTAATGCGGTAAATTCAGTTAATTTTAATAATTTAAAAAAATTAGAAGATAAAATTGGCTTTGAAGAAAAAATGGGTGGAACAAATTTTTTTCGCAAAGGTCTGCAAAATGAATGGATAGAAAAAATGCCTAAAAATTCAAGAATGGAAATTCAAAAAATTTTCTACAATGAAATGAAAGAGTTGGGATATATATAATTATTTTAATTTCTTAATCCGTAAACATTAAATATATTTTCATCGACAAACGCATTAAAAGAAATTGACCTTCGTTCGCCCTCTCCATAAAAAGGATTAACTGAATGCATTAGGTAGTTTGGAAAAACGTAAATATCACCAACTTCGGGTTTGGCAGTTTTGATTGATCTGCTCAAAAATTGTCGTGAACCATGAATGAAATTTATATTTCCGTTAAAATTATTAGACTTATTTTCTTGAATATTTTCACCAAATTTTTTTGGAAGCTTTATATATCCTGCACCTGATATATGACCATCGTGCCAATGTGAGGGATTATACTCACCCTGATACTGTCTGACCACCCAAGCAGAAATTAATCTAAACTCTGTTATTTCTCTTCCTGTTGATGCTAGTATAAAAGCCTTGGTTAGCTTGCTAACATAATCAATTAAGCCCAAGTTAATAATATTGGGAGGTAGTTTTATTTCCTGAGAAACCTCACCAACTAATTGAGGCCCAGCATTTAATTTTTCCATCTCCGTTTGATTTTCTGAAATTTCATCAACAAAATTATTTATTTGGTCAATGATTTCATAAGGTATTTTGCCCTGACCAATCCTTGGTCCAAAAGGCTTATGAATAGAAATTTCAACTTGATTTGACATTAAATAGTTATACTATTAATTTTATAGCATAAGTTAATACATTATCATAAATTTAATGAATAGAAAAACAAATTTAATAAAATGGTTTAGTACACCGGTGTGGAAGACGGTTATAGATGATTACCAGTCTATCAATAAAGTAATGATGGAATATATAAATAATCTCAGAAAACAAAATCCGGATGGAATAAAAAGATCGAATTTAATGGGTTGGCATAGTAAAAACTTTGATCTACAAAATCACAAAGAGCCAAAACTGTTCATAGATAAAATTTACCCCTATCTTAAAGAAATGAATGAAGATATGGACTGGGATAAAGAAAAATATAATTTTGTTTTAACCGAAATGTGGGCAATAATTAATCCTAAAAACGCTTCAAACGCTGAGCACACTCATCCTGAGAACGTAATAAGTTCTGCATATTATTTAAAAGCACCTAAAGATTGTGGTAATTTAAATTTTATTGATCCAAGAATTGCCTCATCAATGCGACACGTGGTTTCAAAAACAAATAATGATTTTACGTCAAATATTTTAAGAATTAAGCCCGAAGAAGGAATGTTAGTGCTTTTTCCAAGCTGGTTAACACATTCAGTAGATCCTAATATGTCTAGCGATGAAAGAGTAGTAATTAGTTTTAATATTAATTTGAGATATAAAGAAGCTAAAGAATGAAAAAGTTTTTTAAAATTTACTTATAGAAATAATATGAAATTAGAATCACCATTTTTTGTTCCTTTTTTTCAAGAGAAGTGTGAATTTTTTGATGAAATAAAAGATGATTTAGTAAACCATATATTAAACAAACATAATAAAAATCCATTTGAGGTTCAGGGTTCATATCCAAACAGCAAAACACTGAAACAAAATCTTACAGAGGGTGATAATAAGCTTCTGTCTTCTAATGAAGAATACATTGAAAGATTAAAAAAATGGCTTATGTCAAAAACTGTAGAGGTTTACGACTCAGTTAAGATTAAAAGAAATAAAACAATACTTGGCGACGCATGGTTTCACGTTGCAAAAAAGGGCGGATTTCATAATATACATGCTCACGCAGGAGTCCCGTTCGGTGGAATTTTCTATGTTGATACTGGTAATTCTTCTGTTGGGAATACCTTTATTAATCCGATCCCTGGTTATGTCGATAAAAACTCTACTCAATGGTGCTCTTCTACTTTTAAAAATAAAGCTGTTGAAGGAGGATTGATTATGTTTCCAGGATGGATACTTCATTCTGCAATCCCGCATGATGGAGATCGTTTGAGAATTATAATTGCATTTAATACTTATTATAATTAACCTAATAATCCAATATCATTTAACATATTGATGATTTTATTTAAGATTTTATTATTTATTTTGTCTTACTTGGGCATAATAGGACTATTGTCGCATATTCTTTATAAGCATTTGTGGGCAAATCTTTATAACTGCTTAAAAAGAAATAATGCTGAAGACACAACTTTAATTTTATTCCTATCCGTTTGCTGGTTTTCTTGTCTTGGTCTTGTAGGTGTAATAAGCTCAATTTTTTTCTACCTGGATATTTCTAATTACATATCTAGAATTTTTATTTTTATGATTGGAATATTTGGATTAATATATGTTTTCTTTCAATCAGGAAATTTAAAATTATTATTTTCTAACATAGAACAGGGAAAAAATAATAAATTATTATTGAAAGAAAAATATTTACTCGCAATTACTTTTTTAATATTTTTAATCTACATTTATAAATCAACAGTTCCCTGGTTTGATAATGATGAAATAACCCAGTATGGTTACTATACAAAACTGGCATATGATGGATGGACAATTTCAGATGATGTCTTTGGTCTTTTTACAAGATTTTCAGAAGTTGCTTATAGTTTTTATTATTCTATAACAGAAAGCAACCTGCTGCCAAAAATCATTCGCTCAATAGGCATTATGTTTAATTCTTTAACAATTTATTGTGTATGCAGATTTTTATTAGCTACAAGATTTATTGCACTCTTGGGCTCTGTAGTGTTTTTGGTAACACCAGAGTTAGCATACATAGGCACCTCTATGAAAACAGATGTTGTTTTAATGGGTTTTGAGCTTACTGGATTGCTATTATTTTCTCTTGGAATTTGTTCAATTAGCTTTAAGGCTATCAACAAGATTAATATTCCTAAATACGTTCCTAAAATTTTTCTTTTTTCGATTATTTTTTGTATGCTTGGCATGGCGAGCAGAAATAGCGGCTTATATTCTTTAATACTTGTATCCATTGTAGGTCTTCCAATAATTCTAATTAAATTGGAAAGTATTTTTATAAAATTAAAATATTTAATAATTATTCTTACATCTGGAACATTAATATTTTCAGGAATTGTTTATAATATTGTAAGCTATTTAAATCCTTTCTATCCTTTGGGTGGTCCCTGGATGCTTCTTTTTCCAGGCGGGGAATATGATTCCTCATGGAATCTTAAGGGTGGATTATACGCAGATGCTTATAACATTAACATTGGCATACCTATCATAAATGATTTTTACATTATAATTTATCATGCACTTGGATTTGAGGATCCAAAATGGCAGTTTTTAAATTTACCATCAAGACCTGATCCGGCTGCAACTGGTTGGCTCAATCCAGTTCTTCTGATTGTTTTCTTAGCGCCATTTTATTTTAAATCAAAAGATATATTGTTAATATTCTTTTCTTTTGTTGTTCTATATTTATTTTGGTCAAATGGTCTTCAATATTCTAGAATATTTGTAGCGGCATCATCGCTTTCCATATTAATTGTGATAAAAATCATTGCACTTAATCATACGGGATTAATTTTAGGCGGCATAAGAATATTTATAATTTTTCTTTTGAATATATTGGTAATTGTTTTTTTTTATTATCAAATTCAATGGGCAAGATATCAAAATCCCTACGGACTAAGCATAATTAGCAGCGACGAAACAATTTATGAGTCTAATTCAAGAAGATCATTTGATGCATCAGAGTGGCATCTCTATGATGATAATGAGAAAGAAAGATTATTAGGAAAAGAAAAGTTAGAAAAACATTTAAGTTTTAATGATTTTACTAAAATAAAAGAAATAATTTCTTTAACCGATCAGCGGTTAATTGTTTTTAATATGATTGATAAAATAAAATATATGCATATTCTTTTTAGCAAAGGTTATTATATAAATTTAGAAATAGTAGATAAGAATCTTGTTTTAGATTATATAGAAAAAGTACCCTTAGAAAAAAATGTGTTGTGCATAATAAAAAATAATAAAGATAATATATTCATTGATACAAATTTTAGTGAAATCCTTTACTCATCAGATAAAATAAAGTTTTTATGCAGCAACTAATATCAAATAGCTTTTTTAAAATAAGAAATAGTTTTTAAAAGCCCTTCTCGTAAACTTGTTTTTGGCTCCCATTTTATTGTTTTTAAGGCGTATGAAATATCGGGCTTTCTTTTTTTAGGATCATCAGAGGGCAATTTTTTAAATATTATTTTACTCTTTGATTGTGTAAGGAAAATAATTTCCTCAGCAAGATTTTTCATCGAACATTCTTGGATGTTGCCAAGATTCATTGGTCCTGTGATCTTATTTGATGAATAGAAAAAATTAATAATTCCCTCAATCATATCATCAACATAGCAAAAGCTTCTAGTTTGATTGCCCTTACCGTATATTGTGATATCCTCATTTTTTAAAGCTTGAACAACAAAATTACTAACAACTCTCCCATCATTTACATGCATCCTGGGCCCAAATGTATTAAATATTCTTGCAACTTTTATTTTAATTTTATGTTGCCGAAAATAATCAAAAAATAAAGTCTCTGCGCACCTTTTACCCTCATCGTAGCAGCTTCGTAGACCGATTGGATTAACATTGCCCCAGTAATTTTCTTTTTGAGGGTGTAAAACAGGATCTCCATAAACTTCTGAAGTTGATGCCTGAAAAACTTTAGAACCACATTTTTTTGCTAGATTTAATATGTTTATTGTTCCCTGCACGTTAGTTTTAATAGTTTCAACAGGATCATATTGATAATGAATAGGCGAGGCCGGACATGCTAAGTTAAATATTTCATCAACCTGCAAGTTTATTCCTTTATTAATATCTTTTTTAATAAATCTAAAATTTTTATTACCAATAATGTGTGAAATATTATCTTTATCTCCCGTAAAAAGATTATCAACACAGAAGACAAAAGATTTTCTCTTAAGAAGTTTTTCACATAAGTGAGAGCCTAAAAAACCACAACCGCCAGTGACTAAAATCTTTTTCATATTATAGTTATAACATAAATATCAAAGTCTTCTTTCATAAAATAATTAAAACCCGTTATTGTTTATAAGATCTTTATAAAAAAAATACGAATTTTTGGGGGTTCGTTTTAGAGTATAAAAATCAATATGGATAAGACCGAAACGTTTATCAAAACCAAGCGCCCACTCAAAGTTATCCATTAAGGACCATACCATATATCCCTTTATATTAGCTCCATCATCAATTGCTTTTTTAACAGCAGACAAATATTTTTTGTAATATTCAACTCTTTTATTATCATATACTTTCCCATCATTTTCAATTTTATCCAAATATGCGCATCCATTTTCGGTCAAATAGATAATAGGATCATCATAAAGATTTTTTAATTCCATTATTTGATCATAATATGCTTCAGGAACAACTTCCCAACCCATAGATGTTAGCTCCACATCATTGCTTAATCCAAATGGTTTCTCGTTATAATATGCGCCTCTAGCTCCCAACAAATGATTCTTGTCTGCCTTAACCCTAGAATGTTGGTAGTGGTTTAATCCTATGTAATCACATTTTTGATAAATATTTTTAATATCATTTGAAAATATATATTTTTTTAATTCATTTTCTAGCGCGCTTGGGTAATAACCCTTATACATCGGATTAAGGAACGCTCTGTTCCAATACATATCATATATGTTTGTAGCATTAATATCTTCTTCTGAATCAGAGCACGGGACGCAGGGTCCAAGATTTAACACACATCCCAATTCTAAATCTTTTCTAATACTTCTCATAGATTGAATCGCATATCCATGGGCCAAGTTTATGTGGTGCAAGCTAGCAAGATATATATCTTTATTTTTTATTCCTGGAGCCATATATCCGTCAACATTACCGTGAATAGAAAAAACTGCTGGTTCGTTAAATGTAGAAATAAAATCTATTTTATCTGAAAATTTTTTTGTAAAAGTTTCTGCATAGTCACTAAAAATTTTAGCAGTATCTCTATTTAACCATCCTCCCTTATCTTGTAATTTTTGTGGGAGATCCCAGTGATATAATGTAACCAATGGTTTAATGTTGTTTTTAAGAAGTTCGTCTATAAGTTTTGAATAAAAGTCCAACCCTTTTTGATTTACAGTCCCCCTGCCTTCAGGAAAAATTCTTGTCCAAGCAATAGAAAAACGATAAGCATGCATGTTTATTTCAGCCATTAGCCTAACATCGTCCTTAAATAAGCGGTAATGGTCAGCAGCGACATCAGCATTTTCATTATTCTTAATATTGCCAGGAGTATGTGCGAATGTATCCCAAATACTTTTTCCCTTTCCATCTATATTCGCGGCCCCTTCAATTTGATAACTCGAAGTTGCCGTTCCCCATAGGAAATTTGATGGAAAATTAATTTTCATAATCTTATATATTGCCCGTTAAATGCTCTAATTTGACTTCGATTAATCCTGATTTTTTATCATCTTCATTAAAAAAAGTTGTATTTTTCAAAATATATCCACAATTAAACATATTTGATTATATTTATCTTTATCCTGCAATTTGAAATCTTGACTACTCGTACTTTTTGGTAGTAATTATTGGCAACAATATAAATAAATAAAATCATAGTAATGCGCAAATAAATTTTACTTAATTTTTAACATAATAAAGGAGGAATTATTATGAGATTAATAAATATGTTAGCTTTAATTTTAAGCTTTGTTTTATCTGCAACCAGCAGTTTGTATGCTGCCGGCCACAAGTACAGTGGTCCAGATTTGAGCGGGCAAAAAGTTACAATTTCTGGTCCTTGGTTGGCTCCAGAAGATGGTTATATGAGAGAAATAGCTGGAATTTTTGAAAAAGCTACAGGTGCTACAGTTGAATACGGAGGCTCAGATAGTTTTGAGCAACAAATAGTTATAGATATAAAAGCTGGTAGCCCCCCTGACATAGCAATATTTCCACAACCAGGTTTAGCGGCTAATATGGCTGCCCTTGGTGGGTTAACGCCACTAAGCAGTGGGGTAAAAAATGCAGTGTTGGAAAATTATGCTGCTGGACAATCTTGGGTTGACCTTGCAACATATCCTGATGAAAATGGAAATGATCAATTTTATGCAATTTTCTATAAAGTAAACGTTAAAAGTTTGGTTTGGTATTCGCCTGATAATTTTTCAGACAACGGATATGAAGTACCAACTACAATGGAAGACTTGATTGCTTTAACAGAAAAAATGGCAAATGATGGAAACACACCTTGGTGTATTGGTCTAGGTTCAGGTGATGCTACTGGATGGCCAGCAACAGACTGGATGGAAGATATAATGTTGAGAACACATGATCCTAAAGTTTATGATATGTGGGTATCAAATGAAATGCCATTTAATGATCCAAGAGTATTAGAAGCTATGGACTTTTTTGGTTCATTCGCTCTAAATGATAAATATGTTAATGGCGGGTCCAAAGCTGTTGCAACAACAGATTTCAGAGATGCTCCAAACGGATTATTTACTTCGCCTGCTGAGTGTATGATGCATCGTCAAGCAAGCTTTATTCCTGCGTTTTTCCCAGAAGGTGTAGAAGCTGGTGTAGATTATGATTTCTTTTACTTTCCAGCTTATTCAACAAAAGACTTAGGTAAGCCTGTTCTTGGTGGCGGAACATTATTTGCTGCAACCAATGATAACAAGGCAACTATGGAGTTTATGGAATTTTTACTTCATGCAGAACCTAATGAACATTGGATGGCTAAGGGAGGCTTCTTAACTCCACATAAAGGTGCTGATTTGAATGCCTACTCAAGTGATACTTTTAGAAAACTTGGAGAAATTCTTACAGGTGCAACAACATTCAGATTTGATGGTTCAGATTTAATGCCTGGCGCAATCGGGGCTGGTAGCTTCTGGACAGGTATGGTTGACTATACTAATGGAAAATCTGCAAAAGATGTTGCCGATGCTATTCAAGCAAGTTGGGATTCAATAAAATAAAACCCTTTAAACAGGCGAACGATTAAACTTGTTCGCCTGTTTTTTTTGTATAATAAGTTTCTTGTGACTATTTTTTCTTTTATTGCATATATTGTTCTTGGAGTTACTGCTTGTATTTCATATTATCACATATCAAATTATTTATTAGATTTTTTCACAAAGAAAGTTTTTAAGAAAAATTACAATGACTCAGCAATAAGAGCTTTTATTTTTATTGCGCCAGCATTCATTGTATTATTAGTATTCATATTATATCCGGTATTTGAAACAGTAAGATTAAGTTTTTTTGATAAATTTGGTAGAGAATTTGTTGGATTAGACAATTATATTTGGGCTATTAATGATCCACAATTTAGAAGAGGTATTATCAATAATCTTGGTTGGTTATTAATTGTCCCAACGTTAAGTACCTTTTTTGGATTAATAATAGCAAACCTAGCTGATAGAATTTGGTGGGGGGCAATTGCTAAATCTATAATTTTTATGCCTATGGCCATATCCTTTGTAGGGGCAGGAGTTATTTGGAAATTTGTTTATGATTATAGAGGGCCCGGGGATGAACAAATTGGTTTCTTGAATGCAGTTGTAGTATTTTTTGGGTTTGAGCCACAAGCATGGATAACAATCCCTGTATGGAACAATTTGTTTTTAATGGTAATTATGATTTGGATACAAACTGGATTGGCGATGGTAATATTTAGTGCTGCATTAAGGGGCGTACCCAAAGAGATGTTAGAGGCAGCAAGGATAGATGGCGCAAGTGAATTAAAAATTTTTACCTCTATAATTGTTCCCTACCTTGAACAAACTATACTGGTAATTTGGACAATAATTACAATACTAGTATTAAAAATATTTGATATCATATTAGCTATGACAAATGGCCAATGGCAAACTGAAGTTATGGCAAACCTTATGTTTGACTGGATGTTTAGGGGCGGCGGAGACTCAGGAAGGGGCAGTGTCTTCGCTATAGTTATAATGATAGGAGTAGTGCCAATAATGGCTTGGAATATTTACAAACATAAGCAGGAACAAAAAATTTAATGAGAAAAAATACTACTTCTTCAATAATTTCACAATTAATACTTCTTGTGTTTGTAGTTGTTTGGATAATACCTACTTTTGGGCTTTTTATTAGCTCATTTAGAGATAAAGATTTGCTAGCTAACAGCGGGTGGTGGACATCACTAACAACTTCACAAATTAATGAAATTTTTAGAACTGAAAATAAAGACTCACAATATCAAGAAAATGGAAATTATATAATAAAAGGAAATTTTTTTGATAATATTAAAGGAAAAAAAATATCAAGTTTTGGAATAACGTCTAAAAACATTAATCAATTTTTAGTTGGTGAAAAGGCCATTTTAAAAAATGGAAGCGAAATTACTGTATTTGAAAATGGTGATTACATATGGAAGTCTCAAGATTCATTTAAACACAAAAATGGAAAAAGGATTTTTATAACTGCATTAAGTCCCCCTAAGTTCACAATAGAAAATTACAAGGAAGTTTTATTTAAAGAAGGGGTTGGGCAGGCTTTTTTAAACACCTTGACCGTAGCAATTCCATCTACGATTATTCCACTTATAATATGTTCTTTTTTTGCTTATGCCTTATCATGGATGAGGTTTTTTGGAAGGGACACGTTATTAGCAATAATTATCGCTTCTTTGGTTGTTCCTTTGCAAATGTCACTGATTCCATTATTAAGCATTTATAATGACATAGGGGCATTCTTTAATATTGGAGCAAAATCATATCCGGGGGTCTGGATGGCACACACGGGATTTGGCCTGGCCTCAACTACATTTCTTTTAAGAAATTTTATAAAATCTTTGCCCCATGAGATGATAGAGGCTGCTAGAGTGGATGGAGCAACGCATTATGATATTTTCATAAAAATAATATTACCTTTATCTGTTCCTGCATTTGCGTCTATTTTTATTTTACAGTTTTTGTGGGTTTGGAATGACCTTTTAGTTGGATTGGTGTTTTTAGATCAACTACCTAGTGAAATAATTCTCACTGCAAAATTAAGGGAGTTATTAGGATCAAGGGGAGAAAATTGGGAAATACTAACAACTAGTGCGTTTGTTTCAATGACAGTTCCGTTGCTCATTTTCTTTTTACTCCAAAGATATTTTATTAGAGGTTTGGTTGCAGGTTCGGTAAAAGGATAACTATGAAAAAAAGAATAGTCTTGATTGGCGCGGGTAGCACAAATTTTGGATTAGGAACAATTGGTGATATTTTTAAATCTAAAGCCCTGACTGGAAGCACAATTGTTCTACATGATATAAACGCTAAATCGCTCAAAAAATCAGAAATTATTGCAAAAAAATATAATGATGAATTAAGTTTAGATTTTGTTATTGAATCAACTACAAATCGCAAAGATGCATTACAAAATGCTGATTATTGTATTATTTCAATTGAAGTTGCTCCGAGGTTCGATTTATGGGATCAAGACTGGCAGGTTCCCCTCGAATATGGTTTTAGGCAAGTATTTGGTGAAAATGGCGGTCCCGGAGGTTTGTTTCATACACTAAGAGTTGCTCCGCAAGTAATTGAAATTTGTGATGACATAAATGCTATTTGCCCTAACGCATTTGTTTTTAATTATACTAATCCTATGCAGCGTGTCTGCCAAACGGTTGTGACAAAATATCCCAATATGAAGTTTGTTGGCCTGTGTCATGAAATTGCTTCTATGGAAAGACAGTTGCCTGATATTATGAATACTACCTTTGATAATATTGAATATAGAGCTGGGGGACTAAACCACTTCAGCATTTTAGTAGAAGCAAGATATAAGGATAGTAAAAAAGATGCTTATCCCTTGATAAGAGAAAAAATACCTAATTATTTTCAGAATTACATTAATGACCACGAGGTTCAATCACAAAAACCCGGAGGTGAGAGAGGGGTGTTTTTTGAACTTTTTAATCGTTATAATTATTTACCAATTACTACTGATAGTCATTTGGGCGAATATATACAATGGGCATATAGTGTAGCTGACCATGAGGCAATAATGGATTTTTATAATAAATATCGAAATCACTGCCTAACATTTTATGAGTCTGAAGAATCTTATAGGGATTATTTCGATCTTAATAAAAGGCCAAAGGAAAGGGTAATTGCAATTATCGAAGGTATAATTAATGATCTTAATTATGAAGAAGCAGCAGTTAATCTTCCAAACAAAGAATACATAAAAAATTTTCCAAATGATATTATTGTTGAAGTTCCAGGCATTGTGAATAAAAGTGGCGTTTCTGGTTTAAAGTTAGAAAATTATCCTTCTGACTTTGCATCTTTGTTAATGAACCAGGCTAGTGTAATAAGATTAACTGCAGAAGCAGTATTAGAAAAATCAAAATCTAAGGCTATTAAAGCACTCTTATCCGATCCTGTGGTAGATAATGCCGCTGAAGCTGAAAAGTTGTTTGATAAAATGATTGAAATTCAAAATCAACATTTAGGATATTTAACTTAGTTTTCTTTTATAAATATAAAAAAATTAAAAACTAATTTTAATTAATGATATTTATTTTGATTCATTAATTAATGAAGCATTTGAAGATTTAAATTCATCTATTAAGATTTGTTTTTGCGACTTAGTTAATAAATCGTGCTCGGCAGAAAAAAAAACTTTATTATCTAATAAAATACTCTTTATGTTTTGATATCTTGAGTAATCGATATCGTAATTCTTACAAATCATATTAAAATAATTAAGCATTTTATAACTTAAATTTGACATACTTCTGTTTAAAATTAAATTTTCAGATTCTACCAATTTAGAATTTATTTTTTCCATTGCGGAGGGATCAAATATCTGTTCTAAAAAATTTTTAATGATATTTTGTTTTTCAAACCATAATAAATAAATATTTTTTTTATCTATTTTGAACACTTCGGTAACTCTTTTAATTTGCAATTTATAATTAAACCAAAACCTCCAGTTTAAAAAATCCAAATAACCTCTTCTAATTATACTTGAGATCAGTAAGTCGATATTTTGTATTACAGCTCCCTTTTTTGTTATTTCTTTAATCAAAGAGGGCAACAGCTCTTCTTGTTTTCTGATATATAAAATAATATTGATTTCATATTCGTGCCTAGATGCTATGTTGAGCAAAGTATTAATTGAATTATTAGGTTTTAATGACTCAAAATCTTCACTACTAATTAACAGGGTTTTATTTAAATTAAAAAGCGGCTCTAATCCTGCAATGCTTCCAAAGCCATCTTGGTATCTTTTATCCCTAAAAACTTCCCAGGCAAGATTATGATGACCAAAAGATCCCGTTGGAATTCCAACTTTTGGATATATCAAGCCTAGATTTTTTAATTTTTCACTATTTTTTTGACAAAATTGTTGAATTTTTGTTGTTGCAGTTTTGTGATTTCCAATATGAATATATAATATTTTTTTCATAAATTTATCTTAACGCCTAAAAGATAGAAAAACTAGGAAATTTTATCAGCAATGTTTACGAAGAAGTATATTTAAACTAAGTTAAATTAAAAATAAGGAAATTAATTTTGAATATTTTAATTGTAGACGGAAACGAAAAAGAAGCTTCAGATCGTTACATAAAATTAGGCATGAATACCCAATACGATGTTTATTCAAAAGTAATTAATAAAATCAGCAATTATGAATGCAATGTTTCTGTTATACATCCGGCTATAACTGATGACTTCTTGCCACTTGGTGTAAGTCTAGATGATTTTGATGGAATAGCATGGACTGGAAGTCTTCTTAATATTTATGATATGTCAACCTCAATCACGCGCCAAATAGATTTAGCAAAAAATTTATTTACAAAAAAAAATAAAATTTTTGGAAGCTGTTGGGGCCTGCATGTTTTAGTAACTGCTGCAGGTGGTATAGTAAGAAAAAACCCAAATGGTCTTGAGGCTGTTGTCGCAAAAAAAATAAAATTAAATGCAAATGGTATTTCCCATAGATTGTATAAGGGTAAAAAAGATTTATTTGATTCTTTTTGTTGGCATTACGATGAGGCTGAATCCCTTCCTGAAAATTCTACTGTTTTATCATCAAATAAAAAGAGTAAAATACAATCAGTTGTTTTTGAAAGAAATCAATCTCAAGTATGGGCAGTTCAATATCATCCTGAATTTGATCCAAGCTGGATAGCGGGCTTGATGGATCAAAGAAAAAAAATTCTATTAGGTGAAAAAATGTATAATTCAGAGAAAGAATTTATAGATCAAAAAAATTATTTTGATAATTATAAATTTTTACAAAATGAACAACTTGAAGAAAAATATTCAGATTTAATTAATGAAAAAATGCATACCCTAGAGTTATCTAATTGGATAGAGTTTCTTAAACAGTGACAAAATACTTAATTCTTATCTAATAAATTAACTATAATAACCCCTGAAACAATCATAGCCAGACCAACAAAAGAATATATGTTCGGTATTTGATTAAATTTAATAATTCCAATTAAGACTGTGGCTACTATGCACAATCCTGCAAAAATAGCATAAGTGATTCCTACGGGAATAGATTTCATAACTTGGGACAAGCAATACATACACAATATGATTGTAATTATGCTGAAAATAGAAGGGGTAAGTTTTGAAAAACCCTCCGCACTTTTTGCAAATAAATTAGATGCAGTACCAAAAATCACAGCAAAAAATAAATACATATAGGCAATCATTATAGAAATTATAAACTATTATATGGATTTAAAAAATGAAAATTTGGAGCGGGCGAAGGGATTCGAACCCTCGACTTCAACCTTGGCAAGGTTGCGCTCTACCCCTGAGCTACGCCCGCTTTATACATCAATTAACATAAATGAATTTTAATGTCATCATTTCAATTCTTATTATATAAAATACTTGGGATATGTAATGATACAAACAAGAGAATATTTATTAGAATACTTTGAAAAAAAAAATATAGAATATAAAGAATATTCTCACGAAAAGCTTTTTACCGTCAAAGATTCTAAAAAATTAAGAGGAGCCATTGCTGGAGCGCACACAAAGAATCTTTTTTTAAAAGACAAAAAAAATAATTTATTCTTAATTAGTTGTCTAGAAAGTAGAATGATTGACTTAAAAAAAGTCAGAAGTGCGCTTTTAGCAAAAAACCTTTCTTTTTGTTCAGAGAATATTTTATTAAAAGTTCTTGGTGTTGGGGCAGGTTCGGTTACTCCGTTTGGGTTAATTAATGATATTGAAAAAAAAACCAAATTTTATTTTGATAAAAGTATATTAGATTTTGAAACAGTTAATTTTCATCCGCTAATAAACAATTATACGGTAAATATGAGCGTAAAAAATTTTATGAATTTTATTAAATCTCTAAATGTAGAGTTGCATTTAATTAATCTTGAAGTATATAGAGTCGAATAAAGCATATGGAAATTATTAAGGATAATAAAAGCGCCAAGCCTCTAGATATTGGCCAAGATCAATTCATAACTGAGGTTATAGAGGCATCCAAAGAAAAAGTAATTGTTGTTGATTTTTGGGCACCGTGGTGCGGCCCCTGTAAAGACCTTGGTCCAAGAATAGAAAAAGTTGTTGAAATGGCCAGCAACAAAGTTAAATTGGTAAAAATTAATATCGACGAAAATAAAGAGCTCGCGGGGCAGCTGCAAATTCAATCAATCCCAACTGTATTTGCATTTAAAGATGGAAAAATAGCTAACGCTTTCCAAGGTGCTCTTGGTGAAAAAGAGATTGTTGAATTTATTGAAAAAATTATTGGAGAAAAATTAGAAGGAAATATTTCTGAAATCATAAAGGAATCCCGTAAATTCTTAAATGATGAAAAATATGAAGAATCTCTTAATTTAATCAAAGAATTTCTCGCAAGCGATAAACAAAATAATGAAATAATAGAAATATATATAAAAAACAAAATAGCTTTAAAAGAATTTGAAGAAGTTGAAGAAATTATAAATTCTCTTGATGATAGCTTTAAGAATGATAAAAATATCAAATCTGCAATAAATAGTTATGAAATTACCAAAAATGCTGACCAAAATTTTACAGAGGAAGAAATCTTTGCTGCACTAAAAAAAGATCCGCTTAGTTTGGAAACGAACAAACAGTTATCAGATTTATATTTTGGCAGAAAGAATTACGATAAAGCCTTTGAAATGATTATAGATTTATATATCAAAACGAGTAGCAAAAACAAAGAAAAGGTAAAAAAGATATTATTTGATTATTTTGAAATATTGGGAAATGAACATGAATCTACAAAAATTGCTAGAAGAAAACTTTCGTCTACTATTTTTTCCTAAATCTTAAAACTATAAATGTAGCCCTGAAGCAAATTTAACTAATTTTTTAGTTATTTTTTTATTCTTATCAATATAATCAAAACCTATTGATCTAAATTTATTTAAAAGAACATTCTTGTTAGAAAAAATCTTATTTAAGCCGTGCGTAATAAAAAACATACCACTAACATCACCAAATCTCATATTGTTGTATTGTTTTAACACTTCTGATGATCCTATATTAATTCCCAATCTTTTATGTTCTTCTAGGGCTTTAGCAAGGTATTTGACATCACGCATACCAAGATTCCACCCCTGACCTGCAATTGGGTGAATAGAATGTGCAGAATCTCCCACAAAGGCAGTCCTATAGCAGTAAAATTTTCTGCATATGTGCGCGCTTAATGGAAATAATTTAATTGATTCCAATTTTTTAATAGGCCCAAGATATTTTAAAACTTTTTCTTCAATAATATCTTTTAAATAACTTTTGTTTAAAAGTATCAATTTTTCTGCAATATCCCTATTCTCAGACCATATGAGGGAGCTTTTGAAGATATTTTTATTTTGTGATAACATAGGCAATGTAGCAAGCGGTCCGTTTGGCAGGAAAATTTCATAAGCCGTAGAGTTATGATTGTTTTGATGGACAAAGTTTAAAACAATTGCCGATTGATTATATGTTGTCGAATAAGATTCCATTTGAGATATTGTTCTTATGGAGCTATTTTTTCCATCTGCAGCTATTAAAAGTTTTGAGGATATTTTTTTATCATGATCGCACACAACGATATTATTTTGTTCATTGATGATGTTGTTAATCTTAAACTTATTAATAATTTTTATTTTTTTTGAAGATTTTATAATTTCTACTAAATCTTTTTTTATTTTTGAATGCTCAATAATGTAACCCATAGGAGTTTTATTGTTTTCACTTCTAAAATAGATTTTAGAATTTTCGCTTCTATTTAGAACTTTGATATTGTTGATAGGCTGAACATTCCTTTTTATTTTTCCCCAAATATTATATTCTTCTAATAAAAGTTTCGTGCCCCTAGAAATAGCAATAGTTCTTAAATCCTTGTTTAAATCATTGTTTGAGGTGAATCTATTTTGATCAATTATAGCTATGTTATCAAAATTTTTTGCTAAAATAGGAGCTAAACATAGACCGATAAGCCCTCCACCCGCAATAATTATCTCTGAATGATTTAATGCCATATTTGCTGTATATTATTTGAAACGTTACAAATCTTAACTATTGGTTTATATCAATTTTATATCTATATTATGATAGAAAAACAAATCAAAAACGGTGCTCAATCAATGCTAAAATGGTTAATTGTCAGGTTTGT
The DNA here is from genome assembly GCA_002717485.1 of Pelagibacteraceae bacterium. Lineage (GTDB taxonomy): Bacteria > Pseudomonadota > Alphaproteobacteria > HIMB59. The sequence goes on along the minus strand of PBDW01000008.1, from coordinate 69,626 downwards.
TGGAATCACCAGTTGTTTTGCAGGACTGACATTATTTGCAGTTTTCTTTACCTACACACCAACAGATTCATATTATGGTTTTAGTACATCTCAAATCTCTCAGAATATTGGGGGGTACGTTGGTGGTTACATTGCGGGCACATTTCTAAATTATATAGACATTCCCTCCTATTTAATTTCTTTATCGTTTATAGTCTGGGGAATAAAAATATCGATAGGCAGGAAAATAGGTTATAAAATTATAAGACTGTTATCTTTGCTGACAGTTGTAATATTTCTTAGCACCATTTTCAAAGAATTTAGTTTGTATGAAAATATATTGGGCTCGCTATTAAGTGAATTATTTTTAAAAAATATTTATATTAATTATCATTATATAATTATTAATATAATAAAAATATCTATTGCAATAGCGTTAATACCGGTTGTTTTGTTTTCACTGGGGTTAAAAAATAATTATGCAATTTTTATTTTTAAATCAATTTTTTTTATAATAAAGAATTTTTTTATTAAAGCAGTTAATTTAAAAAACACAAAGCTTGCTTCAGGCAAAGATGAAGAAATGGAAAAAACAAAAAAGGAGCCAACCATAAATACAGATTCGCATCAAGTTCAAAAAATTAGAACTGAACCAGGGATAACAAGAAGAAGAAAATCTTTAATTGAAGACCCAAATCAAGGTAATTTAAATTTTTCAGAAAAGTATAACTATGAGTTGCCAAGTATGGGGTTATTAAAACTTCCTAATAAAAAAGATTACGATGCTAAAGAAAGTCACAAAGACCTGCAAACAAAAGCGAGGAGACTAGAAGAGGTGCTGGCAGAATTTGGCGTAAATGGAGAAATAACAGACGTAAGGCCGGGGCCAATAGTAACTATGTATGAACTCCAACCGTCAGCGGGCACTAAGTCAAGCAGAATAATAAATTTGGCTGATGATATTGCCAGGTCTATGTCGGCTCTTTCGGTTAGAATATCATCACAGCCTGGTAGAAATATTATTGGGATTGAGCTACCAAACAAAAAAAGGTCGCCTGTATTTTTAAGTGAAATTCTTGCTCATGAGAATTATGCTGATAATGAAAATAGTTTAATTTTATCTCTTGGTAAGGACATAGCCGGAATTCCTTTTATTGCTGATTTAGAAAAGATGCCACATTTACTCATCGCGGGCACAACAGGATCAGGCAAGTCAGTTGGTATTAATTCAATGATTATTAGTTTGCTCTATAGGCTTAAGCCAAGTGAATGTAGATTTATCTTGATAGATCCTAAGATGCTTGAACTTAGCGTATATGAAGACATTCCTCACCTGCTAACACCAGTTGTTACAGATCCATACAAAGCTATCGTATCCTTAAAGTGGGCAGTTAAGGAAATGGAAAATCGCTATAGATTAATGAATCATGCTGGCGTTAGAAATATTTTATCTTACAATGAAAAAATTGAGAGTCTTTTAGAAAAGGGTGTTAAAATGTTCCGTGAAGTAACTACAGGGGTTGATCCGGATACGCGTCTTCCAATAATAGAAAAACAGGAATTACCAAACGAAACGCTTCCTCACATAGTCATTATAATTGATGAAATGGCTGACCTAATGATGGTTGCTGGAAAAGATGTTGAGCAGGCAATTCAAAGGCTTGCCCAAATGGCCAGAGCCGCAGGAATACATCTGATAATGGCTACGCAAAGACCGAGTGTTGATGTTATAACTGGAACAATTAAGGCAAATTTTCCTAGTAGAATTAGTTATCATGTTGCAAGTAAGTTTGATAGCAGGACAATTCTAAATGAAATGGGGGCTGAGCAACTTTTAGGGAGCGGAGATATGTTGTTTATGGAAAATGGAGGCAAAATCACAAGATTGCATGGTGGTTTTGTTTCAGAAAAGGAAATAGAAAATGTCGTACGCTTTATAAAGAAACAATCTAGACCTGATTATTCTAAAAATATAACTGCTGAGGAAAGCTTAAGTTCAGGAAATTTTGATTTTGCAATGGAAACGGAAATGGTTGATGAGCTTTACAATAAGGCAGTTCAAATTGTATTGCATGAAAAAAAAGCATCAACAAGTTTTATACAAAGGCATCTGAAAATTGGATACAATAGAGCAGCAAGTATTATTGAACAAATGGAAAAAGAGGGCTTAATAAGCGAGGCTAATCATGTTGGGAAAAGAGAGGTTTTAAAAAACAGTGCTTAAAAAAAGATTTGTTCCACTTCTTGCATATACATTTATATTGTTTAATCTTGGAAATAATATCTATGCAGATGAAAACAATGCCTATGAGTTATCAAAATACCTTAAAAGTTTAAATAAATTCAAATGTGATTTTATCCAAGCAAACCCTGATGGCAGCCTTTCAGAAGGGGAAATGACTTATTATGAAAAAAAAATAAAAATAATTTATCAAAAACCTACAAAAATTACATTTATTTCTAAGAATAATAAGGCTATGTATTTTAATGAAGATTTAATGGAAGTTGAATATTTTAGCCCTGACAAGACAGCATTAAAATTTTTTGAAATGATTTTTAATTTATCTAACCTGTCAGATGAATCATACACGCTTGTGGGGAGAAATGATTTAATTGAAATTACACTTCACAATATGGAAATTGAAGAAATAAGCGAATTTAAAGTTATTTTTCAAAATAAACCAATTGCGCTTAAAAAAGTTTTTTGGAAAACGGAAGGGGGTGGTTCCGTTTTTTCTATTTTTAATATTAATAAAGGTATTGTCATAGATAAAAAAACCTTTAGCATGGTCAATCCTTTAGCAAGGACATTAAATTAAGATATAGTATAGATGCCCGCTTTCTTAACGTTAATTTTTAAGCTTGAATCAATCTCTTTTAGTTTTTTTCTTATTCTGTATATGTGGGAGTCTAAAGAATGACTGTCTATATCATTTTTATGGCCTAAAACCTCTTTATTTAGTCTTTTTTTAGTCATTGAATCTGGGTGTTCTATCAGCATAATTAAAATATTTGATTCAATTTCGGTTAGGGCCACATGGGATTTGTTGCGAACATTTGTTAAAGCATTATAGGAACGGTTTAACACAAGATCCCCGTAGGAAACGGGTGATGATAAGTTTATTTCATTAATTTTTTTTTCTAAATCATAAATTGAAACCGGGAGGAATAATATATTATCTTTAAATGAAGAAAATGTAGGACCAATTTTTCTGTTTAGGCACAAAATTATTTTTTTTGAATTCTTATTATTAATTGCTAATTTAATATTAGCACAATCTGCAACTTTAAAGACTGGGGGGATAAATATTATATTTAAATTTTTATAATTTATAATAATTTTTTTCTTTTTTTGCAAATGGATATAATTAATATGAAAAGCATAATTTTTATTAATTATATTCTTTAGCGTATTAAAAATAAATTCATCATTAGAAAATATATTAATTATATTATTAATCATTACTTTTTCGATCTCTCTCCAAAAAGAGCGGTGCCGAGTCTTATGTGTGTGGCACCGCAGTTAATAGCTTCTACATAATCAGTACTCATTCCCATACTAAGTTTTTTTAATTTACAAATTTCTGATAGCTTTTTCATTTCTAAAAAAAAATTCTTAGAATTCTGGTGTATGGGGGGTATGCACATCAGGCCAACAATATTAAGGTTAAGATCGTTTGCACACCAATTGACAAATTCCTTTGTTTGAGATGGGACGACGCCAGTTTTTTGTTTTTCCATTCCAATGTTAACCTGAACAAAAAAGCTTTTAGTCCTTGAACTTGGTATAATTAATTTTTTTAAATGAATTGCAAGTTTCTCTCTGTCTAGAGAGTGAATGGCATCAAAAAGACCAAGCGCCTTTTCTGCCTTGTTTGTTTGAAGCGGACCAATTAGATGAAGTTTAATATCGGTATTTGTTTTTAATAAATTTTTAAACTTATTTTCACACTCTTGAACCCTGTTTTCACCAAAATTTAATATACCAAGACTGATAGCTTCTGAAACGACTTCTTCGGTAAAAAATTTTGTTACAGCGATTAATTCTATTGGCCTATTATTTGCAGACCCTTTTATTTTCTCACAAATTTTTTCAAACTTTTTTGCAATTTTTGACATAATTTAGTACTTTTTGGCAGTTTTACAGTAATTTTAATAATAATTAACGTTGTAATTATACAACATATTTAATAAATATAACTAAAAACTCATAAATTTTGTTCAAATAATCAACCAAACCTAATAATTTGGCTACGTTTTGGAATAACCCAAAACAGAATATTTAAATATTCGTAACATAAATAAGGAGAAAGTAGATGAAAAAAGAACTACTTTTAGCGACTACAATAGCTGGGATTACTCTTGGTGCTACAGCTGCTAGCGCTGTTACAGGAACAATGTCAGGTTCAAATAAAGTTGGACTTAAAGACGTTGACTTAGACAGTGATAATACATCTGATGGCACAATGTCGGAAGACATGCAAAGTAACTTTTCAGTAAGCTTAGAAGAAACTATGGATAGCGGTACTAAGATATCAACTAGTTTCACACTAAGTACTGAAGGTACTGCTTCTGCTAATGAGAGTGGTCTTACTTTAACTTTCACAGATGGAAGTTCACTTCAACTTATCAGCGCTGGAGAAGCGTCTGACAATTTCGAAGCTGCTGTGCCAAACGCAAGTGGTGAAATCGGAATTGGAGCAGACTCTTCAAATGCTGCTAAATCAGGTATTGATGGCGTAAGCGGATCCAATGCAATTGGTTTCGACTGGTCATCAGAAGCTGACTTTATGGATGTTGAAGGTCTTAGCGTAGGTTTCTCATACAGTAATGGTGATGAATCTGAAGGTGCTTCTGCTGCAGTTGATTCTGGTATGTCAGCAGGTATCTCTTACGTATCTGACCAAGGTGACACTACAGTAACTATTGGTGCTGGTTTCTTAGAAGCGAGTGATGCTGATGCTGAAACAAGTACTGACACAAGTGTATACCACATGGGTGTTGTTGCTGTTAATGGCGACCTTACTGTTGGTGCAGGTGTTGGTGGCGGTGAATTTGCTTACGACGCAGGTACTGGCGATGATGCTACTCAAGAAGTTGAAGACTGGGAAGCTACTGAAATTGGATTCTCTTACGTTTCTGGAGATCTAACTTTCACAGCTCACCACAAAGATTCGACTGCTAATGACGTAGCTCAAGGCACAACTGTTTCTTCTACAGACAAAGAAGACAGTAGAGAACAACTAGCTGCTAGTGTTGACTATGCCGTTGTTGATGGTGTAACAACTACTATCGCGTTCTCTAGTGATGAGTCATCTGACGAAGGTGCAAATACTAACTCTGAGTCAGGTAATACTTGGTATATAGGTACAAAGCTAAGCTTCTAATTAAAATAAATAGAGACTTATTTAAAAAGGCGGTCAATTGGCCGCCTTTTTTCTTGTTTATTTTTCCCTCAGTTTAAAGTATGTAAAACAGATCAATGAGATATATACTTATAATTGCCTGTCTGGTCTCTGTTGTTTCTCTTGCATCCTGCGTTGGTGAATATAAAGAGCCGGCAGAGGTAAACAAGCGAGCGATGACAAATCAAGAAATCATTAAAAGATCTGGAACAAAGTTCCGGACCGGCAACGCAGCTGCGAATAAAATTGCAATGGATGATGCAATGAACAGGCTTAAGTCTGGTGGTGGGCTTTTTGGAAAAAAAGGACTTGTTCTAGGGGGCGATGATAATGATAAAAATAAAGTGACTGGTATGGCAATGCCCATTAATCCCTATCTTTGGAGAGCTGGTTTAGAAACTATAAGTTTTATGCCCATAGCTTCAGCAGATCCGTTCGGCGGAATAGTAATTACTGATTGGTACAACGATGTCAATAACACTGATGAGCGCTGCAAGATTAATATTTTTATTAAAGGGGTAGAGCTAACAACCTCGAATCTTAAAGCTTCAATTTTTTGTCAAGAACTTGTGTCGGGAAGTTGGATTGATAAACAAGTAGATGTAGAAAAAAGTGCCTCACTTGAAAACGCAATATTAGAAAAAGCAAAGAAAATTCGTCTAGCTGGACAATAATAGCTCAAACAATGATGGAAAAATACAATCATCAAAAGGTTGAGCAACACTGGCAAGTGGAATGGGAAAAGAGAAAAGTTTTTTCTACAGACACTGACCTTAAAAGAAATAAATATTTTATAATGGAAATGTTTCCCTATCCTTCCGGAAGAATACATATGGGACATGTTAGAAATTATGCTTTGGGCGACCTTGTAGCTAGGTATAAAAAAATGATGGGGTTAAATGTTTTGCATCCGATGGGATGGGATGCGTTTGGGCTTCCTGCAGAAAATGCTGCCAGAAAAGAAAAAAGCGCCCCTGCAAAATGGACCTATTCAAATATTTCAGTAATGAGAAATCAGTTAAAAAGTATGGGTCTTTCTATTGATTGGGATAGAGAGATTGCTACCTGCCACCCCGAGTATTACAAACATGAACAAAGATTTTTTATTGAACTTTATAAAGAGGGTTTGGCATATAAAAAAGAATCAATGGTAAACTGGGATCCTATTGACCAAACAGTCTTAGCAAACGAACAAGTAATTGATGGAAAAGGTTGGCGTTCGGGAGCAAAAGTAGAGCAAAAGAACCTATCGCAATGGTTCCTAAAAACAAGCGCGTATTCTGAAGAGCTTTTAAGCGATTTGGAAACTCTGGATAAATGGCCAGAAAAAGTTAAACTTATGCAAACAAATTGGATAGGCAAGTCTGAGGGAGTTGAAATATATTTTAAAATCAAAAAATCAGATATGCTTTCCAGTGAAAAAATAAAAGTTTTTACAACACGTCAAGACACAATTTATGGAGCAACTTTTTGTGCTATTTCTTGTGATCATCCAATTGCAAAAGAGATTTCAAAGAGCAGTTCAAGGGTGAAAAATTTTATAGAAAAAATAAATAAAATAAAATTCACTAACGATGACGAAGAAAAGCTTGGGGTTGATACGGGAGTGGAAGTTTTTCATCCTTTTAAAGAAAACAAAACAATTCCGGTTTTTATAGCAAATTTCGTCCTAATGGAATATGGCTCAGGTGCAATTTTTGGATGTCCTGCACATGATCAAAGGGATTTAGATTTTGCAATAAAGTATAAACTTGATGTCATTCCTGTTGTAAGGCCAAACAGCTTAAAAGAGGAAGAATTTAAGATAAAAAATGAAGCGTACACTGAAGATGGATTGTTGATTAATTCAGATTTTTTAAACGGTATGACGGTCGTCGACGCAAAAAAAGCTGTTTCAGAAAAACTATGTGGTTCCGGGAGCGCAAACCTAAAAATTAATTATAAGTTAAGAGATTGGGGCATTTCAAGACAAAGATACTGGGGCTGTCCAATCCCTGTAGTATATAGAGAAGATGGTGAAATAGTTCCTGAAAATATAGAAAATCTCCCGATAATTCTTCCAGAAAATATTGATTTTACTGGCAAGGGAAACCCCCTAGATAAAAACGAAGAGTGGAAAAAGACGAAATGCCCAATAACAGGTATGAGTGCAAAAAGAGAAACGGATACTTTTGATACTTTTTTTGAATCTTCTTGGTACTTTCTTAGATATTGCTCTCCTCGTTTTAAAGACCCCTTTGATTATGACAGTATAAAATACTGGATGCCTGTTGACCAATATATAGGCGGGATTGAGCACGCAATACTCCACCTTCTCTATTCTAGATTTTTTACAAAAGCACTAAGAGATCTTAAGTACTTTCAATTCAGCGAACCGTTTAGCGGTCTGTTTACTCAAGGTATGGTCACCCACCAAACTTATCGTAGTAAGGAGGGGGTATGGTTAAAGCCTGATGATGTTTACTTTGATACTGCAGAAAAAATTTATAAAAAATTTGATGATCGCAAAGATGTGGAACTTGGCAGGGTGGAGAAAATGAGCAAGTCTAAGTTCAATGTTGTAGATCCAGATTCAATCATCAAAAAATATGGGGCTGATACAGCTCGTTGGTATATGATGTCGGACAGTCCTCCTGATAGGGATCTTGAGTGGACTGAGAGCGGTATTGAGGGTTCCTTTAAATTCATAAACAAGATTTGGAGACTTGTAGTTGATATAAATAAAGGCAGAAAGATAGCAAAAAAATCAAGGAGCAACGAAGACTATCATCTATTAAGGTCTTTAAATAATTACATAGAAAAGATTACAAACAATATCGAAGGTTTTCATTTTAATAAAGTGATTGCCAACATATATGAGCTAACTAGCATAGCACAAAAAGAATATGAGTCTAAAAATTTAAGCGAGGAGTCGTTATCTGTTTTTGTAAACGCATATGTTAAGCTTATCCACCCTATAATTCCCCACATAAGCGAGGAGATTTGGAAGTTATTTGGAAATAAAGGAATGGTAATTGAGCAGCGTTGGCCGGAAAAGATCAGCCTGGATTCTGTTAATGAAAAAGTCTTAGTTAAGCTGGCAATACAAATTAATGGCAAAACTAGATCCGTCATAGAGGTAGATAGCAATATAAGTAAAGAAAAGGCGGAAAACATTGCAATGAAAAACAGCAAGGTTCAGAAATATGCTGGCTCAAAAAAAATAAAGAAGGTAATTTATGTTCCTAATAAAATTTTAAATTTTGTATTATAAAATGAAACTAATTACCAAATTAAATCTAGCAATTATTGGGGTTGTTTTTTTTCAATCTTGCGCAAACATACAACCGCTATATAAAGAAAGTGCAGATGTAAAAGAGAAAATTAATAATATTTATATAATGCCAATAGATGGAAGATATGGCGTTAAGCTTAAAAACGAACTTGAAGAAGCATTTGGGGGCAGGCAAACAAACGAGGGGATAACCAGGTATACCTTAAAGGCAAGCGTTGGTCTTGGTTCAAGATCTGTTCAGGTTTATAACGTTGACGGTACGGCAAATAGATTTAAGTCTACGGTGACGATTGAGTATACCCTTTATGACAATGAGGGTTGTGTAATTTTATCAAAAGAAAATAAAACCGATGCTAGTTATAATTCTAAGTCTGGTGGTTACGATTATGGAAACATTGCATCAGAAATAGCGGCGGTAAACAGAAATATTGAATATAATGTCAAACATTTTTATCCACAGGTGTTTAATGCAATAAAAACTGGGTCAAAAAAAATTCCCTTCGTTGCTCCATATCTGGCGATTGCCGATTTTGATGGTTGTGGTCTATATACCGATTAATTATAAATTAATTTAAGATGAAAATAAAAAATTTTGAAGTAGATAAATACATACAAACTCTTAGTCCTGCAAGAAATCCAATCTTATTATACGGGCCTGATGAGGGGCTGGCTTATAATAGAAGTAAAAAAATCCAGAGCGTGTTTTTAAAAAATAGTGAGAAAAAGGATTCTTTTGTAATATTCGACTTTAAAAATGATGATGTAAATAAAATTATTCAGGCTGTTCAAGAACAATCGATGTTCGTTAATAATGAGGTGATAAAAATAATAAATGTCGGGGAAAAAATATTGGGCATAATCGATAAATTACTAATTAAAGAATCTAATAAGTTAATAGTCTTGATTGCTGGAGAGTTGGGGCCTAAATCTAAATTAAGGTCTTTTTTTGAAAAGGACCCACAGGGATTAATAATACCCTGTTATAAAACAGATTCTAAAGAACTGAGAAGGGCAATAATTCAATTTGGAGTTAATAATAAATTAAAAATAGAAGATGGGGCAATCTCTTACTTGGTGGAAATTTTAGGCGACAGTTATCAAATAATTCAAAATGAATTAAACAAATTAACGCTATTGGATGAAAATGTTATCTCCTATGAATTAATAAAAAATTTAATTTCAGGAAGCGGTTCATTTGCCCATGACGATATAATATTTAAATGCCTCTCTGGTAATATTAATTTTTTTGGATCATTTTCAATTAATAAAATTAACAATATGGAAGAAGCTGTTTTTCTTTTATCGAAAATAAAAAATTTATTATTTATTTTTGGCGAAACAATGACCTCGTGCGATAGAGAGGGGTTAGACAGTGCTGTAGACTATCATATGCCAAAATACTTATTTAAAAAAAAGGAAACCTTTAAAAGCATAGTAAGAAAAAATAATCACAAAAATATAGCGGACAGCTTAAGGATAATATCGCAAGTTGAATTAAAAATGAGAGAAAATCAGGCTATTTTCAGACCAATACTTCACAGAGGAATGTTAAATATTGCTCAAAATATGAGATAATCTTTAAATTCTAGCTCTTCAGCCTTTTCATAATATCATCAAGCTGGTCAAGATTTGAATAATAAACCGTTATAGATCCTGAGGTTGATTTATCGCTAAAACTTATGGATGTTTTTAATCCAATTTTTTTTGATAATTCTTCTTCAAGTTCTTTAATATTCGGATCCGCTAGTTTTTTGTTTACTCTTTTTAGTTTTGGCTTGTATGAAGATGCGATTTTTTCTACCTGCCTAACGCTAAGTTTTTTTGCAATAATTTCTTTAGCAAGACTGCTTGCATCCTGAAGCCCAATTAAAGGCCTTGCATGACCTATTGTTAGTTCTCCACTTGATAACAACTCTATGACGTCTTGTGGAAGCTCTAAAAGTCTTACCATATTTGATATGTGACTTCTGCTTTTACCCAGAATCTTAGATAAAGATTCATAATTGTTTTTATGCTGCTTTAACAGATATGAATAAGCTTTTGCCTCATCTGCTGGGTTTAGGTTTTCTCTTTGAATGTTTTCAATAAGCGCAACTTCAAAAACTTCGGTATCGGACATGTTTTTAATTATTGCTGGAATTTCATCAAGACCGGCGGCCTGGGCAGCTCTCCATCTTCTTTCTCCTGCAATAATTTCATAGTTATCACTGTTTTTATCCTTTCTAACAATGATTGGCTGAACAACTCCTTTTTCCCTAATCGATACCGATAGATTTTGAAGCTCTTCTTTGTCAAATTTTTTTCTAGGTTGGTTTGTGTTGGGAATAATTTTAGTTATGCCTATTTTAAGCTCTGTGTTCACTGAATCAATAAAGGATCCTTTTTGCATTCTTGTAAAAGATTTCCCTGATAAAAGAGAGGAAAGCCCCTTTCCTAATTTTTTATTTTTTTCATCAGACATTTTTAACCATCGCTTTCTTGTTTAATTATCTCTTTTGCTAAGTCTATGTATGCCCTAGAGCCCGGACAATTTATATCATATATAAGAATAGGTTTTCCATGGCTTGGCGCCTCTGAAATTCTTACATTTCTGGGAATTACTGTCTTATAAACCCTGCCCCCAAGGTGCTTTCTAACATCCTGCTCAACCAAATAACTGAGTGAGTTGCGCTTATCAAACATCGTGAGCACAACTCCTTGTATTTGTAAGTTTTTATTGAAAGACTCGCGCAAAGACTCTATCGTAGAAATTAATGAGGATAAGCCTTCAAGCGCAAAAAATTCGCATTGTAAGGGAATTATTACTGAACCAGCGGCCACAAGTCCGTTAATTGTCAGAAGACCAAGCGCCGGCGGACAATCAATGATTATTTTATCGTAATTTTCTATCTTTAAAAGGAGGGATTTTAAAATGCTTTCTCTGTTTTCAAGGTCAACTAGCTCAATTTCAGCTGCGGCCAGGTCGGTTCTGGACGGTATTATATCAAGATTTGGTATTGCTGTATTTTGAATTGAATTCTTTTCATATTCATTTGAAACAAACAATTCATAAACAGTTTTTTTTCTCCTGTCCTCAGAAATGCCGAGTCCTGTACTTGCATTGGATTGGGGATCCAGATCTAAAACCAAAATCTTTTGACCAATTGAAACAAGAGCTGTGGCAAGGTTTATTGCGGTTGTGGTTTTGCCAACCCCGCCCTTTTGATTTGCTATTGCTATTATTTTAGTCATAATTTTCTTTTAAAATTGCTGATTAACAAGACGCTTCCCCTTCTGTCAGAAAGACTTTTCCTAAGCTTATAGTCAAATACCCATTTCTTTTTTGCATTAATAATTTCCTCTTTAACTTTTTGACCTTTTAAAAAAATTAATTTTGTTTTCTTGTTAGATAAAAACGAAGAATAAAAAAGCAGCCTTTCGAGACTTGCCAGGGCCCTAGAAACAACATAATCGAAGTTTTTTTCTTTTAAGTTTTCAATTCTGGAGTTAATTATTTTACAAGAAAGGTTTAGGCGCCTTGTGACTTGTTCAAGAAATCTAGTTTTCTTGCCGTTTGAATCAACTAGAAAAAGATTTTTATAGCCGAATATTGACAGTACAATGCCGGGAAGACCAGCGCCGGTTCCCATATCAATAATTCTAGAATTCTTTTCAGTAATAACTTTAGAAATTTGAATGGAGTCTAATATGTGTGATTTAATTGGATTCAACATTGTAGATTTACCGACCAAGTTAGATACCTTGTTGTGAGTATCTAAAAGATTTATGTAATCAGAAATTTTAATAACTTGTGGTTTTGAAAGCTTAAAGTTTTCAAGGATTTTAAATTCTTTATCGTTGGAGTTAATCAAAATTTTGGGACCTTATCTTTTGGGGACCACGCTTAACATGTCGCAGAAGCGCAATTATTGCTGGAGGAGTAATTCCTGATATGCGCGATGCAGCTGCAATCGTAGGCGGGTTAATTTTGTTTAATTTTTCGACAATTTCATTAGAAAGGCTGCCAACATTATTAAAATTGAAATTAGGAGGAAACATTAGATTTTCATCTTTTTTAAAAATTTCAATATCTTCTCTTTGCCTTTTTAAATATCCGCTGTAGTGAGCCTCTATTTCTATTTGCTCTCTGATTTCTGGGGAAATATTTTTTAAATTTGGCCAAACTTTTTCAAGAGATGAAAATGATATGTTTTTGTAGTTCAAAAGATCAAGAGCGGTTCTTAGTTTGCCATCAAGATTAATTTTAATGCCGTGCTTAAGAAGTTTGTTGGGTGAAACTTTATTTTGTTTTATAGATGTAAAAGCTTTTTTAATAAGTTTCCTTTTTTTTAAAAAAAGATTTTTTCTTATACTTTTGACACATCCAGCTTTAATTCCAAGTTCTGTTAATCTTAGGTCGGCGTTATCGGCACGAAGAGTTAGCCTGTATTCAGCTCTTGAAGTAAACATTCTATAGGGTTCATTTGTACCCTTTGTAACGAGGTCATCAATTAATACGCCTATATATGCCTGTGAGCGGGACAAAACAAAACCACGGCCATTTTTATTTATTGCCGCATTAACTCCTGCTACAATTCCCTGTGCTGCTGCCTCTTCATATCCAGTTGTTCCGTTTATTTGCCCTGCAAAGTATAGAGATTCGATTTTTTTTGTTTCGAGAGTGTGTTTTAATTCTCTTGGGTCAATATAGTCATATTCAATTGCATAACCTGGACGCGTGATTACTGCATTTTCTAAACCCTTGATTGACCTAACAAACTTTAACTGAATATTTTCAGGAAGAGAAGTTGAAATACCGTTTGGATAAATTATTTCGCTATTTAAACCTTCCGGCTCTAAAAATATCTGGTGTCTATTGCGGCCAGAAAATTTAACCACTTTGTCTTCTATGGAGGGACAGTATCTGGCCCCCATAGATTTTACAGCGCCTGAATAGATTGCAGATTTATTTAAATTTTGATTAATTATTTTATGAGTTTTTTCGTTAGTATAGGCTATATAACAATTGATCTGAGAAACATTGATTTTTGAATTTCTATATGAAAATGGTTTAGGTTTTTTATCTCCCTTTTGTACATCTAAGTTATTGAAATTTATAGATTTTTTATCAATTCTTGGTGGTGTGCCGGTTTTAAGACGACCAATTGAAAATCCTATTTTTTCAATTTTTTGAGCGAGCTTGATACTTGGCTTGTCTCCAACCCGGCCTGCCGGATACGATTTTTCTCCAACAACAATCTTACCTCTTAAAAATGTTCCTGTGGTTATTATAAGTGCTTTGCAAAAATATTTAAAATGGCCATCTACAACTACGCCGTAGGCTTTTTTATTCCTTATTAGAACATCATCAACCGAACCCTCAATAATTTTAACATTCTTCTGTTCTGATAATATCTTTTGTACCGCTTTCTTATATAAAAGTCTGTCAGCTTGTGCTCTTGGCCCCCTAACTGCTGGGCCCTTGCTCTCATTTAATATTCTAAAATGAATTCCAGATTCATCAATTGCTCTCGCCATAACCCCGTCTAAGGCATCAATTTCCCTAACAATATGGCCCTTTCCAAGACCGCCAATTGCAGGGTTACATGACATTTCCCCAATTTTTGACTTTTCATGTGTTATAAGGGCTGTATTTTTTCCCATTCTTGACGCAGCGTGAGCTGCTTCTGTGCCCGCATGTCCGCCACCGACCACTATAACATCATATTTTATGTTTTGTTTCACGTGAAATCTACTTTCCTATACAAAATTCTTTAAATATAATGTCTAATATTTCATTAATGTCTGTTTTTCCAGTAATTTTTGAAATAATATTTAATGATTTTCGGATTTCTTCTGAAACCAGGTCAATATTTGATATTTTTCTTGATTTATCTAAGGTTTTTAAACACTCCTTAAGGATGTTTCTGTGTCTTTCACGTGAAACAAGTGAGTTTTTAGGAGTTTTTCTTGATATTCTTATATGTATTTTTTTTAGCATATTTTGGATTCCATATCCTGATTTTGATGAAATTTTTATAATTTTTCTCGATTTAATCAATTTTTTATTAATATCTGATTTTGACTGGACAAAAATATTATTGTCAAACATATTGTTATATTTTTCTACCTCCGATAGTTTTTCAATAAAAACTATATTTACTGCTGATTTTTTTCCCATTTCAATAGCTCTTTTAATCCCGATATTTTCGATATTGTTTTTTGATTTTCTTATTCCTGCAGTGTCTATAAAAAATACTGGAAGACCCCATAAATCAAAGCCGATCTCAATTAAGTCCCTTGTTGTTCCGGGCGTTTTTGTTACAATTGAAACATCCCTTTTTGCTAAATAGTTTATTAAAGAAGATTTACCAATATTTGTTTTACCAATTAACGTGACATAAAATCCGCTTCGTATTCTTTCTCCGTATTTGTCATCTTTAATAAAATTATTTATATCTTTTATTATGTTCTTGGTTTGTTCTTTTATTTTTTTTTCTATGTTTTTTGGAACCTCATCATCTGAAAAATCTATAATTGCTTCCGTGTTCGCTAATATTTTCTTTATTTGATCTTCAAAATATTTTATTTTTTTACTTAACCCGCCATCTAGCTGTTTTACTGCTTGCTCTTTTTGCTCCTCTGTTTCTGCGTTTATAAGATCTGATATTGCCTCTGTTTGCAGCAAATCAAATTTATTATTTTCAAAACCCCTTCTTGTAAACTCTCCGGCATCAGCCAATCTGCATAATTTTGTTTTAGTAAAAACCTCTATAAAACCCTTTATTATCGCCCGGCTCCCGTGTGTACTTATTTCTAGCATATCCTCTCCCGTATAGCTTTTTGGAGATCTTAAATACACCGCAACAACCTTGTCTAATATTTTTTTATTTTTTTTGTCTATATAAAAATTTGTATGTGTTTGTTGTGAGCGGTTGAGCTTTTTTATGTCTGTGTGTTTTTTAATTATGTCTATACAGTTTGGCCCAGATACTCTAAATACCGCAATTGCTGACTTGCCATATGGTGTAGAAAGCGCGTATATTGTTTCTTTGTTCATAACGTTTATTTATAATTTATTTTTTTCTATGTCCAATAATCTTATAAACGAAATAAGTCCATACTTACTTCAACACAAAAACAATCCTGTTAATTGGATGTCTTGGAATTCCAACACCATTAAATTGGTTAAAGGTTCTAAATTGCCCGTTCTTTTATCAGTCGGATACTCTTCTTGTCACTGGTGCCACGTAATGGCTCATGAAAGTTTTGAAGATGAATATACTGCATCTGTTATGAATAAAAACTTTATTAATATTAAGGTTGACAGGGAGGAAAGGCCTGATCTTGATTCTTTATATCAAGCCAGTCTTTCCTTAATGGGGCAGCAAGGTGGGTGGCCGCTAACCATGTTTCTAGATAACGATTTAAGACCTTTTTGGGGGGGCACATATTTTCCAAAAATTCAAAAATTTGGGATGCCTGCCTTTGTTGAGGTTCTTAATCATATTTCAAATTTGTATAAAACTAAAAATTCAGATCTAAGAAATAACGGTATGTTAATAAAGGGGGCTTTAGATAAGGTTTTTTTTCAAAATCAACCAGGAAAAAGCTCTCCCTCTGAAATAGAGTTGTTAAAAGCTAAAATATTAAAAATGACGGATAAAGAAAGGGGTGGAATTTCTGGCTCACCAAAATTCCCAATGGCGCCGCTATTAAAAACCCTAATGTTAACAAGCATTTCACCATCTGATCAAAACAACGTTTCCTTAAACTATGTTCAAAACACAATTGATTCTATTTGTTCGGGCGGCATTTATGATCATGTGGGCGGGGGCTTTGCACGATATTCTACAGACTCATCTTGGTTTGTCCCTCACTTTGAAAAAATGCTATATGACAACGCCTTGTTAGTTGAGGTAATTTCTGTTTTGCATTCCGTTAGGCCGCGGAGCATTTATAAAAAAAGAGTTGAGGATACTTTTGGATGGCTTAATTCCGAGATGTTGTTCAAAGAGGACAACCTTCATGGTTATTTTTCATCTGTGGATGCCGATAGTGGCGGAGAAGAGGGAAAGTATTATGTTTGGGATTATGAGGAGGCGTTAAGCGCTGTTGGGCCAGGTTTTGAAAAAAGCTTAGCTGAATATGGGTTTACAAAAAATGGAAACTGGGAGGGGAAAAACATTCCCCACAGAATTGGAAAATTTTTGGAAAAAGACATTTCGTTTGAAGTTTCTGAAAACACAAATATTTTTTTAAAAAATCTTTTATCCAAAAGAAAGAGGCGTTCTCCTCCCTTTATAGATCATAAAATTCTAACAGATTGGAATTCGATGTTGGTTTGCGCTTTGTTGAGAGCGCGTTGTGCGTTCGGTGAAAAAAAATACCTTGATGAAGGTAAGAGGGTTTTTAATTTTATTACTACAAAACACCTTGTTAACAACCAGCTTTTTCACAGCTCTTGCGGCGGCAAATTGGGAGGGCCGGGACTTTTGGATGATTATGCCAACCTTATTAAAGCTTGTTTTATTTTTAATGAGGTTGACGTCGATAAAAAAAAGTTGGATCTCGCAGAGATGCTTTTGAATGTTGTTTTAAGAGATTTTTTTGACGAAAAGTTGTCAGATTTTTGTTTTACAAATAATAATTTTGGAGACCTTTTTTTAAAAACAAAAAGCGTGGTTGACAATGCTACACAATCGGGGTCGGGGTTGATGGTTGAAAATCTAATAAGGGCATATAACGTTTTTGGGAAACCCCTTCACAAAGATCTGAGCGAAACAATAATAAACAACTCTTGGGGCCGCGTTTGCTCTGGTCCTGTTTCGTATTCTAGTTATATTGCGGGCGCTTATTTAAAAATGTCCGCGCCCCATTTTGTAGTTTTGTTAAAGGATGATGGTTTTGCCAAAATTATTAAAAGTTTAATTTTAAGTCTTGGTGGTTTTTGCACCGTAAGTTTTTTAAAAGACGGGGACGCACTACCAAAAAACAATCCTGTTTTTAACAAAAAAGCTGTTGATGATAAAACGACTGTTTATGTTTGTACTGGATTTGTCTGCTCTTCTCCTATAAACGATGTTGTTAAGATGCGAGAGTGGTTTAAAAAAAATACTGGTTTTTCAAAAACTTTTTATAAAAAGTGGGGGTTGTTGTGACGGGGGGTGTTAGGGTTAATAAAACCGGAGGCTTTGAATCGATGGTTTGGGAAAATGTTCCCCTTAAGGATGGGGGGCCAGGTAGTGGTGAGGTTAGGATAAAACACACTGCAATTGGTGTTAATTATATAGATACCTATCATAGATCGGGCATATACCCCGTTGAACTGCCTTGTTTTTTAGGCTTGGAAGCTGTTGGCAGGGTTATTGCTGTTGGATCTGGGGTGGATGATTTTAAGACTGGTGACAGGGTTGGTTATGCTTCTGGGCCCATTGGCGCCTATTGTGAAGAACGTGATTTTCCATCTGATAAAACTATAAAAATTCCTGATTTTATTGATGATGAAAGTGCCGCATCGATCCTTTTAAAAGGAATGACTGTTGAGTATCTTTTTAACAGAACATATAAAATAAAAAAAGGTGAACTGTTTTTGTTTCACGCAGCTGCCGGCGGTGTTGGGCTTCTAGCGTGCCAATGGGCTTCGGCTATTGGTGCAAAAATGATAGGCACGGTCGGTAGTGATGAAAAGGTTGCTTTGGTTAGAAATTCTGGTTGTGAGGTTGTTGTAAACTACAACAAAGAAGATGTGGCAAAAATTGTTATGGATAAAACAAGTGGTGCCGGCGTTAGTGTTGGTTATGATGGGGTGGGAAAAAACACATTCCAAACAACCATAGATTGCCTTGGTTCTAGGGGTTTGTTTGTTTCGTTTGGTCAGTCTTCAGGTATGATACCTGATGTAAGTTTGCATAAAAGTTTTGCGCCAAAAAACCTTTATTACACAAGACCAAGCCTTCTTGTTTACAACAAAACAAAAAAAGAGTTGGAATTAAGTTCTGGTGCTGTTTTTGAAATGATAAAAAAAAATAAGATTAGTGTCGGGGTTGGTAAAAGATATAAATTAAAAGATGCAGCCACAGCACACAAAGATCTTCAGTCTAGAAAAACAACCGGTTCTTTAATTTTAATTCCTTAGTTGTTGTTTTTTCCCATACTTGAAAAAAAATCGCCGTTGCTTTTTGTGCCTTTCATTTTATCTAACAAAAACTCCATAGATTCTGTTGTTCCCATTGGCGCAAGAATTTTCCTTAAAATAAATATTTTTCCAAGTTCGTCTTTGTCTAAAAGAAGTTCTTCTTTTCTGGTTCCAGATTTAGATATGTCTATTGCTGGGTAGGTTCTTTTGTCGCTTAGTTTTCTGTCGAGGTTAATTTCACTATTTCCGGTTCCTTTAAACTCTTCAAAGATAACTTCGTCCATTCTGCTTCCTGTGTCAATCAGTGCCGTTGCAATTATTGTTAAAGACCCGCCGTTTTCAACATTTCTGGCAGCACCAAAAAATCTTTTTGGTCGCTGAAGTGCGTTTGCATCAACACCTCCGGTTAAAACCTTTCCGCTTGAAGGTACAACGGTGTTATATGCTCTTCCCAGTCTTGTAATTGAATCTAATAAAATAACTACGTCGTGTTTGTATTCGACAAGTCTTTTTGCTTTTTCTATAACCATCTCAGCAACCTGTACGTGTCTAGAGGCCGGTTCATCAAATGTTGAGCTTATAACCTCTCCCTTGACGGTTCTTTGCATATCTGTAACTTCTTCAGGTCTCTCATCTATTAGTAAAACTAAAAGTTTTGTTTCGGGATGATTTTTTATTATTCCGTTTGCAATTTTTTGCATAATAATTGTTTTACCTGTTCGAGGTTGTGCCACAATTAATGATCTTTGACCCTTACCTAAAGGGGAAACAATATCTATTATCCTTTCTGTTAAATCTGCTGTCGGTTTTTCTTGTTCTAATTTAAATCTTTCTTCTGGATAAAGGGGTGTTAAGTCTTCGAAATTTATTCTATTTTTAATACTTTCAGGTTCACTGTGATTAATTTTATCAAGTTTTATTAGTGCAAAGTATCTTTCACTATCTTTTGGTGCTCTTATCTCACCATTTACGGTGTCGCCCGTTCTTAAACCAAATTTTTTAATTTGACTTGGGCTAACATAAATATCGTCTGGTCCTGGAAGATAGTTTGATTCGGGAGATCTTAAAAAACCAAAACCGTCTTGCATTTTGTCCAAAACACCTTGCCCTGTAATAATAGAACCTTCTTTTGCCATTTTTTTTAAAACCGCAAACATTAAATCTTTTTTTCTTAAAGATGAAGCACCCTCGATTTCAAGTTTTTCGGCTTCTGCCAATAGTTCTTCTGGTTTTTTTAATTTTAAGTCTTGTAGGTTCATTTTTAATTGAGGTTGTTAAAATTTGAAGGAAACAAACTAATAGTATTATTTATTATAATTGTCAAAATAATATTATATTAATTTATAAAAGTATTTGTAGTAGTTGTTTTATGTATAAGTATAATTAAAAAAAAACCCCTTTTTTTAAGGAATTTTTCTTATAATTAATAAAAATAATCACATCCAGTTAACAAGGTTAATAAAACCTTAATCACCAAGATAAGTGGGTATTTTTTTAAAAATAATTTGTTTATAAATAATTAATAAATATAATTGTTAACAATAAAACAGCTTGTTTATAAAACAACTAACACGAAATAAAAAATGTATTGATTTAAGATAAACGTATATAAAAAACATAATAAATATAAAAAAAACTAATAACGTGAATAAAAAAAGAATTACTAACAACAAAATCATTCTTGCATCAAAAAGCGAATCTAGAAAAAGAATTTTAAAAAACACAAAAATTCCCTTTCGTGTTGTTGCTCCAAAAATAAAAGAAGGGGAGTATAAAAACAAGTTTAAAAAAAAAGGTTTGAGTTATAAAAATATAACTAAAAAGTTAGCCGAAATTAAATGCAGAGATGTTTCAAAAAAACACCCCAAAAATATTGTTGTTGCGTG
This sequence comes from Pelagibacteraceae bacterium, assembly GCA_002717485.1. Taxonomy (GTDB): domain Bacteria; phylum Pseudomonadota; class Alphaproteobacteria; order HIMB59. Next base: position 48,965 of record PBDW01000008.1, on the reverse strand, counting down.
TGACACGATGATAGAGCTTAATAATAAAATTTTTAACAAAGCAAAAAACCTTAAAGAGGCTAAAAACAAAATAAAAAAACTATCTGGAAAAGGTCACAACATATACTCAAGTGTTTGTGTTATCAAAAATAACAAAATTATATGGTCGTTTGGCAAGAATACAAAAGTTTGGATAAGAAGCCTCAAAAACGAAGATGTTGATTCTTATTTAAGTAAAAGTGGTAGTCAGATATTAAAAAGTGTAGGATGTTATCAGGCAGAAAAAATGGGACCACTAATTATTTCAAAAATTTCTGGAGACTTCTACAACGTGTTAGGTTTTCCGGTTTTAGATTTTATAAAATTTATTAAAAAAACAGAGCCAGATATTTTATAATGAAAAATCTTTATATAATAGGAAACCCCGTTAAACACTCCCTTTCCCCCTTAATATTTAATGTGTGGTTAAAGTCACATTCGCTTGAGTATAGTTATAAAAAAATATTAATGAACAAAAAAACATTTGGAAGGGATTTTAAAAAACTAATAAATAAAAAAAATTTTTTTGGGGCGAACATAACAATACCCTTTAAGGAAGATGTGAGTCAATATGTTGATTTTCAAGACAAGCCGTCAAAAAAAATTGGAGCTATAAATTGTGTTTATATAAAAAAAAACAAAACATTCGGCACAAACACAGATTGGTTGGGTTATTTAAACCTGATCAAAAAACAAAATAAAAAAAACAAAATAAAAAAAAATTATGCACTGATTTTAGGGTTCGGCGGCTCGGCAAAAGCAGTAATATACGCATTAAAAAAATTTGGATTTAAAAAAATTATTGTTTTAGTGAGAAATGAAAAAAAAATAAAAAAGATTTCTGAGTATGATAAAAAAATAACAGGCATGAGCTTGAAAAAAATAAACAGTCTTATTCCAAAAACAGACCTTTTGGTAAACACCACGCCCGCAAACTCAAAAATTGAACAACTAATAAACCTGAACAATACAAAAAGGACGGTTTTAGTATCTGACATAAACTACATCCCCCACCAAACAAAACTTTTAAAAAAAGCTGAAAAATTAAAACTTAAAACACTTTATGGGGTTGACATGTTGCTTTTACAAGCGGTTCCTTCCTTTAAACAATGGTTTGGTTTTAGTCCAAAAATTAACAAACTAATCAAAAACAAGTGTCTAAAAAAAATAATCAAATGATCATAATAGGTCTAACCGGGGGAATAGGTTCGGGAAAAACAACCATATCAAACCATTTAAAAAAAATGAACTTTCCAGTTTTTGATTCTGATCTTGAAGTTAAAAAAATTTATATAAAAAAAGATCCATCCCTCATTAGAATAATTAAGAAAATTGATAAAAATGGTTTGAGTATAAAAAAAAATAAAATCAACAAGAAGGTTCTTGGTCAAATAGTGTTTAGCAGCCCAAAAAAACTTAAACTTCTAGAGCTAACAATATACAAAAAACTTAACACAGCTAGGATGAAATTTATTAAAAAAAACAAAAATATGAAAAAAAAACTGGTTGTTCTTGACACCCCTCTTTTATTTGAAAAAAAATTGAATAAAATTTGTGACTATACAATTCTAGCATTTGCCCCAAAAAAAATAAGAACAAAAAGGGTTATGAAAAGGCCCAACATGAACAAAGATAGATTAAATAAAATCATACAAAGACAAATGCCTGAGGCGAAAAAGAGAAAATTATCAAATTTTGTTGTGCATACTTACCTGGGAAAATGGTATAGCAAGAAAGAGTTAAAACAAATTATAGGTAAGATTTTAAAGCAACACAAGCCATAATGAGCGGAACAAGAAAAACAGATGTCTTAAGCAAGTTTTCAACACCAATTTGGATTGGCGAGGTCGATAACGCTGAATCTATAAATAAGAATATTCTTGAATATATAAATGTTATAAAAAAAGAAAACCCACAAGGGCTTAGCAAATCAAATCAACTCGGGTGGCACAGTCCAGACCTTGACTTAAAAAATGAAGTCATAAAAAATTTTTTTTATAATATTTCGCCAATGATAAAAGAAGTCTCTGACGATATGAGATGGGACCTTAGCGGTTTTGAGATAAAGGTAAGCAGTTGCTGGTCTATTATAAACAAAAAATTTGCATCAAACGCCGGACACATTCACGCAAACAGTCTTATAAGTTCTGCATACTACGTTCAAATAGGAAAAGATTGTGGAAATATAGTTTTTGACGATCCTCGGCCGGGGGCGGTTGTAAAAAAACACAAGTACACTAAGGTAGGAGATTGGAATCAGGGAAACGTTTCAATAGAACCTAAAGAAGGGCTTTTAGTGATGTTTCCAAGTTACCTAACCCACTATGTTCAACCAAATATGTCGGATAAAGAAAGAATCATATTAAGTTTTAATCTAGATATAATAAAAAAGAATGATCAATAAAAAAAGAGAAATTATTTTAGATACAGAGACAACGGGGCTGAGCCTCGAAGGCGGGGATAGAATAATAGAAATAGCATGCCTTGAACTAATTGATTGTGTCCCGACAGGGAAAAGTTTTCAAACCTACATAAAACCCGAAGATAAAATAGTTGGAGAAGACGCGATAAAAATTCACGGTCTTACAAACAGTTTTTTAAAAACCCAACCACCATTTAAAGATATAGCAAAAGATTTTATCAAGTTTATAAAAGACGATGTTTTAATAATACACAATGCCTCTTTTGATTTATCTTTTATTAATAACGAGCTAAAAATGTGCTTGCTCAATCCAATAAAAAACGAAGTTGTTGATACCGTCGTATTGGCAAAAAAAGTTTTAGGAGGTGGGCCAGTAAACTTAAACGCACTTTGTAAAAGATATGAAATTGATATTTCAAAAAGAAAAATCCACGGCGCGCTCCTTGATTGCAACCTGTTGGCGGGAGTTTATATTGAGCTTCGTGGAGGAAGGCAGGCGGATTTAGTTTTTTCATCCTCAAGCCCCTTAGATCAATACAAAGACAACAAAACAGCACACAACAAAACAAGAGAGATTGAAAAAATTGACATCAAACCAGAAGAAATAGATACGCATAAAAAAATGCTAAAAAATATTAAAAACCCACTATGGGAAGCAAACAAATAACAAAAATTTAAATATAGATTGTAATTTGTTAAAGAAAGTCTAAATATAACTTATAATGTTTTACGGAGACTTACACCTTTTAGATATATTGATTTTAGGAGCAGTAGCAGCATTCCTTTTTTATAAATTAAGAGGAATTTTAGGCACCAGAACGGGGTTTGAGAAAAAACCGAATATTGAGGGTGGAATTAGGGAGATTGGAAGAAAGAGTTTTGAAGAAGAGGTCCAAAATCAAGAAATACCCAAACTTGAAAACAAGTATACAGAATTAGAAAAAGCCTATGAAAACATTCGAGGCTTTGAACACGTTAAATTTTTAAACGGCGCAAAAACAGCATTCGAACGAATTATTGAATTATTTAACGAAAAGAACAAAGACGGCTTAAAAAAACTTTTAACAAAAGACGTTTATAAAAGTTTTTGCGAAGCAATTGATTCTAAAACCACAACAGAAGCAATGAAGATTGTTCAATTAGAAATTGAACTGATAGAGAGGGTTTGGCTGGAAGGAAAAAAAATTTTCATAACAATAGTTTATTCTAGCAAGCAAATCGATAATTTGGGTGAAAATCAGATTACAAAAAAGGATGTTTGGACTTTTGAAAAAGACATTTCAAACCCAAACCCAAACTGGCTTTTATCATCAACTTAGAATAGATTGCCAATAAATAAAAAAAAAATATCTGAAAGAATTAAAAAGCACGAAGGTTTTTCAAACACTATATATCTAGACCAGCTCGGTAATAAAACCATAGGTTATGGACATTTAATAAAAAAAAATGAAACTTTCCAAGAAAACAAAAAATATACAAAAAAATTTCTTAATGATATATTTAAAAAAGATCTAAATGTCGCAATAGAAAACTATAAAGATATATTTTCAAACCAAAGGCTCCCAAGCGAGATATCCGGAGTCTTGATTGAAATGATTTTTCAACTCGGCAAGAAAAGGTTTTTAGGCTTTAAAAAAATGATCAATGCAGTTAAAAAAAATGATTTTACTAAAGCTTCTTTTGAAATGTTAAATTCAAAGTGGCACAACCAAACTCCAGCAAGAGCTAAAAAACTTGCAGTAATTATGGTTAGAAAAAATGAATAAAAAAAAGGATTTTTTTGAAACTGTTTTGAGCGATGTTAGTCCTATAAGAAAAAAATTAAAGGATAAAAAAGCACTTCCAAAAAAAATTATCACTAAAACCAAGTTATCAGCACCACCACCGACACTGCAACCAAAAGATTTTTCAAAAAACAACCCTGATAGCGATGAAAAAAAACAAAAAAAACATGAATCAAAAAATATTATAAATGATAAATCTTCATTTTATAGAAAATTAAAAAGAGGAAAAGTAAGAATTGACAAGAAAATTGATCTTCACGGCCTAAGTCTGTTAGAAGCAGAAGATGTTTTTAAGAATCGTTTGGAAGAATCCTTTAACTCCGGCCTTAGGTGCCTTTTATTTATTACTGGAAAAAAACTTTATAACAAAAATAAAAATACTAATGATGACAGGTTATATTTTGGAAAAATTAGATCCAACATCTATTCCTGGGCATTGAAAACATATAATCAAGAAAAGATTTTATATTTTTCTGAAGCACATCAGGCCCATGGTGGAGCAGGCTCTTTTTATGTTTATTTGAGAAAGAAATAAATTATTTATATATTTTATGATCTAGATAACTAACTGTAAATACTAAACCTGAATTTTTTATTTTAAATGAAACCGGTATTCTAAAACTATTCTTTAAAACACCCGTAATAACCTCAATTTTTTTTAACTCGGTTTTGTTGTGATCCTTCCAAATGTTTCTATAGTTTGTTATTTTTAGTTCATATTTTTTTAATTGTGAAAATTCTGGGTTCTGACTATCGTTTGCTTGTTCTCCACCCAACGTTGTTATGTCAAAGATTCTTCTGCCATCAAAGACATTTTTAACTGTTTGTTTTTTATCGTTTATAATTAGTTCTAGCGCTGCTGCTACCGGGTCTGTGACGCCATCAATGCTATAAAAATCTAAAGAAGGAGTATTTGTTTGTCGTGGAACCATTTCTAATGTCTTAACATAATTTTTATCAAAAAATATTTTTATAAGCTTATTCTTTTTTTTAGTCTTCCACGTATGATAGTATTCTTTCGAATAGAATCTATTATTTTTAAATATTCCGCGAGATATGTTTTCTCCGCTGAATTTATAAACCTTAGATAAAAAGCCGGCATCTTCGGTTTTTATTAAAAATTCATAATTTGAATCTACAATTTTGTACCACCAGGTTATGTTCCCAAGACTAACATTGTTCCAAGTTACTTCATATCTGGCAATAATATTTTCTGCATATAAATTTTTTGTAAAAAAAACAACCACAAAAATAAAATATATCTTTTTATCAATCAAATATGACTTTATGTATTTTAACATCCCGCGCCTTGGAATTTATCGAATATTCATTTAACAAAAATACCCTGCTAGGATTTTCTAAATATGAAATACGATTAATATCACCAATATATAAAAAGTTATTATTAAAGTTTTTTAACAAGGGATTATCAATTTGGAAATGGTGGCCTATGTCCTCGGTTGGAGACTTTGGGCAATAGAAGTCCAAATCATATTCTCTTAAGTTATATTTAACCAATGAAAAAAGCAATCTTTCTTCAATCACGATATTATTGATTTTTTCATCATTAGCGTAAACATTAATTGTTTTGGAAAAATTTTCATACCCCCCAAGACGGTCAAAAATTTTTAAGTTATTGCCAAATAAAATTAATAAGAAAAATGTTAGTCCAAAAAAAAGATTAATAAAATTATTAATGACCACTGACCGATCATTAGATTTAAATATATTTGCCACAATAAGTATGGACAAACAAACATAAGATACAGCAGCCCAATTTCCGTGCGCCCTTACCATAAGGCTTTCAGCCCCAACAATAAGCAATATTGGAGCGCTGTAACAAATTAAAAAAACATTGCTTGTGTTTTTTGTTAAAATTTTTTTTCCATAATAAAATCCCGTTATGGCTAAAACTGGGCCTATTATAAAAATTTGCGCAATGAAAAATTCAAAAAAATTTATAAAACTTAAACTAACATTCCCCAAGGAGGCATTATCAGCGGTGTGTCGTAATGTTAACCAGTTGTTGTTTGTGTTCCAAAAAATATTTGGAAGAATTGTAATAAAGAAAAAAAATAGTCCAATTAAATTTTTAAATATATTGTTTTTAAAATAATCCCTGGCCCGCTGGTCAAAAAATACATATATCAGGGTACAAATAAAAAAATAAATCATAGCATATTTTGATAAAAACCCCATAGCCAAAACAATCCCAAATATTATTGAAAGTAAATATGAGGGTTTAGAGATTTGTTTTAGCAATAAATATATTGACAAGGACCAAAAAAACAACAACGGCACATCTGTGCTAACTAAAAAAGACGAAAAGGAAACTCCCGGAAGAAGGTAGAAGGCAATTGCGCAATAATAAGCAATTCTCCTATTAAATAAGTTGTTGGCAATTAAGTATATGTTAACTGAGGTTGCTATATAAATGCTTACCGAGGATATTTTTATTGCAGCCGCAGTATCTCCAAAAAGATTTGTAAAAAAATAAATTATAAAAGGAAGCAGTGGAGGTTTAGAAAAATAGCCTGATTGTAAGTTTTGAGACCATATCCAATATTGAGCCTCGTCCCCACTTAATCCAATTTTTGAAAAATAAATTGATAAAATCTTAAAAAAAGTAAAGAAAAATAAAAAAACAAACGATATTCTTATGCTTTTTTCCATTTAATCATACCATAATAAACCATATGAAGAATTTTTAGAACCAAATTAACAACAATAAAGGCCATTAAAATATCGCTTAAAAAATGCGCACCTGCTGCCACTCTTGTTAGGCCCAAAAACATTCCAACAACCAAGCTTGCAAAAAAATAGAATTTTCTTTTGGATATATAATAAAAAGAAGCAATAAAAAAACCCACACTTGCATCCCCAGAGACAAAAGAACAATTGCTGGCACATTCTGTAGAATACTCTATCCAGGAAGAAAATGTTCCACTTCCTCCAAAATCAACTATGTCATTTGGTCGGGATCTCCCTAAACCATTTTTTAAAACGTTGTTAACTACAATACTTAATATTGCTGCAGATGCCCATATAAAAAAAATATCAGTAGTTCTAAAAATTAAATTAGGAAATTTTTTTTTAATTTTTGGCAAAAAGTTTAAGACGACTGGAAAGAAAAGCATAAAAATAACAAGAAGGGGCAAAAAGGCCCTTCTAATTATATATTCATAGAAATAAATATTTCCGGTAAGATAGTGTTTTATCAAAAACTGTTTATTTCCTGTATAAAATATGTTTGAAAATTTAATATCTAAACTGGGAAAGAATGCTAACACCAAGCTTAAAAACATAAAAAAAGAAACAAAGAAAAAAGTGCTTCTAAACATTAATTTGAATTAAGTAACAATTAGAAAAAAAGCAATCTTAAAGTATAAATTTTGACAAATCTTGACCTTTGATTAGGTCCCCAACGTGTTCATCAACATATTTTTCATCAATGGTTATTTTTTGAGGCTTCATATCTGATGCTGAAAAACTCAAGTCTTCTAAGAGCTTTTCCATTATTGTATGAAGCCTTCTAGCTCCGATATTTTCAATATTTTGATTTATTTCCGAAGCAAGTTTGGCAATTTTTGAGACACCCTCTTTGGTAAATTCTAATTCAACCTCCTCGGTTCCGATTAGGGCTGTGTATTGCTTAATCAGGCTGTTTTCTGGTTCGGTAAGTATTTTAATAAAATCTCCCTCATTTAAACTTTGTAGTTCAACCCTAATAGGCAACCGTCCCTGAAGTTCGGGAAGCATGTCTGCTGGTTTTGATAGATGAAATGCCCCGGAAGCTATAAATAAAATATAATCTGTTTTAATCGTACCGTGCTTTGTTGGAACAGAAGTTCCTTCAATAAGAGGTAACAGGTCTCTTTGGACCCCCTCCCTTGATACATCTGCGCCACCCCTTTCACTTCTTGATGTAATTTTATCAATTTCATCTATGAAGACTATCCCATTTTGTTCAACTTCTGTTATAGAATCTTTTATTATTTTGTCTTGGTCTAATAATTTTTCAGTTTCCTCATCCATTAAAAAATCATAAGAATCTTTAACTGTCATTTTTTTATTTTGTTTGGGACTTGCAAACGACTTCCCCAAGACATCTCCCAGGTTAATCATGCCAAGTTGAGAGCCAGGCATTCCAGGGATATCCATGGTTGGCAAGCCCAGGTTTGATCGAGAAGAAATCTTAACTTCAATTTCCTTATCATTTAAACTTCCTGCCCTAAGCTTTGACCTAAACACGTCTCTTGTTTCTTGAGAAGATTTTTCTCCAACCAGAACATCTAAAACTTTTTCTTCAGCATTTTTCTCTGCTTGCGCCTTAACCTTCTTACCCATTTTTTCTTTTGTTTTTGTAATGCTAATTTCTAACAGATCTCTAATAATCTGCTCTACATCACGCCCAACGTATCCGACTTCAGTAAACTTAGTAGCCTCAACTTTTACAAAAGGCGCATCTGCCAACCTTGCCAATCTTCTTGATATTTCTGTTTTGCCGCAACCTGTCGGCCCTATCATTAAAATGTTTTTTGGAAGTATTTCTTCTTTAATATCTTCTGGAAGTTGCTTTCTTCTCCATCTGTTGCGCAAGGCAATTGCTACGGACTTTTTTGCATCGGGCTGTCCTATAATAAATCTGTCTAACTCTGAGACAATTTCTCTTGGACTAAAGTATGATTCCATTATATTTTTATTATATTTCCTCAACAACTATATTGTGATTAGTGTAAACACAAATATCAGCAGCAATGTTAAGGGCTTTTTCTGCTATCATTTTTGCATCCAAACTTTTGTCTTCAATTAAAGCCTTGGCAGCGCTTATTGCATATGCCCCCCCTGACCCTATGCCCAATATTCCATCATCAGATTCTATAACATCACCATTTCCCGAAACAAGAAGGCTGACATTTTTATCAGCCACTATCATCATTGCCTCTAATCTTCTTAAATACCTGTCAGTTCTCCAGTCTTTCGCTAATTCAACGCAGGCTCTTTGAAGTTGTGCTGCGTGTTTGTCCAATTTTGATTCTAGTCTTTCAAATAAAGCAAAAGCATCCGCTGTAGACCCTGCAAAACCCGCTATAACATCCTGATTTTTACCCAACCTTCTAACCTTTTTTACCTTAGATTTTAATATTGTGGCCCCAAAACTTGCCTGTCCGTCGCCTGCTATAACCACTTTATTATCTTTTCTTATGCCTATTATCGTCGTTGATTTGATGCTATTTTTTCTCATTATTCTCTCTAAGTTTTAAAATGGCAATTATTTTATTTTTTTCAAGATTATTATTGTAGAATTAAAAGTTTCAAACTGTTAATAGCAACTAATGAGAAAATCAAAAGTTATCAGAAGAACAAGGGAAACTGCAATAAAATGTTCAATAAACATTGATGGTAGGGGTAAAAACAAGATATCTACCAAAATTGGTTTTTTTGACCATATGCTTGAAATACTTTCAACCCACAGTCTTGTTGACTTAACTTTGAGCGCCAAGGGAGACACAGAGGTTGATCTTCACCATACTGTTGAAGATTGCGGTTATGTTTTAGGCGAATCTATTCTTAAGGCGCTTGGAAACAAAAGAGGCATAAACAGATATGGTTATTTTTATGTACCAATGGATGAATGTTTATCAAGGTGCGTAATAGATTTTTCTGGTCGATCAGAATTGGTTTGGGATGTTAAGCTAAGTCTAAAAAAACTGGGAGAAATGGATACTGAGTTATTTCAAGAGTTTTTTAAGGCTTTTGCAAAATCCTCAGAAGCAAATATTCACATTTCAAATCTCTACGGAAAAAACAACCATCATATAATTGAATCATGTTTTAAAGCTTTTGCGAGAAGCATCCGAATGGCAGCAAGTATTGAAAAGAAAACAAAAAATTTAATACCCTCGTCCAAAGGTTCGCTTTAATTTAATTATGAATCTCAAGGTTATTATTGTTGACTACGGTCTCGGGAATATACGATCTGTACAAAAATCTGTAGAAAATATCTTCCTTAAAAGTGACATTAAAGGAGAAGTCGTTATTTCTTCAACAACATCTGGAATGAAAGATGCCACACATTACATTCTTCCTGGACAGGGCGCATTTAAATCTTGCATTGATGGATTAAAAAAACTTGATGGTATGATTGAAGAACTTAGTGATCAGGTTTTATTAAACAAGAAACCAATACTAGGCATATGTGTTGGTATGCAGTTATTTGCAGAACAAAGTTTTGAAAACGGAGTGCACAAGGGTCTGGGGTGGATTAAAGGCGAAGTTTTAAAATTGCCAAAAAAAAATCTTTGTCTTCCACATATGGGATGGAATGAAATAAAGTGCTTAAATGACCACCCTATAACTTTAGGAATTTTAAGCAGCCACTTTTATTTTGTTCACAGTTATTATTTTAATGCAAAGATTTCAAAAAATATTTTAGCCACATCCAATTACGGAATTGAATTTCCTTCATTTGTTGTAGATAAAAACATTTTTGGCGTACAATTTCACCCCGAGAAAAGCTCAGACGCAGGTCAAGCTTTGCTTTCAAATTTTTTAATTCAAAAATGAAGATAATACCCGCTATTGATCTAAAAGATGGGAAGTGCGTTAGACTGTTTAAGGGTGACGCAAATAATCTTACGGTTTATAATGAAAATCCGCTCAACCAAGCTAAAATATTTGAATCCGGAGGTTTTGAAAGGGTTCATATAATAGACTTGGATGCTGCAATTAATAACAATAAAAAAAATTTAGAAATAATTAAAAAAATAAAAACAGACACCTCTCTTACACTGCAGGTTGGCGGGGGTATAAGGGACGTTCAAGCAATAAAATACCTCATAGACATTGGAATTGATAACCTTATAGTTAGTTCTATGGCGGTTGAAAAAAAAGATTTGATGTTGAAGGCGTTAAAACAACATCCAAATAAAATATATATAGGTCTGGATGTAAAAACGGGCTCAATAATGACAAGAGGGTGGATAAAAAACTCAAATCTTAGTTTAGCCGAAGTTGTAAATATTTATAACTTATCAGATATTAAGGGTTTTATATATACTGATGTTTTTAGAGACGGAACCTTAATGGGAATAAATTTAGAGGAAATAAAAAAACTAAGCAACCTTACCTCCAAAAAGATTGTAGTCGGAGGGGGTGTTAAAAATATTCAAGAAATCAAAAAATTAAAATCTATGGGTAAAAAAAACTTAGAAGGCGTTATTGTTGGCAAAGCTTACTACAGCGGATTGATTAACCTTGAGGACGCCAGAAAGTTTAATTCAAATGCTTAAGCCCAGAATCATTCCTTGTTTAGATGTTAAAGATGGACGAGTTGTTAAGGGTATAAATTTTATTAATTTAGTTGATGCTGGCGACCCCGTTGAACAGGCAAAGCACTATAATGACTGTGGCGCAGATGAAATTTGTTTTCTTGATATAGAGGCTACAAAAGACAACAAAAAAACTATGATAGATGTTATTAAAAAAACCGCCGATCAGGTATTTATACCGCTTACCATAGGTGGCGGAATTAGATCTGTAGAAGATATTAGGGAAATACTTTTAGCTGGAGCCGACAAGGTATGCATAAATACGGCTGGAATATTAGAACCCAAACTAATAAGAGACGCTGCTGATAGGTTTGGCAACCAGTGCATAGTTGTTGCTGTTGATTTTAAATTTATAAATAATAAATGGGAGGTTTATTCTCACGGTGGCACACAGAAAACCGGACTGGATGCTGTTAAGTGGATTAGAGAGATAGAAAATCTTGGCGCCGGAGAGCTTCTATTAACATCAATGGATAGGGATGGAACAAAACTTGGTTTTGATATTGAATTTTTGAATAATATACGTAGTTTAATTAATTTGCCAATTATAGCAAGTGGTGGTGCGGGAAAACTTGGAGACTTTGAGGAGGCTATAGAAAAGGGAGGGGCAAGCGCTGTGTTAGCGGCTTCAGTCTTTCATTTTGGATTAATTAAAATTCCTGAAGTAAAAGAGTATCTTATTGCTAAAAATATACCTATGAGGATATAAGAAGATAATGTTAAAAAAACAAAAAAATTTTCAAGTTCTAGATGAGCTGTACTCTATTGTTAGTTCTAGAAAAACAAAATTTAAGAAAAGCTCTTATACCTCACAATTATTTAAAAAAGGAAACAAACATATAGCAAGAAAGGTCTTAGAAGAAAGCTCGGAGCTGGCAATTGATTTTCTAAAAGGCTCTAAAAAAAGAACCATAGAGGAAGTTTCAGATTTGCTATACCACATTATAGTGTTATTGCGAGCAAAAGGGATTTCGCCAAAAGATGTTGCCAAAGAATTAAGGTCAAGATTTAAATATGACTAAATATGATAATTCAAATATTTTTGCCAAAATATTGAGAAGCGAAATACCCTGTAAAAAGGTTTATGAAGATGATGATATTCTTTGTTTTTATGATATTAATCCGATTGCTGATACGCATGTTTTGGTCATACCAAAAAGAGAATACAGGTCTTTTGACGACTTTGTAACCACAGCAGAGCCAGAATATATATCGTTATTTTTTAATAAAGTTGCAATGATAGCTAAAAAATTAGGGTTAATAGAATCTGGTTATAGAATTATTTCTAACCACGGTCTTAATGCAAATCAGGAAGTTCCGCATTTTCACGTTCACTTAATTGGAGGAGAGAATCTCGGAGGAATAAAATACAAATAAATTTAAGCTTCTGGAAGAATTATGTGGTTAGCAACTTCTTTTACACCCCTGACCCTTCTTATAGTATTTATAACCCTGTTGCTTTCTTCTAAATTCCTGGCAATTCCCATTACATGCACTTTTCCATTTATGGTTTCAAAATTATAAGTGATTACATCTAACCCAAGTTCGTCAAGAGTCATAGCGCGAACCTTTGTTGAGATCCATAAATCCTTCGCATATTCTTTAAGGTTTTGTTTGTTGCCTACCTCTATCTCATTAATAACCTCATTAACTCCCTCTACCTCCCAAACTAATTTTACCGCTTCAATCCTTGTTTCTTGATCCTCTACAATTCCCGTCAACAAAACAGTCCCTGCTCTAACAGAAGTATCAATGTCTACAAATATTCCTTTTGAGGATTTAATAAATTTTTGAGCGATATGTATTTTTATTCCAGTGTCATCAACTGCTTCTCCAACAGTTCTGCCGCTTTCTGCCACCACTGTTCCTGCCCCGACAGTGGTGTTTATTACGCCCATAGGGCTACATGACTGCAATCCTATTAAAATTATAAATAAAAATATATGAAAATTTTTATGGATCATTGTTTTTTTCAGACAAGGCTCTTTCATAAAGTTCTTTTTTTGATAACCCTGTTAGTTTATGAACTATCCTTACGGCATCAGTCAAACTAAATTTTTTTAGTAAAATGCTTAAGATCTTTAAAATATCGCTATTTATTTCGGCAACCCCGCCACCCTCATCACCACTTAATATAATTACAAATTCACCCCTAACGGTGAATTTTTTTTGATTAATCCTTTCTAACATATCCCCAACGTCAGTTCTTACAGCCTCCTCATTAATTTTTGTTAACTCCTTTAATACGGCCATTTTTCTATTGCCATATATTTTTTGGATAAGGTCAATATTTTGTTTTAATCTATGCGATGAAGAAAAAAAAATTTGAGTTTCACTATTATTTTTAGTTGAGATCAATAAATCTTTTGCCTGTTGTAACTTTTTAGGAATAAAACCATTAAATGTGAATTTATTCGAAGGCATTCCTGATAATTGAAGAGATGCTATAACCGCCGAAGCCCCTGGAATTGATGTTACATATATGTTTTTTTTAATACAGCAATTTACTAGCCTATATCCCGGATCAGAAATTAAAGGCGATCCAGAATCTGTTATTAAGCATACTAGCGAATCATTTAGGTCAGAGAATATTTTTTCAAAAACCTCTTTTTCATTGTAATCGTGTATTGAAATAAGTTTCTTTTTTATGTCATATTTGTTTAGTAATTTTAGACAATGTAAACGATTTTCACATAATATTAATTTTGATTTCTTTAAAATTTCTATTGCTCTTAGGGATATATCCTGTAGGTTTCCAATAGGGGTTGAAACAAGATACAAACCATTTTTATATGAAATTTGTTTTTTAATCATTATGAAAAAAATATTATTTATATCTATATTTTCGTTTATTCTTTCTTCTTGTATAGCACAAAACTATAAAATTATTGAAAATTCATTTATAAAAAAAAATGAAGAGAAGCCTGTTAATTTAAACACTGATCAAAAAGAAACTATACAAACAAAAACGATTTCAAAAAATTCGGAAAAAATTCTAAGTGAAACTGTTCACGTAGTTCTGCCAATAAAAGAAAATAAAAACTATACAACCAACAGCTTTTTAAACACACTTGAGCTGGCAGTTTATAATATAGATGATGACTCTATAAAATTTAAAATTGACCGTTTTTCAAATGAAAAAGAAATAGATGAAATTTTTTCACAATATGCGGAAAGTGGAAAAATTTTTATAGGCCCACTTTCGTCTCAGTATACAAGAAATATTAAACAATATTGTAAAAGAGATGTAATAATTTTTTCATTTGCGGCTGATAGGTCTCTTGCAGGAGATTGCGTATATTTATTTAATTTTTTTATTGAAGATGACTTAAAAAGAATTTTTTTGCATTTGAATGAATCAGATAAATTAGCCTTAATATATCCTGATAATAATTATGGTAGGTATTTAAATTCAATAATCGATAATTATTCCTCTAAAAGCAAATCCACACTTATTTATAGACTTGCTTACAATGAAAATCTTGAAAATATTAGATCAGTTATTAAACAAATATCTAAATACGAATACAGAAAGAGTGAATTGGAAAGGCAAAAAAAATTATTAAAAGAAAGAAATGATGAAGTCTCGTTGGCATCTCTGAAAAAGCTCGAAGCTTTTGAAACAATTGGAAATCTTGATTTCAATCACCTTATAATAAGCGATGGGAACATAAGGATTTTAGAGATAGCGCCTCTCTTAACTTTTTACGACATTGACCAAAAAACAGTCCAATTTGTTGGAACAGGACTCTGGGACGACAAAAGTTTTTTTGATGAGCCATCTCTTCAGGGAGCAATTTTCCCAGGAGTTGAGTCATCCAATAGACAAGAATTTATTTCTCAATACAGAGAATTGCATAGCGTTCCTCCGCCAAGAACAACAACAGTTATGTATGATGTGGTCAGCTTAACAAACTATCTTGTTAATAATTTTAATAACATTCAAGACGTCAAATTGTTTCTAAAGGATAATAATAATTTTTTTGGCTTAGACGGTAGTTTTTCAATTATAAATAATATTATAAGTAGGGACTTGTCAATTTTACAAATTGACAATGGTTATGCACAAAAAATTAATTAATTCTTTTTAAAAAAGTATTTAATTTTTTTAATGCTATAGATCTATGGCTATTTTTCATCTTTTCTTTTTTTATCATTTGACCGTATGTCTTTTTACTTTTTTCAGGTTTAAATATTGGATCATAGCCAAACCCCCTTTTTCCCAAAGGCAAATCTGTTATTACACCATTTTTTTTGCCGGTGAATGTCACAGTTTTATTTTTATCGTATGTTAAGGATATCACACACGTAAAATAAGCAAAATTATTATTTTTTTTCTTTGTAGCAAGTATAATTTTTTTAAAGCTCTTTTTATAACCACCATTTTCTTTTTGAAAACGATTTGAATATATTCCGGGTTTTCCGCTTAGTGCTCTTATAGATATTCCTGAATCGTCTGCAATACAGGGAATGCCATAAATTTTATAACCAAATTTGGATTTAATTTTGGCATTTTCAGCAAAAGATTTTCCAGTTTCTTTGGGGGCAGCACTCTCTTTTAATGATTTAATGTTTTTAAAATAATATTTCTTTTTAGGAAGAAATTTTTTTATCTCATTAATTTTATTTTTATTACTAGAAAATATTAATAAAGTTTTTCTATTCAATTTTGCCCAGAATATCTTTTTGTTTTTTTATAATTAAGCTTATACCGTTATAAGCTAAGTCCATCATTTCGATAAACTGTTCTTTTGAAAATGGATTTCCCTCAGCGGTAGACTGAACCTCAATTATTTTTTTATTTTCACTCATTACAAAATTGGCATCTACATCCGCTGAAGAATCCTCACTATAATCTAGGTCTAAATATATATCATTGTCAATTATGCCGCACGATACCGCGGCTATGCTTTCTTTTATTATTTGTTCTTTAATATTGAATGAAGTTTTAAATTTTTTTATTGCTATAGCGAGAGCTAGAAATGCGCCACTAATTGATGCGGTTCGCGTTCCTCCATCTGCCTGTATAACATCGCAGTCAATTTTAATTTGTCTTTCCCCAATTTTTTCCATATCAACAATTGATCTAAGACTGCGCCCTATTAGACGCTGAATCTCATTTGTTCTACCGCTTTGCTTGCCTCTTGATGCCTCCCTGTCCATCCTGGTTGATGTCGATCTGGGTATCATACCGTATTCTGCAGTAATCCAGCCCAAACCTTTGTTTTTTAACCAAGGAGGGATTTTTTCTTCAATGGTTGCTGTACAAATAACATGCGTATTTCCAAATTTTGCCAAACACGACCCTTCGGCGTAGTTGTTGAAATTAACTATAAATTCAATATTTCTTAGCTGATTTGGCAATCTATCTTTGCGCATATATTTTTAAGTATATCTTGAAATTAAGGAACTTACTATCCAAATAGTAGTTAATAATATTAAACAATGAACAAGAAAACGAAAAATAAAAAGGAAAATTTAAAGGAAAACTCTAACGAGACCCTGAAGAAAGATGATTCTGACGACAAGAATAAAAACAAGAACACGCAACCAAATAACGATGAACCCAACGAATTGGAACAAGAATTAGAAAAATTAAGAGATGAAAGACTTCGTCTTTTAGCTGAAATGGAAAATTTAAGAAAAAGGTCAGAAAAGGAAAAAATTGATTCATTGAGATTTGGTAGCATGGGTTTTGCTAGAGATATCTTGTCCCCATGTGACAATCTGTCAAGAGCCATAGCAAGTCTTAGTGAAAAAGATGATAATCATAACAAGAGTCAAAATCTTATAAACGGTATTAGAATGGTACATCAAGAGTTAATGACGGTTTTAGAAAAAAATGGAATAAAGAAAATTGAAGCCTTGGATAAAAAATTTGACCACAACATTCATCAGGCAATGATGGAAATTGAATCTGATGAGGTAGAGCCCGGAACTGTAGTCCAGGAGCTACAAACAGGATATATGATGCATGAGAGGCTTCTTAGACCCTCAATGGTAGGGGTATCTAAGAAAAAACGCAATAAAAGTGAGGCAGAGTAACAAAAATATTATTTTTTCTTGCAAAACTTGTATTAATTTTTCTTATGCCCATATAAATCAAAATGAAATTCATAAAATTAGATAATTTAAAAATCGGGAATTTATAATGGCTAAAGTAATAGGAATAGATTTGGGGACTACAAATTCTTGCGTTTCTGTAATGGATGGTAAAAGTGCCAAAGTTATAGAAAATGCTGAAGGCACAAGAACAACACCCTCTATGGTTGCTTTTACTGATGCTGGAGAAAAATTAGTCGGTCAATCTGCTAAGAGGCAGGCAGTTACAAATCCCGAAAACACATTGTTTGCGATAAAAAGACTTATTGGCAGATCTTTTAGCGACTCAAACATAAAAGCCGACCAAGGACTAGTGCCCTTTAAAATTGTAAAGGGTGACAACGGAGATGCGTGGGTAGAGGGTGGTAAAACAAAATATAGTCCGAGCCAAATTAGCGCATATATTCTTCAAAAGATGAAAGAAACAGCTGAAAATTATTTAGGAGACAAAATAACACAAGCAGTAATAACCGTACCTGCATATTTTAACGACTCACAAAGACAGGCAACTAAAGATGCGGGAAAAATTGCAGGCTTAGAAGTTTTAAGAATAATTAATGAACCAACAGCAGCCGCTTTAGCATATGGATTAGATAAAAAGAAAACGGGTATTGTTGCTGTATATGATCTTGGCGGCGGAACATTTGATATTTCAATTCTTGAAATTGGAGACGGTGTATTTGAAGTCAAGTCTACAAATGGCGACACTCATTTAGGTGGAGAAGATTTTGATATACAAATAATAAATTATTTAGCAGATGAATTTAAGAAAGATACCGGAGTTGACCTTAGAGGAGATAAACTAGCCCTTCAAAGACTCAAGGAAGGTGCTGAAAAGGCAAAAATTGAATTATCAAGCAGCACAGAAACAGAAGTAAACTTACCCTTCATCACAGCCGATCAGTCTGGTCCAAAACATTTAAACATAAAACTTTCAAGGGCAAAACTTGAAGCAATAGTAGAAGATTTGGTAACACGCACTACAAAACCATGTGAGCAAGCTTTAAAGGATGCTGGCCTAAAAGCTTCTGATATTAACGAGGTAATTCTTGTGGGTGGCATGACAAGAATGCCAAAGATAATTGAAATGGTTAAAACATTTTTTGGGAAAGAGCCAAGCAGAGGGGTTAATCCGGACGAAGTTGTTGCTATAGGCGCAGCAATTCAGGCAGGGGTTCTTCAGGGCGATATCAAGGATGTTTTATTACTTGATGTAACGCCCCTATCACTTGGAATTGAAACACTAGGAGGCGTGTTTACTCGTTTAATTGATAAAAATACTACAATACCAACAAAAAAGAGTCAGGTATTTTCGACAGCCGAAGATAATCAAAATGCCGTTACCATCCGTGTTTTGCAGGGAGAAAGAGAAATGGCATCGGACAATAAGCTGCTCGGTAACTTTGACTTAGTAGGAATCCCCCCTTCACCAAGAGGCATACCGCAAATCGAGGTAACTTTTGATATTGACGCAAACGGTATTGTTAATGTTTCAGCAAAAGATAAATCAACAGGCAAAGAGCAGCAAATTAAAATTCAAGCATCAGGAGGCTTGTCAGAAGAAGAAATAGAAAAAATGGTTAAAGAAGCTGAAGAAAATGCCGAACAGGATAAGAAAAAAAGAGAGTTAGTAGATGCAAAAAATCAAGCTGACAGCATCATACATCAAACAGAAAAAAATATTAAAGAACACGGAGACAAAATATCCGAAGCAGACAAGAAAGCGATAGAATCAGACTTAGAAGAATTAAAAAAAATAAAAGACAGTGAAGATTTAGATGACATTAAATCAAAAACTGAAAAACTAGTTCAATCATCAATGAAGTTGGGCGAGGCGATGTACAAGAAAGATGCAAATCCTCAAGCTGAAACAACGGGTGAACCGTCTTCTGAAAAAAAAGAAAAGGATGAAAAAGTTGTTGACGCTGATTTTGAAGAAGTGGACGATAGTAAAAAATAAAAAGTTGTAATATAAATTCGCTTTTTATAAACTAGGGTTGCTATATGGCGGATAAAGATTTTTATGAAGTTCTGGGAGTTTCAAAAAACTCAAGTGAAAGCGAAATTAAAAAAGCCTATCGCAAACTGGCAATGAAATATCACCCCGATCAAAATAAGGGTAACAAAGAAGCAGAAAAAAAATTTAAAGAAATAAGCGGAGCCTACGAAATTCTTAGGGATCCTCAAAAAAAATCTGCCTATGATCAATTTGGTCACGCTGCTTTTAATCAGGGCGGTATGGGTGGCGGGCAGTCTGGATTTGGAGATTTTTCATCTGGTTTTGGCGACATATTTGAAGAGTTTTTTGGTGGAGGTTTTGGAGGAGCAGGAAATGCCCAAAGACGTGCTAGAGGAAACGATGTACGTTTTAATATGACAATTTCCTTGCAAGAGGCTTTTTTAGGTAAAAAAACTTCGATAAAAATACCAAGTTCTGTAGAGTGTGATTCTTGCAAAGGAAGCGGAGGCGCAGGAGGATCAAAACCTTCAACATGCCCGTCCTGTAACGGTTATGGAAAAGTTAGATCTTCCTCAGGATTTTTTACAATTGAACGAACTTGTTCAACCTGTGGAGGTGCCGGAGAGTCCATACGTAATCCTTGCTTGAAATGTTCAGGCACAGGAATTATTCAAAAACAAAAAACAATTTCAGTTACTATACCGGCAGGGGTTGATAATGAAACAAGAATTAGAATTGCTGGAGAGGGTGAACATGGACAGCGAGGCGGGGATAAAGGAGATTTATATATTTTTATTAACGTTTCAGAACATAAATTTTTTGTAAGACAAAATAGTAATATTTATTGTCAAATTCCAATATCAGTTTTTTCTGCTATAATTGGAGGAGAAATAGAGGTTCCCACTATCGAGGGTAAAAAAGCTATTCTTAAAATACCACCAGGCACCCAACCGTTACAACAATTTAGATTAAAAGGTAAGGGTATGCCCATACTACGTCACAGTAAGCTCGGAGATATGTATGTTGAAATCAATGTTGAGATTCCAGTTAATTTGACAAAAAAACAGAAAGAAATTCTTAGTCAATTTGAAAAAGAAGGGGGCTCTGGAAAGACCCACAGCCCAAAAAGCAGGGGCTTTTTTGAAAAGTTAAGGGAAACTTGGAAAATTTAGTTTAAATTTAATTATATCTTTTTCATTAATTCAAATTATAAGAGAAATTTATGACAAAAACAAAAATAGGTATAGCAGGCTGTTTGGGAAGAATGGGCAAAGAGCTTCTTAAGGCAGTTAACAATAACCCAAATTTGCAATTTTCCGGAGGGTTTGAGATTAAATCAAATCCCAACATAGGTAAATCTATTGGAACAATTTTAGATTTGGATATTAGCGAATTATTAACCGATAACCCACACGATGTATTTAAGGCATCTCAAGTTATTATTGACTTTACAACTCCAGAATCAACTGAAAAAAATCTTTTAATAGCCTCTGATCTGAAAACACCAATGGTTATAGGAACAACTGGATTAACAAGAAAAACAAAAGATTTAATTAAGGAGGTTTCCTTAAGCATTCCATTAGTACAATCATATAATATGAGCATAGGCGTTAATCTGCTTTTAAACTTGGTTGAAGATGCAGCAAAAAAGTTGAATGAAGATGAATACGATGCTGAAATATTTGAAATTCATCATAAACATAAAATTGACGCTCCATCTGGCACAGCAATTTCCTTAGGAGAAGCCGTTGCGCGGGGAAGATCGGTTAATTTTGATGATAAAAAAATTTTTGATAGGACGAACAATAAGCTTGCCAGAAAAGCTGGTGATATAGGTTTTGCTGTTTTAAGAGCTGGAGAAATACAAGGCGAACACACAGTAAATTTCCTAGGCAACCATGATCAGCTTTCACTCTCCCACAAGACTAGCAACAGATCCATTTTTGTAAATGGTGCAATAAAGGCAGCGGAATGGATTATTTCTAAGAAATCAGGCATCTATTCAATGAAGGATGTTTTAGGAATTTAGTAGAATTTGAAAACTTATAAAATAAATTATATCTTTAAAAATTTATCTATTAAGAACAGATATCCAAAAACTGAGCTAATATATTCAAACCATTTTACTTTTTTAGTTTCTGTAATTTTATCTGCTCAATCGACAGATGTTGCTGTTAATAAGGCTACAAAAAAATTGTTTAGAATTGCAAAAAATCCAGAACAATTTATTAATTTGGGAGAGAAAAAATTAAAACAATATATTAAATCCATAGGACTTTTTAATTCAAAAGCAAAAAATATAATTAAATTATCAAAAATACTTAAAGAGCAATATAATAGTAAGGTGCCAAGCAGGTTTGAAGAATTAATTAATCTCCCTGGCGTTGGTAACAAGACGGCCAGTGTTTTTCAAAACGTTATTTTAAATGAACCTAGAATAGCCGTAGATACTCATGTTTTTCGTGTGTCAAATAGGATTGGTCTTGTTGAAGAAAACACGCCAGATAAAACTCAACTTGCATTAGAAAAAACCGTCCCAAAAAATTGGAAAATGTCAGCGCATCATTTATTAATATTTCACGGCCGGTACATTTGTAAGTCTCAAAAACCTTTGTGCAAGGACTGCTACATAAAATCATTCTGCGAATATAAAAATAAAAATCTCTAATATTTTAAGAAATTTCTGACAAGCAATCTTGTATTCTGTTTTTTCTTGTCAGCAGATCTCCGTTGATATTTCTTAGTTCAAAGTATTCTACAATAGGCGGGGTCTTTTCTTTGTTCAAAAAGGTATATGTCCTGCAATCTTTTTTGTCAAAACGGATCATATAGACCTCTCCATTTTCTCTGATAAAACTAGGAGTCCCCAACAAAGAAATTATTTGATCTTTATTTTTACCAATGAGTTGAATAGAGGAATATTTTTTTTGCTTATCTATTTTTTTTGCCTCTTTTTTGATTTCTTGTTTGTTTTCAAGAAATGTTTGCTCTATTGATTTAATGGCCTTTCCGGTTTGCCTTGCAACTTCGACAGATGAACAGCTTATTAAAAATACTGAAATAATACTACAAGAAAATATGAATTTCATGATATTGTATTTATATGATTAGATTTGGTAATAATCAATGCTAACACGAATTAATTCACCATTTATAGATTCTAAACTCACTATACTTAGAAATAAAAATACAAATAATAATTTATTTAAAAAAACTATGAATGATATTAGTTATTTAATTGCAGCAGAGGTTTTAAAATTTGTCCCATTTTCTAATTGCAGTGTTCAAACCCCGCTAAAAAAAACAAAAGGAAAAAAATTAACAAAAAATATTGTTTTGGTACCAATATTAAGAGCCGGCCTGGGCTTGACCGAAGGATTTGAGAAATTATTGCCTCAAGTAAAAATAGGCCACATCGGCCTTTATCGTGATGAAAAAACTTATAAACCTTTTAAATATTTATATAAAATGCCCAAATTAAAAAATAAGTTTGTAATAATATTAGACCCAATGTTAGCAACAGGCAATTCATCATCTGAGGCGGTTAGTTTAGTCCTTAAATCCGGCGCCAAGATAAAAGATGTTTTTTTAGTCTCTCTTTTATCTGCACCGGAAGGAATAAGGCAAATTAAAAAAAATCACAAGTATCTTAGAATTTTTACTACAAGTGTGGACAAAAAATTAAATGAAAAAAAATTTATTGTTCCGGGGCTTGGAGACGCTGGCGACAGATATACAGGCACATAATAATAGCTAATCCACAGATATCTTCATATATCCATAAGATTTTTTTGACTTACATATCGATATTTAGGATTATGCCCTATTATTAATCTTTGATCAGAGGAAATAAATATGAAAAATTTTTTAAATATTATTATAGTTTCTTTCGCACTTGTATTTTCTACAAGTTCGTTTGCAAACAAAATTGGCGTTATTTATGACTCCGGAGGAAAATTTGATAAATCATTTAATGAGCTAGCCTACAGAACAGCTTTAAAGGTTAAAGACGAGCTAGGTTTTGGAATGATTGAATTTGAAGCAGCAAACAACACTCAAATTGAGCAAGGAATGAGAAAAGTTGCTGACAGGGGGGCAACTTTAATAGTTGGTATGGGTTTTGCGCAGGCAGATGCTGTTGCGGCAGTTGCGCCTGATTACCCAGACACTAAATTTGTTGCTGTTGATGTTTGTTGGCTAGAAGATCCGGCTAGCAACATATACCAAGCTTGCTACAAGGAACACGAAGGTTCTTTTTTAGTGGGAATGATTGCGGCAATGAAGTCTGCATCGGGTAAAATTGGTTTTGTAGGCGGTATGGACATCCCTTTAATTAGAAAATTCCAAGGAGGATACGAACAAGGTGCGCAGTTTGTAAATCCTAATATTGAAGTTTTTGCCAATATGACTGGGACCACCGTGGAAGCTTGGAACAATCCTACCAAGGGAGCAGAATTAACTAAAGCACAAATTGATAAAGGTGCAGATGTTGTTTATCAGGCTGCAGGAGGAACTGGTATTGGCGTTCTTCAGGCTGCTGCAGATGCCGGAGTATTTTCAATAGGAGTAGATGCAAATCAAAACTGGATGCACCCAGGAAGCGTTTTGACCTCAATGCTTAAACGTTTAGATTTAACCATTTATGAACAGGCTGAAAAAAGTGCGGCTGGAACTTTTGAAAGCGGTATTCATATTCTAGGCCTTGCTGAAGGTGGATTGGGATATGCGATGGACGAGAATAACAAAGGTCTCATTGCACCTGCTATGATTGCTCAAGTTGAACAGGCAAAGGCAGGCATAATAAGTGGCGCAATTGCTGTGGAAGATTGGTCACAACAATAATAAATAATCTTATTGGTGAGACCCAGAAATTATACTATATAATTTTATGGTCTCACCTATCTTAGAATTATCAAATATCAACAAATCTTTTGGGCACGTTCAAGCCAATAAAGAAGTTTCATTAGCAATTAATAAAGGAACAATTCACGGAATTATTGGTGAAAATGGAGCCGGTAAATCTACATTAATGAGCATAGTTTATGGCTTTTATCAGGCTGATTCTGGGACCATTAGCATTAACGGCAATATAGTAAATTTAAAATCACCCCGTGACTCGATTGAAAGTGGCATAGGAATGGTTCACCAACATTTTATGTTGGTGGAAAATTTTTCCGTTTTAGAAAATATCATTCTCGGTTTTGAAGGAGAAATTGTTTTTGGAAAAAAATTAGATGAAGCAAAAAAGAATTTATTAAATTTATGCGAAACTTACAAGTTGAACATTGATTTAAATTCAATCATTTCAGACTTATCAGTTGGTTTTCGGCAGAGGGTTGAAATTCTAAAAGCATTATATCGAGGCGCCGAAATACTTATTTTAGATGAACCAACAGGAGTCTTAACCCCCCAGGAAGTTGATGAACTTTTCAAAATATTAAGGTCTCTTCAGCAGGAAGGTAAAACTATTGTTTTAATTACTCATAAATTGAATGAAATTATGGACCTTACCAGTAACGTTACAGTTATGCGACAAGGTGAGATTGCGGGTCACAAGAAAACCCAACTAACTAACAAAGAAGAACTAGCTGAAATGATGGTTGGAAGAAGTGTATTATTAAGAATCAATAAAAGTCCGTTAAAAAAGGGTGACGTAGTTTTTCGTGTAAATAATTTACAAGTAAAAGATGATCTAGATGTTTTGAGAGTAAAAAATGTTAATTTTGAAATAAATGAGGGCGAGATACTCGGATTAGCTGGCGTAACAGGTAACGGGCAAACCGAGTTATTGGAGGCTTTGTCAGGAATAAGAAAGGTTGAGTCAGGAGAAATTCAGTTATTCGAGGAAACTATTTCTGATAAAAATAATTTTTTAAACCCTAAGGATTTAAAGGAAAAAGGACTTGCCCACGTGCCTGAAGATCGTCAGAGAATGGGTCTTATTACTAATTTTAAAGCTAATGAAAATTTGATTTTTGGCTATCATCATCAACAACCTTTCTCAAAATCATCCGTTCTGGTGGAAAGTGAAATATTGTCATACTCAAAGAAAGTAATGAACGATTATGATGTAAGGCCTCAAGCGCCCAATTTAATCACTTCTAATTTTTCGGGAGGCAATCAACAAAAAATAATTTTAAGTCGTGAATTAAATAAAAATCCTAAGGTTTTATTGGTAGGGCAACCAACAAGGGGAGTAGATATTGGTGCTATTGAATTTATTCACCAGAGATTAATAGATATGAGAGACAAGGGTGCGGCTATTCTTTTGGTATCTGTTGAGCTAGAAGAAGTCTTATCTCTTTCTGATCGCATTGTAGTTATGTTTGATGGTAAAATTGTTGGAGAAAAAGTTAATCAAAATGTAACAGATCGTGAAATAGGATTGCTAATGGCAGGAATTTCTTAATGGCGACTTTGGTTGATAAATCTAAGGTTCCTTGGTGGGTTTCTAACTTAATTGTGCCACTGATAAATTTAATATTAGCTCTTTTTGTCTCAGGTTTGTTTATATTTATAGCTGGGGAAAATCCAATCCAAGCTGTGAAGCTAATTATTTATGGTTCCTTTGGTTATATAGAGGGCTTTGCTTATACTCTTTACTATACAACGAATTTCATTTTTACCGGTCTTGCGTTTGCCGTTGCCTTTCACTGTAGACTTTTCAACATCGGTGGTGAAGGGCAAGCTTATCTTGGCGGCCTAGGGGTTTTTCTGGTAGCTTTTCATTTAGGTTTTTTACCTCTTCCTATAGTATGGTTATTAGCTATTGCCGGGTCAGCTTTGTTTGGAGCAGCATGGGCTTTCATTCCAGCATATTTGCAAGCTTATAGAGGAAGCCATGTTGTTATCACCACGATTATGTTTAACTTCATTGCTTCGGCATTGATGGTTTATTTACTTGTTGATGTAATACGTGATACAAATCAAATGGGGCCTCAAACAGCTTCCGTAGCTAAAGAGCTATGGTTTCCAATGTTTAAAGACATTGCCCAATTTTTTGGAATTAAAATAAGATATTCACCACTAAACATTTCGTTTTTTCTTGCAATTATAGTTTCATTTTTAGTTTGGTTTTTAATTTGGAGGACAAAATGGGGCTATGAAATGAGAGCTGTGGGCCACAATACTAGGGCAGCTGTATACGCTGGCATCTCACCTAATAGAAATATTATTATTGCTATGTTAATTTCCGGGGCTCTAGCCGGCATGCTGGGTGTAAATGAAATACTCGGTGTTCATCATAGGGTAATTGTAAATTTTCCTGCTGGGTATGGATTTACCGGAATTGCTGTTGCATTAATGGGGCGTAACCACCCAATAGGAATTTTTTTAGGAGCCTTTTTATTTGGCATCTTGTACCAAGGCGGATCAGAAGTAACATTTGATATGCCAAATATATCCCGATATATGTTTGTTGCCGTTCAAGGTGTTATCATTTTATTTAGTGGCGCTCTAGAAAATTTATTTCGACCACAAATTGAAAGTTTTTTTGTTAAAAGACTTAACGAGGAGAAAGTAGTGTAATGGAGTTTATGTCCGATATCGTATCTTTGCTGAGCGCTACTTTAAGAATTTCAACTCCATTAATTTTTGCGGCAATGGCAGGTCTTTTTGCTGAAAGATCAGGTGTTATAGACTTTGGCTTGGAAGGCAAAATGTTAGCCGCAGCTTTTGTAGCTGCAACAGGCGCTTATTTTTTAGGATCTCCTTGGTTTGGATTAATTTTAGCAATTGTTTGTTGCGTAAGCCTTTCTTTATTGCACGGTTTTGCATCAGTGACACACAAAGGCGATCAAGTGGTATCATGTGTAGCTATAAATATATTAATGATCGGGCTTACAACTGCTTTAGCTGCGGCCTGGTTTGGTGAAGAGGGTTTAACCCCAACTTTAAATGATGATCAAAGATTTTTTGAAATTAATCTTCCATTTGCTGATGCCTTGAGACCCATCCCTATTCTTGGCACAATTTATTCCGATATAATAAGCGGGCACTATATTTTTGTATATATAGCCTACATTCTAGTTCCAATAGTATATTGGGTTGTGTTTAAAACAAGCTTCGGCTTAAGATTGCGGGCAGTTGGAGAAAATCCTAGTGCCGTAGATACAGCAGGCATTGGCGTTTATGCAACCCGCTATAAGGCACTAATGATAAATGGAGTTCTAGTTGCTTTCGCTGGAGCATATTTGTCTACTGCAATAAATGCTAATTTTTTCAGAGAAATGTCCGCTGGCAGGGGGTACTTAGCGCTTGCAGCGTTAATATTTGGGAAATGGCATCCAAAAACAGCTTTATTAGCTTGTTTGTTATTTGGATTTACAGATGCCTTACAAATAAGACTTCAAGGAGTTGAGTTGCCGATAATAGGAGTAATACCTGTACAATTTATTCAAGCAATCCCATATGTTTTAACAGTAGTTCTATTAGCCGGTTTTGTAGGCAAGGCAATTGCCCCAAGAGCAATTGGGCAACCTTATATAAAAGAAGGATAGTTGTTTTAAGAGAAAGGTCGGGTATTTACCAATCTCTCGCTGATTTTTTATGTATTATTTTTTTCTAGGATTTTTTACGGGACTAAGCCTAATACTTGCTATTGGAGCACAAAATGTTTTTGTAATAGAACAGGGACTAAAACGACAATTCACTTTTTTAGTTTGTTTTGTGTGTTCGTTATCTGATTTAATATTAATTTTTATTGGTATATTAATATTTTCTTTTTTTCAAAATTATTTTACACCACTAATTGAGTTAATACTAAATATATTACTCATAATATTTTTAATAAACTTCATTTGGAAAAAATGGAATGAAAAAATAAATAGGATTAGCCTGGCAAATATAAAGAATGCTGAATCGAAACTATCGATTTTTTTAAAAACTCTTAGTTTTACATATTTAAATCCCCATGTATATTCTGACACTATCTTTTTTATGGGAAATTTTTCAAAAAATTTTATGTTTGGAGATAAAATTTTATTTGGAATAGGAGCTTCGCTTGCATCATTCAGCTTCTTTTTTTTAATCGGATATTTAGCAAATTACTTTTCACATTATTTAAATTCAATAAAAATATGGAAGATAATTAATAATTTTATAATTATTTTTATGACATCTTTCACTTTTTTAGTTTTAAAAGATATTCTGGACTTAAAGTTTATCTAACGATTGGTTTTATATATCCCAATCCTTTGACGCAATTTCTAAATCTTTGTAATTAAATGCAGGGGATACGGTACACCCAATAAGGGACCAGTCTCCGGTTGATCTCATACCAAACCAGGTTTCTGATTTGACAACATAGTGATGCACCTCGCCATTTTCTGTGTTTTTACCTAATAAAACATTTGAAATCTCTGTTTTATCTAAGGACAAATAGATTTTCATAGGATCACCGTCATAAAAATGAAGAATCTCATTTTTTGTAAGTTTATGCCAATGAGAGGTTTCTCCCTTTTTTAGTAGGTAATAAATAAGACTAACCATATCACTTTCATCTCTAAAACTTTCAGCAAAATGACCTCCTTCAGGGTGAGGTAATAATTTTAACTTTTTAATAAGGTCATCTGGATTAGTCATAAACAATAATATACAATATATTTAGGTAAATACTATGATATCTTTAAATTTTGAAAAATTATTTGACGCTGCAAAGCAGGTGAGAGAACTTGCGCACGTTCCCTATTCAAAATTTAAAGTTGGTGCGGCTATTTTAACATCAAATAATAAAATAATTGTTGGTTGCAATGTTGAAAATGCTGCGTATCCTCAAACTCAGTGCGCTGAGGCAAGTGCTGTAGGCAATATGATTAGCCAAGGTGAAACAAGCATAACAGAAGCGGTTATAATAGGATCTGGAAGTTTATTGTGTTCTCCGTGTGGGGGATGTCGACAAAGGTTGCGAGAGTTTGCATCACTACAAACACCAATCCATATGTGCAATATAGACGGACATCAAAAAACATTAACCTTAGAAGAGTTGTTGCCAGACTCATTTGGCCCAGAAAATTTATAATGTTAAAATCTTCAAAAATAATTTTAAAAAAAACGAATAATGAAAAATATCCATTCGGTATTATACTTGGAAGCGGGATAAAAAATTTTTTTGAAAAAAAAGAAATAAAGTTTTCAATCTCATATAAAAATTTACCTGAATTTCCAAAACCAACCATTAAGGGACATTCCGGTAAAATTGTTTTTGGTAGCGTGTATAAAAAAAAAATAGCTTGTCTTTATGGAAGATCGCATATTTATGAAGGGCATACGCCTAATAAACTGGCAAACCCTATAAGAGTTTTGAAAGAGATTGGTTGTCAGACTCTTGTTATTACCAACGCTGCAGGTAGTTTAAACAAAAAAATGTCCTCAGGCAGCTTGATGCTTATTAGTGATCACATAAATTGGAGCGGATTCAATCCACTTATAGGACCTAATGATGATAATTATGGAACTAGATTCCCCGATATGTCAGATGCCTATAATTTGGATCTTAGGCAAAAAATGCACAAAGCAAGTAAGATTGGAAAAATTCCTTTATATAAAGGGGTTTACACGATGTATTCTGGGCCAAATTTTGAAACACCTGCTGAAATTAAGGCTCTGAGGGTAATTGGGGGTGATGCGGTGGGAATGTCTACAGTACCTGAAGTAATAGTTGCAAATCATTGTGGAATCAAAACAGTTGCTATTTCTTTGATTACAAATTTTGCGGCAGGCTTAAGTAAGAACAAATTGAGCCATGAAGAGACATTAAGAGAAGCTCAAAAGGGCGAAAAGAATATAGTTAAACTAATAAAGATATTTTTAAATTTATTAAAATAATGATAAAAAACATTAGCAAAATATGAATAAAAGAATTTCAAAATTATTAAATATATTTCCAACACCTGTTTGGTGGGGAATTTTAGAAGATCATAATAATTTAAATACAATTATGAAAGACTATATCTTGGGATTAAGATCTTCTAATCCTGCTGGTATATCAAAATCAAATCATTTAGGCTGGCACTCAGAAGATTTTCACTTAAATGACCAGGCACCTAAAAAATTTTTAGATAATATCAAACCGATGATAAAAGAAGCAATTGACGATATGAGCTGGGATCTAAATTCAGTTGATTCTAAAATAACCAATATGTGGTCAATTATTAATAAAAAGAATTCCAGCAATTTAAGGCACATACATCCTAATTGTTTTTTAAGCTCAGCATATTATGTTTATGCGCCAAAAAACTGTGGCAAATTAACTTTTCACGATCCGCGATCCGCGGCAGTATATAGAACAGTTAAAACAATAGAAAATAAAGATATCAACAGCAACTCCTACAATATTGTTCCACAAAGTGGAATGCTTGTACTTTTCCCAAGCTACCTTCACCATTCCGTTGCTGTTAATGAGTCTGAAGATGAAAGAATTGTAATAAGTTTTAATGTTGATTTTGTAAATAAAAATTAATTATCTTTAAAATGTTACCCCAAAAAGTAATTCAAAAGAAAAGGGACAATGGAATTTTAAATCAGGAGGAGATAGATATTTTTGTTAAAGGTTTAACCAATGAATCTTTTTCTGATTCACAAATTGCCTCAATGAGCATGGCTATTTTTTTAAATGGTATGTCTAAAGAAGAAACTGTGATGCTTACAAATGCTATGACGAATTCGGGTGACATATTAAATTGGGAAAATGAATTGAACACCGAACTAGTATGCGACAAGCATTCCACAGGTGGAGTTGGTGATAAGGTAAGCTTAATTCTAGCTCCAATACTGGCAGCATGCGGTCTATATGTTCCTATGATTTCTGGAAGGGGTCTCGGTCATACTGGTGGAACTCTAGATAAATTTGATTCAATTCCTGGATATAATACAAATCCATCAATCGATGAATTTAAGAGAGTGGTGAAAAATGTAGGATGCGCAGTTATTGGGCAAACTGCAAATCTCGCTCCTGCAGATAAAAAGTTATATTCTGTTAGAGATATAGTAGGCACTGTAGAATCTATTCCCTTAATAACCTCTTCTATTCTTTCAAAAAAAATTGCCGCTGGATTGAAAAATTTAATTTTAGACGTCAAGGTAGGCAATGGTTCATTTAACGCTAATGTTGAAATTGCCTCAAATTTAGCGATTTCATTGGTTGAGGTTGCGAAGGGTGCGGGCTTAAAATGTGAGGCGATATTATCAGATATGAATCAGGTTTTGGGCTGGAATGTAGGACATACATTAGAAGTAGAAGAATGTATAAAATATTTAACTTCTACAAAAAAGAATCCTAGATTAGAAAAAATAACAAATGAATTAGCTTCGTCAGCATTAAAAATGTGTAAAAATATTAATAAGCAGGATGCTTTACACCAAATTGAAGAAGTCGTCAATAATGGTACGGCTGCTGAAAAATTTGAAAAAATGATATCTGCACTTGGAGGACCAAATAACTTTCTTCAAACATATGATAAACTATTATTACGCACAAAGAAGATTTACTCTATTTTCTCAGATAAGGAAGGATTTGTGCATTCAATAAATACAAAAGAGTTAGGATTAATTTTGATTGAACTTGGTGGAGGAAGAAAGCAGATAAATGATAAAATTAATTACTCTATTGGATTTGAAAATGTTGTTAATATTGGAGATAAGGTTGATACATCAACAGAGCTATTGAAGATTCACGTATCATCAGAAAATGAATTAGAAAAAGTAAAAAAAAGAATTTACTTATGCTTTAATATAAAAACAGAACAAACCCAATTAACCGAAACTATTTATCAGTCAGTTAAATAAATATGAGCACTCAAATTGAAATTACTAATAAAATTGTTAATTATCTTCAAGAAACTGGTTATCGGAGAGATAATATTGTTGATGCTTTGGTTTCTGAAACGAAATCGCTTGGTAACGTATCTAGAATGCAAATTGCTCCCGAGCAGGGGCAGCTACTTCAAATCATTATTAAAATTTCAAAGTCAAAATTATGTTTAGAAATTGGCAGATTCACAGGACTTAGTACTCTTTATATGGCACGAGGGCTGCCTAGCGGGGGGAAGGTTAAAACTATTGATAATTCTGATGAATTTTTGCCAATTGCACTTAAACACTGGAAATCTGCAGGTTTGCATAACAAAATTGAAACAGTCAATGGAAATGCCCTTGAAGTGATGCAAAATTATATTGATAAGAATTGTATCTTTGACCTTATTTTTATTGATGCGGATAAAAATAATTATGATAATTATTATGAACTATCACTTAAACTTGTTAATTCCAATGGTATCATAATAATTGACAATATGCTTTGGGGCGGCGATGTTGTTCTTTCTTCAGCAAATGATGAGCAAACTAAAAATATCAGACAATTAAATAAAAAAATTCAAAATGATAACAGAGTACAGTATTCGCTATTACCTCTTTCAGATGGAATTTCATTTGTAATAAAAAAATGAATATGATGTATTATTTATTAATAATTTAAAATATGTTTAAAAATAATTTATTATGACAAAACTTGATACAATAAAAAAAGCTGAAATTCATGTCCATCTAGAAGCAACAATTAGCCCCTTACTTTGTAAGAAACTTGCTAGGGTTAACAAAATTAATATTCCTGAAAATATTTATGGTAATAAATATGCTTATGCATGGGATGATTTTTATGATTTTATAAAAAAATATGACATTATTACTTCTGTTATACAAACACCGGAAAATTATTCGGAGCTCACATATGCATACTTGAAACAATGCGCGTTAGAAAATGTAATTTATGTTGAAGCAATGATTTCTTCTGCTCACGCAAAATTAAAGGGTATGCCTTATAGTCTATTTTTAGAAGGAGTCAGTGCTGGCGCGAAGCGCGCAGAAGATGATTTTGGAATAATTTCTAGATACATTGTTAACGGTATTCGTCATATGGGACCAGATTCAGTTTATAATACAGCTAAGGAGGTTTTAGAAAACCCTCATACAAATATAGTTGGCTTTGGTTTGGCAGGAGATGAATTGAACTATCCGCCTAAACTTTTTACCAAAACATTTGATATGTTAAAATTGGAAAATTTTCCTATCACTGTGCATGCAGGTGAATGGGACGGCCCTGAAAACATAAGAAATGCCATTCGCATGTTGCATCCAACAAGATTAGGACACGGAGTTCGCTCGATAGAAGACCCTTCTCTTGTACAAGAGATCATTGACTCTGATATTTTATTAGAAGTGTGCCCCACGAGCAATATTGCTACAAAAATTTATTCAAACTACAAAGAACATCCAGTAAAAAAATTATTTGAAAGTGGGGTTAAATTGTCTGTAAATTCTGATGACCCGCCATTTTTTAATGCAACAATTGGAGGAGAGTATTCAGTGATGTCAGGTCTTGGCTTGTCATTTGATCAGCTTCTATCTCTTAGCAAAAATGCTATTCAGTATTCTTTTTGTGATATTGATACTAAAAAAATACTTATTAAAGAATTGTCAGACTTATCTTAAAAATTCATCAACTTCAACTTGATAAGATTCAACTAATCTATTTGTTTCGTTAGCCATACCAACTACAGCAACTAGCTCTTTCAACATATCCTCACTCATCCCTTTTTTTCTTGCTGCAGCAGTATGCGATCGGATACAATACTCGCAACTATTGGTCATTGAGACAGCAACATATATCAACTCTTTTGTTAAAACATCTAAAGAGCCCTTAGCCATAACTTCCTGAAGAGACCGCCAGGTTCTTTCTAATGTTTGGGGATCATTAGCTAATGTCCTCCAAAAATTTGGAATTTTTGATATTTTTCTTGTTTTTTTTATCTCAGTAAATATTTTTTTTACTTTTCCTGTAACATTTTTTTCAGAAATAGGTTTTAACAAAGGCATTTGCCCCCCTTTTTTTATTTAATGATTTAATGATATCTAAATTATATCAAAGATGAAAGCTGCTTTTCTGCTCTTGTCCCAAAATGGGATATAATTTCACTAGCTGCAATTGATCCATATTTAGCAGATTCTTCTAACGATTTGCCGTTGGCAATTCCGTACAAAAAACCAGCAGCATAGTAATCACCCGCCCCCGTTGTATCTACGATTTTATCTACAGGAGCAGCCTCAATCCTAATATCCTTGCCCTCACTGATGATTACCGAACCCTTTTCAGATCTTGTTATAGCAGAAATTATCTTCATTTTTTTTAGCCGCTCTATTGAGTCTTCAATTTCGGATAACTGAAACATAGAATTTATTTCGTCTTCATTTGCAAATAAAATATCAATATGATCTTTAATTAATTCATTAAAAGAATCTCTATGTCTATCGATACAAAACTTATCAGATAGGGTTAAGGCAATTTTCTGATTATCTTTTTTGGCAATCTTTATCATTTTTTGCATTGCTGACTTTGCCTCTTTATTGTCCCATAAGTAGCCTTCTAGATAAGTGATCTTATGGTTTATAATGTGTTCAAATTTTATATCATCATCGTTAATCAATGAACCTGTTCCCAGGAAAGTGCACATAGTTCTTGTGCCGTTATCTTCTACAAATATTGTACAACAACCAGTTGAAATAGGTGATTCTGAAATACCAAGAGGAAAATTAATACCGGAATTCTTTATATCCTCACTAAAAAATTTTCCTATTTTATCATTGCTTATTTTCCCAATAAAAGTTCCGCTGCCCCCAAAGGAACTGATTCCAACAATTGTATTCCCTGCCGAGCCAGCGGCAACCATTTTATGAATTTGGTTTTCATTATGCAGGGTGTTCTTTTTATTTTCATCAATTAAATTCATACTGTCATGGTTTATCCCATAGCCTTTAATGATTCCTAAATTTGATTTTATTAGAACATCAACCATAGCGTTACCAATCGCTACAACATCTTTTTTTAATATATCACTCATATTTATTTATTTTTTTCAAAGGAAATATTTGCGCTATAATTATACCAATAAATATTAAAAAACATCCAAAGATTTTTGTTTCTGACATTGTTTGGTTAATTATTACCCATCCTGCAATGGCAGCAAAAACTGCCTCCATAGAAAGTATTATTGCTGTTGTAGCGGGTTTGGTGATATTTTGTCCAATTATTTGCAATGTATATGCAATGCCAACCGAAAGAACGCCGGCATAAAAAACTTCAAAATATTCTGCCTTAAGACCCTGCAGGGTAGGTTTTTCTAATAATATCGCTGGGAAAAGTGTAGCTAAAAATACTATAAAATACTGAAAAAACGCTAACGTAAATGGAGCTTGATTTTTTTTCAAATACAAATCTGTACATATTATTTGAACTGAAAATGCAATCGCAGCAAAAATAAGAATTATATCAGAGAACTTTACAGTCCCAACTGAAGCATCAAAGGTAAGAAAATATAGACCCAATAAGCATAAAAAAACCGCCAACCATATGGACCAATGAATGTCTTTTTTAAAAAATATTTTTAGTGCTATAGGTACCATTGGCACATACAACGCAGTGATAAATGCAGCATTAGAAACATCAGTATATAATAATGCATACTGCTGGATAATTGCACCAAATCCAAGACCACAACTCGCAATTAGAATTATTAAATTAGCTCCCGGATTTCTAAAGTTCTTATTAAAACTATTTAATTCGTATAATAATAAGAGAGGAATAACGGTTATTGCCCCCAAAAAGAATCTAGCCGTTGTAAATGTTAATGGGCCTATAAATTCCATACCAGTAGCTTGAGCTACAAATGCTGTACCCCATATGAAGGATGCAATTAGAAGAAAAATATTACCTTTAATAATACTCAATGAAACTATAACTTATTTAATTTTATTGCTTTTTCTTTATCTACCCACCAGCTATCAATAACAATTCCATACATAGGAACGTTTTTAGGATAATCAAGAAAATCCCAATATGCTATTCTATCAATCCCGCTGTGATGCATTGGAATTACATAATGACCCCATAAGAGGACCCTATCAAGTGCGTGCATAATTGTTTCTAGTTCTTTTCTAGATTCTGCTCCAATAAGCTTTTCTATTAAAAAATCTACTACGGGGCTGTCAATTCCTGCGTAATTTCTACTTCCATCTTGTTTTCCCATCTCTGATCCCCAGTAAAATTGTTGTTCATTACCGGGACTAAGACTTATTCGCCATGTGTGACTAATCATATCAAAATCATAACTAAGAAGCCTGCTTTGGTATTGGGAGGAATCAACGGTACGTATGTTCATTACAATCCCCAGTGTTTCAAGATTTTTTTTGAATGCTAATCCAATTTTTTCCATAGAAGGACTTACTATAAGAAACTCAAAAGTAAAAAACCTTCCGTCTTTTTGTAGTTTACCATTTTTTACAAACCAACCCTCTTGTTCAAGCATTTTTTTTGCTCTTTTTAGATTTTTTCTTGGCGTTCCTGTTCCATCAGATTTTGGTACTCTGTAAGCTTTAGAAAATATTTGCTTAGGTAATTGATCCTTCCATTGATTTAGAAGTTTAAGCTCTTCTCCGGACGGAAGACCTGAAGATGCAAGTATAGAGTTATCAAAATAACTATTTGTTCGAGTATATGCATTTGAGTATATTGTTTTATTTATCCACTCAAAATCGTATGCATAAGTTAGCGCCTCTCTGATGCGCGGATTCTCAAATATTTCCCTGCGTGTATTAAAAACTAAGCCATTCATCCCTGAAGGTTTGTCATTTTTCATTTCTTTTAAAATTACTTTACCTTCTTTTTCAGCTGTAAAATCATAATTACTTAACCATCGCTTTGCGTTATATTCTCTTCGATAATCATACTCTCCGACCTTAAAGGCCTCTAGCAGCACATTACTGTCTTTATAATAATCATAGACTAATTTATCAAAATTATAGTGACCAATATTTACTGGAAGATCTTTTGCCCAATAATCCTTAACCCTTTCGTAAACAATTCTTCTTCCTGGATCGACTTCTAAAATTTTATAAGGACCACTTCCAACGGGTATATCAAGAGATGTTTTTGTTATATCAAGATCTTTATGAAATTTTTCCGATATTATAGGAAGAAATCCTGCTATTATTAATGGTAACTCTTTATCCTCATTATTTACAAAAATCATTTTTATACCATTATCATCAACAAAATCTGTTTTTACTACCTTTCCATATGTCTTTTTTTGATTTGGGGTCCCTTTTTCTTGGAATGTTTTTAGACTAAAAAGAACATCATTTCTTGTAATTTGACTTCCATCATGAAATTTTGCGAGAGGGTTTATAAAAAATGTAATATACGACCTATCTTCAGGCATTTCTATTTTGTTTGCTATAAGACCATAAAGAGTAAAAGCTTCATCCCACACTCTTCTCATTAGGGTATCATGTATATAACCTAATCCCGCGGCCCTAGATCCTTTAAAAGATACCCTGTTTAGATTATCAAATGAGCCATATGCGCCATATCGAATTGTGCCACCTTTTGGGGCACTTGGATTTACATAATCTAAATTATTAAAATCTTTATCATATTTTGGCTCACCGTGCATGGCTAGACCATGATTTGTTTTAGAATATAAATTAAAAGGAAAACCTAATAACAAAATTATGAAAAAAAAGTGTATATATTTTTTGAAAAAAAACTTATTCATTAGGAAGAAATGATACATTGTTTATTAAAATTAGTAAAATTATTTAGTCTAATTTCCATTATTTTTTCTTTTAGTAGTGCCTTGTTGGCCAATGATAGAATAATTATTGGAACAACCACAAGTACATATGATTCTGGCCTGATGCCATATTTGGCTAATATTTTTCAAAATAATTGTAACTGTAAAATTCACGTTATTACTCAGGGTACGGGTCAAGTAATTAGAAACGCTATGCGCGGCAATATTGATGTGCTGATTGTTCACGATGAAAAAACAGAAGAAAAATTTATGACTCAGGGATATGGAATTGAAAGACATAATTTTATGTATAATAATTTTGTTATTGTTGGTCCAAAAAAAGATCCCGCAAACATTGAGAATGTTTTGTCAATAAAAGAAGCTATGGAAAATATTTATAATTCAAAATCACACTTCATTTCTCGCGGAGATGATAGCGGTACTCATAATAAAGAAATTAGCTTATGGCGTTTCGCAAACCTGGACCCCAAATCATTCGGAAGCTGGTATATGGAGATTGGTCAGGGTATGGGCGCATCTTTAACTTTAGCAAACGCTAAAGAGGCCTATACTTTAACCGATATTGGCACTTTAATATATTTTAATAATTCGCATAATCTTAAAATACTTTATAAGGAGCAAAAAAATTTAATGAACCAGTATAGTGTTATTTTAGTTGAACCAAGCTTAAGAGGTAATAACAATTTTCATTTGTCAAAGAAATTTGTAAATTGGATTTTATCTAAATCGGTCCAAGAAATAATAAATGACTATAGAGTAAACGGACATCAACTTTTTTTCCCTAATTCAGAAAACTATAAAAATAATTAATTATGATAAAAATTTTACCTTCTGAAATCACTAATAGAAAAGACTATATGAAGCGACGTAATTTTATTAAGGGAGGTTTAGCGTCTATGGCTATGACGCTTTCGTCTGGCGCTTTAGCATTTCACAACAAAGATAATCTGATAAATAAAAGTACATTAGACTTAAACGATAAACTAAATAGTTATTATGAAATTACAAATTATAACAATTATTATGAATTTGGTATGGGCAAATCGGATCCAGCCACTAATTCTGGTGAATTTAATCCCCGACCATGGAGTATAAAGATTGAAGGACTAGTTCACAAACCTGGAACAATTGATTTAGAACATATATTGAGCAATATAACTATCGAAGACCGCATATATAGATTGAGGTGTGTTGAGGGATGGTCAATGGTAATACCGTGGCAAGGTTTTTCTTTGTCAAAAATAATAGATATCGTCCAACCATATGCAGATGCAAATTATATTCAGTTTGAAACAGTATATCGTCCAGACGAGATGCCGGGACAAAAAAGACTTTTTAATGAATTTAGGGGCGTTCTTCCTTGGCCATATTTAGAAGGACTGCGAATGGACGAAGCAATGCATCCTTTAACAATTTTATCTACGGGATTATATGGTCACGATCTATTAAATCAAAATGGTGCGCCTATTAGGTTGGTTGTGCCTTGGAAATATGGATTTAAATCAATTAAATCAATTGTAACTATTCGGTTTGTCGCGAAAGAACCAATTACAACTTGGTCAAAAGTTAATCCCAGAGAATATGGTTTTTATTCAAACGTAAATCCTAATGTTGACCATCCAAGATGGAGTCAGGCAACTGAGAGAAGGATTGGGGAATTCAAAAGAAGAGAAACACTTATGTTTAATGGTTATGAAGACGAAGTTTCAGATCTGTATAAAAATATGGATCTTATAAAATACTATTAAACTTTATGTATATAAAATTAAATTTAGTCAAAAAAATTAAACCATTATTATTTTTCTTATTATTAACACCAAGCATATATTGGACCACTAAGTTTTATTTGGGCGATATGGGCATTAATCCAATAGATAAAATAATAAGAGAATTCGGAAATTTTTCATTAAGATTAATAATATTTACACTCTTTATAACACCGTTAGCAAAAATAAAAGCACTGAGAAGTATTGAAATTCTAAGGAGAATGATTGGGTTGTTTGCTTTTTATTATATTTGTTTGCATTTTATCAGCTACATATTTTTAGATCATTTTTTTAATTGGAATTATATTTTAAAAGATGTTTATAAAAGACCATTTATAACATTTGGTTTTACCTCTTTTATCTTATGCATTCCTCTTGCGGCAACTTCAAACAATAAATTGATCAAAAGGATTGGTTATAAAATTTGGAAAAAGATTCATAGACTAATATATTTTATTGCCCCATTGGCAGCTCTTCATTATTATTTACTTACTAAAGCAGATAAAACTGAACCCTTAATTTATATTATATTAATAGTTATATTATTAGTATTTAGGATATTTTATTATTTATCAAAAAAGGATTCTTTGCCAAGATAGTCTTCCTCAATTTCTGCTTTTGGATTTAATTCCATACCTGTTGGAGTAATTGTTCTAGGAAGAGGCACATACTGGGATTCTATATCGCTAGGCTTAGTTCTAATTGACATACGATAGATTCCGAATAATCCTAAAAAGAGATGAATGAAAAATAAGTATACAAAAAAACCATTTGATCCAAAAATGGTCATAAAATATGAAGCAATTATTGGCCCAAATACTGATCCTAACCCAACCAATACAGCAATAGATGCGCTTGCAGCAACTATCTGTTCAGGCTGTAAATAATCGTTAGTATGCGCAATAGTTAATGAATACGTCGGCAGTGACATACCTGCATATAAGGCTAATAGTATAAATAAAAGAGTTATTGAAATAAAGGATGATCCTATTATCAATATACAGATCCCTGCAGCTATTAATGTGGTTATAATTAGGATAATACGACGATCAATTCTATCCGAAACATAACCAATAGGCCATTGAAATATTGAACCAAATACAGTTACAATGACCAAGAATATTGAAACTTGAAAATTGTCTAGGCCTCTTGACTTAGCATATACAGCGCCTAATCCAAAAAGGGCACTGTGTGATAAGCCAATCATCAAAGAGCCCACAAATCCTAGCGGTGATAAGTTATATAATTCTATAAAAGTAAGTCTTTTTGTATTTTTAAAATTTGGTTGATTTGATGATGTTAATAAAATGGGAATAAGGGAGAACGATAACAGCACTGATACAAGTATGAATAAATCAACTTGAGCAGGATCGCTTAAATTTAATAGAAAATTGCCCAGTCCAAGAAATGTAAAAGTTATTATCATATATATTGACAAGATCCCGCCTCTAGTTCTGTTGTCTGCCTTTTCATTCAGCCAACTTTCCATTATGACAAAAATTCCTGCAATACTAATGCCCGTTAGGATTCTTATAAAAAACCATAAGTATGGTAATATAAAAACAGTATGTAAAAGAATTGCTATTGATGCAAGAGACGCAAGGGCGGCAAAAACTCTAATATGTCCTACTTTTTTTAAAAATATTGGAATTGATATCGATCCTGATAAATAACCCACATAATAACCAGTAATAATAATTCCAGTTTCTATAAAAGAAAAATTTTCAATTACTGCGCGTACCCCAATAAGCGTACCCTGCAAACCATGTCCGAGACATATAATTGCATAGCCAAAAAAAAGTGGCCATATTCTCAAAATTAAATTAAACATTTTTTTATTTAAAAAAATTAGCTAGTATATAAAATTAGTAATGTAAATTTTTTAAGTTTCTTCTTTATCCTCTGTTGGTTTAATACCAACATCGATTGCTGGATCAATATCGCTTTCCTCCTCTATTAAAACAGTATCATCTTCAATATTATTTTCATTACTATCGGTTTCTAATTCAACATTATCAATGTCAATGTTCTCTTCTACCTTTTGCTTTACTTCTTCAGTTTCACTGGCGTTATTAAAGGCATTAACACTTCCTGGCTTTCTGCCTCTTCTTGGTCTCGAAAGATTTAAAACTTCTATTTCTTTCCCACAGCTCGGACACTCAAGAATTGTTCTTCCCAAATCATAATAAGACGCCCGGCAAATAGGGCAAATTCTTTTTAATCCCCAACTTGTTTTATACATTTTTACTTTCCATTAACTTCTTTTTTAATATATTTTTTATTACAATAACCACATATAATTTCTTTTTTATCACCAAAGGTATAATATACCGCGGGATGACCTAAACTATCTTGCCCTCCGTCGCAACAAATAGTTTCAGTTTTTTTATCAACCTCTTCAATATTTTTGCTATTAGCAACCATAAGTGACCCTATTAGAAAAATTAAGATTTGAAGTCCAGTATTTTATACATTGAGATCATTAAATTTCGAAGTATAATATTGTTACCCCTAACAAAACAATCATTGAAGAAATGACCCTTTTAGCTGCAGCTTTTTCGCCTAAAAGGAAAACGCCCATAAAAGTGGCAATCACAATACTGCTTTCCCTTATTGATGAAACATAGGCTATTTCAAGATGTTGCATTGACCATACTACCAAACCGTAGCTTAAGATCGCCAATAAACCAGCAGAAAAACCGTTAAATAAAATGTCCTTGCTTATATTTGGCCAAACTTTTTTTTTCTTTAATAAAATATAAATTAATACAGGCACTCCATTTAATAATAACATCCAAAAAATATAGCTAAGTCCGTTTTCACTTTTGCGCACACCTATTCCGTCGATTAGGCTATATGTTGCTATAAGTATGGAGGTAATAACTGCTAGAATAAATGCTTTTTTATTTATAAATTTTTTTTGTGATCTAGAGATTAAAAAAATCCCTATACAAACTGTAAAAATACCAAGCAAGCCCATTATTGAAATCTCGTCAATTAATAATAAAAAAGTTATTAAAGTAATTAAAAGTGCTGACCCTCCCCTTGCTATAGGGTAGACAAATGATAAATCCCCAAATTGATATGAATACACCACCACGAGCCTGTAGAGCCCATGAAGAGCCACACTAATCAATATAAAGAACCAAATTTGCGCGCTAGGAAGGGGTACAAAAAAAACTAACGGTAAAAATACTATTATTTCAGTTATGGATGTCATACCCATAATTGTTAGTGATTCTCTGTGAGATTTAATTGCCAAGCTCCAACTTGCATGACACAGAGCTGCAAATAAAACAATTATAAAAATAGAAGTTGTTGAATACATTAAATTACACTAAATATATAATATTGTGATAGGTAATATTAACATTAATAACAAAAATTATCCAACCAAGTTAAAAAAAAACGTAATAGTAATTTGTCTTGACGGCTCTCAAAAAGAATATTTTGATATAGCATTAGAAAAAAATCTAATGCCTAATCTTAAAAAATTTATTATGAGTGGATCGTTTCAATTAGCTCATAGCGCTATTCCAAGCTTTACCAACCCAAACAATATTTCTATTGTTACTGGACAGCCAAGTTCAATTCATGGAATTTGTGGAAATTTCTTTTTTGATCCAGACTCAAAAAAGGAAGTTATGATGAATGATCCACAATACTTAAGGGCTCCAACAATTTTTGAAAAATTATATAAAGAAGGATTAAAAATTGCCTGCGTGACAGCCAAAGATAAACTTAGAACTTTATTAGGCAACGGTTTAAATTATGAAGACAAAAGAGCAATCTGTTTTTCAGCTGAAAAATCAAATGAATCTTCAATAAGCAATAATGGAATTTCTAATGTAAATAAATGGCTGCAAAGAGGTGTCCCAGATGTTTATTCCCAAGAATTATCAGAATTTGTAATGGCAGCTGGAGTTAAGTTGTTAAAAGATTTTGAACCTGATATTATGTATTTATCAACTACTGATTTTATTCAACATAAATATGAGCCCGGACATCCGCAGGCAAATAA
Organism: Pelagibacteraceae bacterium; assembly: GCA_002717485.1. GTDB lineage: Bacteria > Pseudomonadota > Alphaproteobacteria > HIMB59. The sequence goes on along the minus strand of PBDW01000008.1, from coordinate 4,920 downwards.
ATTCTATGAAATGTTTGATTACTACCTCGGCCTTCTTAGTGTTAATAAAAGTTCTATAGTTGTTACTGCTGACCATGGTATGAAATCAAAATCTAAAGATGATGGCTCTCCAAATGCAATTTATCTTCAAGATATATTAGATCAAAAATTTGGAGACAATTCAGCTCGTGTAATTCTTCCCATTACAGATCCTTATGTTGTTCATCACGGGGCTTTGGGTTCATATGCAAACATATACATAAGTGAAGTTTCAAAAATTCAATTGATAATTGATACAATAAAAAATATTCAAGGAATTGATGTGGTATTTAATAAAAATGATGCATGTAAAAAATTTTATTTACCACCAGATAGAACAGGAGATATTGTTTGTATGTCAGATGAAAATATGACGATAGGCTCTTCCCTAGAAAAACATGATTTGAGCGGACTAAATGAGCCCTTACGGTCACACGGAGGTTTATTCGAGAGGGAGGTCCCCTTCATCACAAATTTTAAAGAACTGCGACCAAGAATTGGCGAACAAATTTATAATTACGAGGCATTTTATTATGCTATTAATAATGCTGGAGAAATATTATGACAAAATTTATCAGAGATGAGTCAATGCGTATAGGGGGTAAGAAAATAAATACCGATGAAAAAATTAATGTTCAATATCCATTTACAGAAGAAATAATTGGGACTGTTCCTGCTGGAACATCAGAACATGCAAAAAAAGCCTTTGATATCGCTTCAAACTTTAAATCTAAATTGAGTAGATATGAGAGACAAAAAATTTTACAAAAAACTGCTGAAACACTTATTAAAAGAAAGGAAGAGATTTCAGATGTTATTACATTAGAACTCGGCATTTCCAAAAAAGATTCATTATATGAGGTAGGACGATCATTTGATGTATTTTCATTAACATCCCAGCTCTGCATTTTGGATGATAGTGAAATTTTTTCTTGTGACTTAACACCTCACGGTAAAGATAGGAAAATTTTCACGACCAGAGAACCGCTTAATGCTATTTCAGCAATCACGCCATTTAATCATCCTTTAAATATGGTTTCACATAAAATTGCGCCTGCTATAGCTACTAACAATAAGGTTGTATGCAAACAAACAGAGCTAACACCAATGACAATAATGATTCTTGCAGACATTCTTTATGAATCAGGGCTGCCTCCAGAAATGTTTTCTGTTGTTACAGGATGGCCAAAAGATATTGGTTTAGAAATGATTAAAAATGCAAATATAGATCTAATAACATTTACAGGCGGCATTCCAGTTGGAAAATATATCGCTGAACAGGCAGGATATAAGAGAACCGTTCTTGAACTGGGCGGCAACGATCCTCTAATAGTATGTAATGATTTAGAAAGTGATGACTTGCAAAAGGCTGTTGAACTTGCCGTAACCGGTGCCACAAAAAACTCAGGCCAACGCTGTACAGCTGTTAAAAGAATTTTATGTCAAAATAAAATAGCTGATGAATTTGTTGATCTTGTAGTTGCAAGAGCAAAAAAAATTGTTTTTGGTGACCCAATGAATATTAAAACTGATTTAGGCACAGTGATAAACAAGGAAGCTGCAGAGTTATTTGATAATCGTGTAACAAAAGCTCAGGAAGATGGAGCAGAAATTTTATACCATCCAGGAAGAAAAGGAGCATTACTTCCCCCAATTGTTGTTGATAAGGTAGATTATAAAAGTGAATTAGTGTTTCAAGAAACTTTTGGCCCAGTAATTCCTATAATAAGAGTCCCCGATGAGGATGACAAAGTTATAAATATTTCTAATTCAACAGTATTTGGTTTATCTTCTGGGGTATGCACAAATAATTTTAATAGGGCAAAACTATACATTAAAAATTTAAATGTAGGCACTGTAAATATTTGGGAAGTACCGGGGTATAGAACTGAAATGTCACCATTTGGAGGAATAAAAGATTCAGGCCTAGGTTATAAAGAAGGTGTAATTGAAGCAATGAAGAGTTACACAAACATTAAAACATTCTCCTTACCTTGGTAAAAACTCCACGGATTATTGTAATTGGTGGGGGAGCGACTGGCTGTGGGGTTGCTAGAGATTTAGTTTTAAGGGGTTATGAAACAATATTAATTGAAACAGGAAATTTAGGCTCTGGAACTAGTTCTCGATCGCACGGAATGCTACAAAGTGGCGCTCGTTATGCTGTTACTGAAACAACATTTGCAGCAGAATGCTATAGAGAAAGAAATATAATAAGTAAAATTTTTCCGCAGGCTGTCAAATTAATCGGAGGTTTGTTTATTAGACTAGCTAATGATCCTGAAGACTATCTTGAAAAGTTTATAAAATGTTGTGAAATAGCTAAAATACCCGTTAAAGAGATTCGGGTAAAAGATGTATTAAATAGAGAAAAAGAGTTAAACAAAAATATTTTAAAAGCATTTCACGTTCCCGATGCCCTTGTCTATCCGCCAAAGTTATTTAATTTACTGGCTAAAGAAATAAAAGCTTACGGAGGAAAAATACTTACTAATCACAAAGTAGTTTCAATAAAACTAAGTAATAATTTAGCAAGGTCAATCCAAGTTTCTCATAATGGAATTAAAACAAATATCGAATGTGATGGGATTATCAATGCGGCTGGTCCTTGGTCAAAAGAAGTAGCAAAACTAATTGATCAAAATGTTGAACTACAACTGACAAGAGGTTGCGGCATATTTTTTAAAGGTCAATTGGTTAACCAGGCAATTAACAGATGTAGAATTCCCAATAATAATGATATTATGTGCCCTTCAGGCAAAGAAAGTCTTTGGGGTACAACATCAGAAATAGTTAATGATCCAGAAACTCCAAGCACCCGTCCAGATGAAATTAATGATCTTTTATTGGGAGCGCAAGAGCTATTCCCTAATATAAAAAATTATAAACCATTTAGAACTTGGTCTGGTGTTAGACCTTTAGTTAAGCCAAAAAAATTTAACAAGAACCTACCTTTACCAAGAAGTCATTTAGTTATTGATCATAAAGAAACCGGATTAAATAATTTTTTAACTATTTGCGGAGGCGCACTGACAACTCATAGATTGATGGCCGAAGATGTAGTTAACAAGCTGGGGAAGAAATTTGACATAGATATAGCATGCTCTTCCCACAAAACACCTTTACTAAATTAAATTTTTAGCGATTCCTCAACGTAATGCTTAAAGTGATATATATTTGGAGTTTTTTTATTTAATATTTTTGCCTGATCATCGAATCTTCTAAGCTCTACCGCATCTTTCATAAACGGTTTATTAATAAACTCTTCCGCCTCTTCTTTTGTAAAAGAACCTCCTTGGACAACAAGTGAGGCCTTGGAAGCTTCAGAAAGGAGATCATAATATCCTTTTTCTACAGCCGACAGGTATCTTTTAGACTCAACGTGCGCTCTTATAGGGCGTGTTACCTCTTCGCCAAAATAGTTAGACAAATAATCCGCACCTAAATTCTCGTGATAACCATCTTTTCCTTCATAAATGGGGTCATTTTTATCATACAATAAATGCCCAATATCATGGAGCAATGCCGCTGTTATAATTTCTTTTGAAAAATTATTTTTTTCTACTAATTCAGCGCATTGCAAGGCATGTTCCAATTGTGTAACATTTTCATTTCCGTACTTAAGAATACTTCCTTTGTTTTCGAACAGACTGAAAATTTCAGATATAATTGTTTTGTTCATAGCAATATTTATCAAATAATTAATAGATTGATTAAATTTATTACCGTCTAGCAAGCATTAGTTGTTATAAATAAGATATATACCAGAAAAAACTATTATGGTAGAAAAAATTTTTAGGAACTTTCCATCTTCTTTCAAATATAAAACTCCAATTAAAGCTGCAATAATCACACTTGTTTCTCTTATTGCTGAAACAAAAGCGAATGGCATAAACCCCATTGCATAAATTACAATGCCATAACCAAATACTGCGATTAGTGATCCAAAACTAACGCTTACTATATCTGATGATGTAAACTGGCCCCAAAACCAACCATATTTTATGTGCATAAATAACAAAAAAAACCATCCATCCAATGCAAATAACCATACAATATAGTGAAGTGAATTATGGCTTGAGCGCGATCCCATTCCGTCTGCAATAGAATATCCAACTACACTAATAGAAACCAGCAATGCTATTGCTAATCCTTTTCGTTTCAAACTATCCCTGAATTGATTTAATGAATTCAAAACTATTCCTCCTGTAACTAAAATAATTCCGAGTCCGCCATAGTAAGAAACATATTGATTTGAAAAAGTTATCATAAGAATAAAAATAATTAGTGGAGCTAATCCTCTTGCAATGGGATATATGACCGATAAATCACCGCTCCTATATGCCAGTCCCAACAAGGTAAAATATAATGTATGAAAAATAATAGAAATTATTAGAAATACCCAGGCCTCTTTATTTGGTATGGGGATAAAAAATAAAAGTGGCAAAAACGCCAATCCCATAATTAGCTGCATAAGAGCCATATTTTTAAGAGGGTCTTTGGACTGTTTTATAATAGTGTTCCAGGTAGCATGAAAAATAGCTGCTAAAAAAACTAATAAAAGCAATAAATTTTCTTCCATATAAATTATGCTATAATTGTTAATTTTCGTTGTAAATTTAATTTCATACTTATAACATCATACTTTAATAAATTTTAATAATTAATTAATAATTGGAGGAAATATGAAAAATTTCATTTCTTACATTGGTGTTCTGCTTTTGACCACAATCACTTTTGGCTTTGCAGACGCTAAAACATCTCTTACTGTCTACACAGCGATTGAGGCTGAAGATTTAAAGAGATATGCTGATACATTTAATGAAGATCATCCTGATATAGAAATTAATTGGGTTCGTGATTCAACAGGAATTGTTACAGCAAAACTTCTTGCAGAAAAAA
>PBDW01000007.1 GCA_002717485.1 Pelagibacteraceae bacterium | reverse complement strand
TGTACTAACCTTGGAACAACTACTGAGTTAAACATGGCAGACTTCTTTAGAGCTAACGGCATGGACTATGAGCCAGTTGTTTTTGAAAAAGCTGATGAAGTTGTTGCAGCATACGACTCAGGTCGTTGCGATGTTCATACAACTGATAAATCTGGTTTAGCTGCTCAAAGAACTAAAACAGCTCAACCTGATGATCATATGGTACTTCCAGAAACTATTTCTAAAGAACCTTTAGGACCAGTTACTCGTGAGGGTGACGAACCTTGGAGTGATATAGTATTTTGGGTACTTAATGCACTAATTACAGCAGATGAACTAGGTGTAACATCTGGTTCTGTTGATTCAGTTAAAAATGACGCTGATGCAACTCCAGAATGGAAAAGAATTCTTGGTGTAGAAGGTGACACTGGTGCGCATTTAGGTCTTGGAGCAGAATGGGCTTATAATGCAATTAAACTAGTAGGTAATTATGGTGAAATGTACGAACGTCACGTTGGTATGAATACACCTCTTGAATTAGCTAGAGATGGTTCACCTAATGCTGGTTGGAAAAATGGCGGACTTTTATACGCGCCACCAATTAGATAAGTATTAAATTACTATTTAAAATTTATAAATGCTCGGTATAGTGTACCGAGCATTTTTTTTTGATTTTTAATATGAACACTAATACGCAAATAATTAAAGCCCCTAAGGAAGATATTTTTAAAAGCGGTAAATTCAGATCATTTGTAGTCCAATCAATTGTAATGATACTTGTAATTAGTTTTATTGCATGGGTTGTTAATAATACCGCAACAAATATGACTGCAAATGGAATCGCTCACGGTTTTGACTTTTTGTGGGAAACTTCTTGGTTTGACATAGGGTATTTGCCATTTATAGAGCACACAAACTCACATACATATTTTAATGCGTTTCTTGTTGGATTACTTAATACTGTCTTAGTTGCTGTTCTAGGTATTTTTTTTGCAACTATACTTGGTTTTTTAATAGGCGTAGGTAGACTTTCTGATAATTGGATAATTTCTAGATTTTGCGGTTCTTATATAGAAGTTTTAAGAAATATTCCTTTATTGCTTCAAATATTTTTTTGGTACCACGCAGTATTAAGGATATTACCAAGGGCTAAAAGTAGCATAAATTTCAGTGATAGTTTTTTTCTAAATCTAAAAGGATTATTTATACCCAAACCAATTCCCGAAACAGGATTTAATGCAATTTTATTTATTGGAATTATTTCTATCCTATGTATAATTTTCTTAAATATTTGGGCAAAAAGACGGCAAAATATTACAGGGAAGCAATTTCCTATTTATTCAACATCTTTTACAATTTTCATTATACCAGTATTTATAGTTTCATTTTTATACAATCATCCATTATCTTGGGAACAACCAGTTTTAAAAGGTTTTAATTTTAAAGGTGGTTTTAGACTTATTCCAGAGTTACTAGCATTATTGTTAGCCTTATCTCTATATACCGCTTCATTTATTGCTGAGAATGTTAGATCAGGAATTTTGGCAATTAGTAAAGGTCAAAAGGAGGCTGCTGCAGCTGTCGGCTTAAAGCCCGGACAAGTTTTAAGACTTATAGTTATACCACAAGCAATGCGTGTAATTATTCCACCATTAACAAGTCAATATTTAAATTTAACTAAAAATTCTTCATTAGCAGTAGCAATTGCATATCCTGACTTAGTTCATGTTTTTGCAGGTACTGCTTTAATGCAAACTGGTCAGGCAGTAGAGATTCTTGCAATTACTATGTCCGTATATTTATCTTTAAGCTTAACAATTTCATTACTAATGAATTGGTATAATAGTGCAATGGCGTTAAAGGATCGATAAATGGAAATTCAAGCAACAAGAAAGCCACCAAAAGTTCAAACAAGTATTTTTATTTGGTTAAAAGATAATTTATTCTCTACTTGGTATAATTCGATATTTACATTATTTGGTTTATATATTTTATATTTAGTTTTACCCCCCATATTTCAATGGGCTATACTTGATGCCGTTTGGACTGGTGAAGATAGATTGGTTTGTGAATGGTACGATGAAAACAAAAGAAAAGAAAGAGCAGGCGCTTGTTGGCTATATATAAAAGTTTGGTTAAATTTCTTTACCTATGGTTTTTATCCTGATGAATTACAATGGAGAGTTAATTTAACTTTATTAATATTAGTAGTTTCAGTCGCATTATTTTTTATACCAAACTTTAAAAAGAAACATTATGTTGGAATTTTTCTATTTGTTGCTTATCCAATAATTGCTTTTTTTCTTTTACATGGCAATGAGCAGCTTGGATTAGAGAATGTCAAGACTCATAAATGGGGCGGAGCTTTTTTAACAGTCCTTTTAGGATTAATTGGTATAATTTTTGCACTACCTCTTGGTATAGTTCTTGCACTTGGCAGAAGATCAAAATTACCTGTAGTTAAGGCTCTGTCAATAATGTTTATTGAATTTTGGAGAGGCATTCCTCTAATTACAGTATTATTTTTTGCCGCTGTTATGTTCCCTCTATTTGTTCCACAAGGAGTTGAAATTGATAATCTTTTAAGATGTATTGTAGGCTTAACTATTTTTGGCGGTGCATATATGGCTGAAGTTGTAAGAGGTGGACTGCAAGCTTTACCAAAAGGTCAATATGAAGCAGCACAATCAATTGGATTGGGTTATTGGCGTATGATGTCATTAGTGATTATGCCACAGGCATTAAGAATAGTGATTCCCGGCATTGTAAATACATTTATTGGGTTATTCAAAGATACAACACTTGTTTCAATAATAAGCTTAATGGATTTGCTTTTAACTGTTTTCACAAGTATGTCCAATCCAGATTGGATGGGTTTTCCTTTTGAAGGCTATATATTTGCAGCAACTGGTTTTTTTATATTTTGTTTTGCATTATCACGATATAGCCTAAGTGTTGAAAAAAAATTGATGGTATCTCATCATAAATAAAATTTATTACCACAAATATATATGAATAAATTTGGATCTCAAGATATGGTTTCTAAATTAAAAAAAGTCTTAATGATGAAACCTAGAAAATTTATGTCAAAAGTAGATAAAAAAAAATGGAATTATGATTTAGATTTAAATCAAAAATTAATTGAAAAGAATTATGATAATTTTTTAAAAATATTAATTAATTTGGATATAGAAATTGTTTATTTATATTTAAATAATACAAAAGATGAACTATGTGATGCAATTTTCACACATGACCCATCTTTAGTTATAAATCAAGGAGCTATAATATTAAATATGAACAAGGAATTAAGGAAAAAAGAAACATTGTATCATATAAATCTGTATAAAAAATTAAACATTCCCATTATTGGTCAAATTGATAACGAAGGAAGAGTAGAGGGTGGTGACTGTCTATGGATTAATAAAAATACTTTATTGGTGGGCGAAGGTTATAGATCAAATAAAAATGGCATATATCAACTTAGTAAAATTCTACAAATATATAATATAGATGTTATACCAATAAAATTGCCTAAAATTAATTCTACATCTTCTTGTTTTCACTTGATGTCTTTAATCTCTATGTTAGATCATGATCTAGCTATTGTATATAAAAATTTTTTAACTGATGACTTATATAATATATTAAAAAAAAATAATGTTAAATTATTAGAAATACCTGCAGATGAATATGAAAAAAGCAAAACGTTAGCAGTTAATATTTTAGCATTATCTCCAAGGAATCTTATTATGTTAAATGGATATAATAAAACTGAAAAATTATTAAGTAGATCAAATTGTAATTTAAATATTTTTGATGGTGAGGAACTTTGTATCAAAGCTGAAGGAGGTCCTACATGCTTAACAAGGCCTATTTTAAGAATATAAGGAGTAAATTATATGAAATTAAATAGTAATAATTTAAAATGGATAAGCACTTTTTTTGTTTTATCAGGTATTTTATTGACAAATTTGAATATTTATCCGTTTAATATTATTTTACATGCAACTGGTGTCATTGGTTGGTCTATATGTGGTTTTTTAATGAAGGATAAAGCAATTTTAACTAATTTTGGATTGCAAATACCGCTTTTTTTAATTGGGTTCATATACTTGAGTATATGATGGCTCCCGAGGCCGGGCTCGAACCAGCGACCGATCGGTTAACAGCCGATTGCTCTACCACTGAGCTACTCGGGAACATAAAAAACTAAATAAAGAAAAAAAATTAAAAAACAAGGACATATTTTGGAGGCTCGGAGCGGAATCGAACCGCTGTACGAGGATTTGCAGTCCCCTACATAACCACTCTGCCACCGAGCCATTTTTTCGTATTAGTATTTTAAAATCTCTAAGTCAATGGATAAGGAATATAATTCAATATAATCAATATATTAAAGATATTCTTATTTGATAAATAGTTAAATAACATTATAAGAAAATAAAACAAAAATTGGATATTTAATGGATTTAAATTCTGCAAGATTACAAATGGTTAAAAATCAGCTAATTCCAAATAAAATTAGTGAATCTAATTTGATTGATATTATTTTAAAAACAAAAAAAGAAGATTTTTTACCAGATAAACTTAAGGCAAATACCTATATAGACAATGAGATTATGATTAAACCATCAAGATATTATCTGTCAAATTTACATATGGCGCAAATATTACAGTCAGCTGAAATAAAAAATTCTGATAAAATTTTACATTTAGGAACTTTAACTGGATATTTAACATATATACTTTCAAATCTTTCCTCTAATGTAATAGGAATTGAATTTGATGAAGAACTTTTTAATATTTCCAAAAATAATCTAAAAAACCTAAAGATTGAAAATATACAACTTATTAACTCTAATGTTGAAATCGGATTTGAAAGTAAAAAACCTTTTGATGTAATAATCATAGATAGCTGCATCGAAGAAATCCCTGATTCACTATTAGAACAATTATCAGAGATAAATGGAAGATTGATCACTATTGAGAAAATTAATAACAACTTAAGCAATGGAATTAAATTAATTAGAAATAATTCTTCTTTTCATAAAGAAATCTTGTTTAATTCATTTACACAATCATCATATGCATTTAAAAGAGAGCAAAAATTTGTTTTTTAATATGAAAAAAATATCTTTATTATTATTTATATTACTTATACCTCAATCGTTAGCTTCTTTAACAATTGAGGAATCAATTAAAAATTCTGTTCTTAATAATACTACGATTAAAATTGCGTTAGAAGAAATTGAAGAAGCAAAAGAATTAGTCAGTTTATCAGCAACTAAATTTAAACCAGATATAGCACTTTCATTCACAGAAAAACAATCTTCAACTGAAACAACAACATCCACTTCAAGTTCTACTGTTGATAAGTTAGAAGATAGCTATTCACTTACTGTTTCTCAAAATCTTTATAGCGGAGGACGTAATCAACTGGATTTAAAAAGATCAAAGATCCTTTTTAATAAACAAATAGAAAATTTTTATATTTCACTTAACGATCTTATATTAAACGCTATTAATGGATACCTAACGGTACAAGTTTATGAAAATTCTTTAATTGCAAACACTAAAACATTTGAAGTTGTTGAAACAATCTATAATGACACTTTAACAAAAAAGAATTTAGGAACAGCAACTTTAGTTGATTTAAAAAATGCGGAGTCATCATATGAGCTTGCTAAATCAAATATGGTACTTGCAAAAGGTAATATTGAGGTAGGAAAAAGGACTTTTAAAAGAATTGTGGGATTAGATCCAATAGATCTTGAAGAAATCCTAAATATAAATGATAAAATTGAATATCAAGAAATTATAGATACTGCTATTATTAACAATCATGAGATTAAAATTTTGAATTTTGATCTTGATGCAGCTTCCCTTCAGTTAGAAATTAAAAAAAAGGCTAAATTACCATCTTTAGATTTAACAGGCACCGCTTCTTATAATGATAATGTAAGCTCTAAAGGTACTGAAACTAAATCTGCAAACTTATCTGCCACTCTATCAATACCAATATATCAAAAAGGTGTTGAAAATTCTGATATTAGGAAATATCAATCTCAGTATTCTCAGACTCAATATAGACTTGATGATAAGAAAGAAACCATTAAGTTACAAGCTTCAATATTATTAAATAACTTTCGAGTTTATCAATCACAATATGATTCCTCTACGGCACAAATAAATGCAAATGAAATTGCATTAGAAATTACAAAAAAAGAATACGAATCTGGAATTAAAACTTTTTCAGATCTTATAAATCAAGAAGAACAACTTCTCACTTCAAAACTTAATCGTTTTAATATAAAAAAAGATCTCATTATGACTTATTTTGAAATATTGTCACTTGAAGGTGTTCTTGTTAATAAATTTCAAGATTATCTTCCTGAAATTTGATATCTTAAAATATAACTATAATTTTTGGTAATGTCTAAATCAGATCATGATAACTCAATATCAGACACTCTTAAGGTAATTAAGAAAGCTATTGAAGATGATAATGAGGATATGAACATCCAAGACATTCACAAAGAAGATGTTTTGATTTTAGATAAACTAATTAAAGAAGATGGAACAATAATGACTTTAAATTATGATAGTACTAATAATTCCGATTTAATTAATGACCAAATCGATAAAAAATTTAAAAAAATAGTAGATACAAAAATTAACAAATGGATTGATAAAAAGATGCCTGAAATAATTGATAAATATTTATCTAAAAAATAATATATGCCTCTATCAAAACAATTTGATCATATAAATATTGAAAAACCTATTTATACAAAATGGGAAAAGAATAGTTTATTTAAGCCAAAAAAGAATAAAAAAGCTTTTTGCATTATGATGCCACCTCCAAATGTTACTGGAAGCCTGCATATGGGACATGCTTTAACTTTTACAATACAGGATGTTTTAATTCGATACTATAGACTTAAAAGTTATGAAGTTTTGTGGCAACCAGGTACAGATCACGCAGGTATTGCAACTCAAATGGTTGTTGAAAGAGAATTGGAAAAAAAGAATATAAATAAGAAGAAAATCGGAAGAAATAAATTTATTAAAGAAATATGGAAATGGAAGAAAAAATCTGGCGATGTAATTAACAATCAATTACGACGTCTTGGTGCTTCAGCAGATTGGAGTAGAGAACGATTTACCATGGATGAAGGTTTATCTAACTCTGTTAAATTAGTGTTTGTTGATTTATATAATAAAGGTCTAATATATAAAGATAAAAAACTTGTAAACTGGGATCCAAAATTATTAACTGCAATTTCTGATCTTGAAGTGGAACAGAAAAATCAAAATGGTTTTTTGTGGCATATAAAATATAAAATTAACACTACTGACAATATTATCGTAGCTACGACAAGACCGGAAACTATGTTTGGAGATGTAGCGGTAGCCGTTAATCCGCAAGATAAAAGATATAAAAAATTAATTGGCAAACACTGCACTATACCTATAATAAATAAAAAAATTCCAATTATTGCTGATGATTATGCAGATCCAACTAAAGGTTCAGGAGCAGTGAAGATTACACCTGCACATGATTTTAATGATTTTAATATTGGCAAAAAACATAATTTACCTTTGATAAATATTTTTAATAAAGATGCAACATTAAATAATAATGTCCCTAAAGATTTCGTTAATTTAGATAGATATGTTGCGAGAGAAAAATTAATAAAAATTTTAGATTCCCAAGATTTAATTGATAAAAAAGAATCTCAGATTATGGTTATTCCATATGGTGATAGATCTGATGTCGTAATTGAACCTTTACTTACAGATCAATGGTTTTGTAATGCCAAATTGTTATCTAAAGATCCAATTATGAATGTTCAGAAAGGTAAAACAAAATTCGTACCAAAGCAATGGGAAAAAACATTTTATAATTGGATGAAAAATATTGAACCGTGGTGTATTTCTAGACAATTATGGTGGGGACATCAAATTCCTGCATGGTACGGACCCGATAATAAATGTTTTGTAGCTACATCAGAAAATAAAGCACAAAAACTATCATTAAAATATTATGGTAAAAAAGTAAAACTTATACAAGATGAAGATGTTCTTGACACATGGTTTTCTTCTGCATTATGGCCATTTTCAACTTTAGATTGGCCTAAAAAAAATTATTTTATAAAAAGATTTTATCCAACCAATGTTTTAGTTACAGGATTTGACATAATATTTTTTTGGGTAGCAAGAATGATGATGATGGGATCACATTTTATGAATAATACACCCTTTAAACATGTTTATATTCACCCATTAATTAGGGATGAAAAAGGACAAAAAATGTCAAAATCCAAAGGAAACATAATTGATCCTTTAGATTTATTGAATACATTTGGTGCAGATACATTAAGATTTTCTTTAACTTCAATGACTACAGCGAGTCGAGATATTAAATTATCTAAATCACGCGTTGAAGGTTACAGATCTTTTTTAACAAAAATTTGGAATGCAGCAAAATTTATTGAAATAAATAAATGTAAATATAATTCAAAATTTAATCCCGAGAAATTAAAATTACCAATAAATCAATGGTTAGTTAATGAATTATCAAAACTTTCTTTTCAAGTTGATAAGTATTTAGAAAAATATCAATTTAGTGAAGCGTCAAATTCCATATACCATTTTATTTGGCATTTATATTGTGATTGGTATTTAGAATTAAGTAAAACACATTTACAAAATAATACTGCTTATAAAAAAGAAGTTCAAGATACTTTAATTTGGTCTTTTTTAAAAATATTAATTATTATACATCCCTTTATGCCTTTCATTTCGGAATACTTATGGTCAAATTTTCTGAAATCTAAAAATAATTTTATAAATAATCAAAAATGGCCAGAATTTACTGTAAAAAAGAATTATACAAAATCAAAAAATGAAATAAAAATTATTATTGATATTATTACTTCGATAAGAAATCTGCGTACAGATTTAAAAGTTTCATATAAAAAGAATTTAACTCTTAATGTTGTTTCAAAACAAAAAAAATTAATAAGTCTAATCAAAAATAATAAAGAAGATTTAACTAGAATACTAAAACTTAATAATATAGATTTTAATAATTCACAAATATCTAAAAATGAATGCGCTTATTTTGTTTTTAAAAATTTTAATATTAATGTTCCATTAAAGGGCATCATAGATATTCAATCAGAAATTAATAGAATTAATCAAAATAAGAATACTTTATATAATCAGTTATTAAAAATTGAAAAAAACTTAAATAATAAGAAATTTATTGAAAAAGCGCCAAAATCTGTTGTGAATGATTATAAATTACAGAGTTATAATATTAAAACTTCAATTGATAAACTTGATAAAATAATAAATAATCTTAAATTGAATTAATATGGATAAAAAAGATTTAAATTTAAAATCTCAACTACCTAGTAGACATGTTAGCATAGGTCCAAAAAGTGCTCCTCATCGTTCTATGTATTATGCTATGGGATTAACTGAAGAAGAAATTAACCAACCGTTTATTGGTGTTGCAACAACTTGGAACGAGTCCGCACCTTGTAATATTACACTGGGAAGGCAGGCTCAATCTGTTAAAATAGGTGTAAAAGAAAATAATGGAACTCCAAGGGAATTTACAACCATTACTGTAACTGACGGTATAGCCATGGGCCATGAAGCTATGAAAGCATCGCTAGTTAGCAGGGAAGTAATAGCAGACAGTGTTGAATTATCAGTTAGGGGACATTGTTATGACGGAATAGTGGGCTTAGCAGGTTGTGATAAATCTTTGCCAGGATTAATGATGGCAATGGTAAGACTTAATATTCCTTCAGTTTTTATATATGGTGGAACAATTCTTCCGGGACGCTATAAAGGAAAAGACTTAACTATAATAGATGTATTTGAAGCTGTTGGCAAACATGCGCAAGGTGCCATAGATGACAAAGAATTAAAATCTATTGAAAAAGTTGCATGCCCAACTGCAGGTTCCTGCGGGGGGCAATTTACTGCAAATACTATGGCTTGTATATCAGAGGCAATAGGAATAGCACTTACCAATTCTGCAATGACACCAGCAACTTATGAGGAAAGAGATAATTATGGAAAAGAAAGTGGCAAAGCTGTAATGAATTTAATTCAGAAAAATATTAGACCTAGAGATATAGTTACAATAGAATCATTAAAAAATGCGGCAGTTGTAGTAGCTGCAACAGGTGGTTCAACAAATGCTGCATTACATCTTCCTGCTATTGCAAATGAAGCTGGAATAAAATTTACCCTAAAGGACGTTGTAGAAATATATAAATCCACCCCATATATTGGGGATATGTCTCCAGGTGGAAAATATGTTGCAAAAGATTTGTATGAAGTCGGAGGAGTACCCGTTGTCATCAAATCCCTTCTTAATGGAGGATATATTAACGGTGACTGTATGACAGTAACAGGAAAAACAATTGGCGAAAATCACAAAGATATTATTTTTCCAAAAAACCAAGATGTTGTTTATTCATGTGACGAACCTATTAGTGATCATAGTTCAGTAGTAGGATTATGGGGAAATCTTGCAGAAGATGGATCTATTTCAAAAATTGCAGGTCTAAAAAATTTAAGTTTCAAAGGAAAGGCAAAATGCTTTGATTGCGAAGAAGATGCTCTAACATCAGTTTTAAAAAATGAAATTAAGGAAGGAGACGCTGTGATTATTCGCTACGAAGGACCAAAAGGTGGTCCAGGAATGCGTGAAATGCTTTCAACAACTGGAGCAATATATGGTCAAGGTCTTGGAGAGAAAGTAGCATTAATTACTGACGGACGTTTTTCTGGAGGCACAAGAGGATTTTGTATTGGTCATGTTGGACCAGAAGCTGCAGTAGGTGGTATGATAGGCTTGCTAAAAGATGGAGACGAGATAGTCATAGATGCAATGAAGGGCGAAATAAACGTAACTTTATCAAATGAAGAAATATTAAAAAGGAAAAGTGAATGGAAGCCAAGAAAAACAAACCATAATTCAGGATCTATTTGGAAATACTCACAAACAGTAGGTCCAGCACATGAAGGAGCTGTGACACAACCAGGTGCCAGCAAAGAAACACATATTTATGCTGATATTTAATTTTTTAATTTTAAAATAACTGGTGTGTGGTCAGATGGCCTTTCCCATCCTCTAGGCTCTCTATCAATATTAACTTCATCAATAATATCTGTAACCTCTGGTGATGTTAAAAAATGATCAATTCTTAATCCATTTCCTTTTTGCCAACCACCTCCTCTATAACCCCAATATGTCCAATTAGATTTTCCTTCTATAAAACTTTTAACTGCGTCAGTAAAACCTTTGTTAATTAATAATCTGAACAGTTTACGAGTTTTTGGATGAGCACAAGCGTCATCTTTAAAATTTTGAGGTGAATAAACATCTTCATCAGTGGGTATAACGTTAAAATCACCACCTATAATAACTGGGTGATTTTCTTTTAAAATCAAATCAATATAATTGTTAAATTTTATCATCCAATTTAATTTATAATCAAATTTTTCTGTTTCAATTGGATTACCATTCGGCAAATAAATACAAAAAAGTTTAATCTTATTTTTTAATTTTTTGATTTTAATTTCTGTTTCTATAAATCTTGAATTAATGTCATTTTTAAAGGTAGGAATTTTATTATTTGTAATTTTTAATTCTTTTTTACTTAAAATCGCAACACCATTCCAAGCCTTTTGGCCATTTATATAGGAATAGTATCCTGCTCTCTTAATTTCATCTTTTGGAAACAATTCATTTATGCATTTTAATTCTTGGAGCAATAAAATATCAGGACTATTTTTTTTAAGAAAAAGTATAATATGTTCTAATCTTGATTTTATTGAATTAACGTTCCATGTAGCTATTTTCATTTATTTATACTGAAAAAGAATTGCCGCATCCACATGAAGATGACGCTTGAGGATTTGTAATTTTAAATGATGCTCCTATTAATTCATTAACAAAGTCAATTGTTGATCCTTGTATTAGATTTAATGATGTTTCATCTATTAATACTTTAACATTATCCTTAATTAATATTGAATCGTCTTTGTTTTTGTCGTTTACAAATGAAAAATCATATTGAAATCCAGCACAACCACCCCCATTAACCTTTATTCGAAAGTATGAATTTAGTTTATTCTCTTTATCTAACAATATTTTTATTTGTTCAGTAGCATTTTTGGTTATATTAATATCGTTTTTCATTGTTGTAGATTTATTTTGTATATAATATTCATATTATACATATAAAATAAAAATAAAAATATAATATTATGCCAAATCTTTTATCATCTAACCCTAATAATTCAAAAGGCAGACTTTATAGTGAAAAAGAAGATATTAAAAACAGATCGCCATTTCAACGTGATAGAGATCGGGTAATCCACAGTAGTGCATTTAGAAAATTAAAACAAAAAACTCAAGTTTTTATTGAAAGTGAAAGTGACTATTATAGAACGCGACTTACACATACTCTCGAAGTATCACAAATTAGCAGAAGTATTTGTAGAATTTTGAATCTTAATGAAGACTTAGGTGAATGCATTGCATTAACACATGATTTAGGTCATCCTCCATTTGGTCATAATGGAGAAAATGCATTAAACATAAAAATGGAAAATCATGGCGGGTTTAATCATAACGATCAGACTTTAAGAAT
The DNA here is from genome assembly GCA_002717485.1 of Pelagibacteraceae bacterium. Taxonomy (GTDB): domain Bacteria; phylum Pseudomonadota; class Alphaproteobacteria; order HIMB59. The sequence goes on along the minus strand of PBDW01000007.1, from coordinate 276,962 downwards.
CATTACCTTTTTAGAAAAAAAATATCCTGAATTTAATGGCTTGAATCTTACTTGGGAAAGTCTTGAAGGTATTGTTAAACATAACGGTAAATTTAAAAATGAGATACCTCAAACTATATTTGAATATAATAAAAAACATAATCTAAATTTATATAAAAATCCGTCTTTAGAAGCTCAAGTTGCATCAATAGCAGATGATATTGCCTACAACAATCATGATATTGACGATGCATATAGAGCAAAATTAATTGATATAGATCAACTAAATGAAATCAGATATTTTAAAGAGATATTAAATAATATTAACCATAAATATAAGAATTTAGATGATCATATATTAATTAGTGAACTTGTTAGATCTAGTATAAATAATATGATTGAAGATATTGTATTTGAAACAAAAAATGAAATTAAAAATAATAAAATTAATTCTATTGAGAATATAACTGAATATCCAAGTTTTTTAGTAAAAATGTCTAATAAATTAATGAATTCCAGCAATGAAATAAAAATATTTTTATATGATAATGTATATAATCATAAAAATTTAGTAAAAAAGAGGGAAGAATCAGAAATGAAACTTTCTAAATTATTTGATTATTATGATGATAATTTTAATATTTTACCCAATGACTGGAAAAATAAAATTGATTTAATGAGCAAAGAAAGAATAGTGTGTGATTATATTGCTGGAATGACTGATAGATATGCAACACAAAAATATGAAATGTTATATGTCTAATATTGTAAAAAATTTTCATAATTGTATTAATAATATATGTAATCAACTTATTAATGAGAAAATATTAGATCAAAATACTAATTTAAATAATATAAATATCGATATTCCATCAGATGAAAATAGAGGCGATATCTCAACTAATGCAGCATTAATTTTTCGAAAATTTTCATCTTTAAATACTATGGATCTTGCTAATATAATTAAAGATAAATTATTAAATATAGATTTTATTTTTGATGTTATAGTTGTGAATCCTGGATTTATTAATGTTTTTTTTACAAATGATTTTTTAATTGATGAATTAAAAAATCTAAATACACAGGGTGTTGAATATGGTTCTAACAATATCGGCAAAGATTGCAAAATTAATATTGAATATGTTTCTGCTAATCCTACAGGACCTTTACATGTAGCTCATTCAAGAGGAGCAGTTTTTGGTGATGTTCTTTCAAACTTATTAGAATTTTGTGGATATGAAGTAACAAGAGAATACTATGTAAATGATTCTGGATCACAAATTATTGCCTTAGGTGAATCTTTATATAAACGTTACAAGGAACAATTAAATATAAAAGATGAAGATGCAAAAATTCATTTATATCCAGGAAAATATCTTATTGATATTGCCAATGAAATTATAAAAACAGATGGCGATAAATGGATTAATACACCTTTAGAAGATCGTGCTGAATATTTTCAAAATTATGCTATAAAAAATATTCTTAAGGGCATAAATGATGATCTTAATTCCATAGGTATTTATTTTGATAAATACTCATCAGAAAAAGATATCATAAAAAAGAATTATATCGAAAAAGTCTTTTCATTACTTAAAGATCAAGATTTATTATATTTAGGAAATCTAAAAAAGCCCAAAGGGAATATTGATGAAGATTGGGAATCTAGAAAGCAATTATTATTTAAATCCACTTCATTTGGGGATGAATCAGATAGACCATTTAAGAAATCTAATAATGATTGGACATATTTTGCAAATGATTCGGCTTATCATTATGACAAATTACAAAGAGGATATAAAAAGTTAATTAATATTTGGGGTTCAGATCATATTGGTTATGTGAAAAGAATGAAATCAATGGTTAGATCATTAAGTAATTCTGAAGTTGAATTAGAAATTAATATTTGTCAATTGGTTCATTTAAAAAAAGATAATAAGCCAATTAAAATGTCTAAACGAACAGGAAATTTCATTACATTAAAGGAATTAACAGATCAAGTTGGAAGTGATGCGTTAAGATATTTTATGTTGCGAAGAAAAAATGATGCTCAAATGGATTTTGATCTTACGAAAGTTATTGAAAAAAACAATGACAATCCTATCTTTTACATTAACTATGCATTAGCTAGATCAAATTCCTTAATTGAAATTTTTAATGATAAAATAAAAAAATCTAATAATTTTGATTTAAATAAAGAAAATTTCAATAAATATCTTGTTAAAGAGGAATGGAAAATAATTAAAAAATTACTTTCTTGGCCTCACATAGTTGAAAATTGCGCAATTAAATCTGAACCACATAGGTTAATATATTATTTAGAAGAATTATCAGCATTATTTCATTCGTTTTGGAATTTGGGCAAAGAACAAAAAAGTCTAAGATTTATTGATGAAAATAACCTAGAAAAAACTATATGTAAAATTTATATTATCAAATCTATGCAAAATATTTTTAAATGTGCATATAAAATATTGGGAATTAAAATAATTGATAGAATGTAATGTTCCGAAAAAAAATCTTTTATAAGAAAAATAGTTTAAAAAAAATTTATATATTCACTTTTTTATTCATTTCCAGTTTTTCTCTATATTTTTTTTATATAAATAACCTCATATTTACTAACAAAGAATATTTTATAATTGAGCCTGTCAAAAATGATTTCTTTATAATCCCTAATGATACAGGTGGGAAGATTATTTTAGATTATGATATTTCAATTTTAAAAAATCATATTAATGATAATATTGATTCAAGTAAGAATAATATACTTTTTGATTCTAATTATTCAATTCAACTATTCGCCTCAATAAATTTTGATGATATATCTAAGCAAAAATTATTTTATATAAATAAATTCAATCTTGCTGAAAAAAATTTATTCACTATTAAAATTAATACAAATTTAGACTCATTTTATATGTTATTATTTAATACTTATGAAAATAGGGATGATGCAATATTAAATTGTGCTAATCTATTTAATAAAACTATAAATTGTATTGTGGTTAATCTGCAAAATATCAATAATTAATCTAAATTATTGATTTGCAATGAATCTTATATAAATATTGTATTGATAATTTTAAATGAATAATCTCAATGAAACTGATAATGAGCAATTTAATCTAAGCCTAGAAGGTTATGAAGGTCCTATTGATTTACTTTTAGAGCTTGCAAAAACTCAAAAAGTTGATCTTTCAAATATTTCAATCCTTCTTTTAGCAGAACAATATTTAGCCTATATCAATAAAGTTAATAAAATTAATTTAGAAATTGCTTCCGATTATTTAGTTATGGCAGCATGGCTAACTTATTTGAAATCTAGACTCCTTCTTCCTAAGGAATCAGATTATGAGCCTTCTAACGAAGAACTTGAAGAGGCTGTAAAATTTCAATTAAAAAGATTAGAAGCAATGCAAAATGCCTCTAAAAAACTATTTATGCTTCCGCAACAAGGTAAGGATTTTTTTTATCGCGGTAACAATGATGAAATAAAGTATAAAGTCGAAGTTACATACACATCAACATTATTTGATTTACTCAAAGCTTATGGTAGTCAAATAAATCGTGATAAGGTTACTACTTTGAAAATTGAATCTTCAGATCTTTATTCAGTTGATGATGCCATAGATAGATTAAAAAGAAAACTTACAAATAATCATGAATGGGTTGAATTTAAAAGAATACTTCCTGAACCAAGTCAAAATTACTTAATAAACAAGTCTGCAATTTCATCAACATTTGTTGCCTCTTTAGAATTAACAAAAAATGGTATAATAGATGTAAAACAAAATGATGTTTATGGACCTATTTTTTTAAAATCTAAATTATGAGCACAACAAAAGATCATAGAATTGTAGAAGCAATTATTTTTGGTTCAAACGAGCCTGTAAATGAATCTGACTTAAAAGAAAAAATATCTAATGATTCAAATATTACAAATTTATTAAATGATTTAAAAAAATTATATGAAGAAAGAGGAATTAATTTAATTAAAACAGGCGACAGATGGTCTTTTAGAACATCAACAGATCTATCTCAAGATTTAATTATTTTAAAAAAACAAAAAAGAAAACTTTCTCGCGCAGCTATTGAAGTTTTATCTATTATTGCTTACCATCAACCAATTACTAGAGCAGAAATTGAAAATATAAGAGGTGTACAAACTGGAAGAGGTTCAATAGATATTTTAATTGAAGTTGGTTGGATTAAACCTAAAGGAAGAAGAAATACCCCTGGCCGTCCAGTTACATGGGCTACTACTGATAATTTTTTAGATCATTTTTCCTTAGAGAAAATTTCAGACTTGCCAGGATTAGAAGAATTAAAAGCAAGCGGTTTTATGGAAAAAAGATCAGCAATATCTACTATTACTGATTTAGTTAAAGATAATTTTGAAGAAATCGTAGATCATACTGATGATGAAAATAATAATTTGGATGATTTTATATCCTCGAATAATTAAGAAATATCAAATAATACAAATATAGCCAATAATTAAACACTTTTGCTTAAATAAATAATTATAAATAATATTTGTTTTTATATTTACATAGTTTATTAAGGTTATAATTTAGGAGAAAATATGACGCCTTCAATTTGGCAGTTGATTATAGTACTTGTTATCGTCTTGTTACTTTTTGGAAGAGGTAAGATCCCTCAATTGATGGGTGATATGGCAAAAGGTGTAAAAGCTTTTAAAAAAGGTATGGACAATTCTGATGATTCTTCAGATGAAGATAATAAGAATAAATCAACCATAGATGATAATTCTGAAGATAAAAAATAAATTTTTATGCTTTCTTTAGGTTGGCCAGAAGTATTTATTGTTTTACTTGTAGTTATAATAGTTATTGGTCCAAAAGAATTACCTTCTTTAATTAAACATCTCGGTTCATTTACTAAAAAAATTAGATCAATTTCTAGAGAATTTAATACCTCTATGAATAATATAGTAAAAGATAGTGAAATTGATAAAATTAATTTTAATAAAATATCTTCAGAAAAAATTAAAGAGAAGATTATAGAAAAATCTGAATTAAAGGAGGAATTTAAAGAAGTGAATTCTTCTTTTGAAAAATTAAATGATAAAATTGATATTGAAGATAATAAAAAAAAATAATTTATGAAAAAAGAAGTAAAGAATTTTAATATGTCATTAATTGAACATTTGGTTGAACTTAGAAAAAGACTACTTTGGAGCTTTTTAAGCTTATTCATTGTTTTTATTATTTCTTTTTATTTTGCTAATGAATTATTTTATTTTCTTGCAAAACCTTTAGTAACTCTTTTTGATGAAGAAAGCGGACAAGGTTTCATATATACAGCTTTGCAAGAAGCTTTCTTTACTGAACTAAAAGTTGCATTTTTCTTTGCATTATTTTTTTCATTTCCTTTAATTTCTATACAAATATGGAAATTTGTAGCGCCAGGTTTATATAAAAAAGAAAGAAAAGCATTCTTACCTTTTTTGATAGCTACACCCGTGCTTTTTTTCTTAGGAGGTTCTATGGTTTATTATGTTATTTCTCCAATTGCATGGCAATTCTTTCTTTCTTATCAAAATGCAAGTATTAGCGATGGTGTTCCAATTATTTTAGCACCTAAAATGGGTGAATATCTTTCATTAATGATGAGATTTATTTTTGCATTTGGTTTAGCTTTTCAGCTTCCAGTTGCATTAACATTGTTAACAAAAGTAGGAATTGTCAATTCAACTTCCTTAAGAAAGTTTAGAAAATATGCTATTGTTTTAGCATTTTTATCTGCTGCCTTTTTAACACCACCTGATCCTTTTAGCCAAATAAGTTTAGCTTTACCAATTATAGTGTTATATGAGATTTCTATATATCTATCTAAAATGTCAGAAAAAAATAAATAATGCATAATATAGAATATATAAGAAATCATCCTCAGGAATTTGATAATGCCTTAATAAAAAGAGGATTAAAGGCAACTTCTGAGATTATACTGAAAATTGATTCAGAAAAAAGGAAGTCTCAAACTATGTTGCAAAAACTTCAAGAAGAAAGAAATATTTTATCAAAAAAAATAGGTGAATCAAAAAAAAATAATGTTGATTCTAGTGATGAATTATCCCGTATTGAAGAATTAAAAAAAGAAATGTCAGCAATTAAAGAATTAGAAAACATAAAAAATGATGAGTTAAAAGCTATTTTAAGTAATATTCCTAATTTAGTTGATGATGATGTTCCTATTGGTGATAATGAAAAATCTAATTTAGAAATAAGGAAATGGGGTAATACTAAAGAATTTAATTTTAAAGTAAAAACACACTATGAAATAGGAGAAGATTTAGGTCTTATGGATTTTGAAACAGCATCTAATATTTCTGGATCAAGATTTGTTATATTAAAAGGTATTTTATCAAAGCTTGAAAGGGCTATAGCGCAATTGATGTTAGATATTCATACTCAAAAAAATGGTTATACAGAAATTAATACCCCGGTAATTGTTAAATCTCACTCATTATATGGCACTGGTCAACTTCCGAAATTTGAGGAAGATTTGTTTACAGTTTCAGATTCTCTTTGGTTAATACCAACTGCTGAAGTAACTTTAACTAATTTGGTTAGGGAAAAAATTATTAATGAAGATAATTTACCAATGAGATTTACAGCATTTACTCAATGTTTTAGATCTGAAGCAGGTGCTGCTGGTAAAGATACAAGAGGGATGTTAAGACATCATCAATTTTCAAAAGTAGAACTTGTTAGTATAACAAAGGAAAATCAATCTGCAGATGAACTTGAACGTATGTTGCAATGTGCTGAAACGATTTTACAAACTTTAAATTTACCTTATAGAATTGTAACTTTATCTTCTGGTGATACAGGCTTTGCCTCAAGCAAAACTTACGATATTGAAGTTTGGTTGCCTAGTGAAAATACATACAGAGAAATTTCTAGTTGTTCAAATTGTAGAGACTTCCAAGCAAGACGTATGAACAGTAGGTATAAAGACAAATTAAGTAATTCAAATAAATTTGTACACACTCTAAATGGTTCTGGTTTAGCTGTGGGTAGAACATTAATTGCAATTATTGAAAATTATCAGAATAAAGATGGAAGTTTTAATGTTCCAGATGCATTAATTCCATATATGAATAATATAAAAGTTATAAATTAATATTGGTAGATGTAAGAAAAATAAGACTTATAATGGAGTTAAGAGAATCCGGTATTACGGATAGTAAAGTATTGTCCGTTATAGAAAAAATACCAAGAATGAATTTTATTCCAGAAACATTTAAACATCAAGCATATGAGAATATTGCATTGCCAATTGGCAATGATCAAACGATAAGTCAACCATTAATTGTTGCCTTGATGACACAAAATTTAGAACTTATTAAAACACATAAAGTTCTTGAGTTGGGAACTGGTAGCGGATACCAAACTGCAATTTTATCAAAGTTATGTCGAAGAGTTTATACAATAGAAAGAATTAAAGAATTATCGATTAAAGCAGAAAATACACTTAAAGATTTAAAAATAACCAATGTAGTAACAAAAGTTGGAGATGGAAATAAAGGATGGTTTGAGCAGAGACCTTTTGATAGAATAATCATAACTGCCGCAACTAAAGAATTGAGCAAAAATATTATCTCACAGATAAAAGATGAAGGTATTATTATAGCTCCAATGATCGGAGAAGATGGAAAACAAATATTAAAAAAATTTATAAGAAAAGATAAGAAAATTATTTCTCAAAATATTACAGAAGTTATCTTTGTTCCAAATTTACCTGGTTCAGTAAATTAATAGTCTATATTTATTCCCTTATTAGATGCAGTTTCTATTATGTATTGCCACGCAGTTCTTCCAGATCTATTACCCCTTGATTTGGACCACTTTAATGAATCCATAATTTGAGATTCATTCAATTCTATTTTAAAATATAAATTGTAATTTCTTATTATTTTTAAATATTCATCCTGAGATATATTGTGGAAACCAATCCATAAACCAAATCTGTCTGAAAGAGATATCTTTTCTTCAACGTTTTCATGGGTGTGAATTGCTGAAGATTTTTCATTATCTATCATATCTTGAGAAATTAAGTGCCTTCTGTTTGATGTAGCATATATTAAAATATTATTAGGTTGGTTTTTAATGCCGCCATCTAAAATAGATTTAATTTTTTTGTATTCATAATTGTCATTTTCAAATGACAAATCATCAATGAAAATAATAAATTGAAATTTATTTTGTATTTCTAAAAAATTATAAACATCAGATATGTTATCTAAATCTTTTTTTTCTAATTGAACTAATTTTAGATTAATATACTTTTTAGAGATTTCATTAAAAATTGATTTTATTATAGTACTTTTTCCATTTCCTCTTGTACCCCATAATAAAGCATTATTTGATTTAAAACCTTTTGCAAATTTAACTGTATTTTTATAAATTGTTTCTTTTTGATATTCAATTCCAACAAGTAAAATTGATGGTATTGTTTTCATATTATTTATCTCTTTAATTGCCGACGATTCCTTATTCCAAATAAACCACTTTTTCTTTGATAAAATCAAATTATTTTTAAATTTAGCTATTAATTTAGTAAACATATTGAAATATTATTAACTTTAATTGCATAATATCTGATTTAAGTATAAACAATTTTAAATTTTAATTAAAGAGGTCAAATGGAGCAATTAGGCGGATTATTACCCTTAATACTTATTTTTGTTGTTTTTTGGTTTTTGTTAATAAGACCACAACAAAGAAAGATTAAATTACATCGTGAAATGATTAATAATTTAAAAAGAGGGGATAAAATTGTAACATCTGGTGGAATTATTGGAACTATAAGTAAAGTTGAGGATAATAAGGAGCTGTTAGTTCAAATTTCGGAAAATGTAACAGTTAATGTAGCATCAGGTATGGTTTCAGAATTAATTCAGAAAAAAGATTTACCATCAAATAACAATCAAGATCAAATTAAAAAAAGCGGTTCAATTTTATCTAGTTTATTTGAAAAAAAAAATAAAAGTTAAATATATATAGCATATGAGATCACTTCTTACTTGGAAAGTATTTTTTGTATTGATCATTGTGGTATCTTCTTTTATATTTTCTATTCCTACAATTTTAAATTTAAAAGATACAAATAATTGGTTTTATGAAAAAAAAATAAATCTTGGTTTAGATCTCCAAGGTGGATCTCACTTATTACTTGAGGTACAGAACGAAATATTAATAGAAGAAGAAATAAATAATTTAACTATTTTTTTTAGACAATTTATAAGAGATGAAAATTTAATTATAAATTCAATTAATATTAATAAGCAAAATATAATTATTAACTTAAATGATATTGATGATTATAATAAAATAGTAAGCTATGGAAATAAAAATTTTTCTAATTTAGAGTTTCGAAAAGACAATAATATAATATTTATTAATTTATCTGAGAATTACAAAAAAAGAATTCTTGAATCAGCGATTAAACAATCATTGGAAATTGTAAGAAAAAGAATAGATGAATCAGGAACAAAAGAACCTCTAATTCAAATACAGGGAAGTAATAGGATTTTATTACAATTACCAGGGATTAAAGATCCTGAAAGAATTAAAAATTTGTTAGGCAAAACTGCAAAATTAACATTTCATATGGTTGATGATGAAAATCAAAATTCTTTACTAAATAATACTCCACCACCCGGGACTATGATTATGCAGGATTATATTGATGAAAACATTTTTTATTTAGTTGAAAAAAGAATTAGAGTAGGGGGAGAAAATTTAGTTGATGCACAACCTACTTATGAGCAAAATAGCCCTGCTGTTTCATTTAGATTTGACCCTTTAGGTGCGCGTAAATTTGGAAAGGCAACGACTAAAAATGTTGGTAAAAGATTTGCCGTTATACTTGATGGAAAAGTTATCACAGCGCCTGTAATTAGAAGTGCGATTACAGGTGGTAATGGTGTTATAACTGGAAGTTTTACAATTCAGGAAGCTCAAGATTTAGCGCTATTGCTGAGAGCAGGTGCATTACCAGCTCCTCTTGAAATAATAGAAGAAAGATCTGTAGGACCGGGATTAGGTTCAGATTCTATTAATGCTGGGAAAACTGCATCCATAATTGGTTTTATACTCGTTTGTATATTTATGATTTTGCTTTATGGTTTTTTTGGAATTGTCGCAAACATAGCTTTAATTGTTAATTTATTTATTATTATCTCACTATTATCTTTAATAGGTGCTACTTTAACCCTTCCAGGAATAGCAGGAATTGTTCTTACCATAGGTATGGCAGTTGATGCTAATGTTCTAATTTTTGAAAGAATCAAAGAAGAAAGATTAAAAAATTCTTTTGTTATAGGAGCAATAAATACTGGATATGCCAGAGCAATATCAACAATTTTAGATGCAAATATAACAACTCTAATTGCTGCCTTTATTTTGTATATTTTTGGATCTGGACCTGTAAGAGGTTTTTCAATTACTTTATCACTAGGAGTTATAGCCTCAATGTTTACAGCAATTTTATTAACCAATATTATAATCCTTAGTTGGTTTAATATATCTAAACCTAAAGAAATATTATAAAAATGTTTAATATTGAAAAAATAATTCCAGTAAATCCTAATGTTAATTTTTTAAAATTTAAAAATTTAATGTTATTTGTATCTTCTACTCTTATTATCGGAACAATAATTTTGTTTATATTTAAAGGGTTAAATCTTGGTATTGATTTTAAAGGAGGGATTTTAATTGAGGTTAAAACAAAAGATACAAATATTTCTGAATTAAGATCTCTATTAAAAGATGACTTTAATGATTTAACAATTCAAGAATTTGGCTCATCTGATAATTTTATTATAAGATTACAAGATCAAAATAACTCAAATGAAATTTTATTAATTAATAAAGTTAAATCTTTAATTAATGAAAAAGTTATAGAATTTAGAAGATCCGAATTTGTTGGTCCAACTATTAGTCAAGAATTATATATAAATGGCTTAAAGGCAATTTTATTTGCGATAATAGCTATTCTAATTTACATTTGGTTTAGATTTGAATGGCATTTCGGCTTTGGCGCTGTTTTGGCATTAATTCATGATGTTATTATTACTTTAGGAGTGCTATCAATTTTAGAAATAGATTTTAATCTCGCATCAATAGCTGCGATGCTGACTATAGCTGGATATTCAATTAATGATACCGTTGTTATTTTTGATAGAGTCAGAGAAAATTTAAGAAAATATAAAAAATTGCAGTTATTGGAATTATTAAATCTTTCCATAAATAATACATTATCAAGAACCGTAATAACAACACTAACTACACTAATTGCCCTATTTTCACTATTTTTTTTAGGAGGAGCAGTCATTAAATCATTTTCGTTTACAATGATAATTGGGGTACTAATTGGAACTTACTCTTCAATATTTATTGCAATACCAACTTTACTATTATTTAAATTTAGACCTGTTGACGAAGAAAATTAAAATTACTTTTAAAATAAATTTTGAGCAGTAACCATTGAAAGAAGCATAGGAATAGACAGCAAGGTATTTATTCTAGATGTTAACATTGCTGTTTTTGCAGATTTAGCTTTTTCTTCTGGAGGAGATTCAATAATACCTAAGGCCTTTTTTTGATTTGGCCAAATAATCATCCAGACATTATAGGCCATAATTATTCCCAACCACATACCAATACCAATGGTAATATTTTTTGGACTTCCCCCCATTAAACCTAGAGCCATTGCTTCATGAATATATCCATTTAAATATGCAACTATTAAACCTGTAACTATTGTTGATAATGCAGCCCAACGAAACCAAAAGAGAACTGCAGGCGCAATAATTTTTCCTATAGCAGGTTTTTGATCATCAGGTATTTTAGGCATACTTGGAATCTGAACAAAATTTAAATACCATAGTAGACCTATCCACATTATGCCTGATAGCACATGGAGATATCTAAAGATTGCGCTCCAGAAATATGTATCCATTGTCCAGCCACCACTTATAAAAATCATAAAAATAAAAAGTAATATTGCTAAAATTATTCCTGCAATTACAGTCTTTTGTAGTGATTGAAGTATTGATACCATTAAGTTATTTTAACATATTTTATCTATCTTTAAAATTGCTATTTTAAGTGTTTTTTCAAATATTTACCTGTGAAACTTGTTTTTTTATTAATAATATTTTTAATATTTCCAGAATAAATAATTTTTCCTCCTTTATCACCTCCCTCAGGACCTAAATCAATAATCCAATCTGAAGTTTTCACGACATCAAGATTATGCTCAATTACGATAACCGTATTACCTTCATTTACAAGTCTATGTAAAATATTTAAAAGTTTCTTTACATCTTCAAAATGTAATCCAGTAGTTGGTTCATCAAGGATGTACAAAGTTTTACCTGTTGATCTTTTTGCTAATTCTTTTGATAATTTAATTCTTTGAGCTTCGCCACCTGAAAGTGTTGTAGCTGGTTGACCTAATTTAATATATCCTAAACCAACATCTTTTAATACATACAATTTATCTCTAATTGGAGGGATTTTAATAAAAAAAGAATATGCTTCATCGACAGTCATATTTAAAACATCGGCTATAGTTTTATTATTATATTTTACTTGTAAAGTTTCTCTATTATATCTTCTACCTTTACATAAATTACATTTTACATACACATCTGCCAACAAATGCATTTCTATTCTTTTGACACCATCACCTTCACATTCTTCACACCTTCCACCTTGCACATTAAAGGAAAACCTTCCAGGTTTGTATCCTTTAGCTTTTGATTCAGGAAGATTTGCATACCAATCTCTTATTGGAGTAAAACAACCTGTGTATGTAATAGGGTTTGATCTAGGAGTCCTTCCAATTGGTGATTGATTAATATCAATAACTTTATCTATATACTTACTTCCTCTTATATTAAAATCAGTCTCTTTTTTGTTTCCAGTAGTATTGTAAAATTCATTTAGATTTTTAAATATTGTGTCTAAAACTAAAGAAGATTTTCCACTTCCGGAAACCCCCGTTACACTAATAAAAGTTCCTAAAGGAATATCTACTGATAAGTTTTTTAGATTATTAATATTAATATTATTAAAAGATAAAAATTTGCCATTAATAGTTTTTCTTTTTTCTGGTACATATATTTGCTTTTTTTTATTTAAATAATCAGCAGTTAAACTGTTATTTGTTTGTATAATATTATCTAAATTACCTTCTGCTACTACAGAGCCTCCATTAATACCTGCTTTTAATCCAATATCTATTATATGATCGGCACTTCTTATAGCTTCTTCGTCATGTTCAACAACGATTACAGTATTTCCCAAATCTCTTAACCTAATTAATGTTTCAATCAATTTCTGATTGTCTTTTTGGTGTAAGCCAATTGAAGGTTCGTCCAAAACATATAATACCCCCGTAAGTCCTGAGCCAATTTGACTTGCGAGTCTTATTCTTTGTGATTCACCACCGGATAAAGTTTTACTTGATCTGGATAAGGTTAAATAGTTAAGACCAACTTTATTTAAAAAATCTAATCTATTAGTTATTTCTTTAATTAAATTTTTTGCAATTTCTTTTTGATTTTTATTTAAATCTTGATCAAAATTTTTAAACCATATTAAACAATCTCTAATATTTTTTTTTGTGATTTCTCCAATGTGTAATCCATCAATTTTTACGGCCATTGCCTGTTCATTTAATCTATAACCATTACATTTTACACATTTTGCATCAGATAAATATTTTTCTAATTCATACTGAATCCAGAATCTCTCAGTTTCTTCATATTTTCTGTCTATATAATTAATTATACCTTCAAAACTTTTACTACCATCTGTTATTGAATTAATTGTTAATAATTTTACATCATCCAGATCATTAGATCCTTCTAAAATTATCTTTCTAATATTTTTAGGAATTTTCCTCCATTGAGTATTAATATTTATTTTATAATGACTAAGTATTGATGATAATATTTGTATGAGAAATTTTTTATTTTTTGAAAATACCTTAGTCTCCCAAGGTCTTAATGCGCCTTCAATAATTGATTTGCTGTCGTCTGGTACAATTAGTTTTTCATCAAAATATTTTTCATATCCAATTCCATCACACTCCTTACAAGCTCCTTGTGGATTATTAAAACTAAATAGTCTTGGTTCAATATCTTCTATTGTAAAACCTGAGACAGGACATGCGAATCTAGATGAATAGACCTTGTTTTCTTTAGTTGATATATTATCAACATATAAAATACCATTACTTAAATTTAATGATGTTTCAATACTTTCAGCTAATCTTGATTTTAATTTTTTTATATGTTTCTTTTGTAAAGATGTTTTATCTAAAATTAAACGGTCTACTATTACATCAATATTATGTTTATATTTTTTATCCAATTTTGGAAGTTCATTCACATCATAAATTTCATTATTAATTTTCAACCTTTGAAATCCTGATTTTTTTAAATCTTCAAATTCTTTTTTAAATTCCCCTTTTTTATTTCTTGCTATTGGAGATAGAAGAAAAATTTTAGAATTTTTACATGATGAAATAATTAAATCGACTATTTCCTGAACTGACTGAGATTTAATAGGTTTACCAGTTGTTGGAGAATATGGTATCCCAACCCTGGCAAATAACACTCTTAAATAATCATATATTTCTGTTATTGTTCCAACTGTTGATCTAGGATTTTTAGAAGTAGTTTTTTGTTCTATAGAAATAGCAGGAGACAAGCCTTCAATACTATCAACATTTGGCTTTTCCATCATTTGTAAAAATTGACGAGCATATGCACTTAATGATTCAACATACCTTCTTTGCCCTTCCGCATAAATTGTATCAAAAGCCAATGTAGATTTTCCTGATCCGCTGACTCCAGTTATAACAACTAGCTTATTTTTGGGAATTTCTATGTTGATATTTTTTAAATTGTGCTCCCTAGCACCCTTTATAATTATTTTATCCGTTGCCATCGATTTTTCGAGATTTTAACTTAAAAAATGATATAGTATGAAAATTAAATTAAGTGAGGTTTTATAATGGTTGGAAGTGTTAATAAAGTTATTTTATTGGGAAATATAGGCAAAGATCCCGATATTAGAGTTACTCAAAATGGCTCAAAACTCGCATCTTTTTCAATAGCAACTTCGAAGCGTTGGAAAGATAAAGAGAGTCAAGAATATAAAGAAAAAACTGAATGGCACAAAATTGTTGTTTTCAGTAATGGTCTTGTGGATATTATTGAAAAATATGTAAAAAAAGGTTCAAAAATCTACATTGAGGGAGAGCTTCAAACTAGAAAATGGACTGATCAAGATGGTAAAGACAGATACACCACAGAAGTGTTGTTACAGGGTTATAATTCAAATTTAACACTTCTTGATAGCAGAACTACGGGTACAACAAATAAACCTATTGAAAACTCCGAAAATAGCGATCAAGACTTAAATCAATCAATTGAGGGGAAATCAGCTAAAGAATCATCTTCTGAACTCGATGATGATATACCTTTTTAATTAATTTAATATATTATATTTATATAATAACATATTGTATTCATTAAGTTAATTATTATACTTATTCAAAATTATCAATTTGTTTGAGCATCAATATTTTGATATAGTTTATTTGTTTTTTCTTTAATTAAATTTTAGCAAAAAAAAATAATATACCCTTATGGAAACCAATAACAACGATTTAACATCCAATAATATATCTAATATCTCATTAGAAGATGAAATGAGAAAGAGCTATTTAGATTATGCGATGAGCGTAATCGTTAGTAGAGCGTTGCCCGATGTTAGAGACGGATTAAAGCCTGTTCATAGGAGAATATTATATTCAATGAATGAATCTGGATACAATCATAATAAAAATTACCGTAAATCAGCTAGAATTGTTGGAGATGTTATGGGAAAATTTCACCCTCACGGAGATGCCGCTATTTATGAAAGTATGGTCAGAATGGCACAAAATTTTTCTATGAGATTGGAACTAATTGATGGTCAGGGTAATTTTGGTTCTGTAGATGGGGACCCACCCGCAGCGATGAGATACACCGAGGCTAAACTTGCGAAAGTGAGTGAATTTTTAGTTCAAGATTTAGATAAGGAAACTGTTGAGTTCAAACCTAATTATGATGATACTGATGTTGAACCAGCAGTATTACCTGCAAAGTTTCCCAATTTATTAGTTAATGGAGCAGGTGGTATAGCTGTAGGAATGGCGACGAATATTCCTCCTCATAACTTGGGAGAAGTTATAGATGCAACTATTTTTTTAATCAATAATCCTAATTCAGAAATTAGAGATTTAAACAATATTATAAAAGGTCCAGATTTTCCAACTGGAGCAATAATTGTTGGAACAAATGGAATAGAAAACACTTATAATACTGGAAAAGGCTCATCAGTGGTAAGATCCAAAACTTCCATTGAAACTATGAAAAATAATAAGGAATCAATTGTTGTTAATGAGATTCCATATCAACAAAATAAATCAAAACTTTTAGAAAGAATAGCCGAAACAGTAAATAATAAGATTATTGATGGAATTTCAGATATTAGAGATGAATCTGATAGAGATGGAGTTAGGGTAGTAATAGAATTAAAGAGAGATGCAGAAAGTTCTGTAGTATTAAATCAACTTTATAAACATACTCCCTTACAATCAACATTTAGCAGTAATATACTTGCTTTAAATCAAGGCAAGCCAGAACAATTAAATTTAAAAGAAATCTTAGAATCATTTATAAACTTTAGAAAAGATATAATAACAAAAAGAACTATATATGATCTAAACAAAGCAAGAGAGAAGGCGCATATATTAATAGGTTTTGTTATTGCAAATGACAATATTGATAAAGTTATAGAAATTATTAAAAAATCAAAAGACTCCAATGAAGCTAAAAAAACTCTATTATCTATAAAATGGAAAATATCTAAAGAAATTAACAAAAGTATTAATATCCTTGATGCAAATGAGAATGATAAAAATTTAATCAATTATTCATTAACAGAAGAACAAGTAAAATCTATTTTAGAAATGAGACTTTATAAACTTACAAGTTTTGAAAGAGAAGATATAAATAATAATTTAATAAGTATTAAAAAAGAAATATCTAATTATTTAGAAATTCTAAACTCTAATCCAAAACTCCTTAAAGTAATAATTGATGAGTTAAGTTATATTAGAAATGAATTTGCGACAGATAGAAAAACTCAAATTCTTAATGAAGAAGAAGAAATTTCAGATAAAATTGATCTTATTCAAAAAGAAGATATTGTTATTACAATATCACATAGAGGTTATTTAAAACGCGTTCCACTTACTAATTATAAATCACAAAAAAGAGGTGGAAAGGGTAAAACAGGAATGTCTATGAGAGATAATGATTTTGTATCACAATTGTTTGTAGCATCAACTCATACAAAATTGTTAATTTTTTCATCTCTTGGTAAGGTATATTCATTAAAATCATATGAAATCCCAGAAGGAAGTCCTATTTCTAGAGGCAAACCAATTATCAATTTCTTACCTTTTAAAAATAATGAGGTTATTTCCGCTGTTGTTCCATTACCAGTTGATGAAAATGAATGGAGTAACTTGAAGATCATATTTTTAACCTCCAATGGAATGATAAGAAAAAATTTTTTAAATGATGTTGCGAAAAGCGGATCCCGCGCACTCAGAGGTACGGGTAAAACGGCAATAAAACTTAACAAAGATGACATACTTATTTCAGTAAATTTATGCAATGATAAGGATGATGTTTTACTCTCAACTACTGATGGTAAATGTATTCGTTTTCCAATATCAAAGATCAGGTTAGTATCAGGCTTAAACTCAAAGGGAGTAAGGGGTATAAGATTAAAAAATAAAAATAAAGTAATTTCTATGACGATGCTTAAACATTCGCCAATAGATTTAAAAATACGTCAAGAATACTTAAAAAACTCATCTTTAAAAAGAAAAGACCAAAACTTTAGAATGAAAAATGAAGAATTCACTGAATTAAATAAAAATGAAGAATTCATATTGAGTGTTACTAATAAAGGTTTTGCAAAAAGATCTTCAGCTTATGAATATAGAGTAACTGGAAGAGGCGGTGTTGGAATTACCGGTATGCTTATAACAAGTAAAAATGGTAAAGTTGTTGACTCATTCCCAGTTATGAATGAAGATGAAATTATATTAGTAACAGATGGTGGTAAAATTATTCGAATTCCTATAAAAGATGTTCGTATTGCTGGCAGAACGACAAAAGGTGTCTCTGTTTTTAAAGTTTCAAATGAAGAAAAAATTGTTTCTGTGAGTAAAGTGAGCGATTTAGAAAATTTATAATAATGAAAATTGGTATTTATCCAGGAACATTTGATCCGATTACTTATGGACATATTGATATTATAAAAAGATCCCTAAAAATAGTTGATTCCCTTATAATATCAATAACCAATAATGTTTCAAAAAAATCTTTATTTACAATTGATGAAAGAATTAAATTAATAAATGACGGTATTTTAAATTTAGATAAAGAATTATATGAGAAAATAAATGTAAAATCTTTTGAAGGTTTGTTAACAAATTTTGCTTCAGAAAATAATGCCTCATGTATTATTAGAGGTTTAAGAGCTGTTTCCGACTTTGAGTATGAATTTCAAATGACAGGAATGAATTATCATTTAAATTCAAAAATAGAAACAATCTTCTTAATGTCATCAGAAAAAAACTCTTTTATTTCATCAAATTTGGTTAAAGAAGTTCATAAACTTGGAGGTGATGTTAGTAAGTTTGTTTCAGATTTAGTTATTAATGAATTAAATAAAAAAAATTTAATGTGAATTAACTTGCGTTTATGCAAGGTGATATATATATAAATTTCTTTCGGGCGTATAGCTCAGCTGGTAGAGCAAGTGACTTTTAATCACTGGGTCGCAGGTTCGAATCCTGCTACGCTCACCACTTTATTATATAAATATTTATAATCTCAACAAATATCCATAATATAAAAGTGGTTTGTATAATAATACTATTTATTATTAATTTAACAGGATCTGATGCCATATGAAATTTGATTGATTTATTTATAAATTCATACAAACCAATTATTACTAAAGACATTAATAATAAAATTTTTATTATCTGAAATATATTAATATTTGCAGATATAAAAGAATAGTAAAAGTAATTAAATATGCTCAGAAAGAAAAAAGTATAAATTAATTTAATTAATTTTTGATCTTTTTTATAATACGGAGATACATTATCATTATTTTTATTATATAAAAAAATATCCGAATAACGCTTGCAAAAAAATATTAATGTTGTGATAAAATATATCTGAGTAGACATTAAAAAAGATGGCATAACGTCTATTGAAAAACATCCTGCAATTAATCTTAATTGATATAAAGAAGATACTAAAAAAACTTCAAAAAAAATTATTTTTTTTAAATACAATGTATATATCAATGAAATAAAAAAATATGTAATTATTGAAAATTTAATTTTTGGATCAATATTAATTAAAATAAAAGAAGTAATTATTAAGATTAATAGAAATATACAAAATATTATTGCAGACTTAATTTTTATAATTCCAGAAGCAATAGGTTTGTATTTTTTTATTTTATGGTTTTTATCAATCTTATTATCAACAAGATCATTTATACAATATGATAAACTTGAGACTATTCCAAATAAATAAAACGTTTTAATAAGAATAATAAATAAATTATATTCAATAATTTTACCTGAAAAAATAATTGGTAAAAAGATTACTATTCCTTTTAGCCAATGGTCTAATCTGGCAAATTTTATATATTTTATCATATATTTATTATACTATCTTCAATTATCATTAAAAAAACTATTATGAATAAAAAAATTAAGAAAAAAAATTACTATAATTTAGATTATTATATAAATAATAAACAAAATAATAATAGAATAGGGTTATTTTTTTATAAAAATCTAATTTTAAGGAATTTTGCTTTTACTAGTATGTTGGATTTTGGCTGTGGAACAGGACATCTTTTGAAAAGAATACAAAAAATTAAACCTCATAATAATTATATTGGCGTTGAAGTAAGTAATTATGCATTAAAAATGGCTAAAAAAAATACTTATAATTGTTATTTTTATAAAAATATTACTAAAATTAAATCTCGATCAATAGATTTAATAGTTTCTCTTCATGTATTTGAACATATTTATGATAATCAATTAAAAAAAATACTATCATCATTTAAACGAGTGTCGCATAAAAATACAAATATATTAATCGCAGTACCTGGCTTAAATTGTTTAGGTCATAAATTAAAAAAAGAAAAATGGATTGGTTTTCAAGACAAAACACATATAAATTTAAAAACATATAATAATTGGAAAATTTTCTTTAATAAAAATGATTTTAAAATTTTAAAATGTCATAGTGATGGATTATGGGATTATCCATATAAATTTAACTTTCTTGATTTTAAATTCTATAAAATATTTATATTATTAGTTATTCAGATTATTACAGGTAAATTATTAATTAATAAATTTGATGGTGAAACGTTAATATTTCTATTAAAGAAAAATATTTAATTTATCTATGAATAAATAATTTAATATTTAATGCATAATATAAAAAAAATACTAATTGTGACAAATTTTTATAAACCACATATAAGTGGTATTACTAATTATGTAGAGGTTTTAGCTAATTTTTACTCTTCAAAAAAAATAAAAATATATATTTTAACTGGAAATACCAATAATGAAAAAAAAATATCTAGAGTTAAAAATGTAATTATTATCAGATCAAAAATATTATTTAATTTTGGAAGAGGCTATTTTAGTTTAGACTTAATAAAAATATTTAATTATTTAAGTAAAAAAATTGATATAATAAATTTACATTTTCCCCTAGTTGAAATTTTACCCATTGTATTGTTATCAAGAAAATATAAATTTATAACCTTTCATTGTATGCCTCCAATAATTTGGTCAGATATTAAAAGTTATTTTGTGAGTATATATTTTTATTTATCATTTACTTTATCTGCGATTTTAACAAAAAAAATTATAGTTAATACATTCGATTATTATGATATGTTTTTTTTCAGCAAATTGTTTCGATATAAAACTAAAGAAATATTTCCAGTATTGGAGAATAGGACAACAAGTTCATCGGATGTAAATATCTTATCAAATAATGAAACACCCATAATTGGTTTTTTAGGAAGAATATGTAAAGAAAAAGGTATAGATAATATTATTCTTGCCAGTCGCTTGCTTAATAATAAAAATATAAAACATAAAATTTTAATATGCGGAGATTTAAAAGATATAAGATTTAAAAATTATATAAATAATCTTAAATACAAATGTAAAGATAATAGTTCGGTAAAATTTTTAGGAAAAATTAATGAAAATGAAAAAGACAACTTTTATAAAAAAATACATTTTTTAATTTTTCCTAGTATTAATTATTACGAATCATTTGGTATTGTTCAACTAGAATCTATGTCATACGGTAAAATTGTACTTTCTTCGAATTTAAAAGGCGTGCGAATTCCAGTTCTAAAAACTAATAATGGCATTATATTAAAAAATAATAATCCTGAATCTATATGTAAAGGTATAATTGAATGCATAGAATTAGCAAAAATTAAAAAACAATCTAATGTTTTAGAAGATTATAATTCAAATTTTAGCAACAATGAGTTTTTTTATAGATATTTAAAACTTATTGATATTAATTAATTTTTTAAATTTATTATAAGATTTATTATAAAGATCATTGTCATAAGAAATTTTGATAAATGTAATAAATGTTAAAATCCATGCGAGATATGCATACCTGCTGCCAGCATGTGTCATTAATAAGACTATATGTTGGCTAATAGTACAAATTAATAAGAAAAAAATTATGTTATTTTTTGGATATTTAAATCCATAATAAATTATATACATTAATAAAATCAATCTCGGAAAGTATATAATTTCATTCCATTCATGAATTTGTTTAAAAATTAGATCAATTATATCATCATATTGATAGATATTTGCTGCTAAATGAATAGATACATCTGTAAAAAATATAAGCTTATTTCCAAAATAAATATTATGCAGCAAGGCAATATATGAACCAAAAAAGAATATCACATATAAAATAATATTATAAAGTTCTTTGTTTATGTATAATTTATATAGAATAAATAAAGATAATATCATAGATGTAGGTAAAAAATTTGGCCTCAAAAAAATAGACATACCTAATAATAACGATATCAAAATAATTCTGTATTTACTAAAATGATTATCTGAAATTGTTATTAAATAAATTGATAAAAAAATAAATAGTATTGACGCTGATTCAGCATGGATTCTTATTGATTGATAAACATAATTAAAGTGACCAAAACCTATTTTTTCAAATATAGGAAAAAAAATAAATGATAAAAAAGAAATAAAAGCTATTCTTTCATTAGTGATTTTTTTTATTAATAAATATAAAATATAAGGGAGAAATGAAACAACAAATAAATAGCCATAGTTTGTTTCTCCAAATATTATTTTTAATAATGATAGAAAATATCTTAAACCAGGCATGAAATAAAAAACATCTCTTCCGCCTCTAAAAGCTTCTTTAAAATCGTAGTTATTTAAACTTTCAAGTATGATATTTGAATAGTGATTAAATATTTGACCATCTCCACCAGAAGCTAAATGCCTTAATCCAAAAATAGTATCGGGATCATTAATGTATGCTATTAAATATGTTGCAAAAAATGATATTAATAGTAGATAATTATTTTTTAGAATTCTAATTTTATAAATTTGAAAACATAGAAAATATAGTAGTAATATTGTAAGAAAAATTTTTACTATAAATAGTAATTTTATATGATTATTTTTTGATAATGTTATTTCTAAATTATCTTTTTTATTAATTGAGTATGCAAAAATATAATAGTTTTTATAATTTTTATCTAAATTAATACATTCTTTATTTTTTTTCTTTTTAATAAATATCTCCTCATTATTGTAATTATCATTTGAAAAATAAGAATAAATATTTCCATCTCCGCATATTTTAGATTGTTTATAATATGAAGGAATTTCATAAAAAACGTAAAATGGCATACTTTCTTTTAAATCTTGATCATAAGGAACGCTGAAAGTATTTTCATTAAATGTTCCAATTCTATAGTCAGATCTTTTTTTAAAGTTAATATTTGTAATAATTCTAGAATACTTATTTTTCTGTAAAAATCCATCTGCAGAAAAACTATATGGTTTTTCAATACTGTTATGAGTATTTTTAGTTTGATTTACTCTTTGAGCATCGCTTGTACCATATGTTGCCTTTACATATCTATTCCAATCATATTCATCCATATCATTTTTTATATCCTCATAGATATTATTAGGAATAAAATTTCCTAAAATTTTAGTATCCTTGTCAAATAAAAAAATAGAATGTGCTTCCTGAATTTTTACAATATTATTTATTATAAAATTTAAGAAAATTATGAAAATAAAAGCAAAATAATAAAAAGAATTAATTTTCTCTTTAATTTCTGAATTCATTAATAAAAATATAGTTATGATTAAAATAATTAATGAATTAAGATCATTAATTGGAATATTAATGTTAAAGGCTATAACTAATGGTAAAATTAATTTTATTTTATTTAATATATTAATATTCAAGCTATCTATCCAGAAATTAGTGTTTTAATAGCAATATCTCTTTCAAATAGATATAATAAAGTCTTCAATTTCTTACCACGATCTGATTTAAAATCGGGATCTTCTTCAATAATTTTTATAGAATCTTTTCTCACATCTTGCAAAATATCTTGATCAAAATGTAAATCTGAAACTTTAAAACTAGCTATACCACTTTGTTTTTTTCCCAAAATTTCACCCGGTCCTCTGATCTTTAGATCCTGTTCCGCAATTTCAAAACCATCATCTATTTTTTTCATAATATTTATTCTCCTTTTTGCAATTTCCCCGATTGAATTTTTATATAAAAGAATACAATTTGACTCAATGTTACTTCTACCAATTCTTCCTCTTAATTGATGCAATTGAGCTAAACCAAATTTTTCAGAATTTTCTATTATTAAAGTTGTAGCAGAGGGGATGTCTATTCCAACTTCTATGACAGTAGTTGAGACTAAAATATTATAATTTTTATATTTAAATTTATTCATAATTTCATCTTTTTCATCACTTTTCATTTGTCCATGAAGTAATAAAACTTTATTTTTATATAATTTTTTTAATGAATTAAATCTATCAACAGCTGCTTTTGCATCAATATCATTTGATTCTTCGATTAAAGGACACACCCAATATATTTTTTCATTTTTTTCAATTTTCGCGTTTATCGCATTTATAAGATTATTTATTTTATTTCTTAGTAATGAAGTTGTAATAATAGGAATTCTTCCTTTTGGTTTTTCTGTTATCCTAGATTCATCCATATCACCATAAATTGCAAGTGTTAAAGTTCTTGGTATTGGGGTTGCCGTCATGACTAATATGTTTGGTTTAAGTCCTTTGTGCGTAAACGCCAATCTTTGATGTACCCCAAATCTATGCTGTTCATCGATAATTATAAGACCAAGCTTATAAAATTTTACATCTTCTTGTATTAAAGAATGGGTTCCAACAATTATTTTTGTATTTCCATTAGCTATATTATTTATTTTATCATGTCTTTTTTTACCCCTATCTTTACTTGTTAATATATCAATATTAATTTTAAAATTTTTCAGAAAAGATTTAATTGTTTCAAAATGTTGATTCGCTAAAATCTCTGTTGGAACCATAATAGCACTTTGATAATTTGATTTAAATGCTATTATCATTGATATAATTGATATTATAGTTTTACCACTTCCTACATCACCTTGTAACAATCTAACCATCTGAAAATTATTCGATAAGTTTTTTGATATTTCTGCTATTGCAGTTAATTGTGATTTTGTAAGTTCAAAAGGCAATTCATTAATAAATTTATCAATATCAACACTGCTTGTTTTAAATTTTATACCTCTTTTTTTTCTATTCATATTTCTTATAATTAATATAGCTAATTGATGAGCTAATAATTCATCATAAGCTATTCTTTTTCTAAAATTATTAAAATTAATTAAGTCCAATTCATTTTTGGGAGAATGAAGTTTTAATAAACTTTCTTTCCACGATAAAAATTTATATTTTTGCAGAGTTTTTTTTGAAAGCCATTCATTGAGTTCCGGTAAATTTTTAATAATGTTTTTCATTGTTTTTGTGAAAACTTTATTAGTTAAACCTGCAGTTAAACTGTATATGGGGCTTATTCTATCAATTGAATTTAATTGATCATCATTTACAATATATTCAGGATGAGTAATTTGATAATTATTTCTAAAAAATTCAATTTTACCAGACACGTACTTATATGAATTTATTGGTAATTTTTCTTTTAAATATGGATGTCTTGCATTAAAAAATATTAAGTAAATTTCAATTTTATCAAAAGAACATATGATTTTATATGGTTGTTTTTTGTATATTGAAGGAATATGTTTAATTACTTTAATTTTTATTACTATATTTTTGCCAATTATGTCTTCATTAATTTTTTTTGATATTTCTCTTTTAATATTATTATATGGTAGATGCCATAATAAATTCACTATCTTTCTATCATTTAATAATTTAAAAAATAAATTTTCTAATTTTGGTCCAATTCCAACAATTGAGGAAATGTTTCTAAAAATTAATGAAAGTATCTCTGGACGCATAATTAATTAAATTATTATATATGAAAAATGATCTAAAATATTTAAAAAAACAAATTTTTTACAAATGTTCGCATTCTGGCATTAAAGAAACTGATCTATTATATCAAAAAGTTTTTTTGGATAATTTAAATGATTTTTATCATAATGAACTACTATTAATTCTAGATTTATTTAATGAATATTCTGATTTAGATATTTTTTTAATTTTAAATCAAAAAAAAATACCTAATAAAAAGTTCACAAAATTAATAGATAAAATATTACAGAAATTTAATGGCGGAGGGGGTGGGATTCGAACCCACGAATGAGTTGCCCCATTGCTGGTTTTCAAGACCAGTGCTTTCAACCGCTCAGCCACCCCTCCAATTTTATTATAATTGTCTCTAATATATTTATTATTAAATCAATTCAACTACAATGTTTTAGTAATAATTAATTATGATTTCAGATTTAATTGTAATTATTGATAATAAATATATTAGTATTATTATTATAACTTAAAATACTATTATTTTGAAAAAATATTTTTTAACAATTTTTATTATATTTATTTTTTATCCCTTCGAAGCATTTTCTGAATGTGCAAAACCTACTATGCCTAGTGATGCTGAATGGCAACAGTGGTTATCTGAAATTTATGATGAAGCACATATATTTGGAATAAGCAAGACAACATTAGATAGGGAATTTACTAATCTTAAACCATTAAAAAAAGTTATATTAAGAGATAGATGTCAACCTGAAAGCACAATAACTTTTAAAGAATATGTTTACTATCGATTAGATAAAACCAGAGTTTATTCTGGTGAAGTTAAAATAAAAGAATATAAAAATGAGCTAGAAATAATTTCTAAAAATTTTAATATTCAACCAAGATTTATAGTTTCAATTTGGGGACTTGAATCATATTATGGTAGTAGTCAGGGTAAATCAAAAATAATACCTGGTCTTGCAACTTTAACATTTGATCAAAGACGTAGTGAATTTTACAAAAAACAACTATTTGCTGCTTTAAAAATGCTGGATGATAATCTTGTGCAATCAGAAAAACTACTTGGCTCCTGGGCCGGTGCAATGGGTCAAGTGCAATTTTTACCAACGACATTTTTAGAGTCAGCAGTTGATTTTGATAATGATGGTAAAAAAGATATTTGGAATAATGAAATTGATGTTTTTGCATCAATAGCTAACTATTTAACATCTCTCGACAGAGCACCATGGGATTCCTCCTTAACATGGGGAATTGAAGTCAACTTACCAGAAAATATTAATGAGATTTATGACTCTCTTAAGCAAACTAATCCTAAAGGATGTTATGCAGTTAAAAGTATGTCAATTGAAAAAACTATTAGTGAATGGTCTAGCCTAGGTTTTAAGAATATTAATGGTGAATTGTTAGCAAATAATAAAATCAAAGAAAGTCATAATGCTAGACTGGTTATGCCAGATGGATTGAAAGGCAGAGCTTTTTTAGTTTTTCAAAATTATAAATCAATACTTTATTATAACTGCTCACATTACTATGCTATTACAATTGGATTATTATCAGATAAATTTATAAATGATTAAAACATTTCTTTTGTCAATTTCTTTAATATTTTTTTTAATTTCATGCGTTAAAGAGATTGAAAATATATCGTTAATAAATGAAGAGAATAAAAAAAAAGTAGAAAATATTAACAAATCAGATCTTCCCAAATATTTAATTGGTGAACCATATTTAATTGAAAACGTTAATTACATTCCTGAAGAAAATTATAAATATTCTGAAATAGGTACAGCATCTTTTTTTGATATTGAATTTCATGGAAAAAAGACTTCAAATAATGAAATTATAAATATAACAAAATTAACGGGTTCTCACAAAACATTACCTTTACCAAGTATTGTAAAAGTAACTAATTTAGAAAATGAAATATCTTTAATCATTAGAATTAATAATAGAGGTCCCTATAACAATGAAGATATAATAATGCTCTCAAAACAAGCAGCAAAATTACTAGGATTTCATAATAAATTTAAAACTAAAGTTAAAGTTGAAATAATGGAAGTAGAGAGCATAAGGGTGAAGAATGCCGCTTTAAGTGTAACAGATGTTTTATCAGATCAGGATATCATAGCGGTTCCAAAAACGACTGTTAACCCAATCAAAGTTGACTAATCTTTTTTTTCCTTCTATTTTGTAGTAAATAATTCTAAATATATTATTACATTAATTTTTTTTCGTATAATACTTTATGAAGTTTTTTATATTATTTTTAATATCTATATTTATAATTAATCCATCACATTCTTTTGAATTAAAATCCTCAAATGCAATTGTTTTAGATTACGATACAAACGATATTTTATATCAAAAAAATTTAGATAAAATTATTCAACCCGCAAGTATGACAAAAATTATGACTGCATATATAGTATTTGATCAATTAAAAGATGGAATCCTTTCATTAGATGATGAATTTAAAGTTAGTAAAAATGCATATTTAAAAGGAGGGTCCCGTATGTTTGTTGAAATGGGTGATAGAGTTAAAGTTAGAGAACTATTACTTGGCATCATTGTTCAAAGTGGAAATGATGCATCTATAGTTGTTGCAGAAAATATTTCTGGAAGTGAGGAATCTTTTGCGGCTCTAATGAATAAATACGCAAAAGAAATTGGAATGAAAAATACTAATTTTACAAATTCAAGTGGATGGCCTGATAAAAATCATTATTCTTCTGTTTATGATATTGCAATATTATCTAAATCCTTAATCAAAAATTTTCCAAAATTATATGAAATATTTAAAGAAAAAAAATTTATATATAATAATATAAGACAATATAATCGAAATAAATTAATTAATAGTTATGAAGGTGTTGACGGTTTAAAAACTGGTTACACAGAAGAAGCAGGTTTTGGAATCTCTGTATCTTCACTAAAAGATGATAGAAGAATAATAGTAGTGGTTACAGGATTAAAAACAGGCTCTGAACGAGCTACTGAAGCTGAATTTTTATTAGATTGGGCATACAGAAATACAAAACATTACGTCATTTTTGAAAAAGGACAAATATTATCAACCACAGATGTATGGCTTGGTAAAGAAAAATCACTAGACATAATCACATCTCAACAATTAACTAAAAGTTTAACTTTAGAACAATCTCAAAATTTAGAAATTTTTATCACTTATGATAAACCTATGGAAGCGCCTATAGAAAAAAATCAAGTTATAGGTAAGGCTAGAATTATTATTCCTGATCGTAATATAATAACAGTTGATTTAATATCTAAAGATGAAATAAAAAGAAGCAAGTCGATTTTTAGATTGTTTTCTGCCCTTAAATATTTAATATTTGGCAACATTGTTAATGAATAAGAAAGGTCTTTTTATTACACTTGAGGGCGGTGAAGCTACTGGCAAAACGACTCAAATAAAAAAAATAAGAAACTGGTTAAAAGAAAACAAATTACCACATCTAATTACAAGAGAACCTGGTGGGACAAATACTGCTGAAAAGATAAGAAAAATTATTTTGTCTAAAAATAAACCTATAAGCATTGAAACAGAAGTTTTTTTAATTATGGCAGCCAGAATTGAGCATATAAATAGTAAAATTATACCTGCTCTTAAAAAAGGTAAAATTGTTATTTGTGATAGATTTGTTGATTCAACTGCAGTTTATCAAGGTTTTTATAATTCTTTTGGAATTAATGAAATTTATAAACTTCATAAATCGTATTTAAATAATTTTTTACCAAAATTAACATTTTTTTTTGATGCCGATCTAAATATCACTAAATCTAGAATAAGGAAGAGAAAAAATCGTAATAAATATGATATGACAAATGATATTTTTAATAAAAAAATTAAAAGAGGATATTATAAAGTCATAAAAAGCAAAAGAAGATTTAAAATAATTAACGCATCATTATCCGAAAAAGAAGTTTTTAAATCATTAATTAAAGAAATAAAAAAAATTATATAAAATGAATGAATTTTACAATCAAAAAAAAGCGAAAAAATATATTGGTAATAATGATGTATTTGATTTTCTTTATTATAATATTCTTAATAATAAACTTCAAAATTCTGTAATAATTTATGGACAAAAAGGTATTGGAAAATCTACATTAATTTATTATTTAGCAAAAAAATTATTTTCTAAAATTAACACAAATAATGAAAAATTTCTGAATGATGAAAATATTGAAAATTCTGATGCCAATTTAATTTCTAATGGAAGTCATCCAAATTTTTTATCAATCACACCCATCATTGATGAAAAAAATAAAACTAAAAAAAATAACATAATTATTGATCAAATAAGAGATTTAAAAAAATTTATAAATTTAACCAGCATCAATAAACTTCCAAAAATTATATTAATTGATGCTGGAGATTATCTTAATAATAATTCATCAAATGCTTTACTTAAAATAATCGAAGAACCTAATGAAAATACTTTTTTCTTCATAGTATCTCATTCTTTGCATCTTTTATTGCCAACTATAAGATCAAGATGCATTAAAATTGAAATGAAAAATCCTAATTCTAATGAATTTAAAGAAATTTTAATGTTAAATGAGTTAAATTTACCTGAACAGGAATATAATAATCTGTTTGAATTTTCATATGCTTCTCCGGGCTTTGCATTAAATTATATTGATAATGATTATTCACAAATTGAATCTGAAACTATGGAATTATTTATTAATAATATTTTTGATAAAGATATCTCAAGTATTTTAAAAAAAGTAACCTCAGATAATAATACTTTTATATTTTTTCTATATTTAATAAAATTTCTACTTATTAATACAATTAAATATGAATTGAAAATTATTGATTTAAAAAATGAGTATTTACTAAAAAAAATTGAAATAATATCCAAACTAATGCCTTTAAAAAAGATTATTTCCCTATTGGACTATATTAATGATAATGAAAAAAGAATTTTTACTTTAAATTTAGATAAAAGATTGTTTGTAACAGATATTTTTTCTAGAATATCAATAAATTAAATGAAAAGCTACTATATCACAACTCCAATATATTATTGCAACGATAAGCCCCATCTTGGTCATGCTTATACGAATGTAGCATGTGATATTATAGCTAGATATCATAAGCTTAAAAATGAAGATGTATATTTTCTAACTGGCACTGATGAGCATGGACAAAAAGTTGAACAAGCTGCAAAATTAAGAAAAATTTCTCCGAAAAAACTTACGGATGAATTATCTAAAAACTTTTTGGAATTAACAAAATTTTTAAATTGTAGTAACGATGATTTCATCAGAACTACAGAGATTCGACATAAAGAATCTGTTCATATCTTATGGAATAAACTAATTGAAAATGATGAAATATATTTAGATAAATATAAAGGTTGGTATTCTATTAGAGACGAGGCATTTTTTGATGAAAAAGAATTAATTAAAAAAGATTCTGTTTTTTATGCTCCGTCAGGAGCTAAAGTTGAATGGATTGAAGAGGAAAGCTATTTTTTTAAACTATCCAAGTGGAAAGATAAGCTTCTTGAATTTTATTCTAATAATCCAGATTTTGTTGCACCAATAACAAGATTTAATGAAGTGAAAAGTTTTGTAAAAGGTGGCCTAAATGACCTGTCAGTTTCAAGGACTACTTTTAAATGGGGTATTGGCGTCCCTAATAATGACAATCATATTATATATGTTTGGTTAGATGCATTACAAAATTATTTATCTGCATTAAAATTTCCTGATACAAATTCTTTACTTTATAAAAAATATTGGCCTGGAGTTCACATTGTTGGTAAAGATATTTTGAGATTCCATAGTGTCTATTGGCCTGCCTTTTTAATGGCTGCAAATTTGCCTCCACCAAAAAGAGTATTTGCACATGGTTGGTTTACAAATGAAGGTAATAAGATTTCCAAAAGTTTAGGCAATATTATAGATCCAATTAAAATTATTAATGAATACGGATTAGATGAATTTAGATATTTTCTTTTTAGCCAAGTTCCTTTTGGTGATGATGGTGATTTTTCATTAAAAGCCTTAAAAAATCGTATAAACAATGATTTATCGAATGATTATGGAAATTTAGTACAAAGAGTTTGCTCCTTTATTTACAATAATTGTGAAGGAAAAATTATTTATGATGATTCTTACAATGAGGAAGATAATAATTTATTTAATTCAAGTATTAATTTATTTGAATCTTATAAGAAATCGATGGACAAAGAAGAAATCGATAAAGGAATTAAACATATATTTAAATTGATTTCACTTGCAAATATATATGTTGATAAGCAGGCTCCATGGAAACTAAAAAAAATTAATACTCAAAGAATGAATACCGTTTTATTTACTTTAATTGAAATTATCAAAAGAATTGCAATAATGACTTATCCAATTATGCCTAATAAATCTAAAAAATTGCTTTTATATTTAAATCAAAATATAGATGAAATTTCTTTTTCAAACTTTCATTCTATTAATCAAAACAATATTATTATTAATAAACCTGAACCTTTATTTCCAAAATATGAAGATAAAATTGATTGATTCTCATGCGCATTTGGACAAAGATTCTTCATCAGAATATTTCTTTAATATTATAAAAAATTCTATTGATAATAATATTTCATCCATACTAGCTATAAATACTAAAATATCTGAATTTGATAAATTATATAATTTGGTTAAGGATTATAAATCAATTTGGTGCTCTATTGGTGAACATCCATGCAATATTAATAAAAATAATATCCCCTCAAAAAAACTAATATTATCTAAAATTAATGATAAAGTAATTGGTATAGGAGAAACTGGAATAGATTTATATTATACTAAAAATGAAATTAATTCCCAATTTGAAGCATTTAATAATCACATAGAAGCATCAGCTGAGACAGGACTTCCGTTAATTATTCATTTAAGAAACTCTGAACAAGAATTAATGAACTTATTACAAAATAAAAATAAACAAAAAAAACTCAATGTTGTTATGCATTGTTTTACTGGTTCATACGAGCTTCTAAAAAAATGTTTAGATAATGATTTTTATATTTCTATATCGGGTATTATCACTTTTAAAAAATCCTATGAATTACAAGATATTGTTAAAAAAATTCCCTTAAATAGATTGTTGTTAGAAACTGATTCTCCATTCTTAGCACCTGTTCCAAAAAGAGGTAAAAAAAATGAGCCTTCTTATCTTATTTATACTGCAGAATATCTATCTTCTTTGCTAAATATAGATTTTATTGAACTATCAAGTAAAACAAATGATAATTTTTACAATTTATTTACTAAAGCAATTAAATATGAAAGAATAATTTATGAAGATTAGAGTTTTAGGTTGTGGAAGCAGTTTTGGAGTACCACTTATAGGAAACAAATTTGGAAATTGTGATAGCAATAATTCTAAAAATTATAGAACAAGACCTTCTATTTTAATAAATTCTAATGATAAAAATATTTTGATTGATTCAGGTCCCGATTTAAGATTTCAACTACTTCAAGCAAATATAGAAAAAATTGATGCTTGCTTGTATACTCATAAACATGCAGATCATATTCACGGCATTAATGATCTTAGGGCATTGAGTTTATTTATGAAAAAAAAGATTCCAGCCTGGGGCTCTGAAGAAACTATCGATTATTTAATAAATAATTTTAATTATATATTTAAAAAAACTCAAATTTATGAACCAATAATGGATACAAATATTATTGCAGATACATTTTATATTGATGATATAAAAATAAATAGTTTTCAGCATAATCATGGAAAGATTGACTGTACTTCATATAGAATTAATGATTTTGCATATTCAACAGATATAAAATATTTTTATGATAATACTTTAGATAAATTAAAAGGCATTAAGTTATGGATCATAGGTTGTTTAAGAATGGATTCCCATCCCAGCCATGCAAGTTACGATCAAATTATGGAATATATTAATTATATTAAACCAGAAAAAACATACCTCACTCACTTAACAGGCCTAATGGATTATGAAACTTTAATTAATATTACACCTGAAAATATTAATCCTGCCTATGATGGATTAGAACTTAATATATAATAATACCAAATGAAGAAAATTCTTGTTTTTTCAAATAGAGAACAAATTGGAGACGGTATAATTAAATTACCATTTTTATATGAAATAAAATCTAGATTTCCTGATTATCATTTTATCTGGGTAACTAATGCTGGAAATACTGTTTTCAATAGCACTTTAAAAAACATAGCCTCTCAATATATAGATGAAATTTATGAAAAAGTTTCACTTTCTTCAATTTTTTTACGTAATAAAAATGATTATTTTAATTTTAATGAAAAATTTGATATCATTATAGATACTCAAAAAGCTGTTATAAGATCTCTTGCTTTAAGAAGATTAAAAAGTGATAATTTTATTTCCTCTTCATTAAATTGGTTTCTATCAGATATAAAGCCAAAAAAAATTCAATATGATAAAAATGAATATTATTTAAATAACTTATTTAGAATGTTAGACTTAGTATCTAAAAAAAGAAATAATGATACTTTTAAGATTCAGTATTCACCGAATTTATTAAAAAAAATTGATCAAATATTTAATGATAAAAATAAATATTTTGGTTTTGCGCCAGGATCTGCGACAAAAATTAGAATATGGAAGATTGATTATTTTATAGAAGTAGCAAAATACTTTAAAAATCTCGGATTTATACCAACATTTTTTCTTGGACCTTTAGAATTAGATCTTAAAAATATAATTTTAAAAGAAATTCCAGATTCTTTTTTTCCAGAAGATTCAATTCTTGAATACTCTGGACCTGAAGTTGTAATGGCATGTTCTAAAAAATTATCATGTTCTCTTGCGAATGATAGCGGGACATCTCATATGCTTTCTGCAGGATCAAAGATTCTTATAAAAATTGTTGGTCCAACAGGTTCTAAATTCACTTCATCTATGAAAAATTATTATATTATTAATGCGAATGATTTTGGCGGTACAAATGTTAATCTAATAAAACCCGAAAATGTTATTTCTTTTATTGAAAAAAAATTGAAATCTTAACTTGTATAAATTGATCCCTTTTTATCTAAAATTCTTAAAAGGGCAGGCCATTCATGTTCTCCTAATTTAAATCTTGAATCTTCATATTGACCTGCAGCATATTCCATTATGTTATCTGTTGGAATGTTAGCTTTCATTCCTGTAGACATTACATCTATTTGATTTTTACATGCCCTATCTAAGTAATACATTAACATAAATGCCTCTGCTATTGTTTCTCCACATGTTAATAGTCCATGATTTCTAAGTATCATAACTTTGTTACTACCTAAACTCTTCGCAAGTCTTTCACATTCTTCAGTCTGAGTCGACATTCCTTCCCAATTGTGATAACTAACTCTCTTGTAAAGAAATGCTGCGTCTTGAATCATTGGTATTAGACCTTCTCTTAAGGTTGATATAGCTAGTCCAGCTCTTGAATGCGTATGCATAACGCATGAAATGTCCTTTCTTGATTTATGTATTGCACCGTGAATAATAAAACCAGTATCATTAATCGGACGATCATTGCCAATGACATTTCCACTTGAATCAATTTCAACAAGATTAGATGCTGTAATTTCATCATAACGTAATCCAAACTCATTAATTAAAAAAGTTTCTTTATTTTCTGAAGTTTTTGCTGTTATATGATTCCATATTACATCACTAAATCCAAAATGATCCGCTAAATGATAACAAGCTGCTAGATTTAATCTATTATTCCATTCATTTTTTTCGAATTTTTTATTGAATTCATTCATTATTTATATCAATGTAGTTTTAGTATAATTATCATAAATAATTCTATGTTTCTAATAATTTTAGGGAGATAAATATGAAAATAGGTTTTATAGGCTTAGGAAACGTTGGTTCTAAATTGGCCAGTATTATTATAAAAAAAAAATATGATCTTTATGTAAGAGATTTAAATAAAAGTAATACTGATAAACTTAAAAAATTAGGTGCCCATGTGCTTAATTCGCCCAAAGAAATAGCGGAAAATGCAGATGTTATAATCACTTGTCTTCCTTCTCCTGAAATATGTGCAAAAGTAATGGAATCTAAAGATGGAGTTATTCAAGGTATGTCAAAAAACAAAATTTGGTTAGAAATGAGCACAACTGATTCTAATGAAGTTAAAAGATTGGGAGCTATAGTTAATTCAAAAGGTGGAATCGCTCTTGATGGGCCTGTGAGCGGAGGTTGCCACAGAGCCAAAACTGGTAATATTTCAATTTTTGTTAGTGGAAAAAGAAAAGGTTTTGAAAAGGTTTTTCCTATTTTAACCGTTATGGGTAAAGACATTTTGTATGCAGGGAAATTAGGCAACGCGTCAATTCTTAAAGTTATAACAAATTTCTTAGCAACTTCTCATCTTGTTGCATTAGGAGAGGCTATGACATTGGCTAAAATGTCAAAAATCGACCTTAAAAAGACTTATAAAGCTATTAAAGCATCATCAGGTAATAGTTTTGTTC
Organism: Pelagibacteraceae bacterium; assembly: GCA_002717485.1. GTDB lineage: Bacteria > Pseudomonadota > Alphaproteobacteria > HIMB59. Next base: position 240,652 of record PBDW01000007.1, on the reverse strand, counting down.
ATGAAACAGAAAGTCAAGTTATCTTAAATGGATCTTATAATATCAATTTTACTATGGATCTTGTATTAAAAGATATTAGTTTATTCAATAAGTTATCTAAGAAAAATAAAGTTAAACTTGAATTGTCACCATTTTTATTAAAAATTTTATCAGATGGAGTCAAAAGATATGGGAACAGAGCCTGGTCTTCTATGATAGTGAAAAGATTTGAAGATGATTATAACATAAAATTTAGATCAAGTGGTTTTCCAAAAATATTAACTGACAAAAGTGGATATAAAAAAGGTATAGAAATTTAATGTCAGATCTTTCTAAAAGAAATTGCAAACCCTGTAAGGGGACAGAAAAGAAATTTGAATTAAATGAAATCCAAATTCAAATTAAGAAATTAAATGAATGGCGAGTGAATGAATCAAATGAAATGATTTATAAAAAATATAAATTTAAAAACTTTAAAGAATCTATAGATTTTACAAATAAAGTTTCTTTGATTGCTGAAAATGAAAATCATCACCCTGATATTAGTATCGGATGGGGATATTGTTTAATTATGATACATACTCATGCAATAAAAGGATTAAGTATTAATGACTTTATTTTAGCATCAAAGATAGATCAGATAAATTAGTTTGAAAAATCACCAACTTCTGCATTTGTTAATTTTATTAATTCTTCATATTTAATCTTAAAAACACAGTGAGGATGTCCGGCGGCGGCATATAAATCATGGAATCTTAAGAGAGATTCATCAATATAAGTAATTAATTTTATTTTATGAGCAAAAGGTGGAATTCCTCCTATTGAAAAACCCGTAACTTTTTTTACATCTATCGCCTTTGCTGTTACTATTTTTAAATTTACATTTTTGGATAATTTTTCTACTGAAACTCTCTTATCTCCTGATATTAAACATAAAATATATTTTTTATCATTTTTGATCTGAAAAACTAAACTTTTAACAATAGATCCTACATCAACTTGTAATGAATTTGCAGCATCAAGCGCAGTTCTTGCAGTTTTATTAAGTTCAATTATTTTTATTTTTTTATTAAATAAGTTAATAAATTCTTTAACTCTTTTTACATTTTTTTTATTAAGAAGATTTTCAACCATTTTTATCTAATTTAGGCCAAGTATCAGAAAGTCTATATCCTTCTGGAAAAGGATCTCTATCATCTACATAAAGTTCCTGTTTTCCCGTGATAAAGGCACTACCCTCTATCGAAGTTTTAATACTATTTATGTTAGATATTTTTGATATATCTTCAATCATAGATATAAATGTTGAATCAATTATAGATTTCGAAATAAATTTTTCTCCTTTTTTAATTTCACCTCTTGAATGCATTACTGCTAGTCTGGCACATGTTCCCGTTCCACATGGCGATCTATCTAATTTACCTGGCCTAATGCAAACTGTATTTTTTGCTTCTTTTTGATTTTGATTATTTATATAAATTGGCTCGGTTATTTCACAAAAAGATATATGTTTTAAGTGAGGTAGAAGTGGGTGGTGAAAAATGATTTGTTCATTTGAGGCATTTATTATTTTACTTGAAATGTTAACTATATCTTTTGCATTTTCCGGTTTAATTGAAATTCCAAGATCCTCTCCTTTAATTAAAACAAATGTATCTCCTCCAAAAGCAACATCAACTTTTAATGTACCTAAACCTTTAACTTCAAGAGGATGATCTAGCTTATGAACAAATGAATCAATATTAAAAATTTTAACACTTTTAACTTTATTTTTTTCACAATATGCAATCGCTTTAATTAGGCCTCCTGGTGCCTCTAATGTCAGAGTTGTTTTTTTATCTTTAATTGGTATTATTCCTTTTTCTAATAAGACTGTTGTTACACAAATACTATTGGAACCACTCATCGGAGGGGTGTCTTCAGGTTCCATTATTATAAATCCAATGTCTGCACTTTTGTCAACAGGTTGAACAAGTAAGTTTATGTGCTTAAAAACTCCACCTCTAGGTTCATTTAATACAAAATTTCGTAATTTATTATCATTATGTATAAAAATTGATTGTTCTAGTATAGTTTTTCCCGGAGGGCTATCATAACCATCTATAATTACATCACCTATTTCACCACAACAATTTGCAGTATATAATTTTAAATTATTTTTTTTCATATTAAAAAATGACAATTATTGATTATATATTATTATATCATTTGAAATAATGAATACTATAATTGTTTATACCCATCCAGATTGTCTATTAAAATTTAATGGAGTGAATCATCCTGAAAAAAGGGAAAGGCTTATAAGTATTTTAAATTCCATTAAGAATTTAAAACATCCAAACATTAAAATATTAAAATCTGATTACGCTGCCATTGAAGACATATATTTGGTTCATCCAAAAAATTATATAAATGATTTATTTAAAAAAATACCTAATAATAACATAGTGAGCTTAGAAGAAGAACCTTATGCTGATACATTTTTATGCCCTGATAGTAAAAATGCAATACTTGCATCATGTGGTGCTGGAATAACTGCTGCAAAGTCAATAATGAGAAATGATGAAAAATTATTTTTTTGTGCGATAAGGCCACCAGGTCATCATGCTGAAATATCTAGAGCTAATGGATTTTGTTTTGTAAATAATATTGCTGTTACAGCAAGATTTCTTCAAAAAAATTACAAAATAAAAAGAATTTCTATTATAGATTTTGATATACATCACGGAAATGGAACTCAACAAATTTTTTATAATGATAAAAATATAATTTATTCCTCAATTCATCAAACAGATATCTTTCCTGGATCTGGTAAGATAGATGAGACAGGGAATGGTAATATCTTTAATGTTCCAATCAAACCAAATACTACCTCTTTTGAATTTATAGATATTTTTAAAAATAATATTTTGCCTGATATTGAGAATTTTAAACCAGAAATTATTTTGATATCTGCTGGATTTGATGGTCATCGTCTTGATCCTCTTGCAAGTACTAATTTAGAATCTATTGATTTTTATACTATAACTAAAATGATAAAAGATATTTCAAATAATTATTGCGACGGTAGAATTATATCATTTTTTGAAGGTGGTTATAATATTAAAGCTTTAGAAGATAGCATAATTAAACATCTTTTAGCAATGGTTGAAAATTAAATGCTCTTATCAGTTATTATACCTTGTTTTAATGAGCAGAAAAATATTGATAAAAATATACCTTTGATTATGAATTATTTTAAAAAAATAAAAATAAAATACGAAATTATAATTATAGATGATTATAGTAATAACAAGATTAAATTTTCTAATAAAAAAATTAAAATTCTTAGAAATAAGAAAAATTATGGTAAAGGCTATTCTATAAAAAGAGGTATAAAGAATTCAAAAGGAGATTGGATATTATTTTCTGACAGTGATATGTCTGTCGAAATAAAACAATTTCAAAAATTTATAAAATTCACAAAAAAATTTGATTTAATTTGTGGCTCTAGAGGATTGAAGGAATCGGTCATTTTAAAAAGACAAAGTTTCTTGAGAGAATTTTTGGGAAAATTATTTAATTATTATTTAAAAATATTATGTTTAACAACCTTTCAGGATACTCAATGTGGGTTTAAATTATTAAATCGTTCAAAATTTATTAAAATCGTTGATAAACTTAGCATTAATGGATTTGGTTTTGATGTTGATTTGTTGGTATTAGCAAAAATAAATAATTTAAATATTATTGAAATTCCAATTAGATGGAAAAATAGTGAAAATAGTAAATTAGTGATTTTTAGGGATCCTGCTTATATGTTTTTTGAAGTGATTATTATTTTTTATAAAAAATTATTTAACAAATATTAAAGGCATTGAAAGAAGCCATAATTTGTCAATCTTTGATTAATTCTATTTTTACTTATTTTTGAAATAAAATTGGGATAACTGCTTATAATTTTAGAGCACTTTTTTGCATCTAATAATTTATTATATATTTCATAATCTTTTGTTAATATATATAATTTTTTACCATTCATATAAAAATTTAAATTATTTAAATCCATATAAAAATTTAAATTATTAAAATCAACAATTTCATTATTATCAGGATCTCTTAGGTATATTTTTAAAGAGGGTATTGAAGAATTCTTTTTAAAATAATGATATTCCAAGTTATTAGTTTTAAAGTATTTTCTTTCTATATCATAACAGATAGTTTTTGGACAAAATCCACTGTAACCACTTAAAAATCTTATTTTTTCATTTTTATTTATCTTAAATAATTCAATATTTGTAAATCTAAAATAATAGTTTGTAGTCAAATTTTTTAAGTTAAATGGATTTAAAGAATCTTCGTCAATATTATCTAAATTATTAAAATAATATATCTCATTTATATTATCATAGTTTTTATAAATATAATTTAAAACCTTTAATTGAGGCTTCTGAGGAGTAAAACTTACAAAGAATAATCCAAGAATATTTAATAAAAACAAAAATATTATTATAGATTTAATATATTTATTCTTGTCTAATTCTCTGTATGACAAATATTTTTCATAAAAGAATGAAATAAAATAAGGTGAAAATGCTAAAACTGGAAATATGTACCTTAATTCTTTATGTGGAATAAGTGAGTGAATAATAAAAAATGGTAACGTAGCCCATGTTAATAAATTATATCTTCCTTTAACCCAAAAATAAAACATAGATACTATAATTAAAATACTTATTGGCGGATAAAATTTTGTCAATGAAAGTTCCAAATAATTCCAAAAAGGGTCCGTGGTCCACATTTCATTACTAAAAAAATTATTAGAAGATGAATAATTAAATATTCCATAGGCAGGAAATGAAATTTGATTAAAGTTAAATAGGCCTCCATATCCCCATATATTTATTAATAATTCTAATAAAATTATTGAAAAAATTCCTAAACTTGTAAAAAATAAATTAAATACTCTTATTTGAAATTTTGTTTTAGAATAAATAAGAATCCATAATAAAATAAAAAAAATTGAAATTCCTAGATGATATCTGAATATAAATGTTAAGCCCATTAATATTCCCATCAAAAAATAAAGCAGATAATTTTTATTGTTCATAATTTTTATGCATAAAGAAATAGATAAAAATAAGAAAGCAATACTTAAATTTTCACTTGATGTTCTTGAATGCAGAAAGGGATAAAACCAAAAAAGAAAAAAAGTTAAAAAATATATTTTTTCAGTACTTTTTGTTAATTCATATGACTTGCTAGATCTAAAAAATATAATCATACTTAGAAAACCTATTAATGATGAAAATAACTTTAATATAAATGTTAATGTAAAACCGTCTAGTTTATAGAAAATAAATAAAAATTTTGTTATAATAAAATATATAAATGGTTGGGACCATGATCGAATTTTTATACCTTCATATATTTCATTTTGATCATTTAAATAAATAAAACATGGATCTGAGAATTTATCAATTTTATAAAGTAAATATTCAAGAACACATGATTGTTCATCAGGATTATACCATCCAACACTATAATAACTAGCTGCTATATGCAAAATCAATACTGAGAATATTATTAGAGAATATAATTTTTCTTTCGACATATGAAATTTATATATTGGACAAATTAAATTATCAGGTATAAATTATTAATCTATAATGAACAATTCTACATTAAAAATAATCAGACCATTTGGACCACCATTAGGAATTACACCAATGCCAACTGATTTAATTGCAAAAATTAACCATTTTATTGATGAAAAAATTGATAAAAATTCAAGTGATTATGATCATGGCAAGCATTTAGCAGGACAAGTAAGTCAAGAAATCAAACTTCCTAAGGAAATTATTGATGATGGTTTATTAACTTTCTTATCTGCTTTAACTAGTGCATACATTGAAAACTCAATTGGAAAAAAAATAACAAAATTTGAATTAATTGCATCTTGGGTTGTAAGACAATTTAAAAATGAATACAACCCACCACATATTCATGGAGGTCATATTTCAGGTGTAGGATATTTAAAAATACCTGATAGTTTTGGCAGTAGTTTTCAAGAATCTAAAAAAAGCAATACACATGGTGATATTAATTTTTTTCATGGTTCTAAACAATTTCTTTCAATGGGGACCAAAAGTAAAAAACCAATACTAGGAGATTTCTATATATTTCCAAATTATATGACTCATTCAGTTAATGCATTTTTTAGCGAAGGAGAGAGAAGATCATTGTCATTTAATGCCAATATTGATGAAAATATATATGACGTTTACTCTGATCATTAATTTATTTCTATTTTAATTATATGATAGATAATAAAATTTTTTGGATTGCTTCATATTTAAAAAGTGGAAATACTTGGGTTAGAAGTTTTTTATCTTCATATTTGTTCACGAAAGATGGATCTTTTGACTTTCATACATTGAAAAAAATACAACAATTTGAATCATTTAATTTTTTTTCTAAATATCTTAATAAAGATAGAGTAAAATCTCATCCTTCAGATATATCAAAATATTGGCTTGAAGCACAAAAAAATTTAAAAATTCAAAATGGTAATACTGCATTTTTAAAGACGCATAATTTTTGTGGAATTTTAAATGAAAACCATTTCACAAATTCAAAATTAACAAGAGGATTTATTTATGTAGTAAGAGATCCAAGAGAAGTTGTGGTTTCATACAGTAATTTTACTAATCAAAACATAGAAAAATCCATAGATATAATATTAAAAGGTTCTTTAAATAATCCAATATTTACAGAATTAAAAGATGATGCTTATCCAGTTTTCTTATGTAATTGGGGAATTAATTATATGTCTTGGAAGTCGTTTAAAAAAGTTCCAGGAATAATTATTAAATATGAAGATTTAAAAGAAAAGACAGATGAATCTTTTTATAAAATAATTAATTTTTTGGAAAAACTAGGATTAACAAAATATGATAAAATCAAATTTTCAAATTCAATGAAAAACACTTCATTTGAAAGATTAAAAAAGCTTGAAGAAAATTATGGTTTTGAGGAATTTAAGAATTCTAATGAAAAAATGTTTTTTAATAAAGCAAAAATAAATTCCTGGAAAGATATATTAACTTCTAATCAAATTAAAGAAATTGAAAAAAAATATTATTACGAAATGAGTGAATTAGGTTATATTAAAAATTCTTAACTTTGTTTTGATACAATTGATCTTGCTTCAGATTCGAATAATTCTATTTTATTTATTATTTCTTCTTTGCTTATATTAACTGATTTTTTTTCAAAATCATTTATTAATTTATCAATGATATCATCATCCCCAGGTTTTTCAAGATCTGATACTCTGACTTCTTTTATATATTCATCTATATTTTCAGGATTTAAAATTTCAGCAGCCCATTGAGCTAATAACTTATTTCTGTTTGCTCTAACTTTAAATTCAACTTCCTGATCTCTTTGATACTTACTTTCAAAACCTTTTTTTCTTTCATCAAATGTATTCATTTATTTTTAATAATATACTATATAATAGAAAAATATTTAATTAAATTTTTATGTCTATTTGGGGAAAAATTATTGGAGGTACTGCAGGATTTGCATTAGGCGGACCTATTGGTGCTATCATTGGAGCTATGGCAGGTCATTCTTTTGATAAAAGAAGACAAGGTTCAAAAAGTAATTTTTATGATTCTTCAAATATTAACAATCAAAATGCATTTGCTTTAGGAATAATAATCCTTAGTGCTAAATTAGCTAAAGCTGATGGTGTCGTAACTAAAGATGAAATAAATGCTTTTAAAGAAAAATTTAGAATTCCACAAAATGAAATGAAGTTAGTGGGTAAAATTTTCAATGAAGCAAAAAAAAGTGCATATGGTTTTGAATCTTGCGCTAAACAGATAAAAGTTATGTTTTCTAATAACAGAATAGTATTAGAAGAATTATTAAATAATCTTTTTTATATTGCTGAAGCTGATGGAAAAATCAGCAAATCTGAACTTGATTTTTTAAAAACAGTATCATTAATCTTTGAATTTGATCAAAAAACTTTTGAAAGAATACTAGAATCACGACAAAAAATTGAAAATATGGATCCTTATAAAGTTTTAGGAGTAAACAGAGAAGATAGCGATGATGATATAAGAAAAGCGTGGATAAATTTAACTAAATCTCATCATCCAGATCAGCTTGTTGCTAAAGGTTTACCTCCTGAATTCATTGATCAAGCTAATAAAGAAATGTCTTCTATAAACGCTGCATATGATAAAATACAAAAGATGAGGACCTGAATTAGCTCTAATTTATTGTATTTTATATATTTTTTTATAATAATTTACTTGGTAATATTGAATAAAGTATTATTATTTTGATTAACATTTAGGAGGATAAATGAGTTTAATGAAAAAAATAATATCTATTATTTCAATTTTCTACTTAACGCTTGCTTTATCTATGCCGTCTTTTGCTAAAGTTGAAGGTGATACTATTATATTAGGTGCCGCTGTTTCTCTAACTGGTAAATACTCAACAAATGGTGAGCATACTAAAAATGGTTATAATATGGCTGTTAAAAGAATTAATGAAATGGGTGGAGTAACTGTAGGGGGAAAATCATATAAATTCGACATCATTTATTATGATGATGAATCAGACTCTAGTCGTGCAGCACAACTTGCTGAAAGACTTATAAAACAGGACGGAGTTCAATATATGCTTGGTCCATATAGTTCTGGTCTAACAAAAGCTATTGCTCCTGTTACAGAAGAAAATAAAATCCCTATGGTTGAAGCTAACGGAGCTTCAAGATCTTTGTTTACTAAAGGATATAAATATTTATTTGCTGTTTTATCAGCTGCTAATCAGTATCTAGAAGTAGCAATTGACCTTGCTGTAGAAAAAAACGGAGGCAATCCTGTAAACATTGCTATGGCATTTGAACAAGATGCTTTTTCACAAGACGTTAGAATAGGCGTAGTTGAAGCTGCGGAAAGAACTGGTTCTACAATTACTATTGATGATAAATTGCCAAAAGAATTGAATGATATGGCCGCTACTTTAGCAAAAGTAAAAGCCACTAAACCTGATGTTTTGGTTGTATCAGGCCATTCAAAAGGTGCCCTAACTGCTATTCGTCAAATTTCGGAAATGCAAGTTGATGTCCCTATGCTAGCTATGACTCATTGTGATGCATCTAAATTAGCTAAGCAACACGGAAGAAATTCTGAATATGCTCTTTGTGCTGCCCAATGGCATAAAACTTTAACATATAGTGATGAATTTTTTGGTGATGGAATTCAATATGATAAAGATTTTACAGATATGTATGATTATGCACCGCCATATCAAGCTGCAGAATCTTCAGCTGCACTTTTAGTGTTTAAAGATGCTTTTGAAAGAGCTAATTCTTTTGATAAAGAAAAAGTGCGTGATGCTCTAGCTGAAACAGATATGCAAACTTTTTATGGAAATATTAAGTTTAGTGATGCTGGTCAAAATATAGCTAAACCGATGGTCTTGTTTCAAGTTAGATGTGAAGGGGATGAATGTGCAAACAGAGTTGTGGCCCCAACAGAATGGGCTTCACACGAATTAGTACATCCTATACCTTCTTGGTCTAGTAGATAATTTTATAATCTTTTTGCCCCCATTTTTTATGGGGGCAATTTTTTTATATATTAATGGATTTATTAATTTTTGAAGCGCCTATATTGATGGTGCAAGCAACCCTTGATGGAATTCTTTTAGGTATATTATTTGCTTTAATTGCCTATGGAATGGCACTTCAATGGGGTGTGATGAATATTATTAATATTGCACAAGGTGAGCTTGTTATACTTGGTGGATACATTGCTTATTTTATGTATCTATACGGTATTCATCCGGCATATGGAGTAATTATTTCACCAATAATTATGTATTTTATTGGTTGGGGTTTGTATAAAACTATAATTTATAGAGTTGTTGATAGAGATTTATTTATTTCTATTTTAGCGACTTTTGGAATTAGTATTTTAACGCAACAATTAATGAATTTTATCTTTGGGTCAGATGTTGTTGTTGCTCAATCAAACTTTGGAACGACTTTCTTATTCAACTATATGGTTACTCTCCCGAATTCAAAAATCTTTGCTGCGGGTGTGAGTATAATATTTGCAATTTTTGTAATAATATATATGAAAAAATCAAAATTAGGACGAGCTATAAGAGCTACTGCACAAAATGCCAGAGCAGCTAAAATTTTAGGTGTAGATACTGAAAAAGTCTATGCGGCCACTTTCGGAATAAATGCAGCTTTATGTGGGGTTGCTGGCTCTTTAATTGCAATTACTTTTACTCTGCACCCTTATGTTGGATTACCATACACAGTGAGATCATTTATGATTGTTATAATAGCAGGTTTAGGAAATTTACCTGGAGTAGCTATCTCTGGAATGGGTTTGGGAGTTTTTGAAGAATTTGCTGATTATATCTTAGGTACTGAATTTAGAGTAGGGGCTGTTTTTTTATTATTGGTTTTAATTTTAGTTTATAGAAGATTTAAACTATCTAGAAAAAGAGAGTATCTAAAATGAAAAAAATATCTCTTATATTCATTTTTATACCCATCTTATATTTTTCAACTGCATTTGCAGACCAAAGAGAAACTGAGTTAAATAAACTATTTAATCAATTAAAAATTATTGATGATTCAATATTAGCTATGAAAATTGAAATGAAAATTTGGAGCATTTGGACCACACATCCGTCACAAAAAGATCTTACTGAATTAATGATGTCAGGTTCTGTTTTTATGTCAGAAAATAAATTAGAAAAGGCCTACTATATTTTTTCTGAAATCATTAAAATCGACCCAATATGGGCTGAAGCATGGAATAAACGTGCAACTGTTCTATATTTATTAGGAAAATATCAAGAATCACAAAATGATATCGATCAAGTTTTAAAATTAGAAAATAGACATTTCGGCGCCCTGTCCGGCCAAGGTTTAGTTCAAACTGAATTAGGTAATTACTTTAGAGCAATTAATAGTTACAAAGATGTTCAAAAAATTTACCCATCAATGAATGCTCCTAAAATAATGATACCACTATTAGAAGAATTAATTGATAGAGAATTTATATGAATAAGAAAATATTATTTTATTCAGTGATATTATTATTTGGTTTAATCGCACCATTTTTATTTCCTGCTTTTAAACTTCAAATGTCAATTTTATGGATATTAATAGTATTATCTCTCACATGGGATGTTCAAGGTGGTCAAATGGGATATAATACATTTGGAAATATATTATTTTTTGGTTTAGGAATGTATTTATGCTCAAGCATTCATATTGGAATTTTTTTTCCATTATCAGAATGGACTGCAAGTGGAGGTGAAAAAACATTTCTTCATACACCAAAACAATTTTTTCAGGGATTTTTTATAGGATTAATTCTATCAGGATTAATTCCCGCAATAGTAGCTGCTTTAATTGGTTACGGTATTTTAGGATTAAGAGGTCACTATTTTGCAATTTGTACTTTGGGCCTAGGAATTGCTGCTGGAGAAATTGCAGGAGGAATAGAATTAATTGGTGCTGGTCAAGGAATGACATCTCCTCCATGGCCAAAAGGAATAGGTGATACTGAATTAAGATCGGAATTTTTTTATTTCTTAAGTTTTATTTTAATGATCTTTACCTTTTTATTCTTGAGATGGGCATACACTAAAAGATTTGGTCTAGTATTAAATGCGATTAGAGATAACGAAGATAAAGCTGAAGCTATGGGAATTTATACAATGAGATACAAAATTACAGGATGGGTAGTATCCGCATTTTTTGTGGGGATTGCCGGTGGTCTTATGGGAAATATGATTGGATATATTGAGCCCGTTGAAACTGCTTTTGCTGGAAGAACATTTGGTGTTTTTATGGTTTTAATGGCTATACTTGGAGGTAAAGGAACTTTATGGGGACCTGTAATTGGCGCAGCGGCATTTCATATTTTTAAGGAAGGTTTTTGGACTTTTTTTTTAGGATGGCAATATGTTGCACTGGGAGCATTAATTGTAATTGTAGTAGTTTTTTTTCCAGAAGGAATTATGGGATGGTTACGTGAGAAATACCCAGAAAAATTTGGCGAGGTTATTGATGAAGATGACAGAAAGGCTCAAGTGGAGTTGAAATGAAGGAATCAGTATTATTGATTGATCATGTATATAAGTATTTTGGCGGCGTAAAAGCCAATGAAGATATTTCATTTTCAGTGAAAGAGGGAAGTATTGTAGGTTTAATAGGACCTAATGGATCAGGAAAAACAACCTTATTTAATTCAATAGTTGGTACTCATCCTATTGATAAGGGGTCTATTAAATTTTATAACAAAGAAGTTTCAACTTTACCTGTGCCAGTAATTGCCAAACTTGGATTCCTCAGGACATTTCAACAAACTAGAATTTATGGAAAATTAAACTGCATTCAAAATATGTTAATTAGTGCAAAACCAACAAATGATAATATTTTTGCAATTTTTTCTAATATTCCAAAAGAATTAAATAAGAAAGCAGAAAATTTATTAGACTTTGTAGGATTATTTCAAAAAAGAAACCTTAGAGCGGGAGATCTATCTTTTGGGCAACAAAAACTTCTAGAATTAGCAATGGCATTGATGAATGAACCAAAGATGTTATTGCTTGATGAACCAACAGCCGGAATAAATCCGACCTTGATAAATGGAATTATAGAGAGATTAATTAAGGTAAATAAAGAATTTGGTATAACATTATTAGTTATTGAACATAATATGAGAGTTATTATGAATTTAGCACAAGAAATATTTTGTTTAGCTCATGGAAATTTAATTGCAAATGGAGTACCTGATCAAATTAAAAATGACCAAAGGGTTATTGATGCATATTTAGGGGTTCAATAAAATGTCTGACAATCAATTTTCTGTTTTAGGCAATCCTCCAGAATCAAAAGATTTAAAAAAATTATCTTCTGACAAACCTTATTTATCTATTGAAAATCTAAATGCAGGTTATGGTAAAATGGAAATTTTACACAATTTGAACCTATATGCAGATAAAGGTCAATCGTTATGCTTAATTGGTCCAAATGGAGCAGGAAAATCTACCATACTTCATTCTATTTATGGATTTACTAATATTTTTTCTGGAATAATAAAAATTGATCAAAAAAATATAACAACATTAAGTCCTTCTGAAAAATTAAAATCAATAGGCATTGCCTATATTCTTCAAGATAATTCAGTGTTTCCAGATATGACAGTAGAAGAAAATCTTTTAATGGGTGGTTTTACTAAAAATAAAAAAGAGGATGCTTTTGATGAGGTTATTAAAATTTTATCCAAATATGATCGTTTAAAACAAAGAAGAAATCAACTAGCTAAAGTTTTATCTGGAGGTGAAAGAAGATTATTAGAAATATCTAGAGCATTAGTGATGAAACCTTCAATCTTATTAATAGATGAACCATCTATTGGTTTAGAGCCAAAATATATAGATATGGTTTTTGAAATTTTAAGAGATTTGCAAAAAAATGAAGGTAAAACAATAGTCTTAGTTGAACAAAATGCTAAAAAAGGACTAGAATTTTCTGATATTGGTTATGTTCTTACATCTGGCAAGGTTGTTATGGCCGGAGAAGGAAAAGATTTGCTTAATAATGATAACGTTGGAAAGTTATTTTTAGGAGGTTAGTAATATGTTTTTCGAACCAAACAAAAATCATCCCTTTACACCTAATTTTTTAAGTGCATTAATTTTTCCTCGTCCAATAGGTTGGATATCGTCTATTTCAAAAAATGGTGTCCCAAATTTATCACCATATTCATTTTTTAATGCAATATCATATATTCCTCCACAAATAATGTTTGCTGCAACTGCAAATCATAGTGATGGAGGATTAAAAGATACAATAAGGAATATACTTGATACAAGAGAATTTGTTGTTAATCTAGCTATTAAAAAATTAAAAAATGAAGTTAATGAAACTTCGATTGATGCACCACACGATATAGATGAATTTAATTTTTGTAAAATAAAAAAAAGAAAATCAAAAATTGTAAAACCACCGTCTGTTGCAGATAGTCCAATTAATTTAGAATGCAAACTCATAAGAAAAATAAATCTTAAGACTAAATCTAAAAATAAGAATCAAAATAAAATGATAATTGGGGAAGTGATTGGCGTCAGAATAGAAAATCGTTATATTAAAAATGGAAGAATCAACAGTCTGATGATGAAAGCAATATCAAGAATGGGATATTCTGAATATAGCGAGGTTGATTCAAAATTTTTAATGACAAGACCTAAATGGATAAAACTTTAAATCTTAATGAAAGATGCTATTAGGGCAATTGACAACAAGGCAATCGATGAAATTAGATTTATGGTCTTTGGATTTGCTTTTAACCAAACAATAATTTTTCTAGCAATTAATCCATAAATTATAAGGCTAATAAAATCTAAAATTATATAGCTTAAGCCAAGAATAAAAAATTGTAATATATAATTTTTGTCAAAATTAATAAATGTTGGAAATATTGTTCCAATAAATATCCATGCTTTTGGACTCATTCCCGCAACTATGAATCCATCTTTAAAAAAAGAAAAATTACTTTTTTTAAAATCTAGAATTCCTGATGCAATTTCTTGAGTTTTTGATTTTAATATGTCAAATGCCAAATAAATTAAATATAAAATACCTATCCATTTTATTATTAAAAAAATATCAGGATAAGTAAAAAGTAATGTACCAATTCCAAAAATTACTATTAACATTTGCAATGAATTTGCTGAAATATCTCCAACTGCAGTCCAAATAGATTTTTTCATTCCATATTTCATTGCATATGACATAATTAATATTCTCGGAGATCCTGGCGTAATAAAAAGAAATAAGATTATTTGTGTAAATAACAGGTAATTTAATGGCATTATTAAAATATACTTATTGAATAATGATAAAGCAATCACCATATGTAAAGTGTTAATATGCCATAGTGGGTATTAACAAAGTAACTTGCTTTTAAATAAGGAGTAATAATGAATAGAAACATATCTATATGGAATTCTTTAAGACCATTTTCTGTTGGCTTTGATTCAATTTTTGATGATTTTGACAGAATGCTTGAATCATCTGAATTCAACTCAAATTATCCCCCATATAATATAAAAAGGGAAAGTGATAATGATTATAAGATTGAAGTAGCCCTTGCTGGTTTCGATAAAAAAGATATCGAAGTTGAGATTAAAGACAGCACATTAACTATTAGAAATAAAAATGTCGAAAAAGTAGTTGATGAAAATGGAGAAGACATAATTCATAAGGGTATTTCAACAAGAAAATTCCAACGTTCATTTACGATTTCTGAAGAAGTTAAAGTAAAAGAAGCGGAATTAAAAAATGGTTTATTAACAATAAATTTGGAAAAAATAATTCCTGAAGAAAAAAAACCAAGGTTAATTAACATACAATAAACAACTAGAATAGGTGAGGAATCAGCGTTATGCTGTTCCTCCCTAAAATCAATTTATGAGTTAAGAAGATGGATGATTATTTAGAATTTGAAAAAGAAAGTAAGACAATTAAATCTATTAATCTTGATAGCTTTAGTATTTCTGAATTAAGAGAGTATTTAATCCAATTAGATAATGAAATATTAAGGGTTAAAGGTGAGATTGACAAGAAGAGCAAAACAAAATCTCAAGCCGAAGATTATTTTAATAGAAAAAAATCTTAATATTGACTTAATTCAATCATTATAAAGACAGAATCATTAAATATTATGCAATTATGATTGCATTTTTAAAGTTAGTTTTCCTAAATTTCATAAACTTTCTCCTGCTAAAAAATGCCTTCATGATTTTACTTCCGAGGATCATGAATGTGAGAAATTCATCCACACATTCATATCCTTGGAAATACTGTGATTTTTAATATGTCAAAAATACTTAAAAAATTAAAAAATATAAATTCTATAGATTCTATTAATTTTTATGAATTATTCTTTGGTTCCATAATTTTTGGAATTTTTATTGTTATAATTCTAAATTTCCCAGAAACTCATGATCCTATGTGTTTGGGAATGGATGGCTTAAGAATTCCTATAGATGAATGCTACTGGACTGAAGAATTATAAGATATTATAATACAATTATAATATATATTTAATAGATTGTGTTTCTATAATTGACAGACGTTTTTACAAAGAAAAAAAGATCGGAAGTTATGTCCTTAATAAAATCAAGGAACACTAAACCTGAACTTTTTGTAAGATCTTTTCTTCATAAAAAAGGTTATCGGTTCAGGTTGCATCAAAAAAACCTTCCTGGAAAACCCGATATTGTATTAAAAAAGTATAAAACTATCATTAATGTTAATGGATGTTTTTGGCATCATCATCAATGCGGTAAATATAAATTGCCAAAAACAAATAAAAAATTCTGGTTATCAAAATTAACAAATAATAGAAAAAGAGATCTAATCAACAATAAAAAGCTTAAAAAATTAGGTTGGAAAGTTTATAATAATTGGGAATGTCGATTAACAATGAAACACTTGGACAATCTGCTGAAAAAGTTATCTGTGATCTAAATGAATTAGATAGCTCCCATTTAATTACAAGATCTAACAAATTTTATGAGAATGAATTACATTTTTTAATTAAAAAAGCCCTTAAAGATTTGCCAAAAATTATTAAACATACTGGTTTAGAAAAAGGATCCAGAGGAGGGCAGAGTAAAAGTCCGATAGATTTTTATCTTGAAGAAAATAAAACTTTATCAATAAAAACTAATAAAAATGCAAATATGAAAGTTTGTCCTTCAGAGGTAGGTCAGGCAAGTTGGAATGTTTTAAATATTCATTTCAAAGAGATACTTCATATCAACCAAATACATAGTTTAAACAGAGATAATTTTAAAAAAATTGTTTTTAATTCTATACATAATCTTATGCCTATATATTTAAAGCATTTAATGCATTGTGATTATTTGTTATGGATTTTCCAAAAAAAGAATGAATTTAATTATGAAATTTTTAAAAAAGATAATTTTAAAAATATTGTTTGGAAATTAGAAAATTTTAAATTCACAAAAAATCTATTAACTTGGAATGAGAGTTGTACCGTTAAATATAATGATATTTCAATAGGAGAATTTCAATTACATAATAATAGAAGTCCAAATAAAAAATTTAGATTCAATTTGAAAAATTTAAGTAAGATAATGAATTTATAAATTTTCTTTTAAAGAATTTGCGATATTAAAACTAAGTAGTGGGGGTACTGCGTTTCCTATTTGAACTAATATTTGACTTTTAGTTCCTTCAAAAAGAAAATCATCGTTAAATGATTGTAATCTCGCAAGTTCACGTGGTGTCATAAATCTATCCTTTTCATAATGAATGAATACACCCCCGTGGTTTTCTTTTACAGTTCTGCTGGGTTCATCAGGATAACTCCTAAAATATGCATCAGCATAACCTCCATAAACACTTGTGCCTATCTTTGTTTTTTTTATTTTTTTTAAAAAATCTTTTCCACATTTTGTGAAAATGTGATTGAATTTTATATTTTCTGGTAAGTTTTTAATATCGTCTATTGTTTCACGCACTGTTATCCAGTTTGATAGATTGGATTTAAATAAATCACCAGTATCATTTATTTTTTGTTTATACGTTTGATTGGGAAATTTGATTGGAAGACCATTTAAACTTCCGATAAAAATTACTCTTTCCCTTTTCTGAGGAACTCCGTAGTTAGCTGCGTTTAAAACTTCCATTTTGACATCATAACCTATCTTTTCGAACCTTTTTTTAATCATATCGGTAACTTTTACCCTTAAATACGAAGTATTTTTTTTGATTTCCTTTAATTTTTGTTTTGTTTCTTCGAGAATTATTGATTCATTTTTTGTAAATTTTATCTGTGAAGTGTTTAAAGATTGTTTACGTTTAAGAAGTAGGGCGGTCTTTAATTTTTCTAATTTTTTAATCTTATTCAATTTTTTTTGTTCATCAGGCATAAGATTGGGCCTATCGTGTTCCATTGACAAAAGACCTTTGACATTCTCAATTACAAAATATTTTGGTTGAATTTTGTTAACTATTTTAAGATAATCTTCAAACAATTTTCCTCTTGGGTCATCAACATTTCTAATCCCGGCCATACTGTATGCTTGACAGGGAGGTCCTCCAACAATAACGTGACACCCTCTGGAATTATTAACTATCTCTTTTTTAACATTTTTATTGGTTATATCACCTAATATAAACTTGCCTAATTTATGATTATGTGTGAATGTTTTTCCTGCTGGTTCCCAAATATCATTTGAAACAATATTTTCAAATCCTGCCTCTTCAAATCCTTTACTGAATCCGCCGCATCCTGCAAATAGATCAATTACTTTTAGTTTTTTCATATAGTTTTATTTATGCTATTAATTATATCATAATGAATAATATTCTTCCATCCTCAAAAGGTATTAGATTCAAATGCCAAGGATCATCAAATTGCTGTGTTTCAAGAGGCTCGTATGGATACGTTTATTTGAGCTTAAATGATATTAAAAGATTTGCGAAGTATTTTAAAATAAGCATAGATAATTTTATAAAAAAGTATTGCTCTAATCAAGATGGTTATTATCACTTGATTGAAAAAAATAAAAATGGAAATTGTATTTTTTTAAAAAATAAACAATGCACTGTATACAAGGCCAGACCAGTTCAATGCAGAACTTGGCCATTTTGGAAAGAAAATCTAAATGCAAAAAGATGGAATAATGAAATTATAAATTTTTGCCCTGGAATAGGTAAGGGCAAACTTTATTCTAATAAAGAAATTAATAAAATAGCAAATAAAGATTCTAAGAACGAAAAATTAATATTAAAAACAACTAATAAAAGTTAATAATTAAGTTAGGATTATCCAAATCGCTGTTAATATTAAAGCAAAACCAAGTAAATAATTTATGATTTTTCTTTGCAGATCGTTTCTAAGCAAATTTAACAAAATATTACCGGCAACAACCCAAGTAGAAATTGCAATAATTGTTAATAATCCCATAATTGTTGAAATTATTATTGATTCAAGAACGAAATCATAACTATAATTAGTAAAAATCACTGCAGTAGAAGATGCAAAAACATAAAGTTTCGGATTAACAAATTGAAACAAAAAGAATTCAACCAAAGTTATCTTTTTTTGATTATCTTGATTTTCTGACAATTTAAACTTGAATATTTGGTATGAAAGGTAAATTAAGTAGCTAAACCCAATAAATTTCATAATATTTTGAATTATAGGAATATTGATCAAAATAGAACCAATTCCCAAACAACAAAGTAATTGAATGGCAGTTGTTCCTATAGCTGCTGCAACTGGTAATAAAATAGCCTTTTTTAAACCGAAATTATAACTCACGTAAAATGCTATTGTATTATTTGGACCTGGTGTAATAGCTGCTATTGACACATAAAGTATTAATTGAGGTATATAATCTAACATTTTATTAAATTATCCTTATTATTTAAAAACTCATTCAAGAGCTATTTATATTTAAAATATATCTATTAATTTATATATAATATTAGTTAGTATATATAAGATATTGAAAATAAAGAGTAATATTTAATTTATATTTGACAAAACCATTATTTTTAGATATTTATTACTTCCGATAACTAATGATTATAGGAAGTAATAATATAAATGAACGAAAATAGCGAAATAAACATAGATTCTAGGGTTTTAGAGTACATAGATTCGTCAATTTCTAAAAATACGGCCAGAGCGTATCAGAGTGATTGGGCTGATTTTAATAAATTTTGTAAATATAAAGGATATCAATCATTACCAGCTAAATACGAAACTATTGGTGAATATCTTGTATATTGTGCAGACACGCTAAATCTGAAACCAAGTACAATATCAAGAAGAATTGCTGCAATAGTAAGAACTCATAGAGATAACAAGCATCCACTTGATACTAAACATAAATATATACGCCCTACTCTTCAAGGAATTAAAAGAAAAAAAGGATCAAGACAGGTTGGTTCAAAAGCATTATTAACCGAGGATATAAAAAAAATCATCAATGCTACAAATGTTGACGATATTAGATCATTAAGGGATAAATCTTTAATATTACTTGGCTTTATTGGCGCATTTAGACGTTCCGAATTAGTGAATATTGATTGTGAAGATATAGAAGAGAATATTGAAGGATTAATAGTGCACATAAAGGCTTCTAAAACTGATCAAGAAGCTTTAGGTCGTAAAGTTGGTATTCCTTACTCAAAAAATCAATTTTATTGTCCTGTCAAAAGTTTAAGAAGATGGATGGAGGCCGCAAGTATCAATAAAGGTCCTTTATATAGAAAAATTAATAAAAGTAATAATATTCAAGAAAAAAAATTGAGCGATAGAGCTGTAGCACTAATAATAAAAAATGCAGTTATAAACGCAAAACTTGACCCATCAAGATATGCTGGCCATAGTTTAAGATCTGGTTTTGCAACATCATCTGCATTTGCAGGAGCTGATGAAAAAGAAATTATGAAAACCACAGGTCACAAATCAGTTCAGATGGTGCATAGATATATTCAAGATGCTAATTTGTTTAAGAATAATGCCGCTAAAAAATTAGATTTATAATTTATTACACTTAATAAAACCCGTTTTTGTTTTTGAAAAATTATATATTAACTCTGGATTCCATTTTTTTAATTTTCTTTCTTCGGAGGAAGATATGGATTTTAATTTTTTTAATAAACTAATAGCAGCAGAGGGTATAGCTCTATTATTTCCATCTTCTACTTTTAATACACCACCATATTTTTTCTTCATATCAGCAAAAAGTAAGACTCCTTCAGCCCCTAATTTACAAAAAATTCTACCCTTTGTAACAGTTATAATCTCACTATCAAATCTATTAGTTCCTCCTATGAAAAATGGGTATTTAATAATGCAATATAGCAATTTATGTAATGAAAGTGAGATCTTAAGTTCTAATTGGTCAAAACATGACAACTTGCTCATAGCTAAAGCAAGAGATTCTATAGGAAATGCATATTGCGGTGCTCCACATCCATCGACAGCTTTAAAAGATTTACATGCATCAAATTCAGTAAATTTCTGCAATACAGAAAGTATAGTTTTTTGTATAGGATGTGAAAAATTTGTATAATCACTTATATTATAATTTTTATATTTTGCTGTAGTTATCATACCCAAATGCTTTCCCGAACAATTATTGTATATTTGACTTGATTTTTTGCCACTCAACAATAGTTTATTAGAACTATCTAAATCTAAAGGGTTATGTATTCCGCATTTGAGATTAGTTTCTCTAATATTAATAATTTTTAACCATTTTTCTAAGTAGTGAACATGTTTATTTTCAGCAAAATGAGAAGATGATGATAATGAAATTTGCTTTTCATTAATATTATAAAAATCAGCAGCACCTGAATAAATTAATGGAATTGCCTGAAAAATCTTAATTGCAGATCTGGGGTATATATAATCACTATCATTATTTGTTGAAAATATTACCTTGTTTTTAGAATTTATTACCAAGCTTTTAACTTTATGAATACTTTCTGTTTGATTTCCTCTGATAATTTCTACATTTATCATAATAATTTTATTGAATTTATTTAGAATTACACTAGATCATAAATATGGTTCTTAACAAATCAATAATTTATTGTTTTTTCATTTTTTCATTTCTTTTGTTAATCATTGATTTTATTTGGTTATCAATAGCTCCAAAATATATTTACAGACCTAATTTACCAGGTTTGTTATTAGATAGGCCAGTTTTATGGGCAGCTATACTTTTTTATTTCATTTATTCGATAGGTGTAACAATAATAATTTTACGCCCTGCCCTAATAGATAATTCAGTCATAACAGCTACCTGGACTGGATTTATTTTTGGAATTGTTGCTTATAGCACTTGGAGCCTTACAAATATGGCTGTGTTAAAAGGTTGGTCAAAATTTGTAACAATTATTGATATTTCTTGGGGAGGATTCTTAACGGCTTTTGCATCTGGCCTAGCTATATATTTAACAAATAAATTAAATTAATTTATTCTCAGGATCAAGATTATAAGTTTGATTATAAAGATAATTAGTTATCATTTTTAAATCTCCAATTTCTTTTATTTTTTTAAATTCAATTAAATCACCAATATGAACATCTACATTTTTTCCCATTTTTTTACACAATTCATACATAAGAACACTATATTTAAATGTTTGATTAATTTTGTTCGCAATATGGAACACTTTACTATTTTGACCTTCAAAAAAAATTGGTAAAACAGGTGTATTCCATTTTAATGATAACTTTGAGGCATATTGCTTCCATTCTTTTTCTACTGCTTTTTGTTTAATTTTTTCAGCAGTTGCTATAGCTCCACTTGGAAACATAACTAGCACACCCCCATGTGTTAAATGTTCTTCAGCTAACCTTCTGGTTTTAATATTATTAATTAATGCTTTTTTTGTATTAGAAAAATCTATTGGAAGAACCTGATGCTTTACAGCTTCTGCCTGCGCCAAAACACTATGAGTCATTATTTTCATATCATTTCTTATGCTTGTTACTAGAGAGCAAATAGTCAAACCATCGACAACACCAAAAGGATGATTTGCAACAATTAAAAGACGTCCTTTTTTAGGTATAGAATATAAACTATTAGTTTTAATATTAACTTTTAAATCTAATCTTTTTATAGCGTCGTGCCAAAAAAGTTCAGGAGGCCTGTCATCTTCTATATATTTATCATAGATTTTTTTTAGTTTTGGCTGACCAGTTGAAAGCTCCGTCAGCCTTATAAAGACCCTGCTTATAGGACTCACTTCTGCGTTTGCGAAGGTAAATATTAAGTTTTCTGTCATATTTTATTTATATAAAAATAATCTTTAAATTCTATTACAAAAAATGTAGATTTTTAATCTGATCTAACTATATAGACCTTTTATGAAGTATTTAAATAAATTAAAAAGTTTAGTCAAATCTTTTAGCCTAGTATTTGCATTAATTTTAATATCATCAATATCTTATGGGGATGAATCTAGACTTAATAAGATACTAAATTCTGGTACGCTTAAAGTTGGTACAACTGGTGATTGGAATCCTATGTCAATTAAAGATCCAGCAACAAATGAATATAAAGGATTTGATATTGAAATTGTTAATAAATTAGCCGATGATATGGGTGTCAAATTAGAATTAGTCCCAACAGAATGGAAAACATTAGTTTCAGGAATAACATCAAATAAATATGACTTGTCAACAAGTGCATCCTTAAATGCGAAACGTGCTCTTTCAGCTGGATACACAGATTCCTATTTAAATTATTATCAGGTTCCACTTACTTTGAAAAAAAACTTATCTAAATTTAAAAATTGGAAAGATCTAAATAATTCTCAAATTAACTTTGCAGTTACACTTGGAACTGTGCAAGAACAAATGGCTAAGGAGTTATTTCCTAAAGCTAAAATTATATCAGTGGAAGCGCCTGCGAGAGATTTTCAAGAAGTTTTAGCAGGTAGAAGTGATGTATCAATGACGTCAAATATAGAAGCTGCTGCTCTAGTAGAACAATATAATGAGTTGGTAATTATACCAGTTAAAGAGCAAATACGCCCTACCCCTTTAGCATGGCTAGTTCCTCAAAATGACCAAGTATGGATTAATTATCTTAATCACTGGATTAACTTGAAACAATCTCAGGGATATTTTAAAAAAGTTAAAGAAAAATATAATTTAAAAGACTATTAGATATAAATTGTTTTTTTTTAAACCTTATTTACTTTTAATAATATTATTAATACTTTCTTCATGCTCATCTAATTATACATGGGGTTGGTATATTTTGAACCCAAAACTTGAAAGTGGTCTAAATAATATATCATTTTTATTAAGTGGCTTATATATAACTGTTACAATTTCATTTTTTTCTATTATATTTTCTCTCATATCAGGTTTTTTAGTTTCCCTCGCAGGTATAAGTAAGAATAAATTATTAATTATATTCAATAGAACATATGTAGAAATAGTAAGATCAATTCCTCTATTAGTTCTATTATTATGGGTTTATTATGGTTTGCCTATTATATTTGGCATTAGTCTTTCTCCATTTATTGCCGGTATACTATCATTGGCAATAAGTGATTCAGCATTTGAAGCAGAAATATTTCGAGCTGGTATAGAATCAATTCCAAAAGGACAACATGAAGCTTCTGAATCATTAGGTTTTAATTCTTGGCAAAAAATGCGTTTTGTAGTTTTTCCTCAAGCACTTAGATTTGTGTTGCCTCCAATAGGAAATCAATTTGTATATATTGTGAAAATGAGCTCTCTAGTTTCTATAGTTGGATTAGCTGATTTAACAAGAAAAGCAAATGAACTTGTTGTTAGTGTCTATAGACCATTGGAAATATACAGTTTCCTAGTCCTAGAATACTTAATATTAATATTGTTCATTTCTTTTTTAGTTAGATTATTAGAAAAAAAATTAAAAAAATATTAGTTTAAATAATTAGGGTTCTAAAGATTTAACCTTTTTTGTGATAAAGAATTCTTCCTATTGAATTCATCAATATTTGTGCAGCTAGTGTAGAAGTTGAATTGGTTGAATCATAATCGGGTGAAACTTCAACTAAATCTAACCCAACAACATTACCTTGCTTTATAATACCGTCGAGAAGTTCTAATACTTCATAATAATAAAAGCCTCCGTGACTAGGAGTTCCTGTGCCAGATGCGATTGATGGATCAAAAGCATCTATATCAATTGTAATATAATATCTTTTATTTATTGGAATTTCTTTTAATATATTATTAATTCCTTTATTGCGAAGATGACGAACAGAAAAAATTTTTGATCCTCTAAATATAGCATCTTCATAACCTTCTTTAGCAGTTGATGATACGTTACGAATTCCTATATGAGTAATACCTGATACATATTTTTTTTCAGAAGCTCTTCGCATTGGATTACCATGTCCATAACGAACCCCATGTCTTTCATCTACAAAATCTAAATGAGCATCGATTTGAATTAAATGAATATCATCTTGTGAAGCAAAAGCATCTATGCAAGGTATATTTATTGAATGATCACCTCCTAAGATAATTGGAATTGCTTTTGCATCTAATATCTTTTTTACCCCATATTTTATATTTTCGTGACTTTTTAATGTGTCTGTATGAATAATATCTGCATCTCCTATATCAACAATTTTAGTTGAATTTGATGGTAGATAGGTAATATCATCTTCATAATCATATGCTCCTGAGTGTCCAAAAGAAAATAACGTTGAGGCCTCTCTTATGCTTCTTGGACCCATTCTGGAACCTGTACGATATTGGCTACCAAAATCAAAAGGAGCTCCCATAATAGCTATATCAGCATTTATATTATTCCAATCATCTACATACTTATATTTACCAAAAGTGCATATTCCAACAAACGGTAAATTTAATCTACCCTTATCATATGTATTACTTGTCATTTATATTCTTATATCATTAAAATATAACAAATTGAAAAACAATTTTATAAATTATAAGTTTTTAATTAAATAATTATTTTGTTATAAGATATTGAGATATATCAATTGAGCCGCCTTTAAAACCGCCTTCACAATAGGCTAAATAATATTCCCACATTCTTTTAAAATAATCATTAAAACCTTGCTTAGAAATTTGAGGCCAAGATTTTTGAAAACGTTTATTCCATTCATTAAGAGTTTTTGCATAACTTAAGGCAAAATTAAATTCGTCTCTTATTAATAAACCCTCATTGTAAAGAAAGCTTCGAAAAATTTCTTTTGAAGGTAACATTCCGCCAGGAAAAATATATTTTTGAATAAAATCCGGCCTATTTCTATAATTTTCAAATAAATTTTCATTAATTGTAATAACTTGTAATAATGATTTTCCTCCATATTCTAAGTTATCTTTTAATTTATTAAAAAAAACTGGCCAATATTTTTCGCCAACCGCTTCAAACATTTCTATTGATACTATTGAATCAAATTTTTTATTAATATCTCTATAATCCTTTAGTTCGACAGTAACATTTTCATTTAATCCATTTTGTTGAATAAGATTTGAAACGTGTGCATATTGTTTTTGTGAAATAGTAACAGCTGTTACATGAGCATTTGTATATTTAGCTATATGATTTGCTAAACTCCCCCATCCGCAACCTATTTCTAAAATTTTGGACTTATCTGATGGGTTTATTAAGGATAAAAGTCTATTATATTTATTCAATTGTGCATTTTTTAAATCAATATTAAAATCATCAAATAATGCTGAAGAATAAGACATTGTCTCATCAAGCCATTGACTATAGAAATTGTTACCAAGGTCATAATGATATTTAATATTATTTATACTGTTAATTTTTGAATTATGATTTCTTAAATGGTTAATTTTTTGAAATAATCTATAAATAAAATTACCGTTACTAATTTTTTTAAATGAATTTTGATTAACAACTATAAATTCAATTAAATTTGATAAATTTGATGTTTCAAAATGATTATTTATATATGATTCACCCAAACCAATATTACCCTTGAATAAAAGATTGGAAATTATTTTGAAATTATATAATTTAATATCAGCATTAGGACCGTCTATGGTTCCCTTATAAATAAATTTCTCATCATCGGGGTAGATTATAGATAAAGATCCATAATTAATATTATTAATAATCTTATCAATAATAAATTTATTATAATTTAGCATTTAAATCACCTTCATATGATCTAGTATCAATTTTCTTTTTATTTCTTGAATAATGATTACCACCTTTTATTAAAATTTTAAATGCCTGCCAATGAATAGAAAAAATAATTTTTAATGTTAACAGTGGATATCTTAAGAAAATTTTTAACAAATTTGCATCTGAAAAATCTTCTCTAGTCCCAATTTGAGATGCATTAAGTATTTTTGATTTATCTTCAAGAAATTGATTAATTAATATTGAAAAATTATTTTTAGGAACGTTAATTTTAAACTCATAATGACCTTTAATATCCATAAAAGGTGATACATAAAATTTCTTTAAACATTTGTGTTGGAAATTATTATTTTTAATATTTTTCTTATTAATAAAATAGTATGTATGTTGCTCATTAAATGTATTTTTCACTTCATAAAATACAGAAATTAAGATATTTTTTTTATAACAATAAATTACCGATATAGGATTAAAAACATAACCACAAATTCTTGGAAAACATAATATTTTAATTTTGAGATTGGAAATATTCACTTTATGTTTTTTTAACACATTATTTACAAAAAGTTTTAAATTTTTCCCATTTCTATATCCATGATCTTTGTCATAAAAAGAAAAAATATTAAATCTATTGTAAGAAAAAAAATTTGATGATCTGTCAAGTTCATAAATACAATCATAATCAATAAAAAATGAAAAAGTATTATATTTAAATTTGTTAATAATTGGCTTGTATCTTTTATGATATATATGACCTCTATATATACAGGATGAAGTTAATTTAATTTTTTTTAATTGCATAAAATTTTTATTCTATTATCTTGGATAATATTCCTTTTCCATGGGATTTGAATTCCTTTTTTTAAAGCAATTGATACTGATGATTGTATACCATCTTCATGGTGGCCATATCCAAAATAACTACCAGCAAACCATGTCCCATGAACTCCTTGAATTTTTTTTAGGTTTGATTGTGCATTGTGAGTATGTAAATTGAATATCGGATGTTTTAATTTAGCAGAATTTAAAATAAGTTTATTATCAATTTCATTTATTGGATTAACAGTTACAAAATAATTTTCTTTATAATTTGTTTTTTGTAAAGAATTCATCCAATAAGATAAGCTAAATTTATCATATTTTTCGCCTAAAAAATTCCAACTAGACCAAATCTTTTTATTTTTAGGCATAAAATTTTGATCTTTATGAAGGAATATTTCATTTTCATTGTAAGTAAATTTACTTAAAATTCTTTTTTCATCAATTGTTGGATTTGCAATTATTTTCAGAGCTTGATCAGCATGAGTAGCCAAAACGACTTCATCAAATGAATAACTATTATTTTCGCTTATTAATGTAATTTTATTATTATTTCTTATTAATTTTATAACCTTTTCATTAAACTTTGATTCAATATTTGTTTTTGATAAAACTTTTTCTATATAAGATTTCCCTCTATTAACTAATGTTTTCCATTTCGGTCTTAATAAAAAATTAAATAAATCATTTTCGATAAAAAAAATTATAAAGGATTTTATTGGAAAATCCTTAATATATTTGATATCTGTGGACCAGATAGAAGATGCAATTGGATAAATATGATATTCCAAAAAATCACTAGAATATGATGTTTTTTTAAAAAAATCACTTATGCTTAAATTATCAATATTCACATTTTTTAGAATATACGGTGCTGATTTATAAAATCTAATTATGTCTCTAATAATTTTTATATATACAACATTTTTAAAATTTTTTATTTGATTATGAATATTTTTAGAAGAATACTCTAAATTATTTTTTTTTGAAGATATTGACAAAGACATCTCACTATCTTGTATATCAATATTCAAAATCTTAAAAAAATTACTTAAGTCAGGATAGGATTTTTCATTAAATACTATAAATCCAGTGTCTATATCTATATGATTACCTGAATCATTTACTGTTATAGTTCTTGTATGGCCACCAAAATAATTATTTTTTTCAAAAATAGAAACATTATAATCTGTTGATAATAAATAGGCTGCACTTATTCCACTTATTCCAGATCCTATAATAGCTATTTTTTTTTTATTTTGCATAATTTTTATTTAAAAAACAATTCAATAATAAAAAAGCAATAGCTATTCCAAATAAATTGAATAAAATATCAAGAAATGAAAAACCCCGCCCGGTATAAATTTGTAAAATCTCTATAAGAAAACTATAAATACTACAAAAGATAATGAGTTTAATTTTGTTTAAATAAATTATATTGAAAAGAGAATACAATATAAATAACAATATACTGTGAATAATTAATGAATTTTTATCTGATGGATGACTTTCCTTTTCTACAATTGACGTTACTAAAAAAGAATCTAAAGGAAATAAAAATGCTAAAGTTAATAAAATCAGATATAAATATGAAATTATCTTATAACTAAACAATTTGGACATATTTTAAAAAGAGGAATATGGTGTTTTGAGAAAATCTATTTCTTCTTGACTAGAGACACGATTTAAAATTTGATTTCTATGTGGAAATCTTCCAAATTTTTCAATAATTTCATAATGGCGTTGAAAAAAAAATTTAATATCTGAAAATTTTGAATCATTAATAAAATTAGTATTAAGTAATTCAATTGCTAATTTTTGATCATTTACATTTTCACTATGTATTAATGGAAGGATAAAAAAAAGTTTTTGATCATTATTTGCCAATTCTTTATGGTATGATTTTTCTAATCCAACTTTACAAAAATCTAAAGATATATAATCAAATTCAAAGGATTTGGAGTTTCCTCGAAATATATTTCTTGAAAATTGATCAATCAATATGATTAGGGCAAGACTTTCTTCAGCATAATTTTTCCAATTTTCAAAATCTCCGTTAATTGCCATTTTGTGTTGTTTTAAAAAGTTTTTTTTAATTAAGTTATCGTATTTAATATTTTTATCAAACCATTGAATTGGCTTACTTTTTTTAAACCAAAATTCTAAAATTTCAGAAGCATATTTATGCATTACTTATCAACTATTGAATAGTATATATAAGCAATTCTTAAATATAAAAGTCTTAAAAAAGGAAAAGGAAATTTTTTTGGCAGACCTTGATATATTTTAGAAATTCTCATTTCTTTAATATTTGATCCTCCAATTAAATTTGCTAGCTCCTTTCCTAAAAAAGGGGCGGTATTAACTCCATTAGCGCAATATCCAAATGAATGATATATTTCATCATCAGAGAGTTTTCCTACTGAGGGAGTTAAATCCCTGGTAATTGCTACAAATCCCGACCATCTATAATCAATTGCTACATTTTTCCATAGGGGAAAAATTTCTTTAAATCTTTTTTCAATCCAATATGACATTTTGAGAGAAGATTCCTTACTGCCATTAAGATCGCCCCGTGCACCAAATAAAATTCTATTATCTGGTAATAATCGGTAATAAAATAAAAGATTTCTAGCATTTAGAATAGGATTTAAAGTTAAAAAATTGTGCATCTTTAATTCGTCATTAGATAATTTCTTAGTTACTATAATATTGGATATTGCAGGTAAAATTCTATTTTTAAATTGAGGTAAAAAATTATCTTGATAAAACCCGTTAACTGCAAATACAATTTTTTTACATAAAATATTTCCCATTTTTGTTATAACTAGATACCCATTTTGGGTTTTTTCAACTTTTAAAACTTTGCTATTAGAAAATAATTTAACTTTATTATCATAACATGCTTTAGCAATTCCAAGTAAAAATTTTAATGGATTTAAGGCACAACCTGGCTCATAAGATACAGCTCCATATTGTTCTGATCCAGTGTGACCGATGGAATTAAATTCTTCTTTCGTATAACTTTTAGTTTTAATGCCAAAATATTTTGTTAAATTATTAGAGTCTTCTTTCATAGAATCAAAAAAACTGGGATGATGTGCAACTTCAAAATTTAAATTTCCAACTATATCACAATTAATATTATATTCTTTTGCTAATTGAACGGTAAAATTTGATCCATCAACTTGGTCTTTATAGTAACGTTTTACCTCATCTAAACCGTATTTTTTTATTAATTGATTTGTAGATAATTTTGTTGGTCCCATACAAAGGAAACCAGCATTTCTTGCAGAACTTCCGTATCCAATTTTAATACCGGCCTCAACTAAAGATACTTCAAATCCAAATTTTTTTGAAAGTTGCAGTGCACAACTGAGCCCTGTATAGCCGCCACCTATAACAACAATATCAGATTTTATATCTGATTTTATTGTAGTTTGTATAAAATTTACATCAGGCTTAGTATTCTCCCAATAACTATTCACGGGATTTTTAAAATTATACATATCCTGGTGATATAAAGAATTCATTTTTAATACATATATCACTATAATATTGAAGATAAGGAGAAAATAATGAAAGGATACTTAATCGCTCAAATTAATGTCAACAACTTGGAAAATTATAAAGAATATTTAAAAAATGTTACGCCAATTGCCCAAAAATATGGTGGTGAATACATAATTAGGGCTGGAAAATATGAAGTAATGGAAGGTGATTGGCCCTTTAAAAGAAATGTAGTTATAAAATTTCCAAGTATAGAAAAAGCAAAAGAATTTTACACATCAAAAGAATATGAACCAATAAAAAAAATTAGAGCTGATAATGCAGATAATAATTTAATATTAATTGAAGGGGCAGATTAATTGTTATAAGCCTAATTCTAGATATGACTTTTCAAGTTTTTTAATTGCTATACCGTATGCCGCAGTTCTGTAATCTTTTAGTTTAAATTTATTCTTCATAGTTTTAATTTCTTGAAAGGCGGTTCTCATACTATCTTCAAGGCCTGAATTAACAATATCTTCTTCTTTAGCTCCATAAACAATAGATTGTATTGATTTTTTAGATATTTTTTTATCAGTAATTTGATTTATTGCTTCTACAATTTCTCTTCCTCTATTTTCTTCATATCTTCTATTCATACGACCAAGACGTATATGAGAAATTCCCCTGATCCATTCCATATAAGAAACAAATACACCACCGGCATTAGCATAAATATCAGGTAATATTGGAATATTTTTTTTAATCAATTCAGAATTAGCACGAAAGCTAATGGGTCCATTAGCTGCTTCTACAATTAATTTTGCTTTAATTTTATTTACATTTTGTAAAACAATTGCATTTTCTAAAGCTGCAGGAATTAAAATATCACAATTAACATATAAAGATTTATCTGGATTTTTTTCAAAATTTCCATCGGGAAATCCATTAATTGTTCCTTTCTTTTCTTTATATTCAATTAAATTTGAAATATTAATTCCATTTTTATCAAAAATCATCCCTTCTCTTTCAGATATACAAATTATCTTAATACCATCTTCATTTAAGCTTCTAGCTGTATTACTACCTACATTTCCAAAACCTTGTATACTTACTTTTTTATTTTCATAATTAGCATCTAGCTTATATTTTTTTAATTCATCAGGGTGACGAAAAAATTCTTTCATTGCTTGATGAACACCTCTTCCAGTTGCCTGAAGACGACCTCTGATACCACCGTGTTCTAAAGGTTTGCCTGTTGCAACTGACATCCAATTAATGTCTTCTGGATGAAGTGATTTGTATGCATCACAGATCCAACTCATCATTTTTGGATTTGTTCCTACGTCAGGAGCTGGAACATCTCTTGCGGGACTTAAAGTCCCTCTTCTAGTTAATTCTCTGGTAAATTTTTTTGTAATAATTTCTAGTTCATTATCGCTAAAGTTAGATGGTTTAATTTTTAATCCTCCTTTAGCCCCTCCAAAAGGAACATCAACAATAGCGCATTTATAGGACATTAATGCTGAAAGCGCTTCTACTTCGTCTTGATTGATGTCTGGAGAAAATCTCAATCCACCTTTTGTTGGCAATCTATGTGTACTGTGTATTGCTCTCCATCCTCTAAATATTTGAATTTTACCTTTAATTTTTACAGGAAATTTTAATTGAATAACAGAACGACACGCTTTTATAATTTTAGATATATCTTCAGAAATTTTTAATTTGATGATTGCATCATCTACAAATGCTTCAACATTTTGTCTAAATGTTTTTCTTTTTTCTGAATTTTTCTTAGTCATTATTCTCCTGTTGACTGAAAATCCATATTTGAAAATTTAGCTTTATAATATTTTTCAATAGGATTAAGTTTTATCAAAGTTAATTTAATTGTAGTATTTTCTATTACTAATTCTAATCTTGTTTTATTTTTATACAGTATATCACACTTTTTTGATATACCTGTTTCAATATTGCTAATAGTTGTTTTTTCCATTAATTTATAGCAAATAGTCTTCTTATTAATATAATATAAAGATTATAATATAAACTAAAAATACAAAGGAATTTGACATAATAACATATAAATTACATATATATGGAAAAGTCCAAGGAGTGTGGTATAGAAAATGGTTTCATGACGAAGCAATGAGATTAAATATTCATGGATATGTTAAAAATTCAAAAAATTACAACAAAGTAGAAGCGGTAATTCAAGGTGAGATCGAATCAATTAATAAAATTATTAAACTATCAACAATAGGTCCTCCAAATTCTTCTGTAATAAAAATAACAAAAATACTAATAAATGATAATATAATTTATAATGATTTTGAAATTATATGATTATTTCTAAATTATTTTATCTAATTCATCTATTAAGCGATAAATCTCACTTTCTGTATTATAATGAACCATGCTTGCCCTAACGACACCATCTTCTAAATCAATATTTAAAGCTTTTAAAATACGCCAAGCATAAAAATTACCATTACGAATGCCAATATTATTTTTGACTAAATGATCACAAATTTCCTTTGATGATTTATTTTTAAGAATAAAAGATATTGTTGGGGCTCTATTTTTATTTGCAGATTTTCTTTGACCAATTATTCTAACATTATTTTTACCAGATAAATAATCTAATAAAATGTTAGCAATTTTTTCTTCGTAACTACTAATTAATTTATTTACATATTTTATTCTGCTTCGATGATTGTTTTCAATTTTATTAAAGTGATGGTTATATATATTATCAAAATATTCACTTATTCCAATTAAACAAGCTGTTTCTTCATGGTTAGAACCACCAGGATTTAAAGTTGTGTTTGGAAGTTCATCACTAACAAATTCATGATTTTGATTAGGTAAATTTTTTAATAGATTATATTTACCATATAAGAGTGATAAATGCGGTCCAAATGTTTTATATAAACTAAAAGCATAAAAATCTACATCAAGATCTTTTACATCAGGCAATCCATGTGGAGCATGAGAAACTCCATCTGCAACAATTAATGATCCATTTTCATGAACAATCTTTGCTATTTGCTTGATGTCATTATTTGTTCCAACAATATTTGAAGTATGAGTAACTGCAACAATTTTTGTTTTTGGTGTTAGAATTTTTTTAAGATCATTAATTTCAAGTTCAGCTGTTTCATTATTGATTTTCCATTCAATAATTTTTGCTCCTTTTTTTTCTAATCTTCTCCAAGCACCTATGTTGGCTTCATGATCTTGATTTGTAACAATAATTTCATCATTTGCTTTAATATTTTCTGATAATGCATTTGATAAAACGTAAAAATTCATAGTAGTAGAACTAGCTATAATTACTTCTTCAAAATTGGCATTAATCATTTCAGAAAAAAGTTTTATGCCTTCATCCATTTTTTGACCAGCAATTTTTGATGATTCAAAATCTGCATATGGTTGAACTTTAGTTTTTAACATAAAATTATTTAAGGTATCTATTACTGTTTTAGGAACATAACTGCCCCCTGCATTTTCAAGAAAAATATTTTTATTTACTTTATCATCTGAAAATGATGGAAATTGTTTTCTTATAAAATCTATATCAAGTTCTATATTCGTAGACATATTTTATTTTTTTTCTTTCATTTCAAGATCACTAAGATGATATTTTAAAGCTTTTGAAGATAAAGTGATTTCATATAAATAAATAATTAAAGCAATAATTATCGATAATAAGCAGGATGCAAAAATAAACTTTGCAATAAATTCAAGTCTTATAAAAAGAAATAAAACGGATAACATATTAAGTAAGAAACTTAATCCCATAAAAAGTTGCGCTCTTCTAAGTAATTTTACTCTTGATTCTAAAATCAAAAATTGTTTTTGAATGTTTGCAGGTGAGTGTTTCTGATAAATATATTCATCGTGCATTGATCTAATTAAAACACTTAATGTGTGAAAACGGTTTGAAAAAACTGACATCATCAGAGGTATTGCTGGAAACATAATAGCTATAAAAACATAGTCAAAATTCATTAAGCAACCTTAGCTTTATCTTCATAAGTACTAATTGGAGGGCATTCACAAAAAAGATTTCTGTCTCCATATACATTATCGATGCGTTTAACTGGAGGCCAATATTTATTGTCAAATCTATTATCAGGATAGAATGCAATTTTTTTTGAATAACAATGATTCCAATCTTCTTCAATCATTTCATTAGCAGTATGAGGAGAGTTAACTAGAGGATTATCTTCTAAAGAATATTCTTTGCCAACTTTATTAATTTCATTTTTTATTGATATCATAGCATCACAAAAACGATCAATTTCATCTTTTGATTCACTTTCAGTAGGTTCTATCATTAATGTCCCAGGAACAGGAAAACTTTGTGTGGGTGCGTGAAAGCCATAATCAATTAAACGTTTAGCAATATCTTCTTCGCTTATTCCTTTTTCCTTTTTTATCGGTCTAATATCTATAATACATTCATGTGCAACTTTTTCATTTTGCCCAGTATACAATATTGGAAAATATTTACTAAGACGTTTAGCTATGTAATTTGCATGCAATAATGCTATTGTGGTTGCTTGTGTTAAACCAAGACCGCCCATCATCTTTATATAGGCAAAAGAAATTGGTAAAATTGAAGCACTTCCCCAATGTGTTGAAGATATTGTACCAAATGATTTTGTTTTTTCAGATTTAAATGGATCATAGATATGTGTTGGTAAAAAATTAGTTAAATGTTTCTTCACAGCTATTGGTCCAACTCCAGGCCCTCCCCCTCCATGAGGTATACAGAACGTTTTGTGAAGATTAATATGACAAACATCAATGCCAAATAAAGCTGGTTTTGCCAAACCAACCATTGCATTTAAATTAGCACCATCAAGATAACATTGTCCTCCATTTGAGTGAATAATTTCACAAATTTTAACAATTTCTTTCTCAAAAACACCGTGTGTAGATGGATAAGTTATCATTAATGCTGCAAGTGTTTCTGAGTATTTAGATGCCTGCAATTGCAAATCATTAATGTCAACATTTCCATTTTTATCGCATTTAATTACAACTACCTTCATACCTGCCATAACAGCAGATGCAGGATTGGTGCCATGAGATGAACTAGGAATTAAACAAACATTTCTTTTTTCCTGTTTTTTATCTCTTAGATAAGCTCTTATAGTCATCAATCCTGTATATTCACCCTGTGCCCCTGAATTAGGCTGTAAAGATACCTGGTCAAAACCAGTAATATGAGAAAGCATTTTAGTTAAATCTTCACTTAATTTAAGATAACCTTTTACCTGGTCCATTGGCACAAATGGATGAATTCTTGCAAATCCTCGATATGCAATTGGTATTAATTCTGTTGCGGCATTTAATTTCATTGTACAAGATCCTAAAGGAATCATAGCCCTATTAAGTGCTATATCTTTATCAGCTAATATCTTTAAATATCTCATCATTTCAGTCTCAGATCTATATTTTTGAAAAATAGGGTGGTTTAAATAAGTAGATGTCCTCTTTTTATTTTGATGGATACCAAAATTTTTCTCATTATTTAATTCTTTTGAGATATTTTCATAATTTATATCAATATTAAATATTGAAAGTAATTTTAACACATCTTTTTTACTTGTTGTTTCATCTAAAGAAATTCCAATACGATCTTCATCAATAAAGCGAATATTTATAGAATCATTTAGAGCTTTAAAAAAAAACCTGTTAGACATATGATTTGTATGAATAACAATAGTATCGAAGAATTCTTGAGAATAAATATTAAATTTAGACATGATAGAACGTGCTAAAATTTTAGTTTTTTTATGAATATTTTCTGCAATAGCTTTAATGCCTTCAGGTCCATGGTAAACCGCATATGCAGCACTTACATTTGCTAGTAATGCTTGAGAGGTACAAATATTGCTAGTTGCCTTGTCCCTTCTTATATGTTGTTCTCTTGTTTGAAGTGCCATTCGAAATGTTCTTTTCCCACTTTTATCTATTGTAACTCCAATTATTCTTCCAGGCATTGATCTTATGTATTTATTTTTAGTTGCAAAAAAAGCAGCATGTGGACCGCCAAATCCTAAAGGAGTTCCAAATCTTTGAGAACTTCCAAAAACTACATCGGCATTCATTTCTCCAGGAGGTTTTATTAATGCCAAGCTCATTAAATCTGTAGCTACAGAAACAAGCAATTCTTTTTTATGACAAAATTTAATTAGCTCTTCTAAATTATTTAAATGACCAAAAGTATCAGGATATTGAAATAAAACTCCAAATGCATTTTTGATATTTGATTCATTTATTTTATCAATAATTTTAATTTCTATATTCAATGGTTCAGCTCTTGTTTTGATCACAGATAAAGTCTGTGGATGACATGAAGAGTGAACTAAATAAATATTATTTTCTTTTTTTAAACTGTGCCTAAAGCAAAGCATCATTGCTTCAGCAGCACTGGTACCTTCGTCCAAAAGAGAAGCATTGGCAACATCCATTTTAGTCATATCAATAACAAGTTGTTGAAAATTCATAAGCATTTCTAGTCTTCCTTGTGATATTTCAGGTTGATAGGGTGTGTAGGCAGTATACCAACCTGGATCTTGAATCATATTTCTATGGATAACGCTGGGAGTGATGTTATTATAGTATCCCATACCGATATAACTTTTAAAGTTTTTATTAGTTCTTGATAAAGAAGACATTTCATCTAGCATTTCTATCTCTGAATCAACTGATTCAATGTCAAGTTTATCTTTAATTAAAATATTTTCTGGAAGAATTGATTTTAATAATTCATCTAATGTATTGCAATTAATCATTTCCAACATTAGTTTGTGATCATTATCATTAGATCCGATATGTCTATATGTAAATTGAGAGAAACTTTTCATTGTTTATTATTTAATCATATCCTTATATTGTTCTAAGTTCATTAATTCATTTAATTCATTTAAATCATCTAATTTAATTTTCATATACCAGGCAGAATTTTCAGGATCTGAATTTACTAATGAAGGATTGTTTTTTAATTCATTGTTAATCTCAACAATCGACCCACTTACTGGTGTGTATAATTCGCTGGCTGCCTTTACTGATTCCACTACTCCTACTTGCTCACCTTTTTTTACATTTTTATTTATTTCAGGTAATTCAAAAAAAACTACATCTCCTAATTGCTCCTGCGCACTATTTGTTATTCCTACAGTTCCTATATCATTATTACATTCAATCCATTCGTGATCTTTAGTATATTTTTTAGTCATTAAATGCTCCTTAATATTTTTTATAATTATGATTAACGAAAGGCATTTTAACTACAATTGAATCTTCCTTTTTTCCTCTTGATTCAATAAAAACTTTATTGCCAATAATAGCATACTTTTCTTCTACTAATCCCATAGCTATAGGTTTTTTTAATGTAGGACTATAACTACCACTAGTGACTTTTCCTATCAATCGATTTTGATTATTATAAATATTATTATTATTTCTGGGAATAGATTGATTTAAGGATAAAATACCAATTCTTATTTTTTGATTTTTATTAGGGTTTTTATTTATAAACTCAATTGCCCCTTTAAAATTCATTTTATTTTTTCTTAATTTTGGTATTGTCCATAATAAAGATGCCTCTTTAGGGTTAATATTCTCATTTAATTCATTACCATATAAACATAATCCTGCTTCGAGTCTTAATGTATCCCTTGAACCTAATCCGCATAGAAATGCTTCATTGGAACTTAATATTTTTTTTACTAACTGCGTGACAATATTATTTGGAATAGATAGTTCAAAACCATCTTCCCCAGTATATCCAGAACAACTAATAAGAATTTCAAAATTATCATAGATTAAATTTTTAATTTCCATAAAACTTAATTTCATTATTTCTGGAAATATATTTGACAATAATTCTCTAGATCTTGGTCCTTGTACTGCAATTAATGAATAGTTATTTCTTGTATTAATTAGATTCGTAGTTCCTAAAGTTTCACTCAAAACTTTAAGATCTACAAATCTTCTTGAGGCATTTAAAACAATATAATATAAGATTTGATCTTTATTGTTAATT
The DNA here is from genome assembly GCA_002717485.1 of Pelagibacteraceae bacterium. Taxonomy (GTDB): domain Bacteria; phylum Pseudomonadota; class Alphaproteobacteria; order HIMB59. Next base: position 201,546 of record PBDW01000007.1, on the reverse strand, counting down.
ATTTTAGAAATTATTAGATCGTCAATAATTCCTCCATTGTCATTTAAAATAAATGAATATGCAGATTTTCCTATTTTTAAATTATATAAATCTAAGGGAATAATATTCTCAAGTTTTTTTGTAGTTTGTTCATTCGCAATTATGTTAATTTGTAACATATGTGATACATCAAAGATTCCACAATCTGACCTTGTAGCAAGGTGTTCTTTTATTATTCCATTTTTATAATTTATAGGCATATTATAACCTGAAAACGGAATCAATTTAGCATCATTTTTAATATGAAAACTTTCTAAAAATAATTTCTTAATTTCTTTATCCATATGTAACAACAAACTAGCTAACCCCTTCTGTCGCTGCTACCTGAGAGATTGCCTAAAAGACTTCACCTTCGGTGGGGTTGTAAAACCCTCTTTCCAGATTTTTTTTTAGCGGTCCTTTATGCCTGAGATTTTCGGGGGTTCCTTGATCCTTCGGCTCTGATTAAATCAGCATCTCCCGCTAATATCAATTATATATTGTATTAATGTTTATCGCAAGTAATACAGTTCTATGTTGATTCACCAAATTTCATAGGAGGGGATACTGATGTTGTCATCCAGCAATCATAAAAATTACCTTGAATATTGACTTTTTCAATAATCCACTCAAAACCTAGCTTAGAACCCTTGATATCAGTTATTTCTATGAAAAATAAGGCTATATTTTCTGAACTCATAACAAGAGATATATTGTGACTTTGATGGTTAATCATAGAAATATATGATTGTGAATACATCATTTTAGTAAATTTTGCTAAAGGGCCAGTATATTTTTTATTATTTGGATGAGCAAATTCAAATGTTTGTTCGATACCAAAATCTTTATATGGAATATCGTTATTGTTTAGTGCACTTAATTGAATGGCAATCACTTGTTGTGGTTTTAATAATGGCGAAGGTTTTAGTAAATCAGCGTAAGAAATCTTACTAATAGATAAAATAAATATAAAGATTAAGATAAACCTGTTCATATTAAAATATTAAATATTATTATTAATATAGTAATTAATACTTTTATCCAAACATTCTATTAAATAATTTGCTTCATCTATATTAATAATCAATGGGGGTTTTATTTTAACTACATTATCATAAGGACCATCTGTACTCAGTAAAAGTCCTAATTTTTTTGAATGATTAATAATAAAATTTGCAATTTTAGAATCTGGCAAATCAGGATTACCTTTTTCTACCAAATCAACTCCTATAAAAAGTCCCTCTCCTCTAACATCACAAATTTTATCTGGAAATTTATTTTTTAAATCATTAAACTTGATTTTTAAATAATTTCCAATTTTTTGAGCATTTTCTTGCAATTTATTATTTTCAATTACTTCTAGAACTGCCTTACCTGCAGCTAAACTTACAGGGTTTCCTCCAAATGAATTAAAATACTCCATTCCATTGTTAAAAGAATCTGCAATTTCTCTAGTTGTTATGACTGCAGCTATAGGATGCCCATTACCCATTGGTTTACCAACTGTGCATATGTCAGGAATCACTTTTTGCTCTTCAAAAGCCCAAAAATTTTTACCAATTCTTCCAAATCCCGTTTGAACTTCATCAGATACGCAAACACCATTATTAGATTTTATTTTATTAAAGATTTGTTTTAAATAATTTGGAGGAAGAATTATTTGACCTCCGCAACCAAGTATGCTTTCACTAAAAAAAGCAGAAATTTTTTTATTAAAAGCAACATTATCTATTAGTTCTTTACCTTCATTAATATATTTATTTATCCACTGATTTTCATTAAATCGATACTTACCTCGCACCGCATCAGGCATATCTAAAATATGAACATTAGAGTTTCTTCCCTGGCCACCTTTACTTTTAAATTTGTATGGACTTAAATTTATAAGACTATCTGTATGACCATGATAAGCATTATCTATAACTATATATTCGCTACCATTAGTGAAGTTATTTGCCATTCTTAGCGCAAGATCATTGGCTTCAGAACCCGAACAAACGAAGTAAATAACTGAAAGTTTTTTTGGAAAATATTTTAATAATTTCTCTGAATATTCTTCCATAATATTATAAAGATATCTTGTATTTGTATTTAATATCGAGGCTTGTTTGTATATTGATTCAACAACGTGATCGTTACAATGGCCAACGATATTTATATTTCCTATTGCATCAAGATATTTTTTGCCATTAATATCATAAAGATACATTCCCTTTGATTTCACTAAATGTATAGGTTCATTATAATGAAGCGAAAAATTTGGACCAATATGATTAAGTCTATTATTAATGATTTTATTTTTCATAATTACATACATTTAATAAATTATTTGTGAAATCAGAATATATTATGTTATCAAATTTAAATAGCAAGTCCCATGCATCATTTTCGCTAATAGATAAGTATTCATTGTCAGGGTATTTAAGTTTTTGTTTTGATGCCATAGTTACAGTAATGCTTAACCTGGTCATTATTAAAATCATTATTAATTCTATCTCATCTTTATTTAGTTGAAAAATTGAATGGTATGATTTTACCATATAATTACATTTTTGAATAATATCATCTGTATTCATTAAGGCATAAGCTAAAGCAACAGTTAACTCACAAATAGTTGGTGCATAAATTGAATCTCCATAATCTAATAATCCAACAATTTTATTTTTAGAACATAAAATATTATAATTATTTGCGTCACCATGAATCACTGAATATCTAATATTGGATAACTTTGGTTTTACATATTTTAAATATGATTTAATGACTTTTTTTATTAAATTTCTCTTAATCTTTTCTGGAAATATTTCTAAATCTTCTTCTATCCATTCAATATTAATTGAATTCCAAATAAATTTTCTATGTGCAGCTGAGTGATCAAAATTTAATAATGATTTAGACAAATTACCAAGAAAAATAGAAAGATTTTTACATAATTGATCATTACCTTGATGATGCGCAAATATATCACCTTTTAAAAAACTTAATATTCTCACAAAACATTCTCGATTTTTTAAATCAGTAAATTTTTTTATATCTTTATGAGATATTATAGGAATATATTTAGAAACTGAACTATTTGACAAATATTCTAACATAGAATCTTGAAGCGTTAGTGTATTAATATTTTCATAAGGATTGGATATTTTGATTACAAAATTTTTATTATTATTAGTTGTAATTTTTAAGTTGTAATCTCTTTCACTATTTAATTTAATTGAATTAATGATATTGGAATCTAAAAAATCATAATTTTTATATATCCATTTGAATAATATATCTTTATTTATTAATGGAGGTGATGTATCAAAAATTGACATAAAAAGAATATATTTAGAATATAACAATAAGCAATAAAAAATAGAATATATATGAAATTTTCAATAATGAAAAAAGAAATATCAAAAAAAAATTTTTTATGTATTGGGGCATGTCATAGAGACAATATTTTATTACTAAAAAATAAATATAAACTTTTTAGAACAAATCCAGTTACTTTTAAAACATTGCCTGGTGGGGTTGCCTCTAATATAGCCAATAATTTGATATTATTTTCTAAAAATGTTTATCTTCTATCATTAAAAATAAATAATGATCTAAAAGAACGTATTATCAATAAAAAAATAAATTATCAGGTTATTAAAGAGGTAAAAAATGATTCTTTTTATACAGCGATTTTAAGTCAAAAAGGTAAATTAATTATAGGATTAGCATCAAATGATGCTTATGAAAAAATTAAAGATATTAATTTAATTAAATTAAATAAATATTTAAACAAAGATACATGTGTAATTATGGATTTATGTTTTAATAAGAATCTAATCAAAAAAACAATAAATTATTTTTATAATAAGAAAATTTCTATAATGGTTTCTGGTACTTCAATTTTTAAAATCCAAAGAATTAAATATTGTTTAAAGAAAATAACTGCATTATCTCTTAACGAAGAAGAAATATTTATGTTAACAAATAAAAATAATATTATTGATTCTATTAAATATATCATCAAAATAAATCCTAAAATATCTATTATTGTTACAAGAGGTTCTAAGCCTGTTATTATGATTTTAAATAAAATTATTTATAAAGGTATTGTGCCAAAAATTAATTTAAGAAATGAGAATGGAGCTGGCGATGCTTTAGCTGCTATTTTTTTTCTTTCTTTAAAAGAAAATATAGATCCATTTAAAATTTTATCTTTTTCGATTGCTTCCGGATGTTTAAAAGCGATGGATTATAAGTACAAAAGTTTTCCTAAATATTATAAAAAACTTCAATTATTGCAAAAAAGTATAAAAGTGAGAATTATATGAATAATAAAATATTAATTGATAAGGATGTCAAATATGCCATTAAAAATAAGCAACCAATAGTATCGTTAGAAAGCACTTTAATAAGTCACGGTCTTCCTTACCCATTAAATATTGAAGTAGCAAAAAAATCAATTAAAGTTATTAAATCAACCGGATCATTGCCTGCTACAATAGGAATTATTGATGGCTATATCAAAATTGGATTAAATGATGAAGATATTAACATCTTAGCAAAAAAGAAAAATGTTCAAAAAATATCCCGACATAACATTGCTCTCGCAATGAAAAAGAATTCTTATGCATCAACAACAGTAGCTTCAACTATGATGATATCATCTTTAGTTGGTATCAAGGTTTTTTCTACGGGAGGTATCGGTGGGGTACATAGAAATTCTCAAAAAACATATGATATTTCTTCTGATTTAATTGAATTGCATAGAAAAAATATGATTGTTGTTTCTAGTGGTGCAAAATCTATCTTAGATATATTTAAAACTAATGAATTGCTTGAAACTTTAGGAGTTACGAAGATTGGATATAAAGTAGATAATGTTCCTGGTTTTTGGTGCCGAAAAACAAACTTAAATGTAGATCTAAAGATTAATAATTTACAAGAACTATTAAAAATTATTGAAAACAGAAATCTAATAAATCAAAACGGCAGTATATTAATTTATAATCCAGTTGAAAAAAAATATTCAATAAAAAATAATGATATAGAAAAATGGATTAATAAAGCCCAAAAGAAAGCAGAAAAATATAAAATAAAAGGGAAAGAATTGACGCCATATTTATTGAAAGAAATATCTGAACTTTCTAAAGGAAAGACAATTAAAGCTAATATGTCTTTAATTATAAATAATGCAAAATTAGCTGGTAAAATTGCTAATAAAATGAATAAAATATTATGGAAGAAGTGAGATTTTTTCTTTTAATAACGAAAAGAATTCTTTAACATTAACATTATCTGCAACATAGCAATTTGCTTCACGATTAGTAACTTTAAGCCAGTCAACAATGGTCTTACCCATAGTTAATTCTGATTCTTCTTCAACAATAACATTTAAAAATTTAAGATCAAATAAATCATTATTTAATAAATATCCTATAACACACGGGTCATGTAAGGGTGATGAATTTGTATTATATTTTTCTTTATGAAATTTCGAATAAAAATTCATTAAATCTTTAAAGAAATAAGAAGTTTTATTTCCTATTGATAAAAAATCTTTGATAACATTCTCATCAACTAATACTTTATGAGTTACGTCTAATCCCATCATTACTATTGGAATCTTTGATTTCAAAACTATATTTGCTGCCGTTGGATCAACAAATATATTAAACTCTGCCGAGGGAGTTATATTACCTATAGTTTTTGCAGCTCCACCCATAAATATAATCTTTTCTATATTATTAGCTATTTGAGGGTATTTAGTTAAAGCTCTTGCAATGTTTGTCAGAGGACCTGTTGGACAAAGATAAATTTTTTCTTTACTCTTTTTACATTGTTCTATTATAAAATCTACAGCATGTTCTTTTTGGATTTTATATCCCTTTTGAATATTAATATCCTCTCCTTCGTAATCTAGACCACTTTTACCATGAACATGGTCTGCTGTTACCAGTTTTCTTTTAATAGGAGAATTGCATCCAGCATAAATATTAATATTTGTTTTATTAATAAAACTGCATATTTTTAATGCGTTTAAGGTAGCATTATTTAAAGTTGTATTACCTGCTACACAAGTAATTCCGAGTAAATCAATTTCGCTTGATGCGGCTGCAAACATAATAGCTACAGCATCATCATGACCCGGATCACAATCTAAGATTATCTTTTTCAATTTATTATATAAAACCTCTTAATGGAAAGGATTTTTTTCTTTGAAGCCAATTGGTATTTTTATAATCGCATTTTCCGTCAATTATGTGGAGTGTATATGCATGTCTTGATTTTGAACTCATATTCATTCCAGATAAATGGGGTAACTTTCCATCAATTACTATTAATGTACCCTTTTTAACCTCTAAAGGTGTGTCAATTTTTCCATACGGAGTTGTATCTATTTCCTTCATACTCATTTTATTGTTAATTTTAGTATATAATTTTCTAAGTGGGCCTTTGTGACCCCCGATTTGAGTCCATAAACATCCATTACTTATTCTTGCATCTTCTATTGCAAACCAAAATCCAATTGTAGAAAGAGGTTCAGTGTACAAAAAAGATGAATCTTGGTGGCATATAACTTCACCTCCTATCTTAGGTTGCTTAAAAATATACATAGATTGTAATAACAGCGGATTTAAAATACCTAAATGATTTGATAGCTGGTGTAATTTTAAATTTCTTGAAAATTTATTAAATATTGGATCTAAATCATGTAATGCATGGCCAATTTTATTTATTGCAAATTCTTTTTTGACCGTTAATTCCCCATTATCATCTATTGCTCCTTCTTCAAAAAAAAATCTTATTTTATCTCCTGAATCAAGGAAATATTTATCTGAACTGTGGGAATGGTCTTTGGTATTAAATATTGTCATATTTTTAGAAAAATCAAATTTTCTAACAAGATTATTGGCCCTATCTTTTAAAATTTTGCATTCAGAATTAGAAATAAAATTTTCTAATATTAAAAAACCATTATCCTTCCAGTTTTTAGACAAAATTTTACTATCTGAATTTATATCAAAATTTTTAAATTTTTTAAATTTCATTATTAAGCAATAAATTTTGTTATGAATGGTATAGCGATTTTTATTATTTGGAATAGTTTTGGCAATATGAACTTTCCTGATGTGGCCAAGAAAAAAGCAATAACAAAGATTATAAAGGCTAAAATTAAATAATTATATAATCTTGCCTGTCTCGGATTATTTTTTTTAATACTGCGCCTAGAAAAGTAAATCAGTAATACAATAACTAAAACTGCTACTATCAATAATCTAACCATTTATGTTATTTAATACTTAGAGTTTTAAAAAAAACATTAATTATCTTATTTTTTTTTAACAAATTTAAATAATATAGTATATTCAAATAGTTATACTTATATATTAATATATAATATTAAATTTGTATGATTCTTAGACTAAAAATATTAAATATTTTAAATATAAACAAAAAAAAACTTAATATAATCAATATCTTACTTTTTTGATATAGTATAATAAATATGAAATGGTATGTAGTGCGCCACAACTAGGATAGTCCTAGTTAAAGAGCGTGATTAAATAATCAAGGAGTAGTTATGCTTGATCAATTAAAGTCATGGTTAAGAGAGATAGCAGAAGTTGGCCTTCTAATTATAGCTGCTGCAATAGTATTAGAAATAATATTTGGCAGTGCTGTGCCTTTTTTAGGTGTAGGAATATTAGATAATGTAGTTGCTTTAACAGCTCAACTGGGCGCTGAAGGTCTTGTTGGGATAATTACTATAGGCCTAGTTGTCTGGCTATATATGCGCAGATAAGGTCTCTTTTCACAACAAATAAGGAGTATAAGCAATGATGAATACAGTTAAAAGCTTTATTGGATCTGTTATGGATATTGGAATGGCATTAATTCCATTAATTGTAGTTCTTGGAATAATTTTTGGAAATAACATACCTTTCGTTGGTTTTGATGTAGTAGACAATATCTCTATGCTTATCAATGATCTAGGAAGTGGTGGACTAGTTGGCCTAGCCACTGTCGGTATACTTTGGGCACTATTTAGAAGATAAATAAGTAGTTTTCAATTTAACTCTTTAAAAAGCTCTTTAAGATTTAAAATCTTAGAGAGCTTTTTTTATATAACTCTAAAATTTCCTATTTTTTAGAATAATTCTTAAAATTAAAAAAATAAAAATTATAAATACTGGTATTAAAAGATTTAAAGATAGCAGATTATCTAAATTAAAAGATTTAAGTTCATTAAATTGTGTAAAATTATTACCTATTATAACGGCGAAAAGTACCAAAGGAGTTAAGCCAATTAACGTGCTTATAAAAAAATTAATATATGAAATATTTAAGAATGAAAGACCGACATTTTGTATAAAAAAAGGCATATTTATTGGAAACATTCTAAATAAAATTAGTATTTCTAATGAATTATTTTTAATCTTATTTTCTAACTTCATTATACTTCCTTTAAATTTACTTTTAAAAAAAGAATGGAAGATATTTTTTGATAAAAGAAATAGGCAAAGCGAACCTGTAGCAGTAAATATAATAGCCAAAATATATCCAATAAAAATTCCAAAAACATAACCACTAAATAACCAAACTATAGCTATAGCTGGAAATGATATTAATGCGTATATAAAAATAAAAATAGAAAAAATTATTAATGAAAAAAAATAATAATCATTAACAAAATTTTCGATTAAAAAAAGAAATTCAAATAATAATTGCAAATGCTTTATTCTTTCAAAATTTTATTTAATTCCCCTGTAATTTCTAATTTATTAAGCTCATAATAGCCACCAATATGTTTATTGTTAATAAAAATTTGGGGAATTGTGTGCTTTCCATTAGATCTTTTAAGCATTTCTTCTCTTTTTTCAGGGAATTTGGATAAATGAATTTCTTTAAAATTAATTGATTTTTTTATTAATAAATTTTTTGCTAAAATACAAAATGAACAATTTGGGCCAGTATATATCTCAATCTTATTCTTATTCATTGTATGTAATTTATTTTAATAAATGTTTAACCAATTCTACCCAGTATGAACTTCCTATTGGAAGAATTTCATCGTTGAAATCATATTCTGCATTATGAACAGCTATTTTATGCTTAGAATCACCTTGTCCAATGCAAATATATGAACCAGGCACTTTATTTAACATAAAAGAAAAATCCTCAGATCCCATAACTGGTTTCATATTTCTAATAACATTGTCTTCACCTACAATTTTAGCTGCAACATCAGCAGCAATTTTTGTTTCATTTTCTGAATTATGCGTATAAGGATATCCTTTTTCTATGTAAACAGATGCCGTAGCAGAAAAACTTTTTGCAATATTGCTTGATATTTCATTTATTCTATCAATCGCAATTTTTTTTGTTTTTTCATTAAGTGTTCTTAAAGTGCCTTCTAAAAAAACTTCATCAGGAATAACATTATGTGTTGTACCAGCGTGAAATTGAGTAATGCTTAAAACAATATTATCTAAAGGATCAAGAGTTCTGCTTGATATTGTTTGCAATGCAGATATAATTTGAGATGAAACAATTATCGGGTCAATTGCCTGATGAGGCATTGCGGCGTGACCTCCCTTTCCCTTGACTTTAATTTGAACAGTGTTAACAGCAGCCATAATAGGACCAGAACAAATAGAAAACTTTCCTATAGGAGTTTCTGGCCAATTATGCATCCCAAAAACTTTCGACATTGGATATTTTTCTAAGAGGCCTTCTTTAATCATGACATCAGCACCTCCTCCACCTTCTTCTGCTGGTTGAAATATAAGATTTACTTTTCCGTTAAAGTCAGGATTTTCTGATAAATATTTCGCTGCACCCAAAAGTAGAGTTGTATGACCATCATGTCCACATTTATGGGATACGCCTTCGTTAGTTGATTTATGTTCAAAACTATTCTTTTCCTGGATAGGTAACGCATCTATGTCTGCTCTTAAACCAATTGCATTATCACTGTTACCTTTATTTCCAGTGATTTGCGCAACTATTCCTGTTTTAGCTATATTTTTTTCATAAGAAATTCCCCATTCATCTAATTTATTACAAATGAATTCTGAGGTTTTAAATTCTTTGAATCCTAATTCTGGAATAGTATGCAAATATTTTCTCCATTGAGTCATCTCCGTTTTCATTTTTGCTATACTATTAAGAATTGCCATTACAAAAAACCAAATAAACCTTTTTTATTAAACTCTTTTTCACAATTTTTTAACTGTAAATTGTACTTATCATTATTTTCTTTTACATTATAAGCAGCTTTCAACAACCAGTTTTTATTTTGATAACTTTTCTTCTTCCAGCCATTCTGACCTTCGTGATATGCTAGATATTGATTGTATGCATCATTTTTTGGAATACCTAACATTTTTGAAGTTTTGCTAACATACCAACCAATAAAATCAGTAATATCAGCAAAATTCGCTCTTGATGCATTTGTATTTCCTGTACTATCTTTATACCATTGCCATGTAGGATCAACTACTTGGGCATATCCAAATGCAGAACTTTCTCTTTTCCAGGGTAATATACCTAATAATTTTTTTCTTTCGGGCTTAGCATATTGTTTGAAAGAAGATTCCTGATTAATAATGGCAAGCTGTAAGCTAATTGGAACATCCCATTTATCATATGATTTTCTTGAATCTTTGTACCAAAATTTTTTTTCTTTAAAAATTATACAACTATCAGCTACCTTTGTCGGATTTACTGATGTGCAAGACATAATGAAGATTACCAATATCCAAAAAAGTGAAAAGAAAGTGTTTGTTCTCATTTTTATATTATAAATTATAAATAATAAAATTCATATATTTCTTGATTATGGCAAAAATAATTAATATAGAATTGTAATTTAATGACAAAAATTAATAAAAAAGAAAAGTTAGATTTCCAGGCAGAAGTTAGCCGTTTATTAGATATAGTTGCTAATTCTCTATATAGTGAAAGAGAAATTTTTCTTAGAGAATTGATATCAAATTCAGCAGATGCCTGCGAAAAATTAAGATATCTATCTATAAGTAATGAAAAATTACTTGATAAAGAAAAAGATTTTAAAATAAATATTAAAATTTCCAAGAAAAATAGAAAAATTATAGTTGAAGATAATGGAATTGGAATGAGTAAAAATGAACTAGTTGAAAATCTAGGAACTATTGCTAGGTCCGGAACAACAAAATTCATTGAAAGTATCAAGGAAAATAAAGAAAAGAATGACAATATATCAGCTATAGGTCAATTTGGTGTAGGTTTTTATTCATCTTATATGGTTGCAAATAATGTTACAGTAGAAACTAAAAAAGCTGGGGAAAAAGAATCTTGGATATGGAAATCGGATGGAAAATCAAATTATACTATTGAAGAATCAAAAAAAGAAAAAAAAGGCACAATAATTGAGTTAAGCATTAAAAAAGATTCAGATGAATTTTTAGACTCTTACAGATTAAGATCAATTATTTCAAAATATTCAAATTATATAACATTTCCAATAACTCTTCATGACATCGATGAAAAAGATTCTAAATCTGAACAAATTAATGAAGGTGAACCATTGTGGTTAAAAGATAAAAAAAGTATAAAAAATGATGAATACAATCAATTTTATAAGAATATTTCATTTAATTTTGACGATCCTATAAAGACTATCCATTACAAGGCAGAAGGGGTTATTAATTATACATCCCTTTTATATATTCCAACCAATCAGTCATTAGACTTGTTTAATCCTGATAGAAAAAATAAAATTAAACTTTATGTTCAAAAAGTATTTATAAGTGATGAATGTGAAAATATTATTCCAAACTGGTTACGTTTTATACCAGGAATAATTGATTCTGAAGATATTTCACTCAACATAAGTAGAGAAATGCTGCAAAATAATCCAGTAATATCTAAAATTAAGAAAGGTGTAACAAATAAAATTATAAATGAATTAAAATCATTATTGGATAAAGATTTTGATAAATTTATAATTTTTTGGCAAAACTTTGGAGCAGTAATAAAAGAAGGATTGTATGAAAATAATGAATACCATGATGAGATATTAAAAATATTACATTTTAAATATTCTCTAGATGACAATAAATGGATTTCACTTGATGAATACTTAAAAAGTATAAAAAGCGATCAAAAAGAAATCTATTATTTTGCAAATATTGATAAGGAAAATCTTAAACGAAGTCCTCAGTTAGAAGCTTTTATAGATAAAAAAATACCAGTCATATTTATGACTGATCCGGTAGATGAATTTTGGTTACAAAATATAAATAAATACAAAGATAAAGAATTTAAATCTATCACAAAAGGTTCTATAAATTTACAAGATCCAAAAAACAATGCTGATAAAATACATAAAAATAATAATGAAATCAATAACTTAGTTAATATATTAAAAGTTGAACTTAAAAATAAAATTAAAGATGTAAGAATTTCAAAAAGATTAACAAAAAGTCCGTTAATTTTAATTGCTGATGAAGATGGAATTGACATTAATATGGAAAAAATAATGAAAATGCAGAATAAGTCAGTTGAAGATAGCAAAAAAATATTAGAAATTAATCCAAATCATTCAATGATCAAAAAATTATCTAAATCTTTAGATAAATTAAATCATAAAAAAGTATCAAATTTATTATTAGATAATGCATATATTTTAGATGGAAACATAGTAAAAAATCCATCAGAATTTATAGAAAATCTTACAGAAATATTTGTTAAATAAAAATAATAATTAAACTGTATTAACTATCTTGTTATTAACTAAATAGTCACATACTTGAAGGGCTATCATTTCAGCAACTTTAATTTGAGCTTCAAATGTGGAGGCTGCTATATGAGGAGTTAATATGACTTTAGGATTTTTAAATAAAATATTTTTAACAGCAGGTTCTTTTGAAAAAACATCTAAAGCAGCTCCGGCTAATAAGTTATTATTTAGAGCTTCATTTAAATCATTTTCATTTATAATATTTCCACGTGATGTATTAATAATATATGCAGTTTTTTTCATTTTTTTTAATTCATTTGAATTTATAAATGGAATACCATCCATTGAAGATTTGCAATGAAAAGATAGAATATCTGATTCTGATAATAATTCATTTAATGATAAATTAGAAACATTTGAAATATTTGATAATGATATTTTCCTTTTTTCAAAAGAATTTGAATAAATAAGAATTTTAACATTAAATCCTTCGAGTAACTCTATTAAACGTAAAGAAACATTCCCAAGTCCAACTAATCCAATAACTTTTTTTGATAATTCGTTTCCTTTAATAGATTTCTTTTCCCATTTTCCTTCATGAGTAGATTTATTTGAAAGTGGAATTTTTCTTAAAATGCTTAAAATTAGAGCTAACGTATGTTCGGCAGTAGCATTTGAATTAGCCCCCGGTGTATTCATAACAATAATGTTATTTTTTTTTGCACTTTCTAAGTCAATATTATCAACGCCAGATCCTGCTCTCCCAATTACTTTTAAATTATTTCCTGCTGAAATGATTTTGCTAGTTACTTTTGTTGCGGATCTTACTAATAAGGCGTTGTAATTAGGTATTAATTCAATTAACTCTTCTTCATTTAGTCCAGTTTTTATATCAACATCAATATTGTTTTTAATAAAAACTTCTTGAGCCTTTGCATCCATATTATCTGAAATTAATACCTTAAACATTATTTTTAATTTTGTTATAAGACCAGTCTAACCAAGGAAGTAGTAATTTCATATTTTCATTTTCTATTGTTGCCCCGCCCCATAATCTTAAGCTTGGTGGAGCTTTGTTGTAACCATTAATATCAAATGCAACTTTTTCATTTTGAAGTATCTTTAACATATCCTTTATTTTATTTCTCTGTTCATTTTCATTAAAATTATTAAACCATTCATCTTTTATCCTTAAAGTAATACTAGTAGAAGATCTTGTGTTCTTATCTTGATTTAAAAATTCAATCCAGTTACTTTTATTAACCCATTCAGTTACGATATGAAGATTATTTTTTGAACGTTTAATTAATTCAGCATTTCCTCCAATAGATTTTACCCAATTTAAGGTATCTAAAGCATCTTCTACACATAACATTGAGGGTGTATTAATTGTACTGCCTTCAAAAATTCCTTTTATAAGTTTTTTATCATTAGTTAGTCTAAATATTTTTGGAATTGGCCATTTTGGTGAGTATTCTTCAAGTCTAGAAACAGCTCTAGGAGATAGTGCTAACATTCCATGAGCAGCTTCTCCCCCTAGTACTTTTTGCCAAGACCATGTAATTACATCAAGTTTGTTAAAATCCATTTCCATTGCAAATATTGCAGAAGTTGCGTCACAAATTGTTAACCCTTGTCTATTATTTGGTATCCATTCAGCATTTGGAACACAAACTCCTGAAGTAGTTCCATTCCAAGTAAAAATCACATCATTATCAAAGTTAACACTATTTAAGTTTGAAATATCACCATATTTAGCGAGATGTGTGTTAACATTATTGATTTTAAGCTGATCAACAACGTCCTTGACCCAATCTTGACCAAAGTTCTCCCAAGCTAAAATATCAACATTTCTTTTTCCAAGTAATGACCAAAGAGCAGATTCTAATGCTCCAGTATCAGAGGCGGGCATTATTCCAAGTAAATAAGAATCTGGTAAATTTAATATTTCTTTAGATTTAATAATTATATCATTTATTTTATTTTTGCATTCTGATGATCTATGAGATCTTCCGATATTAGAATCTGATAGAGCTTTTAAGTTCCATCCTGGCCTTTTAGCACAAGGACCGCTGGAAAAATTTGGATTAGATGGTTTGTTAATAGGTTTACTTGGTATCATCTTATTCAAAATCATATAATACTAAACCATCTAAAGGTTTCGGATCAAACCATGTTGATTTAGGCGGCATATTTATTTTTTTATCAGCAAAAGTTATAACATCTTCTATCTGAGTTGGGAATAAAGAAAATCCTACGGCATATTCTCCAGAATCAACTTTTTTTTCAATAGAATTTAAACCTTTAAAACCAGCCAAGAAATCAATTCTTTTATCATATCTTGAATCTCTAATACCTAGAATTGGTTCAAGTAAATAATAATGTAGCATATTTATATCTAAATTATTTATATGAAATAAATTTTCATCTGGAGTAAATTTAAATTCAATTGAATACCATGACTTGTCTATATACATACCAAATGTTTTTTCTATATTAGGCTTAAATTGTTCTTTATTCTTTTTTACAATAAATTTTTTCTTAACCTCTTTAATAAAATTTTCACTTGAAAAACCATATAAATCTTTAATTAAACGGTTGTAATCTAATATTCTTGCCTGACTTTGTGGGAATGCTGCTACCATAGTGTAATTATAAGCTTCATTACCAGTGTGATTAGGATTTTGATGTTTTTTAAAATTTGATAGTTTTTGCATAGCTTCCATTCTATGATGACCGTCTGCTATATATACCCTATTAATTCCAGTAAATACTTCACCTATATTTTTAATCGTATTAAATGAATTTATCTTCCAAAAAGTATGCAAACAACCATCTAATGATTTAAAAGAATATTCAGGATTATTTATAATTTGCTGATTGATAATACTATTAATTAATTCATTCTCAGGATGTATAACATAGATAGGCCCTATTTGTGCGTTTAAATTTAACATTTGATCAGATCTTTCTTGAGCTCTTTCAATAAAAATTTCTTCATGTCCTCTAATATGAAGATCATCGTATGAAGAAATTTTTACAGTACCTATTATACCAATTTGTGAATGATTGTTTGTGGAAATTTTGTATATATAATAACAATTGGTGTCATCTTTTGATAAAATAGAATTTTGTTTCATCAATTCAAATTGCTTTTTTGAAGCTTGGTATTTATCATTTTCAGAGTTTAAATTTTGTTCATTTGGATTTAAAACATTTAAAAAACTCCATTCATTATTTTTTTTATGGTTATGAACTAACTCTTCTGAAAGATGGTCTGTACTTGGAATAACTACCGATGATACAAAATTCTTATTAGGTCTTAAACCTTTAAAAGGATTAATAAAATACATTTTAAATTATAAAATAAATATTTTTATTATGCAACCTTAGGGAGTGATTCTAAAGCTTTATTGACCTCTGATTCATTATATACATCCTCAGATAATTTATTATCAAAATAATCAGCATAAGCTTGCATATCAAAATGACCGTGTCCGCATAGATTAAATAAAATTGTCTTTGATTCACCCTTTGACTTACATTCTAATGCTGCATCAATTGCACCTTTAACTGCATGATTAGCCTCGGGAGCAGGAATAATTCCTTCTTGTTTTGAGAAAGTGACACCTGCCTCAAAGCATTCCTTTTGTCCATAAGCTTTTGCTCTCATTAATCCTAAGTTATATAAGTGACTTAAATGATAGGACATTCCGTGATATCTAAGTCCTCCAGAATGATTTGCAGGAGGTAAAAAAGCTGAACCTAAAGTATGCATCTTAATTAATGGTGTCATCATTGCCATATCACCATGGTCATACGCATATTTTCCTTTTGTAAAAGAAGGACAAGATAAAGGTTCACATCCAATAATATCAATTTTTTTACCGCCACGAAGTTGTTGACCTAAGAAAGGAAACATAAGTCCTGACAAGTTGCTACCACCGCCTGTACAGCCAACAATTATATCTGGATAATCACCTGTTTGTTCCATTTGTAAAATTGCTTCATTTCCATTTATTGTTTGGTGCATCAAAACATGTCCTAAAACACTACCTAATGAATATTTTGCTACTCCTCCACTTTTTACTGTAGCCTCAATAGCTTCTGAAATCGCAATTCCAAGACTTCCTGGATTATTAGAATCTTCATTTATAAGTTTTTTACCAAAATCAGTTATTTCTGAGGGACTTGGGTTACACTTAGCTCCAAATGACTGCATCATAAATTTTCTATAAGGTTTTTGATCAAAACTAACTTTCACCATAAAAACTTCTATGTCTATACCAAACATTTGACCTGCAAATGCTAAAGAGCTTCCCCATTGACCTGCTCCTGTTTCAGTATAAATTTTCTTTACGCCTTCTTCTTTGTTAAAAAATGCTTGCGGAACTGCCGTATTAGGCTTGTGACTTCCAGTAGGGCTCACTCCTTCATATTTATAATAAATTTTAGCTGGCGTATCTAAATATTTTTCTAATCTTCTTGCACGATATAATGGTGAAGGTCTCCACTGTTTATATATTTCTCTAACTGGTTCAGGTATCTCTATTTCTCTTTCTGTTGAAACTTCTTGCATAATTAAACTCATAGGAAATAAAGGTGCAAAATCATCTGGACCAGCTGGCTGCTTTGTTCCAGGATGAAGTGGCGGCGGCGGCGGACTTGGCAAATCAGCATTGATGTTATACCAAAATTTGGGAGCCTTGTTTTCTTCTAATAAATATTTAACTGAATCTGACATTATAGCTTATATTGACTATAAAATGACGATAAAATCAATAAAAAAATGAAAGTTTTAGTAGAAACAACTTGGTTGGCTAAAAATCTCAAGCGAAAAGATATAGTTATCATAGATTCATCTTGGCATATGCCAAAAGAAAATAAAAATTCATACAAAGAATATATCAATGATCATATACCAGGTAGCGTATATGTAGACTTAGACAATTTATCAGACCCTGAATCAATACTTCCGCATATGCTCCCAAGTTTAGAAAAATTTCAAACTTATATGAGAAAATGTGGAATTAATAATAATTCATATGTAGTAATTTATGATACTAAAGGTTTATGGAGCTCGCCACGTTTGTGGTGGATGTTTAAGTACTTTGGTTTTAAAAATGTTTATGTATTAAACGGAGGTTTAAAAAAATGGAAAAATGAAAAAAAGGTAACCACTAAAAAAATTATTAAAAAAAAATGTGGAAATTATAAATCATATATAGTTTCAAAATATCTTTCCAATAAAAAAAATGTATTAAAATTTCTTAAATCAAAAGATGTTAAAATTGTTGACGCAAGATCCCCGGAAAGATTTATTGGAAAAATTAATGAACCAAGAAAAGGCCTAAGAAAAGGTCATATACCAAACAGTGTAAATATTTTTTGGAATAATCTTATTAAAAAAGATGGAACATTAATTAATGATAATGAAATTAGAACAATTCTAAAAAAATATAAAATTAACAAAAAAAATCAAATTATTTCTACATGTGGTAGCGGAATGACTGCCTGTATAATAACTTTAGCATTAGCAAAAATTAATTTTTCTAGTATAAGTGTTTATGATGGATCTTGGTCCGAATGGGGAAGTGATAATAATCTTCCAATAAATGAATTAAAATGAAGAACAAAAAATATTTTAATCCTGGTTTTATATCAATTGTTATTGCATTATTAATAATTTTATATGGATTGATTAGTTATGTTTTGCATTAGAGCCCTTTTGACCAAAATAAATTCCAAGGAAAACAAAAAATATACCTACAATTGAATTGTAATTAATTTTTTCATTTAACAAAACTACACCCCAAAAAATTGCAAAAATAGGAATTAAATATGCCACATAAGATAAAAATACAGGTCCATATCTAGATATTATATGAAATCTAAGTAAATAAGCTAAGGCTGTAGGAAATATACCCAGATAAAATACAGCTAATATAGAATTCATTGAAGGAATTGAGAAATTATACATTTCATATATGATCATAAAAGGCATTGACATTAAAGAAGCAAAAATCGTTACGATTGTAGTTAGGGTAATTATATTAATATTTTTAAGATTATATGCATAAATAGATGAAATTACGTAACCAAAAGCAGCAAGTATAACTGCAAATTTTGCCAATAACATATAGTCACTGCCAATAAATATATTTTTTAAACTATTGAATCCTAGTAAAAAAATTATACCAATTAATCCTAATATTACAGCTATTAATTTCATAAAATTGAATTTATCATCTGCAGTTAAAAAATGAGAAAAAATAATTGCAAAAATTGGCGCAACTGAAAGTAATAATCCTGCAACATTGGAATCTATATATACTTCAGACCAACTAATTAGAAAAAATGGCAAAAAATTACCAATTAGAGCAATATAAAAAATACTGATATATATTCTTATAGGATATTTAAAGGTGTAACCTTTGTAAAAAAAAAATATTGATAATACAATGGCAGCAATTGTGAGGCGCAAACATGCTACTGAAATGGGATTTATTGAAGTAACTGAAATTTTTATTGCAAAAAATGATGATCCCCAAATCGCACTTAATAGAAATAGTAAAAAAATATTATTATTAAATTTATCAAACAATATATAAATTATTTTTCTGTTTTTTGACTTAGTGGTTTAGGTAATATTTTCTTTTCATAAGATTTCATAAATTCCCCTCTTCTACCTTCCCATAAGTAATCAACGTAATCAAAACTTTCTATATTTCTGTCAGATCGCTCAAAATTTAACCCAAATTCTCTACAATAACTTGAGTATTCTTCTGCTAATTGTTCAGACAAATTGTAAACTGCCCATTTTTTACTACTCCTATCAAATTTAAAACCATGTTTTTTGAACCATTCTCTATGATAATAAGAGTCTCTGCCAAAAGCAAAAAAAGTAATTTTTTTAGCCATTTTTAACCTTTTTATTATTTTATATAAATTTTAAACTATGTTTTAAAATTAAAATTCGATTTAAATGAGTAAATGATATAATATATTTATTAATGGATTTATACAAAAATAGTGAAATAACAGTTCATGAATTAAAAAAACGTCTAGATTTGGATAAAAATATTCAAATTTTGGATGTTAGAGAAGACTCGGAAAGAAAGCATGTTGCAATAAAACAGAGTATTCATATCAAGCTTTCAGAATTAGAAAAAAGATATTTAGAATTAAAATTAGATGAAAATGTATTTGTTATGTGCCACACAGGCGTAAGAAGTCATGCAGTTGTGTCATGGTTAAAATCTAAAGGATACATTAATGCAGTAAATGTTCTTGGTGGTATAGATGCATGGTCTGCTTTAGTGGACACATCTTTAAGAAGGTATTAACTTCCAATACTTTCTATAAATAAGGCAAAAAATACTAAAAAAAAACCGACAAAAAAAAACACAATCCTAAATTTATACATATTATTAAGAAAAAATGGCAAATTTATTTTTTTAAAAAATAATTGGTAAAGCGGTTTGCTAAATGCTGTAGATAAAAATATTGTTGCAATAAAAATTAAAAACCAATGAAACACTATTTATCTTTTTTAAGATCCTCTATTGATAGGCCCTCATATCTTTCATAAGGAAAATGTATCCAAGGTGAATCTTTTAAATATTCAACATAGTAATTTGGTTTATATGCAGAAACAGATTTATAATATATTACAGCTGTCCTAATAGGTTCATCAAGGTAAAAACCATAAATATGCTCTAACCAGTCAATGCTCTTTTTTAAAGTAATTCCTGAATCCGCTAAATCATCAACTAGAAGTACTTTAGAGCCAATATTTGGAGTAGTTTTTGCTAAATCTCTTGAAAAAATTACCGAACCTCTTTCATCTTTTTTATTACCTTCACCTCGATATGATTCAACAGAAAGTATTGCTAAAGGAATGTTAAAAAGTCTAGCAAAAATATCTCCTACCCTCATTCCACCTTTAGCTATACAAACTACTTGATTAAACTTCCATCCATCATCATAAACCTTTATGGCTAATTCTTCTGTTTTGTTATGATAATCCTGCCATGAAACATGAAGATCATTCATCTTTTAAATACGTACCTTTATAAATTAAAATAACCCTCCAATAATTTATATTATGGAGGGTTAATAAATTATGATTATTGAGGAATATCTCCGTCTATTCCTTCAACATAAAAACTCATTCCTGCAAGCATTCCATCGTCGGCAACTGACCCTGCTGGCACTACAATCTCACCAGCTTGATTTTTAATTGGTCCAGTAAATGGATGTAAAGATCCGTTTTTAATGGCAACTTCCATATTAACTGCTTCTTGAATTAATTTTGAAGGCATTAATCCAGTATGATAAGGTGACATCACAACCATACCTTCTTTCATGCCATGCCAAGTATCTTGTGATTTCCAAGTACCATTCAAAACTGCCTCAGTTCTTTCTGCATAATACGGACCCCAATCATCTATAATTGCTGTAAGATGAGCATTGGGACAAAAAGCGCTTTGATCAGAAGCTTGTCCAAAAGCCATTACTCCAGCTTTTTCAGCAGCTTGACAAGGTGCGTATGTATCAGTGTGTTGAACTATTATATCAGCTCCTTGTCCAATAAGGGTATTTGCTGCATCTGCTTCCTTGCCTGGATCATACCAAGAAAAGTTCCAAATAATTTTAATTTTTATATCTGGATTCACTTTTGAAGCAGCTAAATAAAATGCATTTATACCTCGTATAACTTCAGGAATAGGAAAAGATGCTATATAGCCAATTGTATTCGTTTTTGTCATATGACCAGCAATATGACCTATAATTGCTCTACCTTCATAAAAACGAGCTGAATAAGTTGAAACATTGTCCGCTCTTTTATAACCTGTGGCATGTTCAAATTTTACATTTGGAAATTCTTTTGCAACTTCAAGAGTTTGATCCATATAGTTGAAAGATGTAGTAAAAATTAATTCATGTCCAGAAGATGCTAGCTTTCTTATAGCTCTAACAGCATCCGCGTTCTCAGGTATATTTTCTAAATAAGTAGTTGTTATAGCGTCACCTAACTTATTAACACTATATTTTCGACCCTGATCATGCTCGTAGGTCCAACCATGATCTCCTGGTGGGCCAATATAGATGTAACCAACCTTAAGTGGGTCTGCAATAACAATTGAAGA
Organism: Pelagibacteraceae bacterium; assembly: GCA_002717485.1. Lineage (GTDB taxonomy): Bacteria > Pseudomonadota > Alphaproteobacteria > HIMB59. The sequence goes on along the minus strand of PBDW01000007.1, from coordinate 179,670 downwards.
CCAAATTAAAGCGATAGGTAATACTAATAAATAATTTATAATAATTCTCATAGTTTGAAACCTCCCCTGCTTCTCTATGTTTAAAATATATATTATATGCGAATTAATATATACTTTTATTCTGATTCTATCGAAAAAATAGGCATATTTTTAAAAATCAGTGGATATTAATTATCTGCCCCGGAAAAAAGGTATAGTAAGGCAAGCCGGAGCACTTAGCTTAATTCTTAGTCTATCACTTGAAATTATAACCAAAACTATGATTGTTGCTAAATATGGTGCCATTACAAAAAACTGTGCTGGTATTCTGACTCCAAATCCCTGCAAATTCATTTGGAGTATCGAAACACTTCCAAAAATATATGCTCCTAAAAGAGCCCTGCCTGGTTTCCAAGTAGCGAATACAACTAAAGCAAGAGCTATCCACCCACGACCAGCAACCATATTTTCTTGCCACATAGGTGCATATGCAATACTCATATATGCGCCAGCTAAACCACACATCAAACCACCAAATGCAATTGATAAAAATCTTATTTTAATAACATTGTAACCCTGAGCATGAGCGGATATATGAGACTCTCCAACTGCCCTAAGAATTAAACCAGGTTTTGTTTTATATAAAAACTGGTTAACTGCATACACAACAAAAAATGATAAAATAATAAAATAATAAGGATTTACACCTTCAATTGGAGTTCCAATATATTTTTTTCCTATCATTGAACTAAGTCCGATACCAAATATTGTTAATGCTAGTCCAGTTGCAACCTGATTGGATAACAAAATTAAAACCAAAAAAGCAAATAATGAGGACATTAGTAATCCGGACAACATCCCAAATAAAAAAGTTAAAAAATAATTATTAGTAATTACTAAAGTAACAAAGGCAGTCACGGCGCCTACGAGCATCATTCCTTCAACTCCTAAGTTTAGTACTCCAGATTTTTCCGTTACCAATTCACCAATTGACGCAAATACTAATGGAGTTGTTGCAATTAAAACTATATTTATAATGCTAAAAATTAAATCAATGTTCATTAATTAAACTCCTTTTGTAAAAAGAAATACGATAATTAATTAGGAGATCGGCTCCCAAAAGGTAAAATAGAACTAAGCCTTGAAATACAAAACCAACTGCTTGTGGTACCTGCATAAATAATTGTGCGTCTTCAGCTCCTAAATAAGTAAGCGCAATAACAATTGAGGCAAATATAATGCCAACAGGATGTAATCTTCCTAGAAAAGCAACTATAATTGCTGTGAAACCATAGTTCGGTGAAATATCTCTGTAAATTAATCCAATAGGGCCTGTCACCTCACCAACTCCTGCTATACCAGACAATGCTCCACATATTCCAAAGGTTATGTATACAAGTTTATTTTGATTAAAACCTGCAAATCTAGAAGCTTTTGGACTTAGTCCTGCAACTTTAAGTTGATAACCTAGCATTGTTTTTGAATAGATAAACCAGGCAATAAAAACAGATATTATAGTCAAAATGAGTCCAAAATGAACCCTTAAACCTTCAAATAATAATGGCATACGTGCAGAATCATTAAACGGTCGAGTTTTAGGAAAACTTAAACCATCCGGATCTCTCCATGGACCAACAACTAAATAATCTAATATTAATGCAGCAACGTAAACTAACATTAGACTAGTTAAAATTTCATTTGTATTAAATCTAACTTTTAATATTGCTGGTATCATAGCCCATATAATACCTCCAATTGCACCGCATATAATAATTAATGGAAGTAGCCAAAAACCTTCTACATTATAAAAAAATATTCCAACACCTCCTCCAAATATTGCTCCCATAGTTAATTGACCCTCTGCACCTATGTTATAAATATTATTTTTAAAACAGAATGATAGCCCAATTGCAATTAATGCTAATGGAGTTGCTTTTAAAAATAATTCAGAAACACCATAATATGTGGAAATAGGAGATATAAAAAAAGTATGTAGAGCAAAAAAAGGTGTAAAGCCCATAAAGGAAAAAATTATTGAACCAGTAATTAAAGTTAAAACAATTGCAATAATAGGCGCTAAATAAGTCATTAATAAAGAAGGATGACCACGAGATATAATTTTTGGATATATATTGATCATTTAATCGAATTTACCACCCATTAACAAACCAAGTTTTTCTATTGAAATATTATTTATATGCATTGGATCGGATAATTTACCTTTATATATAACTGCTATACGATTACTAATTTCTAAAAGTTCTTCAATATCTTGAGAAATTACAATAATTGAAGTCCCTTTTTTTGAAAGATTAATAAGTGATTGTCTTATGGCAAGTTCTGCACCGGCATCAATACCCCATGTCGGATGTGATATTATTAAAATTTTAGGATTTGTTAAAATTTCTCTACCAATTACAAATTTTTGAAGATTACCTCCAGATAAGCTTCCGGCATAATTTTCACTGCTAGGAGTCATAACATTAAAGTTTTTAATAATATCATTCGTTTTTTTTGCAATTTGACTTTTATTAATTATTCCCCATTTTGAGTAGTTATTACCAGCATATTGACTTAAGAGAACATTATCTAAAAGTGAAAGTTGTGGTATTGCACTATGACCTAAACGATCCTCTGGAACAAAAGCGATAGATAGATTTCTTCTATCTTTAGGTCCTAAATTTGAAATGTTTTTTCCAAAATATTCTATATGTGAAGAGTTTTTGATGACATCTTCACCTGTCAAAAAACTCATTAACTCTGATTGGCCGTTGCCTGCGACTCCGGCTATACCAAATATTTCACCTTCTTTTACTTCAAGGGAGATATGGTCCAAATCAACTAAAAAAGGGTCATTATATTTTTTCACAAGATTAATAACACGAAAAGAGGTTGTTTCGTTGAATTCTGAAAAATTACTTTTTTGAATTTCTGGAAGTTTTTTACCAAGCATTTTAGTGGCTAAAGTTTTTTCACTTTCATCTTTAGCATTGCAAGTTTCAACAACTTTTCCATTTCTCATTATTGTTACTTCATTACAAATTTTAATTACCTCTTCTAATTTATGAGTAATATATAAGATCGTTCTTCCTTCATTGATAAGCTTATTGAGTGTTATGAATAATTTTTCTACTTCCTGAGGTGTTAATACTGATGTGGGTTCATCCATAATTAACAATTTAGGATCCTGTAAAAGAATCCTTATTATCTCAACTCTTTGTTTTTCACCAGCTGATAAATTTGTAATTGGTGCTTCCAAATCAATAGGAAGTTCATATTTTGAAGAAAGTTCTTCAACTTTATTTTTAAGTTTATTAAATGAAATTTTTTCATCAAGTCCAAGAATTAGATTTTCACCTACAGTTAAAGAATCAAATAAAGAAAAATGTTGAAAAACCATTCCAATACCAAGTTTTCTTGCCATTGAAGGAGATTTTGGTGAAAATTTTTCACCATCAAAAATAATTTTTCCATAGTCATATTCAAGAATTCCATAAAGAATTTTTACTAAAGTGCTTTTTCCAGCACCATTTTCTCCCAATAGAGCGTGAACGGTATTATTTTTAATATCAAATGTAACTTTATTATTTGCTAGTATACCAGGAAATGATTTTGAAATATCTTTAATTGAAACTATGTTATCTTTCATCTTTTTATAATGATATTTTCTTTTACAAATTTGAATTTTTTTAAATTTTTTCCAGGTCCTTTTCTGTCAATTACTAAAAAATTAGATTTAATAATTGCAATTAAAGGATAGTGCCAAACTCCTATTTTATAATTGATACCTGTTTTAGGTGGAACAATAAAGGATTCAATTTGATTTACAATCGGAATTTTGTTTACAGGTGCAACAACAACAATAAAACTACATATATCAATCGGAAAAAAAACTTGAGTTCCAGCAGGATGCATTTCTAGCATATCAATTTTTAAAGGGAATTTTCTTGGTCTTGCCTCAAAAATACTAATTCTTGTTGATCCTGAATTTTTAGATGTTTTAATATTTGATAGGTTGTTAAATTTTAAGGCATAACCATTATTTATTTGAGTGGGTTTTTTGTATTTTTTTGAAATAAGATTCCCATATTTTCTAAAATTATATTTATTGATAATTTTTGGTTTAATAATAATTCTCATATATTTTTCTATATCTTGCCAAAAACATTAATTCTTGAAATTCCGCCATCGGGAAATATATTTAATTTAATATAATTAATTTTGTTTTTAATAAGTAAATTATCAAAAAAATGCTTGTCGTCAGGGTTGAGTTTTTTATTTTTGATTAAATATTTCCATTTACTTGATTTTTTAATAATTTGTTTATTTGAAATATTTTTATTCTCATCAATATATGTTGCCTGTAAATTAAAGTAGTCAGGGTAATTTCCTTTAAAATGTGCGGTGTCAATTATTATGTGATTAACCATACCAGGAAATCCTAATTTAAATATTACCCAATCATTGCTCTTCTTCCTATTTCGTCTTGTTTCCCATCCATCACTCATATTATAACCCTTACCTGGTGCAAGTATATTTTCAGCTTTACCAAAATGTTCATTATTTACAGCAATAATTGAAGCTCCATTTAAAATTGAAGATAGTTCAATAAAATCATTTTTAAGAAAATGACTCTTTTTGGGAATAATTTTTCCGTAAATTCTTAATCTGGCAACTCCGCCGTCTGGAAAAATATTAAATTTTATATGAGTGAAAATTGTGTTTATATATTTGCAATTAAAATAATTGTGGAAATCAGGTTTAAGCTTAGATTTTTTTAAAATTGTTTTCCATTTAACTTTTTCATCAGGTATCATATTTTCAGTATAACAAGCTTCTATTGATGCAAATTCGGGTTGATTGCCATTAAAAAAAGAAGTGTCGATATCAACTTTAGAAATCTTTCCTTGTTTTCCTAAAAATAAGATTAAATAATCATATCCAGGACCTCTTCTCCTTCTAGTCTCCCAGCCATCCATCCATTTACCATTCTGATCGTAAACACCTTCTTTCCAAATTGGATTATTTGATGAAAGAATCCTTTCAGCCGAGGCAAAAAAATCATCCGTCTTAAAAATTATTTTACTACCCAATCTAGGTTGGGCTAAATCAATCATTCCAGGCATTAATGTTATATCTTTTTTCATTAATAATTCTCTTTTATTTCATTCAGTCTTAATTCTGCAATTTTAAGAACCTGTTTTTTAGCTTGATTCAATTCATCATTTAAATCAGACAGATATCTGCTTCTAAAAATATCAAGAATCTCAATTTTAGATTTTCCTGATACAGCAAGAATAAAGGGAAATCCAAATTTTTCTTTATATTTATCATTTAGATGATGGAATTCTTTATATTCTTCATCTGTACATTGATCTAATTGTGATTTTTTTTGCTCATTTAAGGATTCTTTGGAAAGATTAGAAATTTTAGTTTTATTAGCAAGATCGGGATGATTTTTTATTACTTTTAATTGATTTTCATAATTTGTATTTTCAAAAACAGATAACATTTTTGATTTTAAATCATCAAAGTTTTCGAATGGCTTTAAATAATATAATTCCTCTGCAATCCAAGAAGAATTTTCAAAAATATTATTAAAAATTGTAATAAATTTAGACTTTTCAATCTGATTTATTTTGCGCATAATTTGAGATCCAATGTTTGGCAATATCAATTCTTTTACAAATCCATACGTCATTATGTTTTAAGGCATAATCTAAAAAACGTATTAAGGAATTAATTCTACCTGGCCTGCCAATTAATCTACAATGAAGTCCTAATGACATCATTTTAGGATTTTGTTCTCCCTCTTTGTATAATGTGTCGAAACTATCCTTTAAATATTGATAAAAATCTTCTCCATTATTGAATCCTTGGTTTGTAACGAATCTCATATCATTATTATCTAATGTATAAGGTACAACTAGTTGAGATTTATTATTAATAATCTCCCAATAAGGTAGATCATCAGAGTATGAATCACTATGATATAAAAATCCTCCATCCTCAACTACCAAGTTTTTTGTGTTTGGACTACACCTACCAGTGTACCAACCTAATGGTCTTTCTCCAAATATTTCATTAATAATTTTAATTGATAACTTCATATGTTCACGTTCAATATCTTTGTTAATATTTTGGTAATCTATCCATCTATAACCATGACTCGCGACTTCAAATTTTGATTCTTTTATTGCCGCGCATATTTCATTATTTCTTTTAAGAGCCATTGCTACAGCAAATATAGTTATTGGAATTTTAAAATTTTTTGAAAATATTTCATACAATCTCCAAAAACCTCTTCTCGATCCATATTCATAAATTGATTCCATATTCATATTTCTAGAACCTTTAATAGGTGAAGCACCTATGATTTCAGATAAAAAAGCTTCTGAGGAATCATCTCCATGCAAAATATTGCTTTCACCCCCTTCTTCATAATTCAAAACGATTTGTAGTGCCAAACGAGCATTATTGGGCCATTTTACTTCTGGTTGAATGGCTCCATAACCAATCATATTTCTAGGATAATCTTTCATAATAAATTTTTAATATTTTCTAATGACACTCTATAATATATATATATTTTATGGAACAAGGATTTTTAACTACACACGTTTTAGATATATACTCTGGCACTCCAGGAAAAAATATAAAAGTTGATCTCTACAGCATTGCTGGGGGTAGAAAAAAAATTAATACCATTATATTAAATCATGAAGGGCGTTCAGAAAAGCCCTTATTAGAGGGAAAGGATTTTGTAATAGGTGAATATGAGCTAGTTTTTTATGTCTATAATTATTTTAAAGAAATAACCGAATTACCAAAAATACCTTTTTTAAATGAAGTTGTAATCAAATTTGGAATATCAGACAACAAAGAACATTATCATATTCCTTTATTAGTTTCTCCATGGAGTTATTCAACTTATAGAGGAAGTTGATGACATCAGATGTTATAAGATTTATTCACAATGATAAAATTATTGAGATAAAAGATTCAGATCCTAATGAAACAGTTTTAAATTACGTAAGAGAGAAATATAAGAAAACAGGTACTAAAGAAGGCTGTGCTGAGGGTGGATGTGGAGCTTGCACAATTGTTGTTGGAACTTTAAATAAAAATAATATCGATTATGAAGCTATAAATTCATGTATAGCTTTTTTACCAATGATTAATGGAAAACAGTTAATTTTAGTTGAAGATCTTGCTAAAGATAGTAAATCTTTACACCCAGTACAAGAAGCGATGTACAACTTCCATGGATCTCAATGTGGTTTCTGCACGCCAGGTTTTGTTATGTCATTATTTGCTATGTTTAAAAATAATTACATTTACGATGATGAAACAATTAAAGATTCAATATCTGGAAATTTATGTCGCTGTACAGGATATAATCCAATTATTAAAGCAGCCAAAAGTTTGAATGGTAAAAATAAAAGTGATAAATTTTTTAAAAATAAAAATTTAACAATTAATTTATTAAAAAGAATAAATAATGATAATTATAATATTGACAATAATAAAAGAAAATTTTTTTCGCCAAAAAATATTAGTGATTTAAAAAAAATTTTAAAACAGTACCCTAATTCTGATATACTTAATGGAGGTACCGATTTATCTCTACGTGTTACTAAGGAAAGAAATAATTTAAATTCAATTATTTATTTAGGCTCTATAAAGGAATTAAAATATATAAAACAAAATGAGAGATTTATTGAAGTTGGTGCATCAACTCCATTAATAAAATTTGAAGGTATAGTTAAAAAATTTTACCCAGATTTCTATAAAATATTAAAAAGATATGGATCAGTTCAAATAAGAAATGTTGCTACAATTTCAGGTAATATTGCAACAGCCTCACCCATTGGAGATACTCTTCCTATACTTTTATCACTAAATGCAAATATTGTTATTAGCGATCATAAAGGCAATAAAATTATGCCATTAAACGGATTTTTTATTAATTATAGAAAAACAATTTTAAAAAAAGGACAATTTATAAAATCTGTACAAATTCCATTTTCGAAAAATAACATTTTTAAAGCTTACAAAGTATCAAAAAGGATTGACGATGATATTTCATCTATATGTGGATCTTTTAATATAAATATTAAAAAAAACATAATTAAAGAAATATTTATTGCTTATGGAGGCATGTCTGCAACGCCAAAAAGAGCTTTAAATTGTGAAAAAGCATTATTGAATAATGATTTCTCAAAAGAATCATTTATTTTAGCTCAAAAATCTTTGGAAAAAGATTTTTCTCCAATTGATGACGTAAGAGCTAGTGCAAATTATAGAAAAGAAATTGCAAAAAACTTACTTTTAAAATGTTTTTTAGAAATTAAAAATAATAAAAAAATTGAAATAAATGGCTAAAAAAAATCAAATTAATATTTTTGAAGAATCAAAACCTCATGAAAGTGGAAAAAAACACGTTAATGGCCAGGCAATATATACTGATGATATATTAGAACCAGAAGGTACGCTATATGGAGCAATTGGTTATATAAAAGAATCAAACGCTTTAATAAATAAAATTGACTTAACTGATGTATATAAAAGTGAGGGTGTTGTTTCTGTTGTAACAGAAGAAGATATACCGGGTATAAATGATGTGGGCCCAGTATTTCCTGGAGATCCGATTTTCCCTTCAAAAAAAGTTGAATATTCTGGACAGCCATTATTTGCAGTTGCTGCAACGTCAACAGAATTAGCACGAAAAGCTGTTTTAAAAGCAAAAATAAAATATAAAAAAATAAAATCAATAATTTCTATTAAAGATGCTTTATTGAAGAAGTCTTTTTTAGTTAAACCAAAAATAATATCAAAAGGTAATGCTTCAAAAAGCATAAGGGATTCTAAAAATTATTTGTCAGGTAATTTTTATACTGGAAGTCAGGAGCATTTTTATTTAGAAGGTCAAATTTCAATGACTGTTCCCTTAGAGGATGGGGATTTTTTAGTCTATACGTCAACACAGCATCCTTCTGAAACACAACAAATTCTAGCAAAAATGCTTAATCAATCATCAAATACTATATCAGTAGTGGTAAGAAGAATTGGAGGCGGATTTGGAGGTAAAGAAACACAATCTTTTATATTTGCTGCCATAAGCACTCTTTTATCATATAAAACAAATTTACCAGTTAAACTAAAAATTGATAGAGATGATGACATTATCATTACGGGAAAGAGACATGATTTTTATTCAGAATATGAAGTAGGTTTTGAAAATGATGGAAAAATCAATGGGGTAAAGATTAAACTTGCATCTAGATGTGGTTTTTCACCTGACTTATCTTTAGCAATTAATGATAGAGCTCTTTTCCATATAGATAATACCTACTTTATTCCAAATATAACCGTTACAAATTATTTATGTAAAACCAATACAGCTTCTAATACTGCGTTTAGAGGGTTTGGAGGACCACAAGGAATGATGTGTATTGAAAATATAATAGAAAATATATCATCCAAACTGTCAATTGATCCAAAAATAATAAGGATGGTTAATTTTTATAAAATAAATAAAAATAATACAACCCATTATAATATGAAAATTAAAGACAATATTATTAATGAATTATTTAATGATCTAATTACATCATCAAACTATAATAAAAGAGTTGAGAAAATTAAAAAATTTAATTCAGAAAATCAATATTTAAAAAAAGGAATTTCAATAACACCAGTTAAATTTGGAATTTCATTCACAACTACATTCTTAAATCAAGCTGGTGCTTTAGTTCATATTTATACAGATGGAAGTGTCCAAATAAATCATGGAGGTATAGAAATGGGACAAGGGACATATACTAAAATTTCACAGATTGCTTCTAACGAATTAGGATTGCCATTAGATAAAATTATCAATACTTCCACGAACACAGAAAAAGTTCCAAATACCTCTGCTTCAGCTGCTTCTGCGACAACTGATTTAAATGGAGCAGCAGTCCTAGATGCAATAAACAAGATTAAGGAAAATATAAATAATTATGTAAAAAATAAATATAAAATAAACACTGATAATGTCATGTATATTAATGAAAAAATAATTTATCAAAATAAATATTTTAAATTTAAAGATTTAATTAAAGAAGTTTATCTTAATAGATATTCGCTATCATCAACTGGATATTATTCTACACCAAAAATATTTTTTGATCCAAAAAAATTTAAAGGCAGTCCTTTTTATTATTTTGCTTATGGTGCTGCAGTTTCCGAAGTTTTAATTGATACATTGACGGGTGAAAACAAAGTTCTTCAAGTTGATATTCTTCATGATGTAGGTAAATCTATTAACAAAGCGATAGATATTGGACAAATAGAAGGGGGTTTTATTCAAGGAATGGGTTGGTTAACAATGGAAGAAGTTTTATGGAATTCTGATGGTCAAATTTTAACACATTCACCATCAACATATAAAATCCCTTCTGTAAGCGATATGCCTAAAGTTTTTAATGTAAATATCTATAAAGATGGAATAAATATTGAAAATGCAATTAATCGTTCAAAAACAACTGGAGAGCCTCCTTTAATGTTAGCTATGTCAGTATTTTTTGCAATAAAAAATGCTATTTCAAGTATTTCTGAATATAAAATCTATCCAAAATTAGACAGCCCAGCTACACCAGAAAAAATTCTTACGTCAATCAATGAAATTAAGGAATTTAATGAAAATACAAGATTTTAATTTAATTGAAAAAATCTCATCAAAGATAATATTAATAAAATTGATTGATGTAAAAGGTTCGTCACCTAGAGAAAAAGACACAAATATGTGTATATATAAAAATGGTCAATTTGGAACAATAGGCGGAGGAGAATTAGAATATAGAACAATAAAAGAAGCTAAAAAAATGTTAAGTGAAAAAAATGAGATAAATAAGATTCTTGAATTTCCCTTAGGTCCCAGTTTGGGGCAATGTTGTGGAGGCTATGTAAAGGTTAAATTGATTAAATTTTCCAATGGAAAACAATTAATGAATAAAAATAAATTAAAAGAAGAATTAATTGAAAATAATAAAAACTTGTATATTTTTGGCGCTGGACATATTTCAAAAGCTATAATTGAAAAACTTGATGGTACAGGGTTTAATGTTTTTGTGATTGATTCCAGACAAAAAATAATTTCAGAAATAAATTACAATTTTGTTACGAGTATTTTAGCAAAAGAACCTAAATTAATTATAAAAAATATTCCTTCTGAATCATATTGCTTAATTATGACACATAGTCATAAAATTGATCTTTCTATTTGTTATAGCTTATTAAAAATGAAAGATTTCTCCTATATTGGCTTAATAGGATCTAAAACAAAAAAAATTCGTTTTACTAAAAAACTTCAAGAAATGGGCCTTAATAAAAATTTAATTAACAAAATTGAATGTCCAATTGGAATAACAGGCATTAAGGGTAAGGAACCTGATATAATTGCAATATCAATTATTGCAAGATTATTAGAATTTAAGTCATCATTAGAAAATAAATATAAACATTTAAGACTTATTAAAGGATCTAAAAATGGATAAATTTTCAAGTATTTTTATGAATAGAGCAATTCAGCTGTCAATTAACAGTGTTGAAAATGGAGGTGGTCCATTCGGTTCTGTTATAGTCAAGAATAATAAAATTATTTCAGAAGGTTCAAATATGGTAACTCTAAAAAATGATCCTACTGCACATGGTGAGATCGTTGCAATTAGAAAAGCATGTAAAAAATTAAAGAAATTTAATCTTGATGGGACTGAACTTTATACAAGTTGCGAACCATGTCCAATGTGCTTAAGCGCTATATATTGGTCTCACATTGATATAGTATATTACGGCAATAGTAGAATTGATGCTGCACAAATTGGTTTTGATGATAATTTTATTTATGAAGAGTTTTCAAAAAATTTTAACTATAGAAAAATTCCTTTAAAACAGAAAATGAAAAATGAATCAAAAGAAGCTTTTTCTCTATGGGATAAAAAAATCGATAAGATAAAATACTAATGGATCTATTAATATCATTTACACCATACTTAATTGATTGGCTTGATCTAATAGTAAGGTGGATACATATTATTGTAGGAATTGCTTGGATTGGGACTTCATTTTATTTCAACTGGCTAGATAGCAGACTTGATAGAGAAATAGATAAAGATGGAATTGAGGGTGAATTATGGTCGGTTCATTCTGGCGGCTTTTATAACATCAACAAATTAAAAGGACCTCCAAAAGAATTCCCAAAAGAATTACATTGGTTTAAGTGGGAGGCATACACTACCTGGATAAGCGGCTTTACATTACTAGTTATTGTTTATTATTTTAATGCTGAAAGTTTAATGATTGACAAGAATGTTAATGATATATCACCTATGAATTCAATTTTAATTTCATTAATATTTCTTTTTGGTTCATGGTTTTTATATGATTTTTTATGCAAGTCTAAACTTATTAATAATACCGCAATATTTACAATTCTGTGCTTTATAATTTCTATTATACTTGCATTTAGTTTAACTAAAATATTTGGATCACGCGCGGCATATATTCATGTAGGAGCATCTTTAGGAACAATAATGGCTGCGAATGTATTCAGAGTAATCATACCATCACAAAAAAATATGGTTAATGCTGCTCTCAACAACAAAGTTCCTGATTTAAGTCAGGGCATAAGCGCAAAAACTCGTTCGATTCATAATAATTATATGACACTTCCTGTGCTTTTTATTATGATCAGCTCTCACTATCCATTTACATACGGCCACAAATATAATTGGATTGTCTTAGCAGCAATTTCAATTATTGGAGCATTAGTTAGACATTATTTTAATTTGAGGAATAAAAAACAATATAAACCTTGGATACTTCCCGTAGCTGCCTTTGGAATGATAATAATGATTTTTTATACTTCATTGCCAAAAATAATATCAGATAAAAATACGTTAAATCAATCTAATGAAAAAATATCGTTTATTGAGGTTCAAAATATTATAAAATATAGGTGTGGTGTTTGCCATTCAAAAAATCCAACATTTGAAGGTTTTGAAGAACCTCCACTTGGATTGATATTAGAAACTTCTGATGATATTTTAAAAAATATTAATAAAATAAAAACTCAATCAATTGACTCGGATATTATGCCACCCGGTAACATTACTGGTATAACAGAGACGGAAAGAAATATTATTTTAAATTGGATAAAACAAGGAAAAGAAATTAATAATTAACAGGTACTGGATCTATACTTCTCCATAAAAACCAAGTTGCAACTGAACACCAAGGATCCCAATCATTTTTTAATTTTTTTAGAAAGTATTCTTTTGGAGGCATTTTTTTATTATAATTAATTGATATAGATTTTAATAATCCAAGATCTTTTAAGGGCAAAACATTAGATCTTCCGAGACTAAATATTAAGAACATTTCTGCAGTCCAAATACCTACTCCTTTAATTGAAGTAAGATCGTCAATGATTTCATTATCTTTAAGTTTCGACCAACGTTTAATTCTTTTTTTATTTTTAATAAAATAATTTCCTATATTTTTTATATATGTAGCTTTTTGTTTTGATAATCCAATTTTTTTTAAATTTTTGATATTTTCTTTAACAATAATTTCTGGTGTAATAGTTTTATATTTTTTATTAAATTTAATCCATATTGACTGAGCTGCTTTAACAGATATTTGCTGTCCAATAATAGCTCTTATTAAGCTTATAAAGTAACCCTTTTTAATAATTAAATACCCACCTTTATGTGCATTGATTATTTTTGCCAGAATCTTGTCTTTATGTTTAAGATGTTTAATTGCTTTATTCCAATAAGGTGGCTTTTTATATAACATGGAGATTTTATGACATTTTATTATCAAAAATTTAAGAATTTAATTAGATATTTAAACTACATATTTGGTGTTTATGTGTGGATATTAATAATTTATGGAATTCTAAGATATATTGGGCTAATAAAATCGTCACCATTAGGGGATATACTCATTGCTCCTTTTGAGTTTATTACCTCGCTATTTTAATTATTTGATAACTTATGATTTTATCATATTCACTAGCCTTAGCGGCAGCATTTTCGTGGGCGTTGGCTTCTCTTATCTCTGTTGATATTGCGAGAGCTCTAGGAGGAATCTCGTTTAACAGAATTAGGCTAATCATAGTTACAATGATGCTAGTTCTTTACTCATCTCTAAATAGCACCTGGAGCACTATTAATAATGATTTATTAATGCCAATAATTATTTCTGGATTTATTGGTGTTTTTTTGGGTGACACTCTTTTATTTATAGCTTTAAAAACAATTGGACCAAGAAGAAATAATATACTATTTGCTTTAGCGGCTCCTTTTACTGTAATTTTAAATATATTTTTCCTTCAACAAAATATGTCAATTGCTGAAATTGCTGGATGTATGTTTGTATTTATAGGAGTAATTATAGCTATTATTTATGGGTCAAGTAAAACTAATAAACATAGATGGGAAAAGATAGAAGGATCAATTAATATAGGAATTGTTTTAGGCATTTTGGCTGCATTATGCCAAGCGATAGGAATAATTATCATGAAACCTGTTTTAGATGAAGGTGCTGATCCAATTGCTTCAGCTGCTATTAGAACTGGTATATCTGCTTTCGCTCTATCAGTAACTTACTTTTTTGATTATGAAATATTTAGAGATAAAACTAAAATTAATTTCAACATAATAATTAAAACAATAATAAGTGGTTTTTTGGGTATGGCTTTAGGAATGAGTTTGCTGCTTATTGCGTTAAAAAAGGGGGATGCGGGGATTGTTGCAACATTATCGTCAACAAGCCCAATAATGATACTATTTTTAATTTGGTTTTTAACAAAAAAAGTGCCAGTATTAGGCGCATGGATAGGTTCTTTTATTGCAATTCTGGGTGCTGGATTAATCTTCGTTAATTAAATGACTCCAGAAAATGCAAAAAAAATATGGTCATTAATTCTAGAAACAGGAGATTTTTTAAAAGGTAAATTGCCTGATAGTCCGAATCATCCAAAAGGAAGGAATCCTTATGCTCATATAGCGCTAGAGATCAAAAATAAATTTCAAATGACGTATAAAGATATTCCAGATGATAAATTAAAAGAAGTTATATCATATATTAATTATCTAAAAGAAAATCCAAATTAATGTTTTAATTTACTAATAAAGACTTTTTAGTTGAATAGAAAAAGATAATAAAGATAATAAGTATTTTATTCATATATTATTATTGAGAGTTTTTTCCTTAATTGGAAGAAAAAATGCAAAAATTGCACTAATTAATGCAATGATTGCGCAGGAAATAAAAGATATAAAAAATTCCTGAGTAAATTCATAGACTTTTGAAACATAGTAGACTGCTATTGGTCCAGCTCCGAATGCTAAAACAAACTTAAGACCGTAAATTGTTCCATGATGTTTTTGAGGTGTAAATTTTGCCAATAACATATTCTCTGATGCTAAGATCCCTGAATTAAACATTACTGCTAAAAAACAAACTATTATTAGAGGAACACCTGTATATGTTGCAATTAGATAAAAACAGGGAGCTTGTGCTATAATTCCTATAACATAGATTTTTTTTAATGGAAAACGGTCTGCCATTATTCCACCAATAAGAGTTGTGATTCCTGTGAAACCATAAATAAAAGCAACCGATAAACCAACACCCATTTTAGTAATATTAAATTCTTTTAAACGTAAATCAATAACCTTTGGTGCAGAAGTTTGTAAGATTTGAAATGTTAAACCAAGAGCGAATATTGCAAAAAGCATAATCAAAGCAATAAGTAATAAATTTTGTCTCGAGTAAGATGATTCATTAGATTTTTTTATTGATATATTTTTGATTGAAATATATTTAAATAAAATTGCAATAATCAATAAAAAACCAACAATAATTGATATTATTCCAGGCACTATAAATGCTGTTTGCCAGTTATATTTATCGATTAAAAAACCTGCAAATAACGCACCAAACCCAACTCCAAAGCCTCCAAATATTCCATTAACTCCTAGTGCTCTCCCAGTTTTTTTTGATAAATTTACTACCCAAGAAATTGCAACTGGATGATAAATAGAACAAAATAATCCAAGTAAAGTTAAGCCAATAAA
The DNA here is from genome assembly GCA_002717485.1 of Pelagibacteraceae bacterium. Classification (GTDB taxonomy): domain Bacteria; phylum Pseudomonadota; class Alphaproteobacteria; order HIMB59. The sequence continues at coordinate 163,561 of PBDW01000007.1, read as the reverse complement.
TAAGACTGTTTTATTTTCACTTAAGCCACAAAGAATAGAAGAAAAACCAAGACCTATAAACATAATAATCATCATACCTGCCCTACTCCATCTGTCACTAAACCAACCTGCTGGAATAGATCCTAAACCAACTAATAGTGCTCCTATTGTCCATAATCTAATTAATTCATCATATGATACGTTCCATTCATCTTCTATTGCTAAAACTATAACAAAATAAAACGCTGCGAACATATGCATTAATGCGTGACCTATAGATGTAAATGTAAGTGCCAATGAACTATTATTCATCATTTTTTTTAAAAATTAATGAAGCGGAATTTAGACAATATCTTAATCCGGTAGGTTTAGGTCCGTCATTAAAAAGATGGCCTAAATGAGCATCACATTTAGTACAAATTATTTCAATACGTTTCATATTGTGAGAGTGATCGATTTTTTCAGTAACATTGTCTTTTTTTATTGGTTCAAAAAAACTTGGCCATCCAGTTCCGGATTCAAATTTCGTATTACTTGAAAATAATTCATTTCCACAACAAACGCAGTTATATAATCCTTTAGATTTTTCATTAAGGTATTTGCCAGTAAATGGAGATTCTGTAGCAGATTGTCTTGTAATATTAAATGTTTTTTCATCAAGTAAGGCTTTCCATTCATCATTTGATTTTTTTATTTTATTCATTTTCTTTTTTTCTAATAACTAAATAAATACCACTAAAAATTAATAAAGCACCGATTATATGATAGATTTCCAATTTTTCTTTTAAAAAAATAATAGAAATTATACTACTGAATATAGGAATTAAGTTTAAAAACAATCCAGATTTATTTGCTCCAATAATTTTAATAGATTTAATCCATAATAAATATGAGATTAGCGCCGGTCCAATACCTACATAAAAAACTAAAAACCATCCATATTTTTCATTAACAAAAAAGTTCAAATTATTAATAGATTCTACAACATAAAAAGGTGTAACAAAGATGTTTCCTATAAAAAAAATTAAAAATAAAAAACTAATGTTATCTAATTCTTTGGGAATATTTCTTACCATAGATGAATATAAAGCCCAGCAACTAACGCAACCTAACATCCAAATATCACCGGAAACAAAATTAAATTTACTTAAATTAATCAAATCCCCTCTAATAATAACGCATAAAAAACCAATAAAAGAAATAATAACACCTATAAACTGAAAGGTTGAAATTTTAGATTTATATAAAATTAAAGAAAATAATATAATTAACGATGGTGCAAAAGAAGGCATTAATGAAGAACTAATAACTGAAGATGTTGTTAGTGCAGTATTCATAAAAGTGTTGAATATTGAAACACTTAATATTGAGAAAAAAATAATTATCTTCCAGTTTTTTATAAAAACAGAATAAATATTATTTAAATTATTAAATACAAATGGAAATAATATAAATAAGACTACTAAATTTCTAAAAAAACTTAATTTAATAGGCTCTAACGAAACATTACTTGCAATTTTTGCTCCAATAATATTACCTCCCCATAATAAAGTTGCAAAAATTAAGAATATATATGCTGAATAATTATTTGAAATTTTCATTGAAGGCGGACATTAGCTTATCTTCACAGCTATTAGCAATCTTTATATTTTTTTTCTTTATATGTCCAAATCCTCTTATTTGATTATAATTAGAGGCAATTTCAACAGCATAATTATAATTATTTTTATTTAATTTAGGTGAAATATTTAAAATTAAATCCTGATATTTTTTTATAAGTTTTCTCTCTATCTTTCTATCTTCAAGATATCCAAAAGGATCAAAAGGGGTATTTCGTAAAAATTTAAAGTTTTGTAAAATTTTTAAAAAATATAGAATCCATGGACCAAATTCAGTCTTTATAGGTTTGTTTGTAATAGGATCTTTTTTAGAAAAAATAGGTGGAGAAAGATTAAAGTTAATTTTATAATTTCCTTCGAATGTATTTCTAATTTTATGATAAAAACTATTTTTAGAATATAATCTTGAAACTTCATATTCATCTTTATATGACATTAAACGAAAAAAATTCTTAGCAACTTCATTTGAGAAGTTACAATGACCAATATTATATTCATTTTCATATTTTTTAGCAAAATCAACTAAAGATAAAAATTTATCGGCATATTTTTTATTTTGATATTTTAATAAATATTCATAATAATAATCAATTTTTTCATTATCATTTTTAATTTGTGGTTTAGTATTTTCAGAAATTTTATTAATAAATATTTTCTTATCTATAAAATAATGTCTTCCAAGATTAAAAGAATTTAGATTAAGATCAATGCTTACACCATTTAATTTAATTGCTTCCACAATAGCAGTTGAGTTTATTGGAATAAATCCAGATTGATATGCGAACCCAACCATAAACATATTTGATGCTATAGAATCTCCAAGAATTTTTCTTGCTATTTCATTTGAAGGAAGAAAATCTATATTATTTTCCCCTAAAATATTAATAAAATTATTTTTTATCTCATTAGAGGGTAATGATAAATTAATATTTCTTGTAAATTCACCCGTCATTACTTCGTCTGAATTTATCAACGCCTTAGAAGAAGATTTTTTTAATGTAAGTAACACATCATCATCATTCGAAACTAACAAATCGCATCCTAACAACAAATCTGTATCATTATATGATAGTCTAATAGTACTTATTTGATTTGGATTATTAAATATTCTTAGAAAACTTTTAACAGAACCACCTTTTTGAGCTAATCCAGTCATATCTAGAACTCCTGAACCTTTTCCGTCAATTTCAGCCGCTGTTCCAAGAATGGCCCCTATCGTTACTACTCCAGTTCCCCCTATTCCAGCAATCATAATTCCATATGATTTATTAATATTTGGTAAAATTGGATCCTCTATCTTTTTATCAAGAATTTTTAAAAAATTTGAGTTAATATTTTTTTTTAATTTAATATCACCCTTTAAAGAAACAAAACTTGGACAAAAACCATCAACACATGAATAATCATTATTACAATTTGATTGATCTATCTGCCTTTTTCTTCCTAATTCAGTTTCTACAGGTAAGATTGATACACAATTTGATTGAATCCCACAATCACCGCATCCCTCGCATATCTCCTCATTAATATATATCTTTTTAGTTGGTTCTGGCAGTAATGATTTTTTAATTCTTCTTCTTTTTTCAGCTGCACAAGTTTGATCATATACAATTGCAGTAGTACCATTTATTTTGCTAAATTTAATTTGGATATTAATAATTTCTTTTCTATGAAAAATTGAGGTATTCTTAGAAAAAATATCTTTGTTAGAATATTTTGATAAATCATCAGTAATTATAGCTATTTTTTCAACTCCTTCAGCACTAAGTTGTCTTGATATTTGAGCAACACTAGGCAATCCATCTAATGCTTGACCACCTGTTAATGCTACAGCGTCATTATAAAGTATTTTAAAAGTCATTTTAGTTTTAGCAGCTACAGCGTGACGAATAGATAAAATACCTGAGTGTATATAGGTTCCATCTCCTATATTCTGAAAAATATGTTCCCTATTGCTAAAAATTGATTCGCCCACCCAACTAGCACCTTCAGCTCCCATCTGGGTAAAACCTTCATTATTTCTTTCCATATTTTGTACTAAATATGCGCAACTAATTCCGGTAAGTGCTCTTGATTTATCAGGTAATTTTGTTGAAGTATTATGCGGACAACCTGAGCAAAAATAAGGTGTTCTTTTAAAATTTATATTAGATCTTTTTTCATTAACTAATTTTAAAATTTCATTAATTCTAAATTTTAATTTTTCAGAAGGATGTTTTTTATAAATAATATTACCTAAGTTTATTGCTATATGACCAGGATTTAAAGAACCAGATGAAGGAAAAAGTATTTTTCCATCAATATCATTTTTACCAATAATGTTAACAGAGGAATTTATATTAAACAAAATATTTTTAATTTGATTTTCAATTAATGATCTTTTTTCTTCAATTACTATTATTGTATACAAACCTTTAGAAAATTCTTTTATAATTGATTCCTCCAATGGCCAAGTCATAGCAATTTTTAAAAATCTTATTCCAAATTCAGTGCAAAATTTATCATCAATATCTAATTTTTTTAAAGCTTCTTTTGTATCTAAAAAAGACTTGCCTGTACTGACAATTCCTATTCTTGCATTAGAAGGATTGTAAATAAATTTATTTAGATTATTAATTCTACAAAATTCCTTAACAACATTCATTTTATAATAATGCAATCTATGTTCTTTTTCTTGAGGAGTATCTTTTAATCTTATATTTAAATTACCATTAGAAAAAAATTTTTGATCCACAGGATTAATGGATATTCTATTTTCGTTGAGATCAACAGTAGATGCAGAACTAACATTATCATGTACACATTTAATACCTATCCAACAGCCAGAAATTCTTGAAAGCTGAAAACCATATAATCCATAATCTAATATTTCTTGAACACCGCTTGGATTCAATACTGGTATCATTGCATCAACCATTGCAAATTCACTTTGATGAGATGTAGTTGAAGATTCACATATATGATCATCGCCCATTAATGCTAAGACGCCCCCAAACTTTGATGTCCCCGCAAGATTTACATGTTTTAATGCGTCTCCAGCCCTATCGACACCTGGACCTTTTCCATACCATATTCCAAATACACCATCATATTTTCCCTCATTATAAAGATTAGACTGTTGAGTCCCCCACAAGGATGTTGCAGCTAATTCTTCGTTGATTCCAGGTTGAAAAAAAATATTATTTTCATTTATATATCTAATATTTTTTAATATTTGTTGATCAAAACCACCTAGGGGCGATCCTCTATATCCTGAAATATAGCCAGCAGTTTTAAGATTATTTCTTTTATCAATCCGACTTTGAACTAAAGCCAATCGAACAAGGGCCTGACTTCCGGTAATAAAACGTATTCCTTCATTTAGTTTATATTTATCATCAAGTGATATTTTCATAATCTAATAATATCAAAAAAAAATTATTTTAATAATGAAATTAAACTGGAGGTATCCCATCTATTACCACCATTTTTTCTTATTTTTTCATAGTATCCTTTGATAATCTTTGTTGTTGGGAGATTAACATTGATAGATTTTGCTTGATCAAAGCAAATAGAAAGATCTTTGCACATCCAGTTAACGGCAAAACCAAAATTAAATTTTTTAGATAACATAGTATTAGCTCTATTGTCCATTTGCCATGATTGGGCAGCACCTTTTGTAATTACCTCCAAAACCTTATCCATATCTAATTTTGACTTTTTACCAAAAAAAAGACCTTCGGAAAGACCCTGCACTAAACCTGCGATACATATTTGATTTACCATTTTGCATAATTGTCCAGAACCAGAATTTCCAATTAATGAAATTGCTTTTCCGTAAGAAGATAAGACTGGCTTGACTAGATTGAAATATTTTTTATCTCCACCAACCATTATAGATAATATCCCATTTTCTGCACCTGATTGTCCTCCAGAAACAGGAGCATCTAAAAATGCTATATTCTTTTTTTTGCATTTTTTATAAAAGTATTTAGCAATTTTTGCTGAAGCTGTAGTATGATCAATAATTATGGAATTTTTCTTAGCTGATTGAAGTATTCCATTTGGGCCCTCAATAACTTCTAATAAATCCTTATCTCTACCAACACAAATAATAATAATATCAGCATTATTTGCTGCAAGATAAGGCTTAGTAAATATATTACCTTTATATTTATTAATCCACTTTGAAGCTTTAGATTTTGTTCTATTATAAACACTTATATCATATCCTGATCTTGATAGGTGACCAGCCATTGGAAAACCCATAACACCCAAACCTATAAATGCAATTTTTTTCTTTTTCATAATACCTCCCTTTAATTAATTTATTTTTAAATTATATAATTTTGCTAATTTGTAAGTAATTTTACCGATTTTTCCATTAGAAATAATTTTATTGTCAATCTTGTTTATTGGCATAACCATTGAAGATGAACTTGTTAAAAAAACCTCATCAGAATTATATAATAATTCTTTTTTAAATTTTTTTTGTTTGAATTTTAAATTATTATTTTTTATTATTTTAATTATAGAATCTCTTGTTATACCTTTTAGGATATCTGAATTAGATGGATGGGTAATGAGATAATTATTTTTAACTATCCATATATTTGAAGCAGTACCCTCTGTAACATAACCATTTTCAATTAAAATTGCTTCATAGGCTTTTTGTTTTCCTGCTTCTTTAGCAGCGATAATATTTGGAAGTAAAGAAACACTTTTTATATCTCTTTTTTTCCATCTAAGATCAGGGTATGTTATTGCAGAAACACATTTTATATTTTTAATATTAGGATTAAACTTCTTTTCTAATATATAAATTACAATAGTTGGCTTAATATTATTTTTATAAATATGTGATCTTGATTGGACACCTCTTGATATTTGTAAATATAATAATCCAATATTCTTTTTATTCATTTTTATTAATTTATTAAAGATTTTAATTATGGAAGAATTTGTAAATTTATATCTTATTGAGATTGACTTAAGTGAAAATTTTAATCTTTTTAAATGAAAATTTATATCAATTAAATTATCTTCTTTAAATGCAATAACTTCGTATACACTATCTGCAAATTGGAAACCTCTATCTTCAATGCTAATTTTTGCTGTTTTAAAGTTTATAAATTTATTATTTAAATATACAAATCGTTTCATTAATTTATGGCAATAAAGCCAAAAGCTTTTCTAAATTTTTTATTGAAGATTTTTCTGAATAAAATACTACATCATCATTTTTTTTAAATATTGTGTCGCTATTCGGTATAATAACCTTGCCATCTCTTAATACCGCGCCAACTCTAACATTTTTTGGTAATGCGATATCTTTAATACTTTTGTTGGCAAATGTTGAAGTTTCATTTATTTCGGCTTCAATTACCTCCCCAAAATCTTCTCCGATAGAATATAGACTCCTGATTCTACCTCTACGAACTTTTCTTAATATTGTGGATATTGTAATTGCTCTAGGATCAATAGTAATATCAATACCTATATTACTTAATAATGAGATATATGAGCTGTTATTTATTAAAGTTATACATTCATGTGATCCTCCACGTTTTGCCAACAGAGATGATAATACATTGACTTCATCATCATTAGTTACTGATATAAAACTTCCAACTGAGGAGATATTGACTTCCTCAAGTATTTCATTTTCTAAAGCATCGCCATTAATAACAGTTGTGTTCTTTAAGTTGGAAGCCAACCAATTAGATCGATCCTCATTAAGTTCAATAATTTTGGCCGTAACAGAATTATCTTCATCTTCAATAATTTTTGCTAAACTGTATCCAATATTACCGCCTCCAACAATGATTACGTTAGATGATTCTTTTTCATTATGACCAAAGGCGGACATAGTTTTATTGACATGAGATGTCTCAACAACTAAATAAACTTGGTCTCCAATTAATAGTTCTGTTTTAGAATTTGGAACAAAATGTTTATCTTTTCTAATGATCAACATAATATTTGTTAGAGCTTCAGGATAATCTTTTGATAATTGTCTGAGAGACTTGTTTACAATTGGACAGTTTTTTTCACACTTAATCCCTATAAGTTTAATTTTATCATCAGCTAATTCTAAAATATCAAATGCGCCAGGAGCATGCAATCTTCTTGAAATTGCTTTTGCAACTTCAATTTCAGGAGATATTATATCATCAATAGGTAAATGATTTTTTCTGTATAAATTAGACCAATTTTCTAAAAGATAATCTTGTTGTCTGATTCTCGCAATTTTTGTTGGAATTTCAAAAATTGTATGCGCAATTTGGCATGCAACCATATTTACTTCATCATACTGTGTAACGGCAATAAATATATCACATTCTGATGCGTTAGCTTGTTTTAGCACTGATGGATTACTTCCATGTCCCACTATTGCCTTAACATCTAATTTTTCATTAATTTTTTTTATTAACTCCTCTGATCGGTCAATTACAGTAACATCAAGACCTTCTTTGGATAATTGTTCTGCTATACTAGAACCAACCACACCTGCTCCACAAACTATCGATTTCATAATATTAATTATTTATAATTATCAGAGTTAATTTTTAAAGATTTAAGTTTCCTATAAAGAGCTGTTCTTTCCATACCTATAAAAGTAGCTACCATTGTCATATTACCATTAAATCTTCTAATTTGCGATATTAAATACTTTCTTTCAAATGATTCTCGAGCATCTTTAATGGGCAAGCCAAGAACATCCATTTTTTCGTTAGTATTCTTAGAATTAATTTCCCCCATATCTTGAGGTAATTTTGCTGCGTTAATAATGATTTCTTTAGATTTGTCATTATGCATTATAAGTATTCTATCAATAAGGTTTTTTAACTGTCTTATATTGCCAGGCCAACTATAGGATTCTAGAACCGCATACGCATCTTCAGCTATAGATATGTGTTTATTATTATAATAATGTGAATTTTTAATAAAATGATCACATAATAACCTAATATCTTCTGGTCTATTTTCTAAAGAAGGAATATTGATGGGAATAACATTTAATCTATAAAATAAATCGCTTCTAAAATTTCCTTTTTCAACTTCGATTTCAAGATTTTTATTTGTGGTTGTTATTATTCTTACATCAGAGGTATAATCTTCATTGCTGCCAATTTTTTGATATGTACTTTCTTGTAGAAATTTTAATACTACTCCCTGTATTTCAATTGGAATATCAGCAATTTCATCAAAAAGTATAGTGCCACCATTTGCTCTTTCTATAAAACTCATTTGATCATTAAGAGTAGAGCCGAATAAATTTTCACCAATTGATTCGGGGTTAATAGATGCACAATTAAATATAACAAAGGATTTATCTTTTCTTAATGAAAGATTATGAATGTTGCGAGCAATAATTTCTTTTCCTGATCCAGGTGGTCCATATATTAGAACACGACCAGTTGTTGGCGATATTTTCTTTAAAATATTTTTTATATTAATCGCAAATTGAGATTTTCCAATTATATTATAATTTTCATAATTAATCTTCTTGAGTTCTATATTTTCTTCTATTAATTTAGAATTTTCAATTGCTCTCTTAGTAATAATTAATAATTTATTAGTGTCAAAAGGTTTTTCTAAAAAATCATAAGCTCCATCTTTAATTGCTTGAACTGCCATATCTACAGTACTGTGACCACTAATTATAATAATTGGTATATATTTATTTATTTTTTTAAAATATTTTAATAATTCTAGACCATCCATTTGACTTTTATCCAGCCAAACATCTAAAATTATTAAATCAGGTTTAAATTTATTAAAATTTTCAATAGCTTCTGAGGAATTATGACTAGAGGAAGTTGTATAATTTTCATCACTTAATATTTCAGAAATTAAGAAACATATATCTTTTTCATCATCAATAATTAATATTTTATATTTCATTAGAGATTTAATAATATAGAAGCAGTTGTTCCTGTTGAAGAATTCTTTTTAATAGAAATTTTACCATTATGATCTTCTATAATTTTTTTACAAATAGATAAACCCAATCCAGTACCTTTTTCTTTTGTTGTAAAATAAGGTTTAAATATTTTTGACATTTTATTCATATCTAAGCCAATGCCGTTATCAATAATATCAATTTTAAAGGATTTTTCTAATAATGAAGTTTTAAATATAATTGAAGAATTTTTAATTTTTGAGACAGCTTCGACGGCGTTTTTCGTTAAATTATTTATAACTAAGGACATTTGAAATCTATCAAAAGGGCAAATAATTTTATCATATTTATTTTCTAATTTAAAGTTTATGTCTGTATGGGCATTGGCATAAAAGTTAAAACATTCATTTAATATATTGATAAAATCATCTTTTTTAATGTCTGCCTCAGGGAGTCTAGCAAAAGAAGAAAATTCGTCTATTAATTTACCAATATCATCTACTTGGGATGATATAGTTTTCGCCAATGAAATAAAATTATTTTTATCAAATTTATTATCTTGTATCTTTTTTTCAATTCTTTCTGCAGACAATTTAATTGGAGTTAAGGGATTTTTAATTTCATGAGCGATTTTTCTTGCTATATCTGACCACGCTGCATGTTTTTCAGCTAATATTAATGATGTTAAATCATCAATTGTAACCACATATCCAATAATATTTTTTTGTTTAATTTCTGTTGCGATTTTAATAAATAAATTTTTGATATTATCATTAATATTATATTCTATTTGTTTTGTTAGATTGTTATTTTTATTATTTTCTATTTTTGATTTAATATCAACAAGAGTAGGAAATATATCAAATAGATTCTTTCCAATAATTTCTTTTTCAGATTTATTTATTATTTCTTTTACTGATTCATTGGATAAGGTGATATTAAAATTTTTATTTAATGCAATAACACCTGTAGATAATGAAGCTAATACAGCTTCAGTAAATAATCTTCTATTTTCTATTTCAACATTATTTTCAATTAATTTTTTTTGTTGTTTTTCAATTTCAAAAATCATTTTATTAAAAGATTTTAATAATAAAGAAATTTCATCATAGTCATTGATTTCAGAAACTTTTGCATCAAAATTACCCTTAGAAACTTTTTGAGATGATTTAATTAAATTACTTATTGGTTCAGATAATTTACCAGCCATTCTAAATCCAAGAAGTAATGAGATTAATAATAAACAAACAGAAAAAAGAACAAAAATCATAGAAAAGGAAATTTGTATATTTGAGTTCTTATTTTCTAAATTTTTATATGCAGTAATTGCCTTTGCGGTTTCAAAAAGATGATTATAAATTGTTTCATTTATATCATCATTAATTAATAAATAAGTATTTTTTAAAAAAGGTAACTTATAATAAGCTGATAATATGTTATTATTTTTTTGATTTATATAAATTTTACCAGAATTGATAATATTGATAATATTATTATTAGGTGGTAAAAAATTTTCAATTCCATTTTTTAAACTTTTATATGCAATAATATCATTTGAAATATCAAATACAAAAATATCTTCTAATTTTTTTATTTCAAAGTTATTTTTTATAATTCTTTGTAATTCGCTTCTTGTAAGATTATTCTTTAATCCATATTCAAATATATCTTTACTAATTGACTGAATATTAACTTCGAGATTTTCTTGTTTTTGTAAAAGATATTCGTTTGCAACAGCATTAGAATTTACTATTGTTGACTTTACTGCGGCTCCATACCAATTTGCTATTTCTAGATTAAAAAAAAGTGCTGCAATAATTACTACCCCTATTGTTGGTCCAAGTGAAATAACAGTAAATAAGTTAATAAATTTAATATAGAGTTTTGATGATGAATAATCTTTTCGTTTATTGATGAAAATTAATAATATCTGTCTTATTAAAAGGCTTGCTAAAATTATTACTAAAATCGTATCTAAAAGTAACAATAATCCAAGTGATGATTTATCTTTAACAAGTTCAGAACCTGGTAGCAATAGAATAAAAGTTCCTAAGAAAGATATGAAGGTTATTATAATAAATATGTAAAAAGAAATTGTTTTAAGGTTCATTTATTCTAAATATTAAATATTTGTAATAACTATATTTAATTAATACAGCAATTATAATTTTAAAAATACATATAAATTAAATACCTTTAATAAATATTAATTATAAATTATTCATATTTTGGTTAAAAAATAGCAATTATTTATTAAATGAAATATAGTATTTATTAAATATGAAAAAAGTAGGATTTGTTATTTTAGCAGGTGGTGAAGGAAAAAGGTTTGGATCAATAAAACCCAAACAATTTGTTGAGATAAATAATCATAATTCCATAGAAATTATTTTAGATGAAATATTAAAAAATAAACTAATTGATAAAATAGTAATAGTAATAAACAATAAATATCGTAATGAAATTAGTATAAAAAAACCAAATATATTATTCGCAACTTCTGGGTCAACAAGACAAGAATCAAGTTTAAATGGTTTAAAGAAAATAAAAAAATATAAATATAAAAAGGTTATTATCCATGATGGATGTAGGCCATATATTAATAATAGTGAAATTAATAAAATAATTAAATTATTAGATCATTATGATGGGTGCGCCCCTTTAATAAAAAATGTTGATTTGGTGAGAATTAAAAAAGGTAAAAATTACAAAGAAATAAATAATAAATTTTATTTAACACAAACACCTCAAGGTTTTAAATTTAATAAAATACTTAAAGAAAATATTAACAATAGAAAATTTAACTCTAAAGATGATATTAAATTATTAAACAACAATAGTTATAAAATAAAATTTTTTGAAGGAAATAAGAATAATATCAAAATTACATATAAAAAAGATTTAAAATTTTTTAATTTCAAAAAAAATAAATATGGTATTGGTTATGACATACATAGATTTAATTTTAATTCAAATAAAAAACTCAAACTATGTGGCGTAAAAATTGATCATTATCCTTTAAAAGGACATTCTGATGCAGACGTTGGATATCATGCACTTTGTGATAGCATATTTGGAGCATTAGGCCTGAATGATATAGGGATAGTATTTAAAAATACAAATCCAAAATGGAAAAATGCAAATTCAGAAATTTTTTTAAAATATGCAAAAAATAAATTAGAACAATCAGGTGCAGAAATATTAAATATTGATATTAATTTTATTTGTGAAAAACCTAAAATATCAAAATATTCAAAACAAATGAAAGAAAATATATCAAAGATATTAAATATTAAAAATAATATAATAAGTATAAAAGCCACAACAAATGAAAAAATTGGCTTTATTGGTAATGGTGATGGGATAGCTGCAGAAGCTATCATATCAATTAATTTATGAATAATATCATTGAAAAATTTGTAACTTTTTTTAATATTGGTAAAATAAAATTTGCACCTGGTACTGTTGGAAGCACAATATTTTTTTTTGTATTATATTTTTTATTTATAAAATTAACATATTTATTATTTTTATTAACTTTTTTTATCATTCTAATTATAAGCATTTTGTTTATAAACAAATATATTAAGGATAAATATGAACATGATCCTAAGGAAGTTATTATAGATGAATTTTTAGGTTGTTATGTTATCTTTCTTTTTTTTCCTTTAATTCAAATTACTAATATAATTAATTTCTTAATAATTTCATTTATATTATTCAGACTTTTTGACATAATTAAATTATTTCCTATTAATTTAATTGATAAAAAAATTAAAAATTCATTTGGAGTAATTTTTGATGATATATTGGCTGGTTTATATACAGTTATAGTACTAATAATTATTCATGGATACAAAATATAAAAATATAATTAAAAGAATTTTATTGAAAAAAAAGACGATATCAATTGCTGAATCTTTTACAGGAGGTTTAATATCGAATGAATTTGTAAAATTTTCTGGAATATCAAAATCTTTTATTTGCGGAATTATAGCTTATTCAAATGAATCTAAAATAAAATTATTAAAAGTTAAAAAAATAAATTTAAAAAAATATGGTGCTGTAAGTAGTTCAATTGCGAAAGAAATGGCTACAAATATTAAAAAAATTTCAAAATCAGATTATTCTATTTCAACAACTGGAATAGCAGGACCGGACGGAGGAACAATAGAAAAACCAGTAGGTTTGGTATATATATGCTTTAAATCAAATAAAAAAACAAAGGTTATTAAAAAAATATTAAAAGGTACAAGAAATAATATTCAAAAAAAATCATTAGATATTGTTTTTAATTTACTAAAAAATAATATTTAAATTAATTTAGTTATTCAGAATATTATTGGCTCTTTCTTCAAACGCCAAAATCATCTTGTCTTCTAAGTTTACATAAAAACTTTCTATAATTTTAGTAAAAGGCATAAATTTAAATTCAAAATCAATTTGAAATTTTAAAAGTGTTTTATTTTTGTTTATAGTATCAAATTTCCATAATGTATTTAGATTCTCTAAAGGTCCTTCTGAATATTTAACTTCGATTATCAAATTTTTTTTATCATAATTTACAAAAGATCTAAATGTATCACCAAAATTTCTGTATCGAATTACTAAATCTGCAATTATTAAATCATTATTATTTTGAATAATTCTTGAAGCACTACACCAGGGAATAAATTCGGGATATTTTTCTATATCTATAACAATTTTAAATAAATCAAGCGAATTGTAAGGTAATATCTTTTCCTTATATGAGCTCGGCATACTATTTAGTGAATTTTAAGTTGTCTAATTTTTTTTAAACGGTTGAGTTGTAATTGCTTAAAATCATTACTGGCATGATAGCTAGATCTTGTTAAAGGGGATGATGAGACCATTAAAAAACCTTTTCCATAAGCAATTTCTTTTAAATTTTCAAATTCATCAGGTGTCACAAATCTATCAATTGGAGCATGTTTTAATGTTGGTTGAAGATATTGACCAATAGTTAAAAAATCTACATTTGCTGATCTTAAGTCATCCATAACTTGTATAACTTCATCTTTATTTTCACCAAGTCCAACCATAATTCCAGATTTAGTAAATACTTTAGGATCAATTTGCTTAATGCTATTTAATAAATTTAAACTGGAAAAATATCGTGCTCCTGGTCTTATTTTTAAATATAATCTAGGGACAGTTTCTAAATTATGGTTAAAAACATCCGGTTTGGAAGATGCAATTTTTTCAATTGCTCCTGGTTTACGAAGAAAGTCTGGTGTTAAAATTTCAATTGTTGTTTTTTTGCAATGCTGCCTTATTGAATTAACAACATTTACAAAATGTTGTGCCCCTCCATCTTTCAAGTCATCTCTATCTACACTCGTAATCACTACATGGGTCAAATTAAGATCTCGAACTGCTTTTGCAATATTAATAGGTTCGGTAATATCTAGAGGTTTGGGTTTACCTGTTATAACATTACAAAAAGCACAAGATCTAGTACATGTATCACCCATAATTAAAAAAGTTGCGTGTTTCTTTTGCCAACATTCACCTATATTTGGACAAGCAGCTTCTTCACAAACTGTAACTAATTTATTTTTTTTTACTATTTCCTTTGTTTCAAAGTATTGACTTCCTACAGGAGCTTTAACTCTAATCCAATCAGGTTTCTTTAAATATTTTGAATTTATATTATTTCTTTTTTCTGGATGCCTATATTTCATAATTAATTTAATGTAATATCCTTACTTTCAATCCATATTTGAATCGGGTTTTCAATAATACTATTAAAATCTTTTAAAAGATTTGCGGCTGTTGACCCATCTAATACTCTATGATCGGCAGATAGTGTTGATTTCATAATTATTGCCTGTTTAATTTCATTATTTTCAATTATTGGTTGTTTTTTAGCATTCCCAATAGCTAAAATACAAGACTGAGGACTGTTTATTATTGCTCCAAATTCAGAGATCCCAAACATACCCAAATTACTTAAAGAAATTGTACCACCACTATATTCGCTTGGTTTTAAGCTTCCATTCTTGGCTTTTTTAATCAAATTTTTTAATTCTTTTGATATTTCAAAAATTCCTTTTTTATCTACATCTGTAATAACCGGTGTAATTAAACCGTCATCTAGAGCAACAGCAACTGAAATATCTACATTGGAATATTTTATAATTTTATCATTAATCCAGCTAACTCTTGTTTTTGGGTTTTGCTTTTGAGCAATACCAAGCGCCTTGACAAATAGGTCATTTAGAGAAACTTTATCATTATTTTTAGAATTATTAATTTTATCTTTTAATAGTATTAACTTGCTAATATTAGATTCTATTTTTAAGTAAAAATGAGGAACTTCTCTAAATGTTGTAACTGTTTTTTCCGCAATAGCCTTTCTCATTTGTGAGGGAGTTATTTCTTTTAAGGATTTATTATTACTAGCATAATCGTCATCTGAAGCATGATCAAAGAGAAAATCTTTTAAATCACGTTTGATTATTCTTCCATCAGGACCAGAACCTTTTACTTTATCAATATTAATATTATTTTTTTTAATTATTTTTCTAGCAAGTGGTGAAATCTTGTACATATTAATTCCTATAACACACTTGTTTAACAGCTTTAAATATATCTTCCGTTTGAGGTAAGCATGCATTTTCTAAATTTAATGCATAAGGCATTGGCACATCTTTGCTGCTTATTCTAATTATTGGAGCATCCAAATAGTCAAATGCATTTTCAACAATAACAGAAATTAATTCTGAATTTATACCGGAAAATGGCCAGCACTCTTCAACACAAACAACTCTATTAGTTTTTTTAACAGAATTAATTATTGTTTCTTTGTCCATTGGTCTTATGGTTCTAAGATCAATTATTTCAGCATTAATTCCTTCATCTTTTAATTTTTTATGCGCTTCTAAGCATTTAGAAATACATAATGAAAAAGAAATTATTGTTGCATCATCTCCTTCTTTAACAATATTTGCCTTACCAAGCGGAACTAAATAATTTTTATCAATTGGAACATTGCATTTGTGTGAATACATTATTTCATTTTCAAGAAAAACCACTGGGTTCTTATCTCTTATTGCTGATTTTAATAAGCCTTTTGCATCTGCAGCATTAGATGGTGAAACTACTTTCAGGCCAGGACAGTGAGAATACCAGCTAGTAAAATCCTGACTGTGTTGAGCTGCTGTTTGTGAAGCTGCGCCATTAGGACCCCTAAAGACTATTGGTACATTTATTTGCCCACCTGACATATAATGGGTTTTAGATGCTGTATTTACTATTTGATCAATTGCCTGCATAGAAAAATTAAAGGTCATATATTCAACAATAGGTTTCAATCCATTAAATGCAGAGCCAATTGCAAGACCAGTAAAGCCTTCTTCAGATATTGGTGTATCAATGATTCTCTCTTTACCAAATTCTTTTAGAAGACCTTGACTAACCTTATAAGCACCATCATATTCTCCCACCTCTTCTCCAATTAGAAAAACTTTATTATCTCTTCTCATTTCTTCAGCAATTGCTTTATTAATCGCTTCTCTAACTGTTATATTTTCATATTTAATATCTTTTAAGACTTTTTTATTATCAGGTTTTATTAACCTTGAAGAATCTTCTTCGATACTCTTATTTATTTCTTTTATTTTTACCTGATCTTCTTTTTTTTCTTTTTTATTAGATTTTGCAATCTTAGAATCATTTTTATTGTCATTCATAGTGGCAATAATCTCATTAACTTTTACACTCTCAGTACCCGCTGAAATCAATATTTTGGATAGTATTCCTTTATCAACTGCTTCAATTTCCATAGTAGCTTTATCAGTTTCTATTTCAGCTAAGACATCTCCCGGGTTGATTTCATCACCTTCTTTTTTAAACCATTTAATTAACTTCCCATCTTTCATTGTGGGAGATAATGCTGGCATTATAATATTAATTGTCATTTTTTATGCGTAAACATCCTTGTATAAATCTTCAATATTAGGTACAGGACTATTTTCTGCAAATTCTGCTGCATTTTTAATAATGTTAAAAACTTTATCATCAATTTCTTTAATTTTTTTCTCAGGAAATATCTTCTTGTCTAAAATCAATTTTTTAATTTTTTCTATAGGGTCTTTAGACTTATAATCTTTTACCTCTTCTTTTGTTCTATATAAAGCAGGATCAGACATTGAATGACCTCTATAGCGATAAGTTTGCATTTCCAATATATATGGACCCTTTCCGCTTCTTACATATTTTGCTGCCCTAAACGCGGCTTCTCTAACTTTAATAACATTCATACCATCAACTTTTTCACCTTTAATGCCAAATGGCTCGCCCCTTTTGTAAAGATCTGATCCAGCTGAAACCTTAGAAACTTCTGTACCCATTCCATATTTATTATTTTCAATAATATATAATACCGGAAGTTTCCATATTGATGCCATATTAAAAGATTCAAATACCTGGCCATTATTCATAGCTCCATCACCAATATATGTTCTACATATTTGTTTATCTTTTTTATATTTATGAGCAAATGCTATTCCAGTTCCAACAGGAGCTTGAGCCCCAACTATACCGTGGCCACCATAAAAACTATTTGTTTTTGAAAACATATGCATTGACCCACCTTTACCTTTTGAATAACCGTCAATTCTACCTGTTAATTCTGCCATAATTTTTTTTGTGTCTAGACCTCTAGCAATCATATGGCCATGATCTCTATAAGTAGTTACAACACTATCTTTTGAATTAATTGACATTAAAACACCAACTACAACAGCTTCTTGACCTATATATAGATGGCAAAAACCACCAATTAAACCTTTACCATATAATTGTGAGGCTCTTTCTTCAAAACGTCTAATTGTAAGCATAGTTTCATACATCACTAAGTAATCATTTTTTTTAATTTTTGGTATCATTTCATTTAAATTGTATAAATATTTAACAAAGATAAAAAAATATCAATGTTATTCTTGAAATATAATTACAACTTCATTTTTTTCAAGATGACCTTCATTTTTTCTTAATAGTTCTTCCAAATAGTCCAAATCTATATTACTTAATTTTAGTTTGTTTATCTTTGTTTTTAAATCACTGCTATGATTTTGAAGTTCTGTTAAAAATGAATATTTATCATTATAAGTATTGTTTAAAATCATATATTGAAATAAACCTCTTTTAGACATTGTAAGATGATACATTAAGTAGATAAAAACTGAAAAAGACAAAACTAAAAAAAAGAAACTGTATAATTTATTTTTAAATAATATTGATTTATTCATTTATTAAATCATTTTATTACATTTTTGCTATTTTTTAAATTTTAAAATGTTTTTACCAGAATATTCAGCTTGATTTCCCAAATTTTCCTCGATTCTCAAAAGTTGATTATATTTAGAAAGTCTTTCAGTTCTAGATAAAGAACCTGTTTTGATTTGGCTAGAATTTGTTGATACGGATAAATCTGAAATAAAACAATCTTCAGTTTCCCCAGATCTGTGAGATATAATAAAAGAATAATTATTCTCTTTTGCTAGCTTTATTACTTTAAGTGTTTCAGAAAGAGTTCCAATTTGATTCAATTTTACTAAAATAGAATTTGATATATTTTCTTTAATTCCTTTTTTCAATCTCTCATAATTAGTAACAAATAAATCATCACCGACTAATTGAATATCTTTCCCCAACAATTTAGTAATATATTTCCAGCCGTTCCAATCATCTTCTGATAAGGCATCTTCAATTGAAAAAATTGGATACTCATTAATTAGTTTATTATAATATTCAGAGAGTTCTTGTGATGAAAAAATCTTATTTTCACTTTTTAGAGCATAATTTGTACCATTAAATATTTCATTAGCCGCAACATCAAGTGCAATGAATATTTCTTTACCTGGAGTTAATTGACTTTTAGAAATTGATTCCAGCAATAATTCAATAGCCTCTTTATTACTTTTTAAATTTGGTGCAAAACCTCCTTCATCGCCAACATTAGTATTTAAACCTTTAGATGATAGAATAGACTTTAATCTGTAAAATATTTCACAACTAATCTCTAAAGATTCTTTAAAAGATTTTGCACCTATTGGTACAATCATAAATTCTTGAAAATCAAGATTATTGTCCGCATGCTGCCCTCCATTAATTAGATTAATCAATGGTACTGGTAAAGTTTTTGCTTTAGGATTTAAGTATTCATATAAAAAATTTTTATTTACGTAAGAGGCAGCTTTAGCACAGGATAAACTTACCGGTAATATAGAATTAACTCCAAGGTTAGACTTATCTTTTGTACCGTCAAGTTTAATCAATATATTATCAATTTTTTCCTGTTCAATTATATTTAATCCAACTAGTGATTTTGAAATTATATTATTTATATTATTAACTGCGTTTAGAACTCCTTTTCCATTAAATCTGTTTTTATCTTCATCTCTTATTTCAACACATTCATGTGTTCCTTTAGAAGCTCCCGAGGGCACTGCTGATCTGCCAACTATATTGTTTTCAAGTATTACATCACACTCAACTGTTGGATATCCTCTACTATCAAGTATCTCTCTAGCTTTTATATTAATAATTTTTTTCATAAAAATTTTATTGTTTAAGATTTAGTTACCTTATCCAATGCTATTAATTTCTTTAATAATGGCTTTAAGTTATTAAGATCAATCATATTCGGGCCATCACTTGGGGCATTATCTGGATCATTATGAGTTTCAATGAAAAGGCCGGCAACTCCCAATGAAACTGCGGCTTTAGATAATGCTGGAATAAATTCCCTTTTACCACCGCTAGACTTTCCAAGACCACCTGGTTCCTGCACAGAATGAGTTGCGTCAAAGATAACAGGATATTTTGTTTTTTTCATAATCTCAATTGATCTAAAATCAGTAACCAAGTTATTATATCCAAATGAAAAACCTCTTTCAGTTAACAAAATATTATTATTCCCAACTTTCACAGCTTTTTCTATTATATTAGGCATTTCATTAGGTGAGACAAATTGTCCCTTTTTAATATTAATTATTTTATTAGTTTTAGAAGCAGCGATAATTAAATCAGTCTGTCTACATAGAAAGGCAGGAATTTGAATGATATCAACATATTTAGAAAATACTGAACATTGATTCTCATTATGCACATCAGTTAAAATAGGACATTCAAAATTTTTTTTAATTTCTTGAAATACTTTTATAGAATCATCTATCCCAAGTCCTCTATAACTATCAACATTGGTACGATTTGCTTTATCAAAACTTGTTTTAAAAATAAAATTAATATTTAACTCATTGGATATTTTTTTAATTTTTTCAACCATCATAAGAGAGTGATCTCTACTTTCTATCACACATGGACCTGCGATAAGAACAAAGGGCAATGAATTACTTATGTTAAAATTTTTCAAAGGTATTTTAATCATATTATTTACTTCCATCAATACACGCTTTTACGAAGGAAACAAATATTGGATGAGGATTCAATGGTCTTGATTTCAATTCAGGATGAAATTGTACTCCTAAAAACCAAGGATGGCTTGAATACTCAAAAATTTCTGGAAGTTTGCCATTTGGAGAAATACCAGAAAATATAAAGTTATTTTTCTCAAATAATTTAAGATATTTTGTATTAACTTCATATCTATGGCGATGTCTTTCATCAATTCTTTTTTTAGAGTAGATATTATAAGCTAATGTATTTGATTTAATTGCACAAGGATAGGACCCTAATCTCATTGTACCTCCCTTATCGCTAGATTTTGATCTCTTTTCAATTTTATTCTTTCTAATCCATTCAGTCATCAAGCCTATTACAGGATTGGTTGGATTTGAAAATTCAGAAGAATGACAACCTTTTAATTTTAGAACATTTCTTCCAATTTCGACTATAGCCATTTGCATTCCAAGACAAATACCCAAATAAGGAATCTTATTTTCTCTAGCATATTTTGCACTTTTAATCTTACCCTCAATACCTCTTTTACCAAACCCGCCAGGAACTAAAATTCCATCAACATTTTCAAAAAACTTGTAATTTTTTTTCTTTTCTAATGATTCAGCATTAATCCATTTAATTTTAATTTTAACCTTATTAGAAATTCCTCCATGAGTTAATGCTTCAACAAGTGATTTATAACTATCCTCAAGATTTGTATATTTTCCAACAATTGCAATATTAATTTGTTTTTTAGAATTATTAAGAATTTTAACAACCTGATTCCATTTTTGTAAATTAATAGTCTTTTTATTCTTTTTTAAATTAAAATATTTTAATATTTCTGAATCTAATCCTTCTTTATGGTAAGAAGATGGTACCCCATAAATATTCTTTGTATCTAAAGCCGTAACTACTCTTTGTGGTTTTATATTACAAAAAAGTGAAATTTTTCTTTTTAAATTATTATTAATAATTCTATCAGATCTGCATAATAGAATATCTGGCTGAATACCTACGCTAAGTAATTGTTTAACTGAATGTTGGGTGGGTTTAGTTTTTAATTCACCAGCTGATTCTAACCATGGAACATGAGTTACGTGCAGTATTGCAGAGGATATATTCTCACTATCATTTTTTAATTGCCTAATAGCTTCTAAAAAAGGTAATGATTCAATATCACCTACGGTTCCTCCAATTTCACATAGTACGAAATCTTCTTTAGATAAATCACTTTTAATAAAATTTTTTATTTCATTAGTAACGTGAGGAATTACTTGAATTGTTGCTCCTAGATATTTTCCTTTTCTCTCTTTATTTAAAACTTTTGAATAAATTCCTCCTGCAGATATGCTATCTGTTTTTTTACTATCTACATTAGTAAATCTTTCATAATGGCCGAGATCTAAATCTGTTTCGGCACCATCATCAGTAACAAAAACCTCTCCGTGCTGATAAGGACTCATTGTTCCAGGATCAACATTCAAATAAGGATCTAATTTTCTTAACCTGACTTTATAACCTTTTAATTGTAGAAGAGATGCCAAGGATGCTGTTGCAAGTCCCTTGCCTAATGATGAGGACACTCCGCCCGTAATAAATATAAAATGCATTACGGAAATCCTTGATACATAATTATTACAAAATAAACAAGGAATATTTTTTATTTAGTTAATTTGAATCAGGTATTGAGGGTTCTTCAGCTATATTGCTATCCTCTATTTTATCCTCTGATAGAGATTCTAGAATTTTTATTTCGTTTTTTGATGATGAAGCTATAGTTAACACTACACTCATTATCATAAATAATGTGGCAATTATGGCTGTTGCCTTAGATAAAAAATTAGCAGATCCCCTAGAAGACATTAAGCCTCCCAAACCACCGGAAACACCAAAACCAAGACCTTCGTTGTCGCTATGCTGAAGCAATACTAATATGATTAATAATAGGGCGAGAATTACTTCGATAATTATTAAAGTAGTCATGATATTGGTGTGCTTATATGTAATTATTCAATTATCGCAAGTTAATTCTTATTAAAATTAATAATATGAGCAAATTCTATTATATTTAGTGATGCCCCACCCACAAGAACTCCATCAACACTTTTTAATGATAATATATCCTTTGAATTTTTTTTATTTACTGAACCTCCATATAATACTTTAAATTTATAATTTTTTAAATGATATTTAATATTTAATATTTTTTTAATATAAGTGTGAATTTTATTAATTTCTTCGATAGTAGGTGTTTTGCCTGTACCTATTGACCAAACCGGTTCATAGGCGATAATTGTATTTTTTGGTGAACAATTATTACTTAGTGATTTATAAATTTGTTTTTTTAGAACTTTAAATGTATTTGATTTTCTTTTTTCTGATAAATTTTCTCCAATACATATTATGACATTAATTTTGTTATTTAAAGACTCATTGACTTTATTAGAAATTAATTTGTCTGATTCTTTAAATAAATTTCTTCTTTCAGAATGTCCTAAGATAACAAAGTTGCATTGAGTGTCACGAATTATTGATGAGCTAATTTCACCGGTTTTAGAGAAATTATCTGATAAAGAAAGATTTTGTGCACCTAAAAAAATATTTTTATATTTAAATTTATTTTTACATATTGTTAAATATGGAAATGGAGGGCAAATAACAATGGCTATTTTTTTATTAAATTTAATATAATTTTTTTTTAGATAATTCTTATATTGATTAATGAGGCTAAATGAGCCGTTCATCTTCCAATTAGCAACGATAATTTTACTATAATTTTTAAAATTCATAGTTTTTTGTATATTTTATTACTTTTTTCGTATTTATAATTTCTTTATATTGCCCTTTATTGTAGAAGCAAATGAAATATAAAATAAATTAAAATGCTTAGTTGGATAAGAAATTCTACAATAGGTATAATCTTAGCTTTTATCTTTATGATTAGCTTATTCTTTTTTAAATCAAGTTCTAGATTTTCAGGAGTACTTGGGCTTGGAGCTAACAATGTTGCAAAAGTTGGCGAGGTCCAAATTTCGAATGTTGAATACCTAAGAACATATGATTTAACAAAAAAACAATTTAACCAATTAATTGGATCTGAAATAACTGATAAAGAAGCTAAGGGTATTGGTTTAGATAAAAATGCATTAGGTGCATTAATAAACAAAGCTATTTTTGAAAATGAATATATAAATAATGAATTGCTAATTGATGATAAAGTAATAGCCTCAATTACACAAAACTATATTCCTTCAATATATGATTCAAATAACAATATCATTAGTGACAATCTAAAAAGTTTTTTAATTGATCAAAATCTAAATTTAGAAGAATTTATCAAAATAATTAATTATGAAGCTCAGAATAATTTTTATGAGAATAGTTTAATTCAAAACATTAAATATCCGCTAAATATTAATGATAAACTAAATCAATATAATAATCATACAAGAGACATAACTTATTTGATTTTACCTACAGAAAAATTGAATTTAGAGGTTGTTGAAAATGAAGAATCAATAACAAAATTTTACAACAACAACACAAATCTATTTATGAAACCTGAAGAAAGAACAATAGAATATATATATTTAAATCCTAATGATTTTATTAAAGATTTTATAATATACGATGATGATATTGATCAATATTATAATAACAATAAAATTATGTTTACTAAAAATGAAACAAGAAGTTTTATTCAATTTAATTTTAATTTAGAAAGTGAAGCTGAAGACTTCTTTTACGAGGCTTCCAATATTAACAAATATAATGAATTAAAAAAACTTGCTAAAAATAAAAATATAAGATTCCAGGAGTTAATAAATGCGCAAAAGAATGAAATTATTGAAGTAATATCAAATAATGTTTTTTCAATAAATAAGGGTGAACTCTCAACAACTATAAATGGTCCTCTGGGATATCATTTGGTATTTGTTCAAGATATAAAACCTGCAAAATTAGCCAATCTTGATACAGTTAAAGAAATAATAGTAACAAATATTAAAAAAGAAAGATCTTCAAATTATATTCAAAATTTAATATCTGAAATTGATGAGGAAATTCTTAATGGATTATCGTTAAATGAAATAAAAAATAAATTCTCATTAAAAAGTGAATTACTTAATAATGTAACAGCAGATTTTAAATTTTCTAATGAAAATAAATATAAGAAATTAATTGTTGAAAAAGCATTTAAAAGCAATCCTAATATTACAAGCGATATTATTGAAATAAATAATGATTCGTATTTTTTATTTAATGTTTCTAATATAAATATAAAAAGTCTTGAAAAATATGAAGACATAAAAACAAAAGTAGCCGAAAAATGGAAAAATAAAGAATATTTAATTCTTGTCGAAAAATATATAGAAAAACTTGAAAATGATGATAAATCAAAATTTATACAATCATCATTCGTAGAGTATATTTCTGATAAGTATAATGTTGATTTTAAAAATACAACAATAGATAAAAAAAGTGATGTATTACCAGTCAATCTTATAAACTCAATTTATGCAAATAATGTTGACAAGATAGTTAAACTTTATGATGATAAAAATGTTTATTTAGCAAAAACTAATTCAATCAATATTCAAAAAGAATCTACTTCTATAAACAGTGATATAAAAGTAAATGTTAATGATGAAATCAGGGCTATGATATTAAAAGGTATTTCAAAAAATATCGTAATAAAAACTAATGATGACCTTTTAAATTCTTTAACAAGTTCAATGTAATGGAATATCTAAGTTTTGATGACTTTTCAAAAATTTATCAAAATAAAAAATCACAAATACTTTATAAAAAAATTATTTCTGATTTAGAAACTCCTATATCTGCACTATTAAAATTATCCCCCAATCAAGAATATTCTTTTTTACTTGAATCAGTATCTGGTGGCGAGAAAAGAGGAAGATATTCGTTATTTGGGATTAAACCAGATATTATATGGAGTTGTTTAAACAACAAAGTGACCTTATCAGGAGAAAACAAGGACTTTATTAAAAATTTTCCTAAACATAAAAATCCTCTAGAATCACTTAGAGATTTATTAAAAAAATCTTTAATTAAAAAAGAAGAATCTCTTCCTCCATGTCCTGTTTTGGTAGGATATATGGGATATCCAATGATTAAATATATGGAAAATATAAAACTTCAAAATGCAGATGATATATTAATACCTGAATCAATATTTATTAGACCAAAAATTGTAGTTGTTTTTGATAATGTATATGACACTTTAACAATTATGGCTCCGGTTCATTTTTCAGATAATGTCAAAGCTAAAATTGCTTACGATGATGTAAGTAAAAATATAAATAATGTCTTAAGTTTATTAAATTCAAAATTACAAAATATTAAACAAAAAAAATATAATGTTGCTAACATAATTCCAAAATCAAATTTTACTAAAAAGGATTATTTAGGTGTAATAGAGAAAGCTAAAAAATATATAATAGAAGGTGACATTTTTCAAATTGTTCCATCGCAACGTTTTGTTATGGATTATAAGTTACCTACTATAAATCTTTACCGTTCTTTAAGAAGATTAAACCCCTCCCCTTTTTTAGTGAATTTGAATTTTAAGAATATAGGTTTAGTTGCATCAAGTCCTGAAATACTTGTAAGACTAAGAAATAACAAAATCACAATTAGACCAATTGCAGGTACTAGAAAAAGAGGTTTGGATAAAGCAGAAGATATCAAACTTTCAAAAGATCTACTTTCTGACAAAAAAGAGATAGCTGAGCATTTAATGTTACTAGATTTAGCAAGAAATGATGTTGGCAGAGTATCAAAAATAGGAACAGTTAATGTCACTGAAAGAATGAGCGTTGAATATTATTCCCACGTTATGCATATTGTTTCTAACGTTGAAGGTGAAGTTAATAGTAATTTTGACAGTATTGATGCTATCATTGCAGGTTTTCCAGCTGGAACTGTCTCAGGAGCCCCAAAAATAAGAGCTATGGAAATTATAGAAGAGTTGGAAACTCAAAATAGGTCATTTTATGGTGGTGCAATAGGTTATTTTGATTCAAATGGAGATATGGATACTTGTATAACTTTAAGAACAGGTTTAATTAAAGACAATAAACTTTTTGTTCAAGCCGGTGGTGGAGTTGTGTACGATAGTGTACCTGAAAAAGAATTTCAAGAAACATTAAATAAGGCTGAAGCAATTATAAAAGCTGCAAAAAAATCATACGAGGATATTTAATCCATGATTATACTTATTGATAATTATGATAGCTTTACCTTTAATATATATCATTATGTTAGTGAGATTGGAGAAGAAGTAAAAATTTATAGAAATGATAAAATAACCATAAGCGAAATAGAAAAAATGAAGCCATCAGCAGTTATAATATCTCCCGGTCCATCCAGACCAGAAAAAGCTGGCATATGCATTGAATTGGTAAAAAAATTATATAATAAAATACCCATACTGGGAGTATGTCTTGGGCATCAGGCAGTAGGTCAGGCTTTTGGCGGGAATATAATAATTGCGCCAGAGATTATGCATGGAAAATTATCAGAAATACATCATAATAATCATAGATTATTTGATGGAATAGATATTAAATTTAATGCTGTAAGATATCATTCTCTAATCATTAAGAATGAAAGTATACCGAATGAGATTAATATAATTGCTAAAACATCAGACAACATAATTATGGCGATAGCTCATAAAAAATATAAAACTTATGGTGTTCAGTTTCATCCAGAAAGTATTGGAACTGATATAGGAAAAAAATTATTTAAAAATTTTATTGAGTTAATAAATGACTGAAATCATAAATATTTTGGATAAAGTATACAATTTAAAAGATTTATCTGAAGAAGAGTCTAGTGTAATTTTTAATAAGATTATGAAGGGAGAGTTATCCGATGTCATAATATCTTCTTTTTTAACGGCATTGAAAATTAAGGGAGAAACATTAGATGAAATTATTGGTGCTACAAAAATATTAAGAGAAAAATCATTAAAAATAAACTCAACTTTAGATACTGTCGATACATGCGGAACTGGTGGTGATATGCTTGGAACTTTAAACATTTCTACAGCATCTGCAATTGTTGCTGCAAGTATAGGAATTAAAATTACTAAACATGGTAATAGATCAGTAAGCTCTAAATCAGGATCAGCTGATGTATTAGAAAGTTTAGGAATTAAAATTCAGAAGGATATTTCAAAAAATGAAAAAATGCTAACTGATATTAATTTTTGTTTTATGTTTGCCCCTTATTTTCATAATGCTATGAAATATGTTGCTCCCGTTAGAAAAGAGTTAAAGACAAGAACTATCTTTAACTTATTAGGTCCTTTACTAAATCCGGCAAATACAAAAAAACAACTTTTAGGAGTTTTTGAAAAAAAATGGCTAAGAATGCATGCTGAAGTTTTAAAAAATCTTGGTTCAGAGCATATATTATTAGTAAATGGCTTTGATGGACTTGATGAAATATCTTTATCAGGAAAAACAAATATGGTTGAATTAAAAGGAAATAAAATAAGTGAATATGTATTTAACCCTGAAGAGATAGGCTATGAGCTAATTGACAATATTGAAATTAAAGGGGGAAATGCTGATTTTAATGCTGATGCCATAATTAAAATGCTTATGGGCAAACATTCAGTATTTCAAAAAATCATAGAAATTAATGCTGGCGCTACAATATATTTATCGGGAAAAGCAAAAAATATCAAAGACGGTTCTGAGATTGCAAAAAAAGCTATAGATAGCCGACAATCATTGTCATACTTAGAAGAATTAATAAAATATACAAATTCAATATAGATTATGAATATTCTTGATGAAATATGCAAAAATAAGAAAATAGAAATTAAAAATGAAAAAAATAAATATTCATTAAATACATTGGAAAAATTAATTAAAAATAAAAAAAATAGGGGTTTTAAAAGTTTATTAAAACAAAAGGAAAATGATAAAAAAATTAATATCATTGGCGAAATAAAAAAATCTAGTCCGAGTGCCGGAATTATTGTTAATAATTACAATCCTATCAATATTGCTATAAATTATGAAAAGTCTGGTGTGGGTGCAATTTCTGTATTAACAGAAAAAAAATTTTTCAATGGAGAACTTGATCATATCTCAATAATTAATAAAAATGTAAATATTCCAATTTTGAGAAAAGATTTTATTATAGATCCATATCAAGTTGCACAAAGTAAATTTTATAAGGCGGATGCAATATTATTAATAATGTCAATTTTATCTTTAAATCAAGCAATTGAAATTCTAGATATTTCTAAAAAATATGAAATTGATTGTTTAATTGAGGTTCACAATGAAAAAGAAATTGAATCTGCCTTAAAGTTAAATAATAATCTAATAGGAATAAATAATAGAAATTTATCTGATCTAACTGTTGATTTAAATAATGTAAAAAATCTTATACGTAATATACCAAAAGATTATACAGTTGTGGCTGAAAGTGGGATAAAAGTAAAAAATGATATATCTTTATATAATAGTTTAGGAATTTATAATTTTTTAATAGGAGAAAGTTTATTAAAATCTAAGGATATAAATAAAAAAATTAAAGAATTTACAAATTAAACTGATGAATAAAAAGAATTTTACACATTTAGATAAAAGTAAATCCCCTCAGTCTGTAGATGTGTCCAATAAGAAAGCCTCGCTAAGAACTGCTTCAGCTCAAGGTATAATTAAATTTAATAATAAAAGTTTCCAAAAAATACTTAATTTAAAATCTAAAAAAGGTGACATCATAGGTGTAGCTGTTATTGCTGGAATTATGGCAGCCAAGAAAACTTCCGATTTAATTCCTTTATGTCACAATATACCGATTGATGATGTTAAAATAAAAATATTAACTCAAAAATCATCAAATTCATTTAAACTAATTTGTTCCGTTAAAACTTTTGCTAAAACAGGTGTTGAAATGGAGGCATTAACAGGCGTAACTATAGCTTGCCTCACCATTTATGATATGTGTAAAAGTTTGGATAAAAAGGCATCAGTAGAAGAAATTAAATTGCTAAAAAAAAGTGGTGGCAAAAGTGGAGAATTTACTACCTAACAGATTCGAAAAATTATATTTTTTAGCAGTATAATCAAATACTTATATTTTATTGTTGAAACATTTAGAGAACTAAAATAGAACAATATGTGAATATGCTTACAAAAAAACAAAAACAACTATTAGATTATTTAACTGATTTTACAGGAAAATCAGGTATTTCACCTTCATTTGAAGAAATGAAAGAAGCGTTAAATTTAAAATCGAAATCGGGAATTCATAGATTAATTACAAGTTTAGAGCAAAGAGGATTTATTAAAAGACTAAAGCATAAAGCTCGCGCTATGGAAGTTATAAGATCGCCTGAAGATGTAAATAACAGCAATAACAATAATGCATTTAATAATACGAGCAGATTTTCAATTCCAATTTTAGGAGATATAGCTGCTGGAAATCCAATTGAATCAATTAGTTCTAGAGATGAACATATAGATATTCCTCAAGAAATGATCTCAAAAAATCATAATTATTTTGGTCTATTAGTGAAGGGTGAATCTATGGTTGAAAAGGGAATATTAGATGGAGATATTGCGGTAATAAAGCAAAAATCCATAGTTGATAATGGAAAAATAGCAGCTGTTTTGATTAGAAAAGAAGAAGTAACTCTAAAAAAAATAAACTTTGATGGTTCGTTAATTAAACTAATACCTGCAAACCCAGCATATAAAGAAAAAATATATTCAAGAAAAGATATTGAAGTATATGGGGAATTAACTGGTATAATACGTAAATATAATTAGTTAATTTACATTATTTAATCATTCTTTTATTATAATAGGATAGTATGTCTTCAGTCATTACTCGATTTGCACCTTCTCCATCAGGATTTTTACATATAGGAAGTGTTAGAACTGCATTAATTAATTATCTTTTTGTCAAAAAATCAAAAAAAGAATTTAAAGATTCAAAGTTTTTGTTAAGAATTGAAGATACAGATAAAGAACGAAGTGAAAATAAATACTTTGAATCAATTATTAATGGTCTCAAATGGTTAAATATAAATTGGGAAGAAGAAATATATATACAATCAAAAAATATTAACCTTCACAAAAATATTGCTGAAGATTTATTAAATAATAAAAAAGCATTTAAATGCATTTGTACTAAAGAGCAGTTAGATAAAAAAAGGGAAAAATATGTCAAAGAAAGAAAAAATATAAAAAGACTATGCACTACTTGTGAAAATAACATTGATATTCAATCTTTAAAAAAAGATTATTGTGTTAGAATGAGCATACCTAATAACGGATCAATTGTAATTGATGACTTGGTTCAAGGAAAAGTTGAAGTATTAAATAGTGAAATTGATAATTTTATAATACTTAGAAGAGACAGTACTCCGACTTATATGTTATCTGTTGTAGTAGATGATAATAAAATGGGCATAACCCATATTATTCGGGGTGACGATCACTTAAATAATGCTTTTAAACAATTTCATATTTATAATTCATTAAATTGGAAAATACCAAAATTTGTTCATATACCTTTAATGCATGGTAATGATGGAAGCAAATTATCAAAAAGACATGGTTCGATGGATATCATTGAATTTAAAAATAATGGTTATCTTGCTAATTCAATCGTAAATTATCTTTTAACATTGGGTATATATTCTTCTAAAAATGAAATTTTTTCTATTGATTCAATAATAAAAGATTTTGAATTATCAAAAATAAATAAATCTCCAAGTAAATTTGATTACGAAAAACTTAATTTTATAAATTTAAATTATATAAAAAACTTAAATAACAATGATATAATAAATTTATTTAAAAATGATTATAATTTTGATGCAACAAACTTTGATACTAATTTAATAACAAAAGCATTAGATATACTGAAAAATAGATCAAACACTTTATTAAATCTAAAAGATAATATTCTACCTTTTTTAATTGCAAAAAATCTAAAGAGAAACAAAAATGATGTATCAGAAGAATCGATAATATTATTAAAAAAATATAAAGATATAATTGATAAAGAAAATGAATGGGAAAAGGAGAAAATTGAAAGAATTACTAAAGAATTTACAAATAATGAAAATATAAAATTTAATGAAATTGGTGAACCAATAAGGCTAATTCTTACAGGGAAATCAAAGGGTATTCCTATTTCTGATATATTAATTATTCTTGGAAAAAAAGAAACGTTAGAAAGAATAAATAATTTTTTTATATAATTTAATATTATAATTTGGTAAGTAATTCATAAGATGAACAATCCATTACCTAAAGAAAAAAATAAAACTTTTACATTATTTGATAATGAAAATGGCAATTCTTATGAAATACCCGTCATAGAAGGAACAGTGGGTCCTGATGTATTAGATATTACAAATTTATTTAAGGAATCTGGTTTATTTACTTATGATCCGGGTTTCACATCAACTGCATCATGCAAATCTGGAATTACATACATTGATGGTGAGCAGGGAATATTACGTCATAGAGGTTATGATATTAAGGAACTTGCGGAAAATAGTAATTTTATGGAGGTTTGTTATCTTCTTCTTCATAGCGAGCTTCCCTCACCTGAAGATTTTTCTAAATTTGATAACTTAATTAAAAATCATACGATGATTAATGAGCAATTAGTTTACTTATATAGAGGTTTTAAAAGAGCTGCACATCCAATGGCTATAATGGTTGGAGTTGTTGGAGCTTTATCTGCTTTCTACCATGATAGTACAGATATAAACGACCCTAATCAAAGAATGATTGCCTCTCACAGATTAATTGCAAAAATGCCAACTATTGCAGCAATGGCATATAAATATTCAATAGGTCAACCTTATATTTATCCTAATAATGAATTGTCATATTCTGAAAATTTTCTTAATATGATGTTTGCTGTTCCAACTCAAAAATTTACAATAGATAAAACACTTGTAAAAGCTATGGATAGGTTTTTTATTTTACATGCAGATCATGAACAAAATGCTTCAACGTCAACGGTCAGACTTGCTGGATCTTCAAATGCAAATCCTTTTGCTTGTATAGCTGCAGGAATAGCGTCACTTTGGGGGCCTGCTCATGGAGGTGCGAATGAGGCTGTAATAAAAATGTTAACAGAAATAAATTCTAAAGATAATATTGATCAATATTTACTAAGGGCAAAAGATAAAAATGATCCATTTAGACTTATGGGCTTTGGACATAGAGTTTATAAAAACTATGATCCTAGAGCATCCGTAATGAAAGATACATGCCACGAGGTTCTTGAAATACTCAATATAAAAAATGACCCTCTTTTAGATATTGCTTTAGAACTTGAAAATATAGCATTAAATGATGAATATTTTATAGAAAAAAAATTATATCCAAATGTAGATTTTTATTCAGGCATAATCTTGAAAGCTATGGGTATTCCAACTAATATGTTTACAGCATTATTTGCGATAGGGAGAACAGCTGGGTGGATATCTCAATGGAAAGAAATGATAGAAGATCCAATAAAAAAAATTGGTAGACCAAGACAATTATATATAGGTGAAGATAAAAGAAATTATAAACCTAAAGAAAAAAGAGAAAGAAAATCCATTTTTGAATGGCTTTGGTCTAAATAATTTTTAATATTTCTAAACAAGCATTATAGGAACAATTTTTTCCTAATTTCAATTTGTTAATATAAACTTTTGCATTTTTAATTTGTAATTTTTGTAATTTTTCATTTTTAATTAAGGAATCAAATGAAAATTTTAATTTTGATATATTTAATTTATGATTAGTAATTTCAGGAATGATACTTTTTTTTGCCATAATGTTAATAATATTTGCAAATTTTGTTTTTACAAAAAAACTAAATAATATTTCAGTAAATAAATTTAACTTATAAATTACAATAATAGGAATATTTTTTTTAGTCATTTCTAATGCTGCAGTCCCAGAACATACAATGGCTATTTTAGTTTTTGGAAATAAATTATCTAATTTTTTATTATTATCGCTAATAATTATTTTCTTTTTTGAAAAGGATGTTAAATTTGTAATTCTTTTCTTTAAATATGGAAGAGTGGGTATATAAATTGAATATTGAGGATAAGATGAATGAATGTGATTTATAATAAATTTAAAGTATTTCTCCAAAGAATTTACTTCATTTAATCTACTACCAGGCATAAGTGCTATATATTTCTTTTTTTTTGGAATTTTGAATTTTGTCCTATTATTAAAAATAGGATTTCCCACAAACACTGTTTTGAGATTATATTTTTTAAAATACGATTTTTCAAATGGAAAAATTGTTAACAACAGATCGTATAATCTGGAAATATCTTTAGCTCTACCTTCTCTCCATGCCCAAACAGATGGTGCTACATAATGAATAAATTTTGTTTTAACAAGATGATTCTTCAATCTTTTAACAAAACGAAATGAGAAATCAGGAGAGTCTATTGTGATAACCAGATCAGGATTTAATTTAATTGCTTCTTTAATATTAGAGGAAAGGATAGATAATATTTTTCTTAAATTTATTAATATTTCAAAAAAACCAATGGATTTAAAATCTGAAACATGATTAGTATAAACTAATCCTTCTTTAATCATTTTGTCTCCACCAATTCCATAGAATGAAATATTATATTTATATTTCATTTTTAAATATTTTATTAAATCAGAACCAAGATTATCTCCAGATTGTTCGGTAGCAATAATAAATACTTTAATATTTTTTTTTATTTTCAAGATTTATTAATTCCTTCAATAAATAAATTATTATTATTTGCATATTTTATTACTTCATTTTTATTAATTATAATGCAGAAATTTTTTTGAATAAAGATACCTTCATAATTGAATTTTTTTAATTTTTTTAACGTATCTATACCGATAGTTGGAAGATCAAATCTTTCATCTTGATTATATTTCATTAATTTAACTAAAATTCCCTTATCACCAATTCTTTTATATTTTGTGCATCTTTTAATCAATTCATCGGTCCCTTCAGCAGCTTCTAAGCCTAAAATCATTTTATTTTGTGCAATAATTGATTGCCCAACATCAGATTTTCCAAAATATTTAAAGATTTCTAATGATTTTTTTAAATTAACATATGCGATATCTGAAGGTTTAATTGTGGTAATTGATTTATTGTCTATAAACAATTCTGGGCAGTATTTTCTCCATTTTATAAATTTATAACCATTTTGTTGAAAATAATTACTTATAGATTTCAATAAATTATTATCACCAAGTTTATCAATATTGTATTGACGTAAAAATTGCAGAGCTTTTAAGTCAAATGAATAATCTTTATAGCTGGGTCTTTTTATTGATCCAGCAAATATAATTTGATTAATTTTTTCTTTTTTTAATGAATTTAGTATTTTTGTTAATGATCCAATTTTATGCTCTACAAAATTAAATTTTCCTTTAAATTTATTTGAGTTAAAATTATTTTTAATTCCTATGATAAAAACTTCAAATTTATTTTTTTTTAAATTATTAGAAATAATTAATGGTAAATCTCCTCCGCCTGCAATAATTCCAAACTTTTTCATATTTTTGGAGTACAGATCCCTCTTCTACTTTTTTGTAGTATAAAATTTATTATATCATTTACCTCTTCAGTATTTGTCTTAGATTGAATTTTTTTAATATTTTCCTCTATAGGTTGTTTTTTTTCAAAAATTTCATTAAAACATAATTGAAGTTCATTAATTTTTTTAGAATCTAACCCCTTTCTCTTAAGTCCTATTAAATTTAAACCTCTTAAATTTGACCTTATACCCATATATATTCCATAAGGAATGATATCATACTCTACACCGCTCATACCACCAATCATTGCATATTTACCAATTCTTACAAATTGATGTATGGCTGCCAATCCTCCTATGATGGCATTATCGTTTATATTCACATGACCAGCGAGTGTTGCATTATTCGCAAGGATTACTTTATTTCCAATGTTGCAATCGTGTGCAATATGTGAACCGACCATAAATAAACATTCATTTCCTATTGTAGTATTCATGCCTCCACCTTTTGTACCTATGTTTACTGTTGTGTTTTCCCTAAAAATATTTTTATTACCAATTTGTAATGATGAATTTTCTCCTTTATATTTTAAATCCTGAGGAATAGATCCTATATTAGAAAATGGATAAAATGTATTTTCTTTACCTATAATTGTATTTCCTGAAATACATACATGTGAGATGAGTTTTGAATTTGATTCAATTATGACATTGTCATTAATTGCACAGAAAGGTCCAATATAAACATCAGAAGCAATTTTAGCATTTGATGAAATGTATGAAGATGGGTGTATGAGACTTTCCACAATTTTTTAGATACTAGAGTTTTAGAATAAAATCAAATTACGAAAAGTTTCACAATATTTCTTAAATAATCATAGCAGTATATACAGCCTCAGTAACAGATTCATCGCCTCTTTTGGCAATACCTGAGTATTTATATACATTTTTCACTTGATTTAATTTAGAGACATGAAGTGAAAGTGCTTGATTTGGCTTAACAGGTTTTCTAAATTTGACTGATGATATTGACATAAACAGGACTTTCCTATCTTCTTTAATAAATTCATAGCCACTAACAACTCCAGCTGCCTGTGCTAAAGCTTCAACAATGATTACACCAGGAACAATAGGATTATTAGGAAAATGTCCTTCAAAAAAGAATTCATCTTCTTTAAAAAAAATATGACCAATTCCAGATTTTCCTCTTTCTATAATATCTAATGAATCTAAAAATAAAAAAGGTTTTCTATGAGGAATAATTTTTTTTATTTCATTAATATTAAGATTCATTATTTATTTTCCGTTTTTTATTAATAGTGTTTCTATGCCAATCTCTTATGTTCATAGCGGGATATCCTCCAACAATACCATTATCGGAAATATCTTTAATTACACCACTTTTAGCAGCTATTTGAACATTGTTACCAATTTTTAAATGTCCAGAAATACCGACTTGACCACCTGCTATAACTCTATCTCCAAGTGTAGTACTCCCAGCAATCCCACATTGTCCTGCTAGGATACAATTATTTCCTATCTTAACATTATGGGCAATATGACAAAGGTTGTCAATTCTGACATTATTACCCACGATTGTATCATCCAAAGTGCCTCTAGCAATAGTTGAGTTTGAACCAATTCTAACATTATCACCAATTAATACTTTACCAAGATGTCTTGTTTCAATAAAATTATCGTCACTAATAGCAAATCCAAATCCAGTACTACCTATAATAACACCGGATTGAATAGTGCAATTTTTACCAATATAAGTATTAGAAATACTACAGTTAAAACCGATTGATGCATTATCATCAATAAATACATTTTCGTCGATAACTGTATTTGAAAAAATAATTACATTGTTATTGATTTTAACATTATTTTTTATAGTAACATTATCTTGAATTTCTACATTTTTTCCAATTTTTGTATTTTTATCAATAATTGAATTATTACTAATTGTACCGTTTGATTTTATTTTTGGATTTAATAGATTTAATGCGGTAATGAATGATTTATACGGATCATCTGTTATTATGGCTAAACAATCATTAGGAATCAAATTCCTATCTGATTCTCTGATAAAACAAGCAGCAGATTTAGTATTAATTAAATCATTCTTGTATTTAAGATTATGAAAGAAGGAAACGTCTTTATTTGTTGCATTTGATAAGGTTGCAAAATTATCAAAAGTTAAATCGGAGGAAATTGAATATTTGATATTAACTTCCTTCTTTTTTAATAAATTATCAATATTTTTTAGAGAAAAAGGCATATTTTTACTCTTCAATATTAAGTTTTTTTATTCGTGAATTCAATTTATCAATTACTTTTGATGTTATATCAATTTCTTTTACAGCTATTACAAAATTATTTTCATCAAAAATCATTAAAATGTCATCTTCTATTGCAATTTCTTGAAGAATTAAGTTTATTTCTTTACTTATTTCAGATTTTCCTCTTTCAATTTTATTAAAAATAACATTATTTATTTTATCAATTTCTTCATAGTAATCTTGTAAATTATTTTCATAATCATTAATTTTAATATTATAATTCTCTTCAGAAATAATTAATTTTGATTCATCTAGGTTATTTCTCTCCTTAATCAAATTTTTTTCAAGTTTTTTTATTATATTCATTTGTTTTGTTTTAAAATTTTCAATATCATTTAAATATTTTTGAAAAGCTCTAGAATCTGAATAAACTTCTTCGTAATTTAAAGTTGCAAAATTTTGAGAATATAAATTATTTGATATTAAAAGAATTAATATAAAAAAAAAATATTTCATAATATATTTAATTGACCCATCCTATTGATATAACAAAATTTTTCTCCTTGTCATAACTTTCCGATTGTATGGGTATAGCATATGTAAATGAAAATGGACCGATTGCAGTATTTAAGTTTATACCTACTCCCGTAGAAGCTCTAATTGATTCAGTGCTATGAGTAGGAGTACTATCATTAGAGAAAACTTTACCAACATCAACAAATGATACAAAATCAATTATATTATCAGAAGCTTCAGAAATAGGAATAACGTAATCAAATTGAGCTTGAATTTTATTCTTTCCACCTATGTATCCACTTGCTGAATTTCTTGGACCTGCTCCTCTTTTGTTAAATCCTCTTAAATTACGCCCCCCTATTGAAAATTTATTAGAATCTATAACATCGCTGCTTGATAAACTTAAAATATTTCCTATTTCACTTCTTACAGATAATATTCTCTTATCAATATTAATAAACTTGTCATATGAAAATTTATTAAGAACAAAATTATCAATAGCAACTTTATTAAACCAATCAATATAAAAACCCTCACTTGGTCGAAATTTTGTATCTAGAGTACTATATGATAATCTATTTGAAACAGTGAATTCTACATTTTCACCTTCAAGTTTTTTTATTGCGTCTGAGGCAGAGCTTTTAATAGATTTATAATTATTTATAGAATAGTCAAATTTTGCAAAATGAGTAATATCATCAGTTAATTTATATCTTGTACCAAAACCAGCCATCTGTTGATCTACTTTATAACCAGATGAGGAAGTAAAGTCATTTTCTTTAAAATTAACATTATAAAGTAAATTAAATTTTTTATTAAATACATAAGGTTCCACAACTTCAAAATTTATACCTGCATTATCATCGCTAGTATTAAAGCTAATTTCAACATTTCTACCGTCTCCAAAAATATTTCTTTCTTTTAATCCCGAAATAAATGCTGTTCCATCATATGAATCATAGACTAGACCTACATTAAATTCTCCAGTAGATTTTTCTTCAACATCAACATCTACCTTAACTTTTCCATCTTTTTCTTGTGTATTCATATTTATTTTACTAAAAAAATTAAGATTTTGAATATTATTTCTAGATTTTCTAATTTTAGATGGAATAAATGGATCTCCTTCATTTAATTCTAACTCTCTCCTTATAACTCTATCCTTAGTTCTTACATTTCCTTTAATATCAATTTCTGAAACATAGTTTTCTTTAATTGGAGTTACATAAAAATCTAAATTAACTAAATTATCTATTTCGCTTTCAATTGGGTTTACTTGAATAAAGACAAGACCTTGGCTTTGAAGATAGTCATATATAATATCAGATGATTTAATAATTTTATCCTTTTTATATAATGATCCTTTTTTGATTAAAATAGATTCAAATAAGTAATCATTTATTGATTCATCTTGGTTTTTAATAGAATCTTCATAAATAATATTAATTTGATCAATTTCAAATTTTTTTCCTTCTTTAATATAATAATTAAGTATGACTTTATTTGTTTCTTTAATAAATTCACCAACAGAGCCAGTTACTTCTACATTTTTAAAACCTCGATTTTGATAATAGTTTTCTATTTGATTTTCATCAATAAAGAGTAAATTATCATTATATTTACTTCTTCCAGAAATTATTTTATAAAATTTCGATTCTGTGGATCTTATAATGGATTTTATTTTTCTATTAGAAAATGAATCATTTCCAATAATATTTATTTTCTTTATTTTTGTTATTTCACCTTCATTAATTTCAAATATCAAATCTAATTCAGATGAGTTGATATCGTTAGTATATTGAGAGATCTTAACAAGATTATAGCCATAAACTTTATAATATTGTGTTAATAATGAATTTATTTTATCAACATTTGATTTATTATATACATAAATGCCAGTTAAATTATCTTCTATTACTTTTTCTAAATCACTGTTATTAAATCTATTGTTACCTTTAAATTGAATTGAATTAATTATTTGATTCTCTTTAAGGGTTATTGTCATAATATTGTTAGAAATTTCAGCTGTTACATCTTGAAAATATCCAGTAGCAAAAATTTCTTTTATAACATAGTTTGTATATTCTTTTTTATTAATATCTAAGTTTGTATCAACTATGGATTGAATAAATTCTTTATCTAAATTTTTGTTTCCAATAATTTTAATTTCTAAATTTTTATGTTCATTTGAATGAGCAAAATTAAAAAAAAATAAAGTAAATAGGAATATTAAATAATAATTCTTATATAGAATGATAGGTTTAAGAAATAGCATTATTAAATTATATTTTGTTAAGTTTATTGTTAATTTCCGAATAAATATAGTCTTGATACATAATAACATCATTTATATTACATAAATTAAAATTTTCAAACTTGTTTAATGATTTCTTAATAAAGTGAACGATATCGGCAAACTTTATCTTATTTTTAATAAATAAATCAACAGCAATTTGATTAGATATATTAAAAATAATTATTTCTGAAAGAGATTCTTTGTTCAAGTTGTCGAATATTTTCAAAGCAGGAAATTTATTTTTATCTGGTTTTAAGAAATTAATTCTTTTAATCTTATCAAGTTCTAATTTATTGTATTTATTAATTTGATTGATATCATTATTTAAAAATCCATATATAGGAATTGACATATCATTATTAGAAATATTAGCCATAAAACTTCCCTCTGTTGTCTTAATTACAGAATGAACAAGAGATTCAGGATGAATAATAATATCTAATTTGGAATATTTTAAATTAAAAAGATAATGTGCTTCTATAATCTCTAAACATTTATTTATCATAGTAGCAGAATCAATAGTATTTTTAACTCCCATTTTCCAAGTTGGATGTTTTAGAGCATCCTTAACAGAAATTTTTTTATTAAATATATTTTTATGATTTAAAAAGGGTCCTCCTGATGCTGTTAAATAAATTTTATTAATTTTAGATTTATCAAAATTATTTTGAAGGAAAGTATATATTGAATAATGTTCTGAATCTAAAGGAACCATTCTTACTTTATATTTTTTAATTAATTTATTAATAAATTTACCGGCAGACACTATTGATTCCTTATTTACAATTCCAATATTTTTTGAACCTTTTATAACCGGTTGAATATATTTTAGTGATGAAATTCCAGAAATAGAAATAATGGTTGAATCAACTTTATTATTAAGAATTTTAAAACAGTCATTTCCACAAATAATTTTTATATTCTTATTACTAACTAATTCTTTCAATTTTTTATAATAATTTGTATTTATAATTCCCACATAATTTGGATTATATAAATTAGCTTGTTTTGATAAAGTAAGATAATTATTATTTGCTAAAATAAAATTAATTTTAAATTTATTAAAATGTTTATCTATAACGTTAAGACTTTTTTTGCCTATTATGCCCGTAGATCCAAGAATATTAATTTTTTTCATAACAATTATTTAATATAAAAATATAAAAGCAGTATTTACAGTAATGAAAACAAATAATAAACTATCAAATCTGTCAAAAAAACCTCCGTGTCCAGGTAAAAAATTACTAATATCTTTAAGAGATAGTTGTCTTTTTATAATTGATTCTAGAATATCTCCTATTATTGCTGAAAAGATAATTAATAAAGTTATTAAATAAAAAAAAGTATTTTCAAAATTAATTGTATTTAAATTTATATAAAAACTAATAATAAATGTACAGACGAATCCAAAAATATATCCTGAAAGAGTTTTATTAGGACTAATAGAAGGCAAAGCCTTAACACCTTTAATTAAATTACCAAAGATATAAGAAAGTGTATCAAAAGAAATGACAATAAATACTATGTAAATAATTATATATATATTTTTAATATTAATTATTAAATAAAATGCTGAATAAAATGAAATGAAGAAATAAAATATAATAAAAGTATAAAGATATGGGAATTTATATTTAAAATTAATAATTGATATATATATAATTATAATAAATGATAAAATAATTGACAATAATTGACTAAAAAAAAATAAAAACATTGTTAATATGCATAAAAGTAAAATTATCAATAAATTAAGATTATTTTTTTTAAAAAAAATATAATTCCATTCATAAAATAGTGATAAAAATAATAATGATGTGATTAGAAATAAATAAGTCTTTCCAAAGATTAGTAATGGTAAAATCAATAGTAGCAAAGGTATTGAGAATAATACTCTTTTAAATAAATTATTAATCATAATCCAAAATTTCTATTTCTGTTATTAAATTCAACTAATATATCTTTAAGATGATCATGTGTAAAATCTGGCCATAAAGTATCTAAAAAAAATAATTCGGTATATTTTAATTGAAGTAAAAGAAAATTACTTAATCTTTTTTGTCCTCCAGTACGAATTAAAATATCAGGATTAGGAATATTTTTAGTATAAAGATTATTATTGATCAATTCTTCATTAATATTAATTTTTTTTAATTGATTAGATAATTTAATTATATTTTTTATACAGTTTTCAACTTCTTTCCATGCTCCATAATTAAAAGCTAAATTAAAATTAATTTTTTTTTTATAAT
This sequence comes from Pelagibacteraceae bacterium, assembly GCA_002717485.1. Lineage (GTDB taxonomy): Bacteria > Pseudomonadota > Alphaproteobacteria > HIMB59. The sequence goes on along the minus strand of PBDW01000007.1, from coordinate 120,742 downwards.
TATTGTTTTTTTCAAGTTTTTCAAAAAAAAATAGAATTTCTTTTGGTATATTATTTCTTTCACCTAAAAGATTAAATTTAACATATTTAAATTCATTAATAATATTGTTATCCTTTATAAATTCTTTCGCTAAAGTATATAAGATATCAATATCATCTCTATATTTATTTTCAGTTGATAATGCATAAACGGTAAGAATCTGTATATTATTTTCTATACAATGATCTATTAATTTTCTTAATGTTTTAATTCCTTCTTCATATCCCTTTTTTTTTGGTAATCCATTTTTTTTTGCCCATCTAGAATTACCATCCATAATTACTGCAATGTGCTGGGGTATATTATTATTCACAATCAAACTTTCATTATTTCTTCTTGTTTAGATTTAAGAATTTCATCAATTTCATTTACATTTTTATCTGTAATTTTTTGAATTTCATCAATATGTTTTTTTAATTCATCTTCACTTAATAGATTATCTTTTTGTTCTTTCTTAAATTTGTCAATAAATTCTCTTCTTATGTTTCTTAAGGAAACTTTATTATCTTCAGCATATTTAGAAGCTATTTTAGATAACTCTTTTCTTCTTTCCTCATCTAAATCTGGCAAAGGTAATCTGATTAAAACACCTTCAGTTTGTGGAGTAATGCCTAAATCAGAATCCATAATTGCTTTTTCTACATTATTTACAAGTTCTTGATCCCATACCTGGATTGTTATTAATCGTGACTCCGGTACTGATATATTACCAACTTGATTTAATGGAAGTTTAGAACCATATGCATCAACACTTATACTATCTACTAAAGCAACAGATGCCCTGCCAGTCCTTAATCCATTAATCTCTTTTTTAAAATGAGAAAGCGTTGTAAGCATTTTATTTTCAATTAAATTTTTATCCATTTTTTTATATTAACTTATTGTACTAAAATTACCAATCCCATTAAGAGCATTTATTAGAGAATCTTTTTTAGAAACAGATGTAACTATTATAGGTATTTTACTTTCTTTTGCCAAGGTTATCGCTGTTGCATCCATAACTTTAAGTTCTCTTGAAATAACTTCATTATAGCTAATCTTTTTTAATAATTTAGAGTCCTTGTTAGTTGTTGGATCTTTATCATATACACCATCAACTTTTGTTGCCTTTATGATTATATCACAATTCATTTCTGAAGCTCTTAAAGATGAGGCAGTATCTGTAGTAAAAAATGGATTGCCTGTACCTGCTCCAAAAATAACAACTCTTTCTTTTTCTAAATGTCTAATTGCTTTTCTTCTTATATATGGCTCTGCAATTTGTGAAATATTTATAGCTGATTGAACTCTTGTTTGAATTGATATTTTCTCAAGAGCATTTTGTAATGACAATGCATTAATTAATGTTGCGAGCATCCCCATATAATCTGCAGTTGATCTATCAGTACCTTTTGAGGCAGATGATACTCCTCTAAATATATTTCCACCTCCTACAACCATGCATACTTGAATCTTCTCATCATATACTTTTTTAATCTCAGATGCTATGTGATCTATAACATCTATATCTAATCCAAAAGATTTTTTACCAACTAGCGCTTCTCCTGATAGTTTTAGAAGAATTCTTTTATATTTAGCCATTTAATTTCCTAATACAAAAAGTTTATAGTCAATTATTTGGATCAAATTATTATTATTTTTTGAATATTCATTTAAAATATTTTTTATTTTTGTTTCATTGTCAATTATAAATTTTTGTTCTAATAAAACAACTTCTTCATAAAATTTATTAATTTTTCCTTTTAATATATTGTTTATTATATTTTCTGGTTTTCCTGAAGATTTAATGCCCTCCATTAAAATTTCTTTTTCCTTATCAATTATATTTTTATCTAAACTATCAATAGAAAGAGAAATAGGTTTTAATGCAGAAATATGCATGCAAATTTGCCTTAATAATTCGTTAGTTTTATCATCATATTTGTTTGCTTTAACTTTTAACAAACATGCAATTTTACCAATATTATTATCGTATTTATTGTGTACATAACCGTATATTTTTTCATTATTTTGAGCAGTTATTTTTGAGAATCTTCTAATTACAATATTCTCACCTATTTTTGATATAATATTATTTAAATTATCTTTTAAATTAGATGTTGCTGTATTATTCAAGTCAGAAAAGTCATTAAAGGATTTAAATTCTTTTATTAAATCATTTGTTTTTTTTACAAAATTAATAAATTCAATATTTTTTGCTGCAAAATCAGTCTCGCTATTAATCTCTATTATTGTTGCCTCTTTAGATTCATTATAAATATTTATTGACACAATTCCATCTTTAGCTTCTCTAGATGATTTTTTATTAGCTTTTGATAATCCTTTTTTTCTTAAATAGTCAATAGCCTTATCAACATCATTGTTGCTTTCAGAAAGTGCATTCTTGCAATCAACAAAACCTGCTCCAGTAGTTTCTCTAAGATCTTTAATTAAATTTAAATCTTTACTCATTACTGTTTTTTTTTGCTTTTTTTATTTTTTTTTCTGTATTTTTTTTCTTATTTTTTTCTTTTAAACTAATTTTGTTGACTTCTTTATTTTCGATTACTTCTTCAGGAGGATTAGTAGACGAACCCACATCCTCAGTTTTAACAATATTTTTTGAAGCATTTAATATTGTCTCTGTAAATAAGTTAACATATAAATTTATAGATCTTATGGCATCATCATTACCAGGGATAGGATAATTTATATTTTCAGGATCAGAATTTGTATCAATTATTCCCAAGACTGGAATTGATAATTTATGAGCTTCTTGAACTGCAATTTTATCCTTAACTGTATCAAATATTACAACCAGGTCTGGAAGTGTTTCCATAGTTTTAATTCCCCCAATCGCATTATTTAATTTATCCCTCTCTCTTCTTAAATTTAATAATTCTTTTTTTGATAATTTATTTTCTTCAACTCCAATTTTTTCTTCAAGTTTTTTTAGTCTTTCAATTGAATTAGAAATTGTATTCCAATTTGTTAATGTGCCTCCAAACCATCTTTTAGTTATAAAATATTGGTTTGTTTTTTTTGCAATTTCTTCTATAAAATTTGATGTTTGTTTTTTCGTTCCAACAAATAGTATTTTTCCAGATTTACTAGATATTGAATAAAGTGCTTCTAAGGCTTTGTAAATTAAAGGTAGTGATATTCTTAAATCAATAATATGAATATTATTTCTAATTCCAAAAATATATTGTTCCATCTTTGGATTCCATCTTTTTTTATGATGTCCAAAATGTACGCCAGCTTCAAGTAATTGTTGAATATTTACTTCAGGTAATTTCATATTTTACTCCGGTTGTTCCTCCACAGAAAATTACGAGCACCGGAATTTTTCTGTGTGCGAATTTTAAATTGGATATATCTATATTAAAAAAAAAGTCAAATTCAAGTATTAATTAATAATATTTGTTGTTTTTATTATATTCTTAGAGCTAAGAATATCATCCATTTCATTAAAATCAGAAATAGATAATTGATCAGGTAAAGACAGCTTCACATTTAGATTGTTTTTTTTTATTGAAATATAAATTTTATCATTATTGGACTTTTTTTCGACTATATAATTCTTAATTAATTCTAAATCTTTAATTGAATCTAAATATATACAATGTTCAAAATTCTTTCCCAGTATATACTCTCTTAAGGATTGAATTTTTCTAATTATTAATCTTTCTCCCCTATCTTTATTGGATGACAAATCTATATCGAATAGTAAAGTATTTCCGGCTTCTAACAAATTACTGTAACTTCTTAAAGTATCGCCAAATATGGTTAATTCAAAATGCTGGGTACTATCAGAAACCGCAACAAAAGCATATTTGTTTCCGTCTTTTGAAGTTCTTTCTTTTATATCTAAAACTGAACCAGCAATTTTACCTCTAATAAATTTATTCTCATTCAATACTTGTTCATATGATTTTATTTCAAGTAAATTAAGAACTTGTTTTGAATAGAGTGATAGTGGATGACTAGACAAATAATAACCTATAACTTCAAATTCATATTTAAGTTTTGTTGTCATATTCCATTCATTGTAATTTTTAAGATTTTTTATATAATCATTAGAATCATATTTAAATAAAGATGTTTGATTTTTATTTTGAGTTAGTGAATTGGATATATCTATAAGATTAGTTACATTCTCAAATAAATAGCATCTATTAGATTCTATAGAATCAAATGATCCTGACTGAATTAATTTTTCTAACTGTTTTTTATTAATAACATCACTTTTTAATCTTGAAACAAAATCTATGACATTTTTAAAACTTCCATTAAGTTTTCTTTCATTCACAAGATTTATCATAGCATTAAAACCAACACCCTTTATGCCTGCTAATCCAAATCTTATACACTTTCTATTATCTTTATCCATTTCTATTGAAAACTCTGATTCAGATTTATTTATATCAGGTTTTAAAAGTTTGATTTTAAGTTCATCAATTTCTTTTTTAAACATTACAAGATTTTCAGTTTTATTAATTGATAAATTCATAGAAGAAACTAAAAATTCTTCAGTAAAATGATTCTTAAGATAAGCAGTTTGGTAAGCAATTAAAGCATAACCAGCAGCGTGGCATTTATTAAATCCATATCCAGCAAATTTATCAACTAGCTCGAATATTGTTGATGCTTGATTAGAGCTAAGTCCTTTATTTATAGCACCTTGAATAAATTTATCTTTCTGAGCCTTCATTTCCTTTGTTATTTTTTTTCCCATAGCCTTTCTTAAAATATCTGCTTCACCTAATGAATATCCTGATAGTATTTGAGCAATTTGTAAAACTTGCTCTTGATATACAATAATACCGTATGTTTCTTTTAAAGCTGGCTCTAATAAAGGATGTAGATAATCGATTGATTCTATCTTATGTTTTCTATTGCAGTATGATGGTATATTATCCATTGGACCAGGTCTAAAAAGTGCAACTACAGCTATAATTTCCTCAAAACGGTCTGGTTTTAATCTTTTTAACACATCTTTCATACCTGAACTTTCCAATTGGAAAACTCCAGCAGTTTTTCCATAGCTTAACATTTCAAATGTTTTTTTATCGTCAAGTGGTATCATATTTATGTCAAATTCTTTGTTTGATTTGTTAATTAATTTTGTAGCTTGATTAATTATTGTTAAAGTTGTTAAGCCTAAAAAATCAAATTTTATAAGACCGGATAATTCCACGTATGTCATTGAAAATTGAGTATTTATTTTTTGAGTTTTTGGATCTTTATAAAGAGGTATTTCTTTTTGCAAATTAGTATCACTTATAACAACTCCTGCAGCATGAGTGGATGCATGCCTGTAAAGACCTTCAAGTTTTAAACCTTGATCAATTACTAATTTTAGTCTTTCATCATTATTTATTGCTCTTTTTAATGAAGGTTCAATCTCTATAGATTTAGATAAAGTTATTGGGTTTGCAGGATTATAAGGAATCATTTTTGAAAACCTATCAACTTCAAGATATGGAATATCATGAACTCTACCCAAATCCCTAATAACTGCTCTAGATGATAATGTTCCAAAAGTAATTATTCTAGCAACTGAGTTCTTTCCGTATTTTTTTTCAACATAGTCAATTACTTCATCTCTTCGATCTTGACAAAAATCAATATCAAAATCAGGTAATGAAATTCTCTCAGGATTTAAAAATCTTTCAAAAATTAAGCCATAATTTATGGGATCTAAATCAGTAATAGTAAGGGACCAGGCAACTAGAGATCCGGCTCCAGATCCCCTTCCAGGTCCAACAGGTATATTATTGTTTTTAGCCCATTTGATAAAATCTGAAACAATTAGAAAATATCCAGCAAATCCCATATCGTTAATAACTCTTAATTCATATTCCAATCTTTTCTTATAAATATCTATTTTTTCCTTAGTAAATTTAGAATTATATTTAATTCTTTTATCAAGTCCTTTAGTTGATTTATCTATCAGTTCTTCTTTTTCGTTGAATTGATTATTAGTTTCATATTTTGGTAGTTTTGGTTTTTTTGAAAGAGGAAAATAATTACATTTTTGTGCCACAAGCAAAGTATTTTCAAGAGCTTGAGGTATATCTTTAAATAATTCATACATATCTTCAGAAGATTTGAAGTACAAGTTTGGATTAGATTTTTTTCGTTTTTCATGAACTAATTTTGTTTTTTCGGCAATACATATTAATGAGTCATGTGATTCAAAGTATTCTTCATCTGGATACTGTACATTATTTGTTGCAATTAGAGGGATTTTTTTCTCAATTGATAAGTTAATTAAATTATCCTCAAATTTTTCAAAATCATTATTTTGAATTCTTTGAATTTCAAAAAGTAAATTATCTTTAAATTCATTTTTTAAAGTTGAAATTAAATCATTCATTCTTTCAATTTTATTTTTTTCAAGATATTGAATTATAGGATTATGTGATCCTCCTAAATAAATAATCAAACCTTCCTTATAGTTTATTATATCTTTTAAAAATAAGCCTGGCATATTATGACTATTTTCAATGTGGCTTTTAGATGAAAGATGTAACAGGTTAGTATAACCTATTTGATTTTTTGCCAACAGTGTTACTTGATTAATATTTATATTATTATTAATGTTATGTAAGTCATTAATAAATAAATTAATTGTTGTTCCTATTATTGGTTGAATACCTTTATTTGAGGATTTTATACTAAATTCTAAAGCACCAAACATATTATTATTATCTGTAAGTGCAACAGCTGGCATATTAAAATCTTTTGTCATTTCAACAAGTTTATCTATCTTAATTGCGCTTTCTGAAAGTGAATAGGATGATTGTGTTCTTAGGTGAATAAATGGTTTGTCATTCATTTATTAATTGTATTCGTTCAAAAAACCATTTTCAAGTTTATATTTAGATTTAGCTAATGAAGCCAATTTTAAATTGTGAGTAACAAAAATAACTGCCTGATTTACTGATTTTGCTTTTTCAATAAAAAAATTAAATACATTTTCTGAATTTTTTTCATCTAAATTACCAGTCATTTCATCTGCTATTATTAATTTTGGCTTATTTACCATAGCTCTTGCAATTGAAACTCTTTGTTGCTCACCTCCAGATAAAAACTTAGTTTTAACATTTATTTTATCTTTTAGTCCAAATTCCTCTAAAATTAATGTGGAATCAATAATTGATTTTTTATAATTTTTTTTTGCTATTAAAAGAGGTAAAATCACATTTTCAATACTTGAAAGTTCATGGATCAAATAGTGAAACTGATGAATAAATCCAATATTCGTATTTCTTAAAACATTTTTTTGATTTTCATTTAATTTTAAAATGTTAATACCATCAAAAAAGAAAATGCCTTCTTGAAAATTATCTAATGTGCCAATAATATTTAATAATGTTGTTTTTCCTGAACCAGAAGGTCCCACAATAGATAAAAAATCACCAATCTTAATTTCTAGGTCAATATCTTTTAAAACATTAATTGAAGAACCTGCGTTGTTATATGATTTATTTAGTTTCTTTATTGAAATTAAGTTATTCATTTCTAATAACCTCTATTGGATTAATTTTAGAAGATTTTAAAGCCGGATAAATAGTTGATAAAAATGTTAATAATAAACCTAAAATAGCAATTAACATTACTTCAAAATAATCAATTCTTGCAGGTAGTGAAGAAAGATAATATATTTCAGATGAAAATAAATTTGCATTAAATAGATTTTCTAAAAAACCTTGTATTCTTGTTATATTAATACAAAATAATATTCCAAATAAAACACCAATGATGGTACCAATTATACCTATTGTCGAACCAATTAAAAAGAATATTTTCATAACACTAAATCTGGACATACCCATAGTACGTAAAATTCCTATTTCTTTATTTTTGTCTTTTACAAAAATTACTAACCCAGAAATAATATTTAAAGATGCAATTAAAATTATTAATAATAATATTAAAAACATTACATTCCTTTCTGTTTTAAGGGCTTCAATGAAATTTTTATTTCGGTCCTTCCAGGTCACAGGATAAAGATTATTAAACTTGTTAACTAGAATAGAATTTGTTAATAATTTTAAATTATCATCAACTAAATCAGCATTTTTGGTAAAAATTTCTATATTATTAATTTCTGAATACTCTAATAGTAGTAAATTTTGAGCAATTTCAGTAGGGATATAAACAAAAGAGGAATCATATTCGTACATATCAACGTCAAATATTCCAGAAACAGTCATCGTTTTAAATCTTGGTATATTACCAAATATAGTTTTATCAGTTTTTGGAATTGCAATTTTAATTTTATCATAAATTGTAATATTTAAGATTCTTGCCAGTTCTTCACCTATAATCATTTCATTTAATTCATCTTTATAGAATCTTCCATATTTAATTTTAGATGAAAAATTATTTTTATTCTTTAAATCTGTACTTTTCATACCTCTTATAAATACACCTTTAGATTTTTCATCAGCAATTATTAAACCTTGAAGTTCGACAATAGCATTAAATTGAAGATCGGATAATGAAGGATTAGATTTAATCAATTTATAATCATTATAATTAATAACTCCAGAAGATGAATAAATATTTATATGACCATTAATTCCAATAATTCTTTTAATCAATTCATCTCTAAAACCATTCATAACAGACATCACAATAATCAAGACTGACACACCTATCGCTATGCCTATAAAAGAAAACCAAGAAATGATAGAAACTAATCCTTCATTTTTTTTTGAAAAAAAGAATCTTTTAAAAAGGATATACTCAAAATTTTGTATCACAATTTTTGAGAATCCTTTGATTTTTTTATAATATAATTTAGAGCTTCTTCGATTGACAATTTATTTTTTTTACCTGTTTTTCTATTTTCAATTTCGACTCTTCCTTCTTTAATATCCCTTGGACCAATTATTATTTTATAGGGAATGCCTATTAAATCATGATCTGAAAATTTGGAGCCTGCTGCAATATCTCTATCATCATAAAGTGTTTCAATGTTGATATTACAAAGATTAGAATACATTTTTTCAGATTCCTGATTACATTTTAAATCCTTAGTATTAAGATTTAGAATTGATACATAAAATGGTGCGACTTGATCAGGCCAAATAATTCCTTTTGAATCATGAAAAGCTTCTATTATTGCACCAACTAATCTTGAAACCCCTATTCCATATGATCCCATTTCAACAGGTACATTTTTTCCATCACTTGTTTGAACCAATGCACTTAATTTCTCAGAATACTTTGTTCCAAAATAAAAAATATGGCCAACTTCAATACCTTTGGATATTTTTAATTGTTTTTCATTTATAGGACATTCTGATGGGTTATGTTGATCATCAACAGCGGCATAATAATCTTGTAATTTTTCAATATTAGCTTTTGACGGATCAATATTCTCTAATTCTTTATCATAATATAATGTACTTTCTCCTGTTTTTGCTAATATCTGGAATTCGTGACTTAAGTTACCACCTATAGCACCCGACTCAGCTCTAAGAACAATGGGTGTTAATCCTAATTTTAGAAAAGTTTTTAAATAACATCTATACATGTTATTATATGATTTTTTAGCTTCTTCGAAAGTTAAATCAAAAGAATAATTGTCTTTCATTAAAAACTCTCTTCCTCTCATAACTCCAAATCTTGGTCTTAATTCATCGCGGAATTTCCACTGTATATGAAATAAGTTTTTTGGAAGATCTTTATATGAATTTATATAAGATCTGAAAATTTCTGTAATCAATTCTTCATTTGTAGGTCCATATAACATTTGTCTACTGGACCTATCCTGTATTCTTAACATTTCTTTACCATAATCATCATATCTTCCAGATTTGATCCATAAATCTGCAGATTGCATTGTTGGCATTAGCAGTTCAACTGCTCCAGCCTTTTCTTGCTCTTTTCTTACTATATGCTCAATTTTTTTGAGGACGTTAAATCCTAAAGGTAACCAAGAGTATATACCTGCGCTTGATTGTTTAATCATTCCAGATCTTATCATTAATTTATGAGAAATTATTTCGGCTTCACTAGGAACATCTTTTGAAGTTGGTGCAAAATAAAGAGAATATTTCATTATAAAAATTTAATCTAATTCAATAATCATAACAATACAATATATAAAATATTGAAATTAAATATGTATGATATGAGTTTGAACTTCAGGTTTTTTTTTGTATTCTCTATTAAAATATGATCTAATAACCTTTTTTGATAGAGCCTGTATATGGCTATCATCAAATTTCTTTTCTTTTTTTAGATTAATATATTGATTTGTAAATTCTAATTTAAAGTTATCAATTATATTTTTCATATTATCGATAGCGAGGCCATATTGAGTAATTGTAATATTTTTATCAATTGATTTGTCCTTATGAAGTAATAAGGTCACCATAAATATACCGTCATATGAATATTTCTTCCTCTCTCTTATAAAATCAGATTCTGAATTATAAATATTTTTACCTTCTACAACCATTTTTCCAGTATCTATTTTTTCAATTATTTCTGGTTTATTAGGAGCTATTTTTAATAATAAACCATTATCTAATATTTTTGTTACAGGAACCTGACATGATTGGGCAATTTTTGCATGTTCTACTAAATGTAAATATTCACCATGAACAGGCACAGCTACATAAGGTCTGGTCCATTGATACATATCCTTTAATTCATCTGCATATCCATGTCCTGAAACGTGGACCATTTCTTCATCGCCAGTCACTATATCTACTTTTTGTCTAATAATTAGATTTTTTAAATTATTGATACTTTTCTCATTTCCAGGAATATCCCTTGATGAAAAAATAACTACGTCACCATTTTCAAGTTTGATATGTTGGTGAGAGTTATATGCCATTCTATATAACGCGGATCTTTTTTCACCTTGGCTGCCAGTACAAATTATAACTAATTCCTCTTTAGAAACATATTTTAATTTATCTTCATGAATTATTGACTCAATCTCATCAAAATAGCCGCTTTGTCTGGCAGCTTCAATTGTTCTGTCAATACTTCTACCTGCTATTGAAACTTTTCTGTTATTTTCCTTAGCAGCATTAATAATACTTTTGATTCTAGCAATATTTGAGGAAAAGCAAGTTATAACGATTCTTCCTGAATATCTAGAAAATAACTTAGGGAGATGTTTATTAACTTCATTTTCAGATTTAGAATACCCTGATATTTGTGCATTAGTAGAATCACCTATTAATGCTAAAACTCCCTCATCACCTAATTTTGTGAATGGTGTAGAATCAAATTTATTTCCAATTACAGGTTTATCATCAATTTTCCAATCAGCCGTATGTAAAATATTGCCGTATGATGTTTTAATTCTTATTGCATATGGTTCTGGTATAGAGTGAGTAGTGCTTATAAAATCTAATTCAAAATTTTTAAATTTTAAAGATTTGTTTATATCTATTTTTTTTAGTTTAATTGAATCAATTTTTTTATTTTCTTTCATTTTTTGCTTAATCATATTACAAGCAAAATTAGTTGCATATATTGGACATTTAATTTTATCAGTGAAGTATGAGAGCGCTCCTGCATGATCTTCATGCGCATGACTAATAATTATAGCTTTAAGTTTATTTTTTAAATAATCTAAAATATCTAATCTCGGAACAAGAAGATCAATTCCGGGATATTGATCATCAGCAAATGATATTCCAAGGTCAATCATTATCCAAGAATCATCACAACAATATAAGTAACAATTAGCCCCTATTTCTCCAACACCGCCAACAGGGAGAAAGTACAATCCCTTTGTTGTATCAGAATTTATTAGAATATTATGATTTAACATTTGATAGCCCAATATGATACAAGCCTCTTAATGTCAATTTATCATCTTCAATAATTTTATAATTTAACTCATTAGAGTATGTAGATGCTAAACCTCCAGTAAAAATTATTACTGGTTTATAGTTTCTTTCTTTAGTGATTATTTTTTTTAGAATTCCTTCAATAAGTGCAGTATATCCCCAATAAAAACCACTTTGCATTGCTTCAAGCGTATTTCTTCCAATTATATTTTTTATTTTTTTTATTTTGATTTTCTTTAATTTGGCAGCATATTGGCCTAAAATAATGTTTGATAATTCTATTCCTGGCGTAATTACACCACCTATATATGTTTCATTTTTAATTATATCAAATGTAGTTGCGGTTCCAAAATCAACTATAATACAATTTTTAGAATAATAATTAATAGCAGCTACTGAATTTGCTATTCTATCTGCACCAATATGATTGTGTGGGTAAAATTTTATTTTTAAAGGTAAGATGATATTACTACCCTTAATGTCTATAATTTTCCAATTGATATTAGTTGCAATTTTTTTTATTTCTATATTTTTTCTAGGAACCACTGATCCAAGAATAATCAATTGATAATTTTTATTAAATTTATATTTTTTTAATTCTTTTTGAATATTTAAGATTAATATTTTATTAAATTTAAATTTTTTAGTCTCAAATCTAAGTATCTTTTTAAGCTTAGATTTATCAAAAAAACCTATTACTATATTTGTATTTCCTAAATCAACAACTATCATAATTTAAATTCTATAAAACCTGACTGAATAATTCTTTTTTTATTATTTGAATTTAGAACTAAATAACCATCTTTAGTAACATCAATAAGTATGCCTTTAATTAAATTATTATTATTATTTATAATAACTTCTTTCCCAAAAAAAATTAACGATTTTTTATATTCGTCAATTAGATTGTTGTATTTGGAATCATTCCATTTGTTATAAGAATTAATAATCATTTTAATAAGAAAGGTTAAAAATATTTCAAAATTAATCGAAGAATTATATTTTTTTATATATGTAGTTGAATATTTTTTGATAGTTGGAGAATTTATAAAATTTATGCCGATACCAACTGTGCAATAATTATAATTATTTTTAAAAAAAGTTTCCGTTAAAACACCGCCGATTTTCATATTTTCAACAATTATGTCATTTGGCCATTTAATTGAAACATTTGATATTCCAAATTTTTTTAGGGTTTTTTTAATAGATATACAACTTAAAATACCAATTTGATAAAATTTTTTTAAATCAACTTTTGGAACAAATCTCAAAGAAAAAAAAATATTTCCCTTGTTACTTATCCATTTATTACCCAACCTACCTCTTCCTGAAGTTTGTTGTGCTGAGCAAATTAGTAATGTACTTTTATTTTCAAAAAATAATTTTTTTGAAACATCCATAGTTGAGTTAACTTTTTCAAAATAATAAAACTCAATATTTTTCTTTTTACATAAATCTAATAAGTATTTATATTCCATATAGAAATTAAAAAATTGTTTTTGATAATTCTTGAGCTGTGTCAATTATATAAGATGGTGCAATTATAAAAAATGCTATAAAAATTGTCGAAATAAAGATAATAAGTTTTCTTCTAAAATTTAAAATAACTTCAAAATTATCTAATCCATCGTCAAAATAAATAATCTTAACAATTCTTATGTAATAAAATGCTGCCACAACGCTACTTAAAACACCAATAATTGCTAAAAATACTAATTTAGATTCAAGTGCTGAAATAAAAATATAAAATTTAGAAAAGAATCCTGCAAATGGTGGAATGCCGGCCATTGAAAACATCATAATTGAAATTATAAAAGAAATAATTGGATATTTTTTGCTTAACCCGGCAAAACTTTTAATATTTTCTATATATTTACCATTAATTTTAATTGATAATAAAATTGTAAATACAGCTGCATTCATAAATAAATAAATGCACAAATAAATAATTATTCCCCTTATTCCTGTTTCAGCACCTGTAGCCAAGCCTATTAACATATAACCTATATGGCCAATTGAACTGTAAGCTAGAAGTCTATTGATATTATTTTGTGTCATAGCTGCAAGAGCGCCTAGAATCATTGAAGAGATTGATAAAAATATAATTATTTGTGACCAATCATCTACAAATTGTCCAAAAGGTAATATTAAAAATCTTATTAGTAAACCAACTGCAACGATTTTCGTTACAATTGCAAAAAAAGCAGTAATAGGTGTGGGAGAACCTTCATACACATCCGGTGTCCACATATGAAATGGTACTGCAGAAACTTTAAACGCCAATGAAACGATAATGAAAACTAAACCAAAAATTAATCCTAAATCTAATTGTGGGAGTACGCTTAATTTTAATTCTATTTCTTGAAAGTTGAGTGCACCTGTAAATCCATAAATAAGTGAGCATCCGTAAAGTAATATACCAGAAGAAAGTGCTCCTAAAATAAAATATTTTAATCCTGCCTCGGTAGATTTAATTGATTTCTTATTTATACTGGCAAGAATATATAAAGATAAACTTTGAAGCTCTATGCCTAAGTACATGGAAATTAAATTATTGCAAGATATCATTATCATCATACCGAGAACAGAAAATAATATTAATATAGGTATTTCAAATTTATCTAGATTCAGATCATAAAAATATTCCTCAGAAAATAGAAAGAATACCAATGTTCCAAAAAGAATTAGAATTTTAATAAAATCAATAAATGCGCCGTTGTCAAAGAAATTATCATAATTAAAAAGATTTGTATCAATATCAAAGGTAACTGAATATAAAGAGAAAACTAAAAGTAAGATTGATGCATTGAAAGAAAATTTAAATGATATATTTTTTAAAAAAGTTGAAACTGTTAATATAAATAAAGTTCCTATTGTAAGAATTAATTCTGGTAGAAACATTATAGAATTTATATATGGCATATTAACTTATAATTTTATTCTCATAATTTGTTATAATATTTTCAAGAGGTGCATGCATTGGATCCAAAAAGCTATTTGGGTAAAGACCAATCCAGAAAATTAGAATTATTATTGGTGCAAGAATAATTGTTTCTCTAAAATTCAAATCAGTTATAATTTCTAATTTTGAATTAGTTATTTTTCCAAAAAATATTCTTTTATAAAGATATAGCATATACATTGCTCCAAGAATAATTCCTGTAGCAGCAAAAATAGAAACTAAAATATTAAATTTATATGCGCCTAGAATAGTTAAAAACTCACCTATAAATCCGCTAGTACCTGGTAAACCAATTGAAGATAGGGTAAAAATCATAAAGAATACAGCATATTTTGGCATATTTTTAACTATTCCTCCATAAAAAGATATTTCTCTTGTATGCATCCTATCATATAAAACTCCAACTGATAAAAAGAGTGCGGCAGATACTATTCCGTGACTGATCATTTGTATCATAGCACCTTCAATACCCTGTTGATTGAAAATAAAAATTCCAATCGTAACTATACCCATATGGGCTACCGAAGAATATGCTATAAGCTTTTTTATATCTTTTTGGGCAAGTGCAACGAATGATGTATAAATTATTGCTATAATACTTAAAATAATTACATATGTTGAAAAAAAATTAGATGCAACTGGAAAAATACCAAGTGAAAATCTAATAAAACCATAACCTCCCATTTTAAGAAGAATTCCAGCTAATATTACTGAACCTGCTGTTGGCGCTTCTACATGTGCATCCGGTAACCAGGTATGAAAAGGCCACATAGGAATTTTTACTGCAAAAGATGCAAAAAATGCTAACCAAAGCCAGTATTCAGAGTTATCAGTAAAGTTATGATTCTGAAGTTCCCTTATATCCATAGTGCCACTTTGCTGATATATATAAATAACAGCAAGAAGCATTAAAACTGAACCTAAAAGAGTATATAAAAAGAATTTAAAAGAAGCGTATACTCTGTTAGATCCACCCCAAATTCCAATAATTAAAAACATTGGTATTAAAACGCTTTCAAAAAATATATAAAAAAGAAGCAAGTCAATACATAAAAACATTCCAATTATTAGAGTTTCAAGAATTAAAAAGGCAATCATATATTCTTTAATTTTAACCTTAATATTATTCCAGCTAGCAAGAACACATATAGGAGTTAAAAAAGTACTAAGAAGAACAAGAAATAAAGATATGCCATCAATACCTATATGATAATAAAAATTAAAATTTCCAAACCACTTAATTTTTTCTACAAATTGGTATTCGCTAATATTATTATCAAAATTTATCCAAATTAGAATGCTAAAAATAAATGTCAAAAATGAGAAAAATAATGCAGTTATTTTAACTAAATTAGAATTATTTTTATTTGGTAGTAGAAATATAGTAAATGCGCCAATTAGAGGTAAAAATATAACAATTGATAAAATAGGTATATTATAAATAAAATTAAACATAAAGATACCAGGTTAGAAATCCAACCAATCCTATTAGCATAACAAAGGCATAATGATATAAATATCCTGTTTGAAACCTTCCAGCAATTAAGGAAAGTTTATCAATAACTTTTGATAAACCATCTGGTCCAAAACCATCAATAGTTTTTTCGTCGCCCTGTTTCCAAAGTAATTTTCCTAAATTATGTGAACTTATTACAAAAATTTTATTATATATAAAATCAAAATAAAATTTATTAATTAAAATATTGTATAAATAATTATATTTAGTTGATAATTTTTTTGGCAAGTCATTTCTATAAAAATAAAAAACTGTTGCCAAAATTATACCTATTGAAATAAAAAGTTTTCCAAGTAATAATTGAGTAAATGGCATATGATTACTATATTTTTCTATTACTATAATAGAGTTACCCCAGAAATTTATTGAGTTATTTCCAATAAATAAATCATAACAGACAACTCCAACAAAAATTGAACCAAAAGATAAAAGTATTAAAGGAAATATCATTACTAATGGGGATTCATGTGCCTTATTAAATAGATCTTGTTCTGATCTGTTTTTGCCATAAAATGTTAAAAAAATTAATCTCCAAGAATAGAATGCAGTTAGTCCAGAAGTGATAATGCCAACATAATATGCAAGATTTCCAAATGAGGTATTAGCAAAATATGCAGATTCAATTATACTTTCTTTAGAATAATATCCGGAAAGAAAGGGAAATCCTATTATTGCGAGTGATCCTATCCACATCATCGAAGCAGTAATAGGAATTTTTTTTGCTAAACCACCCATTTTTTGCATATTTTGTTCATTTCCTAATGCGTGAATTACTGAGCCTGCACTAAGAAAAAGTAAAGCTTTAAAAAAAGCATGAGTTGTCAAATGAAATATAGCTGCATTATATGCTCCGACACCAGCAGCAACAAACATATATCCTAATTGACTGCAAGTTGAATAAGCGATAACTTTCTTTATATCATTTTGAGTAAGTGCAATTAATGCTGCAAATATTGCAGTCAATGCCCCAATTAATATTATAATGTTACTTGCTGTATTTGCACTTATAAAAAGTGGACTCATTCTTGCAACCATAAAAACCCCTGCCGTTACCATAGTAGCTGCATGAATTAACGCAGAAACAGGTGTTGGTCCCTCCATAGCATCCGGCAACCAAACATGTAGACCAATTTGGGCAGATTTACCCATTGCGCCAATAAATAATAATGTACATAAAAAATTTAATGTTGAAATTTCTATGCCAACAAAATTAAATTGTGATTCCTTATAAAGGTCTACTTGATTAAATATTTCATCAAATTCTAAAGTTCCAAATATAAAATATATTCCAACTATCCCAATAACAAAACTAAAGTCACCTATGCGATTTACTATAAAAGCTTTAATTGCAGCATTGTTTGCAGTTTCTTTATGATGCCAAAAACCTATAAGAAGATATGAAGCTAAGCCTACACCTTCCCATCCAAAAAACAATTGTAAAAGATTATTGCTTGTAACTAATGCTAACATAAAAAATGTAAACAAGCTTAAATATCCCATAAATCTCGGTATTGAGGGGTCTTTAGACATATAACCGATAGAATAAATATGAATTAGTGCTGAAATATTGCTTACCACCATAAGCATAATTATTGAAAGCGCATCTATTCTAATAGCCCAATCTACCTTAAAATCTCCAGAATTAATCCAGTTAATCATAATAAGATCTATATTTTCTTTATTTATTAAAAATTTATAAAAAATTATCCAGGAAAAAAAAGCTGATAAAATAAGAAAACCTGAGGTAATATATTGAGAGAATTTATTATTTAATTTGTTCCCAATAATAGATGAAAACAAAAAACCTAGTAACGGTAAAAACACTATTAAATAAATCAAAAATTATCCTTTCATTTTATTTATATCTTCAACTGAGATAGTTCCGTTATGTCTGAAAAATACAACTAATATTGCCAAACCTATAGCCGCTTCTGCAGCAGCAACAGTAAGTACAAACATTGAAAATATTTGTCCTGAAATTTCACCAAGATAACTTGAAAATGCTACAAGGTTTATATTTACTGATAATAAGATTAATTCAATAGACATCAGAATTATTATTACGTTTTTTTTATTTAGAAAAATTCCTAGCACACCTAAAGTAAATACAATGGCTCCAAGTATTAAATAATGTTCGAGAGAAATAATCATTTAATTCCCTTTCTCAATGGAACTTTTTTCTTAATAATTCTTGACTTAGTAGACACAAATACTTGTTCAGCGATATTTTGTTTTTTAACTCCAGGTCTAGTTCTTAAAGTTAAAACAATTGAACCAATCATAGCAACAAGTAAAATTAATCCTGAAATTTGAAATAAATAAAAATAATCAGTATATAATACATTTCCTATATCTTTAGTATTACTCTTTGAGCTAAAATCAGGCAAATCAGAATAATTAACAATCTCTGGAAGTAATTTATTTTTTGAAATAAATATAATTATTAATTCAGTTACAAGACAAGCGGATATCAACAACGCAATAGGAAGATAACTTAAAAAACCCTCTTTAATTTTAACAAAATTGATGTCTAGCATCATAACTACAAAGAGGAAAAGAACAGCTACAGCTCCAACATAAACAACTATTAAAATCATAGCTAAAAATTCTGCACCTAAAGTAACAAATAAAATTGCAGATGTGACAAAGCTTAAAATTAAATATAAAACTGAATGAATCGGATCTCTTGAACTAATAACCATAATCGATGAAGCTACAATAATAAAAGCAAAAAAATAAAAAATAACACTAAAAATAAACATTTTTTTTACCTATATTTTGCATTAGCTTTTAAATTAAGAGCTATTTCTTGTTCCCATCTGTCTCCATTAGACAAAAGTTTTTCTTTATTATAAATTAATTCTTCTCTGGTTTGAGTGGCAAATTCAAAATTTGGACCTTCTACTATAGCGTCAACCGGACACGATTCTTCACACAATCCGCAATAAATACATTTTGTCATATCAATATCATATCGTGTTGTCCTTCTACTTCCATCATCTCTTGCCTCTGCCTCAATTGTTATTGCCTGTGCTGGACAAATGGATTCACATAATTTACAGGCTATGCATCTTTCTTCGCCATTAGGATACCTTCTTAAAGCATGCTCTCCTCTAAATCTTGGACTTAAAGGCCCTTTTTCATAAGGATAATTAATAGTTACTTTTTCTTTAAAAATATATTTTAACGTCAAAAATAAACCTATAAAGATTTCATAAAGAAAAAATGATTTTATTTTTTTAAATATATTATTCATTAGTTGTTAGGAAGAATGTCAAAGGTCATTAATACTCCTGCGGTAAATACTACCCAGAACAAAGAAAAGGGTAAAAATATTTTCCAACCTAAACGCATAAGTTGATCATAACGATAGCGTGGAAGAGTTCCCCGAACCCAAAGAAATAAAAATAATATAAAAGTTATTTTTAAAAAAAACCATATTGGTCCGGGAATCCAGGTAAAAGGTATAATATCAAAAGGTGGCAACCAGCCTCCTAAAAATAATATTGTAGTCATAGCACTCATTAAAATCATATTTGCATACTCGCCAAGAAAAAATAACATAAATGCTGATGAAGAATATTCAGTAAAAAAACCAGCAACCAATGTAGCTTCATCTTCTGGAAGATCAAAAGGTAATCTGTTTGTTTCAGCTAAAGTAGATATAAAAAAAATAAAAAACATTGGAAACAAGGGGATGGCGAACCAGATAGTTGATTGAGCTTCTACGATTTTTGATAAATTTAAAGAACCAACACAGAGTAAAACTGTTATTATTACAAATCCAATTGACACTTCGTAAGAAACCATTTGCGCAGCTGAGCGTAAAGCTCCTAAAAAAGGATATTGTGAATTACTGGCCCAACCAGCCATAATAACACCATAGACACCAAGAGAGGAAACAGCAAATAAATACATAATACCAACATTTATATCCGATAAGACTAAACCAGGTGCAAATGGAATTACTGCCCAGGCTATCAAACTAAGAGATAAAGTAATAACTGGTGCTAAAATAAAAATAAACTTGTTAGAGTTTTTAGGAATTATATTTTCTTTGGTAAGAAGTTTTATTGCGTCTGCAAATGATTGGAATAGACCAAAAGGACCTACAACATTAGGTCCGCGCCTAAGTTGTATTGCTCCAAGAATTTTTCTTTCAGCATAAATTAAGAATGCAACAGCTAAGAATAATGGTAAAATTATTGCTAAAATCTGAGATAGGATAATCAATAACGGTAGTATTAAATTGTTAAAGATTAAACTAATCATTTGGAATTAATGCATCCTTGTTTAATTTTAAAATGTCCGAAGTACACTCCGCCATAGTTTTGGAGGATCTGCTAATAGGATCGGTCATATAAAAATTATTGATAACGTCGACTATTGGACTTTCAATAATTTCCCCTGAAATACCAAAGGTAGAAAACTTATTTTTATGCAAAACGTTAATTTCTCTAAATAATTCATTTGATAAGCATATTAATTCTCTTAATTCATGCAGATTTTTAAATTTCATATTTGCCCCCAGCATATCTCCAAGCATCTTCATAATTTTCCATTCTTCTTTTGCATCACCTAATGGGGCATGACATTGATGTGCCTGCAAAATTCTTCCTTCTAAATTCACATACAATGAATCTTTCTCAGTATATGCAGGTGCGGGCAAAATTACATCTGCTCTATGTGCGCCTCTATCTCCATGATGACCAATATAAACTACGAAGGAATTTTGAAAAATATCCATATCAATTTCATCAACGCCTAAAAGAAAAACGACTGATTCTTTATTAGAACAAAATTTGTCTATATTTTTTTGCACATCAGCAGAGAAAGATTCGTTATAAAAACCAATATCAAGTGCGCCAATTTTTGAAATTGAAGAATTTAAGAAATTAAAACCATTCCAATTTTTATCAACTATTGAGAATTTTTCGCACATTTTTCTGCAAACATTCAAAACACAATTGCCATCCTGTCTTGCGAGTGCTGCTTCACCAAGAATAATCATCGGTTTTTTTGATTCTTTCATTAATAAAGAAAAATCGTTCTTTTCATTTAATATATCTTCTAAAATTTTTAAAGAATTACCTAGATATTCATAATCATAAGTTAAGTCTTTCTTGTTTCCAATTAAGGCTACTCTAGTATTGTTGTTTAGATATGATTTTCTTATTCTTGCATTTAAGATGCTGGCTTCCCATCTCGGATTTGTGCCAATAAGTAATATTAAGTCTGATTCTTCAATTCGAGCAATACCAGTATTGAATGTATAACTTACCCTTGCTTTAGGTTCTATTCTAACATTATCAATTCTACATTCATAATTGTTACTTCCTATATTATCAAATAGCATTTTCGTTGAAAATATTGTTTCAACATCTGATAACTTGCCTGAAAGTGTCATAATATTTTTTGAACTAGTTTTATTAATTTGCAAAATAATTCTATCTAATGCTTTTTTCCAAGAGGTCTCTTGAAAACGTTCATTTTCTTTAATGTAACATTTATCTAATCGTTGCTTTTGAAGTCCATCAATTGCAAATCTGGTTTTATCATTTATCCATTCTTCGTTAATATCTTCATTTATTCTAGGAAGAACCCTTAATACTTTTTTCCCAATACTATCGACACGTATATTTGAACCTACAGCATCAAATACATCTATCGTTTCAGTTTTTTTTAGCTCCCAAGGTCTTGCCTGAAATTCATAGGGCTTGTTAGTTAACGCGCCAACGGGACATAAATCTATTACATTTCCTGACAATTCAGAGTTCATTGCTTTTTCTAAATAGGTTGTAATTTCAGCTTTTTCCCCTCTCCCTAAAAGACCTAAATCATCAACTCCCGCAATTTCAGTTGAGAAACGTACGCACCTAGTACAATGTATGCAACGAGTCATTATAGTGCTTATCAGCGGACCCATATATTTATTATTAACCGCTCTTTTATTTTCCTTATAGCTTGACTTATCAAATCCATAGTACATAGCTTGATCTTGTAGGTCACATTCGCCACCTTGATCACATATTGGGCAATCTAGTGGATGATTTATTAAAAGAAATTCCATAACACCGTGTCGTGCATCTTTTACTATTTTTGAATTAGTTTTAATTTTCATACCATCTGTTGCAGGCATAGCACATGAAGCAATTGGTTTTGGGGAATTTTCCATCTCAACAAGACACATTCTACAATTACCAGCTATTGATAAACGATCATGGTAACAAAATCGTGGTATCTCTATACCGGCTAGTTCACATGCTTGAAGCACATTCATTCCTTCTTTGAATTCTATTTTTTCATCATTAATAATAATTGTAGGCATCAAGCAACCTCTTTAATTTTATTATGTTCAATAATTCTTTTTTCAACATCTTCACGGAAATGTCTTAGAAGACCCTGTATTGGCCAAGCCGCAGCATCACCTAAAGCACAAATTGTATGACCTTCAACCTGTTTTGTTACTGATAATAGTTTATCAACTTCTGGAGATAACAAATCACCTTTGATCATTTTTGTCATCATTCTATAAAGCCATCCGGTTCCTTCTCTGCAAGGTGTACATTGACCACAACTTTCATGCATATAAAAATGTGAGAGTCTTGAAATAGCTTCAATAATATCTGTAGATTTATCCATAACAATTACAGCAGCAGTACCCAGTCCGCTTTGCACTTCTTGTAAACTATCAAAATCCATTAATACATTATCACAAATAGACTTAGGAATTAGTGGAACACTTGCTCCTCCTGGTATAACTGCTAGTAAATTTTCCCAACCTCCTCTGACACCTCCAGCATGCTTTTCAATAAGTTCTTTAAGAGGTATGCCCATTTCTTCTTCAACATTGCATGGAGAATTTACATGTCCAGAAATACAAAAAATTTTAGTCCCAGTATTTTTTGGCCTACCTATATCTGCAAACCAACTTGAGCCCCTTCTAATAATTGTTGGAATCACTGCTATAGTTTCTACGTTGTTAACAGTAGTCGGACAACCATATAAGCCAACAGCGGCTGGGAATGGTGGTTTCAATCTTGGCTGACCTTTCTTGCCTTCCAAGCTCTCTAGTAAAGCTGTCTCTTCACCACAGATATATGCCCCAGCACCTCTGTGAAGATAAAGATCAAAATCCCAACCACTTTTGCAAGCGTTTTTTCCTATTAACCCATTTTCATACGCCTCGTTAATCGCCTGTTGCAAGTTAGATGACTCATTGTAATATTCACCTCTAATATATATGTAACAAGCTTTTGCACTAATCGCAAAACTTGAAAGAAGGCAGCCCTCAATTAACAAGTGTGGGTCATTTCTTAATATTTCTCTGTCTTTGCAAGTGCCTGGTTCTGATTCGTCTGCATTTACAACTAAATAATGAGGCTTGTGTTCAATGTTTTTTGGCATAAAAGATAACTTAAGACCAGTGGGAAAGCCTGCTCCGCCACGCCCTCTTAAACCACTTTTTTTTACTTCTTCAAGAATAAAATCTTTTCCTTTTAATAATAGTTCTTTTGTATTGTTCCACGTACCCCTAGCCATCGCTCCTTTAAGTCGCCAGTCTTTTTCACCGTAAAGATTACTAAATATTTTATTTTCAGCTTTTAACATTGTTTTAGAGGTTTTGAATTAATTCTACCTATTTGTGAACCTGATTTTACATCTTTATTGTTTTTTAGATCTTCTAATATTTTTAATAAAATATTTTCATTTAAATCTTCATAATAGTCATTGTTAATTTGTACCATTGGGGCATTGCAGCAGGCACCAAGACACTCAACTTCAACTATTGTAAATAATTTATCTTCAGATAACTGGCCTAATTCACATTTTGTAAATTTTTTTGCTATTTTTGTAAGTTTATCGCTACCTCGAAGCCAGCAAGGTGTAGTTCTGCAAATTTGAACAAAATTCTTTCCAACTGGCTCAAGATTGAACATAGAATAAAACGTTGCAACTTCCATAACTCTAATAATTGACATACTTAACGTTTTTGCAACTTTTTCAATTGCTTTTTGAGACAGCCAACCACCATTTTGTTTTTGGGCAAGATCTAGTATAGGAATAACAGCACTTTGAATTCTTTTCTTAGGATACTTATCAATAATTTTATCAATCTTTCTTAAATTTTCCTCAGTCCAGCTAAAATTATCAGGTTGTGGAAATTCTGTTTTATTAATTAATCCAGGATGCCTGCTCATCGATCAATTTCTCCGAAAACAATGTCTAGACTTCCAAGTATTGCAGGTATATCAGCCATAAGATGGCCTTTAGATAAAAAGTCTAAAGCTTGCAAGTGCGCAAATCCTGGTGCTCTAAGTTTGCATCTATAAGGCTTGCTTGAACCATCTGATACTAAGTAAACACCAAATTCTCCTTTTGGAGCTTCAACTGCACAATATGTTTCCCCTGGTTCAACTCTGTAACCTTCAGTAAATAATTTAAAATGATGGATTAGTGCCTCCATTGATTTTTTCATTTGTGATCTTTTAGGTGGTGATATTTTATTGTCATTTACCATAACATCACCTTTCTTAATTTTTGAAAGGCATTGATTAACTATTAATGCGCTTTGTCTCATTTCCTCAATCCTGATAAGATAACGATCATAACAATCACCTTTTGTACCTATGGGTACATCAAACTCTACTTGATCATAAGCATCATAGGGTTGGGACCTTCTGAGATCCCAAGCTAAGCCAGAAGCTCTTAGAATTGGACCTGTACATCCCCAAAGTTTAGCTTCTTCAATAGATAGAATTCCTATATCAACCGATCTTTGTCTCAATATTCTATTCTCTGTTAATAATGTTTCAAGATCATCAATAAACTTTGGAAATTTTTCCATATAATCATGTATTTTATCTTCTAACCCATCTGGCATATCTTGATGCACTCCGCCAGGTCTGAAATATGCTGCATGAAATCTCGCACCAGAAACTGCCTCATGAAATTCTAAAAGCTTTTCTCTTTCTTCAAAACACCAAAGAAAAGGTGTTACAGCACCAATATCTGCAGCATATGCGGGTATATTTAATAGATGATTAAGTATTCTAGTAATTTCTGCAAATATTACTCTAATATATTTTGCTCTTTCTGGAATTTTTATCTTGAGAAGCTGTTCCGTCGCAAGAGCAAATGCATGTTCTTGACACATTGGAGAAACATAATCTAACCTATCAAAATAAGGTATAGCTTGAAGATAGGTTTTATATTCTATTAACTTTTCTGTTCCACGATGAAGAAGACCTATATGTGGATCAGCTCTTTCAACCACTTCTCCATTCAACTCAACTATTAACCTTAATACACCGTGGGCAGCTGGATGTTGTGGACCAAAGTTAATAGTTGTAGTCTGTTCGTTATTTTTTATCATTATCTGCTTTCTGGATCTTTTTCATTTCATTTAAATTATCTTTAAAACCCTCCCAAGGACTTGTAAAATCGAAGTTTCTATAATCTTGGTCTAATTTAACGGTTTCATATATGACTTTTTTTTGCAAATCATCGTAACGAACTTCTGTATGACCAGTAAGTGGAAAATCTTTTCTAAGCGGATGTCCAACAAAATTATAATCCATCATAATTCTTCTTAGATCTGGATGATTAGTAAAAATTATACCAAATAAATCATAACATTCCCTTTCGTACCAATTAGATGATTTGTAAATATCGCTAATAGATGGAACACTCTCATCTTCTGAAATAAAAATTTTAATTATAATTCTATAATTAAATTCGATGCTTAATAAGATATATATAACCTCAAATCTTTTATCATTATTTATATGGTCTACAGCAGTAATATCTATAAGTTGTGAAAAAGATGTTTTTTTATCATTTTTTAAAAAATTTATAACATTTATTAAATCACGCTTATTACACTTTAAAAATAAATTATTATTACTTATAGAAGTATTTATTGAGCAATCTTTTAATTGATCAGTTATATATTTTTCCAAATCGAAAATTTCTGACATACACTAAGAATTTTCTTTATTTCTTTGTTCTATTTTTTTTTGGAGCTGTAAAATACCGTAAACTAAAGCTTCTGCTGTAGGAGGACATCCAGGAACATATATATCAACTGGGACTATACGATCACAACCTCTGACTACTGAATAAGAATAATGGTAATAACCACCTCCGTTAGCACAAGATCCCATAGATATAACCCACCTTGGTTCAGGCATCTGATCATAAACTTTTCTTAATGCAGGGGCCATCTTATTGGTTAGTGTTCCCGCAACAATCATTACATCAGACTGTCTAGGACTTCCTCTCGGAACCACGCCTAACCTATCTAAATCATAACGACTCATATACGAATGCATCATTTCTACTCCGCAACATGCTAAACCAAAGGTCATTGGCCATAACGATCCATTTCTTGCCCACGTTACAAGATTATTAAAAGTTGTAACAATAAAACCTTTAGATTTTAAATCATTTTCTAACGGAGCAGTTGATTCGAGATTTATTTTTTCTATTCCCATTCAAGGGCCCCTTTTTTCCATTCATAAATAAAACCTATTGTTAAAAAAAGTAGAAAAATCATCATTGACCAAAAGCCAAATAATCCAATCGATTTTAAGCTTACTGCCCAAGGAAAAAGAAAGGCTACTTCAAGATCAAATATTATAAAAAGTATTGCAACTAAATAAAATCTGACATCAAATTTACCCCTAGCATCGTTTAAAGCTTCAAAACCACATTCATAAGGTGAGAGTTTTTCAGCATCTGGGTTTTTTGGTGAAACAACAAAGGAAATGAACATCATTGAAAAAGCTATTAATAAGGAAACAGCTATAAAAATTAAAATTGGTAAATATTCGCTCAATAGTTCTTGCATAATATAAAAAGTTAATAAAATTAAAGATTTTATATAACATATAGCAATTCATAAAAAAAACACTTAAAGAATTTGGCGGGAGTGACGGGACTCGAACCCGCGGCCTCTTGCGTGACAGGCAAGCGTTCTAACCAGCTGAACTACACCCCCAATTGGTGGGCGTTGAGAGACTCGAACTCCCGACCCTCTCGGTGTAAACGAGATGCTCTACCAACTGAGCTAAACGCCCATAATTGTACACGGCTGTTAAATATATTTAACAGCCGGTGCAACAATAAAAATAATAAATTATTAGCTGTTATTAACAGCGTCTTTTAAGGCTTTTCCAACAGAAAATTTTGGACGTTTTGAAGCTGGAATTTGAATTGACTCCCCAGTTCTAGGATTTCTGCCAGTAGTAGCTTTTCTGTGAGAAACACTAAAAGTTCCAAAACCAACTATTCTTACTTCTTCGCCCCTTTTAAGAGCATTTGTTATTGTATCAAGGATTGTTTCAACACATCTTGAGGAATCTTGTTTGGATAACCCAGCATTTGTTGAAACAGCTGCCATTAAATCATTTTTATTCACGATAAACTCCTTATTTGAATATAATTAGCTAATCTAATTCCTGAAATGTGATGACGTCAATAAGAAAATATTTAAAAATGGCGGAAATTTGAGATAATATGAAATAAATGGCTAAAAATAAGGATTAATGAGCTATAGTTGTTTGCTTATTTTTTATATCTTTGTTTGATGAAATATCAGTAAACATTTCAGATTCGTCTAATTTTATAGGATTCAATGTTTTAGTAAGAGAATATTTCAAAATTTCGTTAGCATTCTCTAAAGGTATAATCTTTAATTTTTTTGCAACTTCAGGTGGAACTTCGGCCAAATCTTTTTTATTCTCTAGAGGTATAATAACATTTTTAATACCAGTTCTTACAGCAGCCAAAAGTTTTTCCTTAAGACCACCAATTGGAAGAATTCTTCCTCTTAAGGTTATTTCTCCTGTCATTGCAGTATCTTTCTTTGATTTAACACCAGTAAAGGCAGAAACTATAGAATTAAATATTGCTACACCAGCACTGGGGCCATCTTTAGGCGTTGCACCTTCTGGAACATGAATATGAATATCTAATTTATCAAATGTTGATGGTTTAATTCCATAAATATGTGATTGTGACTTAACAAATGAAGTTGCAGCTTGTACTGATTCTTTCATAACTTCTCCAAGTTTTCCAGTAATTGTTAACTTACCCTTTCCACGTGAAGTTGATACTTCTATGGATAACAACTCGCCACCAGTTTCTGTCCAAGCCAAACCGTTTGTTATGCCTACTAAATTTGATTTCTCTATCTCATTGCTTCTGTATTTTTTAATTCCTGAAAATTTTTCCACATTTTTTTCGTTTAAAGTAATTAATTTTTTATTTGTTGTTTCAATTTCTTTAACAACTTTTCTTGAAATTTTTGCTATTTCTCTTTCAAGACCTCTTACACCTGCTTCTCTGGTATAGTAACGAATTAAAGTTTTTGTAATTTTATCATTTATTTTAATTTCTTTTTTTAACAAACCATTAAGTTCAATTTGTTTTGGTATTAAATACTTCTTAGCTATTTGCACTTTTTCTTCTTCTGTGTATCCAGCTATTCTCAATACTTCCATTCTGTCATAAAGAGCCGGGGGAATATTTAATGTATTTGCAGTGCATATAAACATAACATCTGAAAGATCATAATCAACCTCTAGATAGTGATCATTAAAACTAAAATTTTGTTCTGGATCAAGAACTTCTAATAATGCTGAAGATGGATCCCCTCTCCAATCTGAGCCCAATTTATCAACTTCATCTAAAAGAAATAGGGGGTTGCTATGTTTTGTTTTTTTTATTCCTTGTATAATTTTGCCAGGCATAGAGCCAATATAGGTCCTTCTGTGACCTCTTATCTCAGCTTCGTCTCTTACACCGCCGAGTGACATTCTAACAAAACTTCTACCTGTACATCTTGCAATTGATTTACCTAACGATGTTTTGCCAACTCCAGGAGGGCCTACCAAACAAAGAATTGGTCCTTTAATTTTTTCTTTTCTTTTTTGGACTGCTAAATACTCTATGATACGATCTTTGACTTTATGCAAGCCATAATGATCTTCGTCTAAAATTTTTCTTGCATTTTTAATATCTTTTTTAATTTTAGCTCTTTCATTCCAGGGTATATTTAATATCCAATCTAAATAATTTCTAACTACTGTGGCCTCGGCAGACATTGGACTCATATTTTTAAGTTTTTTTAATTCTGACTTTGCCTTTTCTTTAGCTTCATTTGATAATTTTATTGTATTAATTTTATTTTCAATTTCTGCCATATCATTTATATCATCATTGTCGCCTAGTTCTTTTTGAATAGCTTTCATTTGTTCATTAAGGTAGTATTCTCTTTGAGTCTTCTCCATTTGTCTTTTAACTCTACCCTTAATTTTCTTTTCAATATTTAGGGAATTAATTTCAGACTCTAAAAAGGAATAAACTTTTTCCATTCTTTTATCTGTATATAAATTTTCTAATAATTTTTGTTTTTCCTCTATGCTAATATTTAGATGGGGAATAATCGTATCAACTAAAACATCTATATCTTTTATAGAATTAGCAGTTTTAAATACTTCTTCTGGAATACTGTTGTTTGTGTTAGTGTAGGTTTCAAATAATTTAAGTATTAACTTACTTAAAACCATACATTCTTCTGAAGATTTAACTTTGCTCTTAACAACATTATAATCTACTAAAAAATAATCGTCATTTGTTCTAAATTTAATTACCTCCGCTCTAGATTTTCCTTCTACTAAAACCTTTAAAGTTCCATCAGGTAATTTTAGTAGTTGTAAAATATTCGCCAATGTTCCTGTATGATATAAATCTTCACTTTTAGGCAAATCTAGATTCGAGTTTTTTTGCGCCAAAAGAAGAATTTTTTTATTATTACCCATAACTTCATTTAAAGCCTTTATTGATGCTTCGCGCCCAACAAAAAGCGGGACTATCATATTAGGAAAAACTACAATGTCTCTAAGTGGTAATACAGGGATTGAGGTAATTTTCTGCATTCTTTATAAATAATTACAATTATATAAATTTCAAGATCCTGAAGCAATACCAATATTTTTATTTTTTTTATCAGAATATATTAATATTGGTTCAATTTTACCTAAAATAACGTCTTTATTTATTATAACCTTATCTAGTGACTTAATATCAGGAAGTTGAAACATGATATTTAATAGTTTATCTTCAATAATTGCACGTAATCCTCTAGCTCCTGTTTTTCTATCAAGAGCCTTTTTAGCAATTGCTATTAAAGAATCGTTCTTAAAATCTAAAATTACTTTCTCTAAGCCAAATAATTGCTGATATTGTTTTGTAAGAGCATTTTTAGGTTTAGTAAGTATTTCAACAAGCGTATCTTCGTCCAAATCATTTAATGTTGCTATGACAGGTAAGCGTCCAATAAACTCTGGTATCATGCCAAATTTTAATAAATCTTCTGTTTCAACGTTTGCCAAAATTTCACCAATAGGTAGTTTTCTTAGTTCTGTAATATTTGCATTAAATCCTATAGTCGAACCCTTTAATCTTGAGGATATGATTCCATCCAACCCTGCAAAAGCACCGCCAAAAATAAAAAGTATATTTGATGTATCAACTTGCAGAAATTCTTGTTGCGGATGCTTTCTTCCTCCCTGCGGCGGCACACTTGCAATCGTTCCTTCCATAATTTTAAGAAGAGCCTGTTGAACACCTTCGCCAGAAACATCTCTTGTAATAGAAGGGTTGTCAGTTTTTCTTCCTATTTTGTCAACCTCATCAATATACACAATACCTTTTTGTGCTCTTTCAACATTGTAATCAGATGCTTGCAATAATTTAAGAATTATATTTTCTACATCTTCGCCCACATAACCTGCTTCAGTAAGACTAGTGGCATCTGCCATTGTAAATGGAACGTCAAGTATTCTCGCTAATGTCTGAGCTAAAAGTGTCTTTCCAGTTCCTGTCGGACCTATAAGTAAAATATTTGATTTAGCTATTTCCACATTATTATTACGTGCGCTTAAAGTAAGTCTTTTATAATGATTGTGAACAGCTACAGACATTATCTTTTTTGCTTTTTCCTGTCCAACTACATAATCATTTAATATTGAATATATTTCACTTGGAGTTGCTAATTTTTCATTTGATTTTTTTATTGTCCTTTTTGTTTCATCTTTAATTATGTCCATACATAATTCTACACATTCGTCACAAACAAACACTGTTGGTCCAGCAATTAATTTTTTTACCTCATGCTGACTTTTTCCACAAAAAGAGCAATATAATGATCCGTTACTATCTTTGGACTTACTCATTACTTTTATTTTTCATCCAATCTTTTACTTATTACTTTATCAATTAACCCAAACTCAATGGCTTCAATGGGATCAAAAAAACGGTCTCTTTCCATAATTTCAGTAATAGTCTCAACTTTTTTTCCAGTATGTTTTGCATATATTTCATTTAACTTCTTTTTTGTTTTAATAATTTCAGAAGCGTGTATTTGAATATCAGTAACTTGACCTTCAAACCCACCTGAAGGTTGGTGAACCATAATTTTTGAATTAGGCAGAGAATATCTCATACCTTTTGTTCCAGATGTTAGTAATAATGACGCAGCAGATGCAGCTTGCCCTACACATATCGTCATAATTTCAGAAGAAACATATTGCATAGTATCATACATAGCTAATCCAGACCAAACTATGCCTCCTGGTGAATTTATATAAAAAGCAATTTCTTTTTTCGGATTTTCAGATTCTAAGAAAAGTAATTGTGCGCATATTAAACTAGAAACGTTGTCATTTATTGGTCCTGTAAGAAATATAATTCTTTCTTTAAGAAGTCTGGAATATATATCATAAGCTCTTTCTCCCCTTGAAGATTGTTCAACAACCATTGGGACTAATGTATTTTGATATATTTCAAACGGATCTTTCATAATTAACTATTCTTGTTTAAAGATTTTTTCCTGAATAGCATAAAGATCCTTAGGAGTAACTTTTTTTTCCACTATTTTTGCTTGTTTTTTTACAAATTCTATGACTTTTTTTTCAAATAATGGACCTCTAATGGTTTCTACCTCTGAAGGATTTTTTTGAAAATATTCAAAAATTTGTTTTTCCTGACCTGGATAATTCTTAGCATAATTTAATAATGCATTCTGCAATTCCTGTTCGTTTACATTAATAGAATTTACATTAGCAATATTTGATACAATAAGTGCTAATTTAACTCTTCTTTCTGCTATTTTCTTATATCTATTTTCAAGTTTTTTCTGATCTAGAGATTTATCATCAGGATCTAAAGTATTATTTTTCTGGGCTTCTTGGACGCGACTCCATATAGAATTAAATTCATCCTCAAGTATGCCTTCTGGTAAATCAAAACTATGTTTTTTTTCCAAAATATCTAATAATTGTTTTTTTGATATTTCATCTCCGATAGTCTCATATTGTTGTAATAAATTTAACTCTATTCTTTTTTTAAGTTCATCTGTTGATTTAAGATTAATTTTTTTTAAAAATTCATCATTAATCTTAGTTTTATGAGGTTCTCTAATATCGTGAATTGTTACACTAAATTTATAGGTTTCTTTTTTTTCATTATTATCTGTTTTTGGCAAACTAATATCTACAAATATTTTATCATCTTTTTTTACTTTTTTTTCTAAAAGTAATTTATCTAAATTTGGGAGTATTTGAAGTTTTGAACCAATAACAATTGGTAAATTTTCAACTTTTTTAAGAGAGTCAGGAACTCCTTCATCATTAGAGGTAAATGAAATAATTACCTGATCATCTTTTTTTAACTGCCTATTAATTTTTAATGAATGATAATGTACCTGGCTATTGGCAAAATTATTATACTCCTTATCTACATCTTCTTTCTTTATTGAAATCTTATAACTTTCTATATTGATATCCTTAAAATTTGCTAAATTAATTTCAGGAGGAAGATCAATTTTAATATGAAATTTTAATGATTTTGATTTGTCAAAATCTTTAATCTCAACTTTAGGCACGCGCAATGGCTTTAGCTTTTTATCTTCAATAAGTTTTTTTGTGTTTTCCTGAATCGTTTTATTAACCACTTCACCCAAAATATCTTTTTCATATTTTTGACGAATCAAGTTTAATGGAGCCTTGCCAGGCCTAAAACCAGGTAGTTTTGATTTTACTGCTAGTTCTTGAAGTTTATCATCAATGTGTTTTTTAATTTCATTACTAGGAATTTCTAACTCATACTCCTTAAGTAATTTTTTTGACTGAATCTCTTTAACTTCCATTTAATTTACACAAAATTAGTTTATTTCTATGGTAGGCCGGAAAGGACTTGAACCTTCACGGGTTTCCCCACTGGAACCTAAATCCAGCGCGTATACCAATTCCGCCACCGGCCCCCATTAAAGAATTTTCTTTTAAGACTTTTTTCAATATAAACAATGATTAAATAACAGATTAAAGGGAATTATTATTGTAATAGGGCATTAATAATAGGAAATGGTTAATAATTTAGATGAATTAATGGATATGTAATGAAAGAGAAATCTGACAGGGGAAAAAAAAGAAATCCATATGCAAAGGATCTAAGAAGCCCTAAATATAAACAAAGACTTATAAAAAATAAGAAAATATATGATAGAAAAAAACTATTAAAAAATCCTTAGTTAGCGATTAGCTAAAAAATGGGGCGAACGATGGGATTTGAACCCACGACATCGGGCACCACAAGCCCGCGCTCTAACCACCTGAGCTACGTCCGCCATAAAATCATATAATATCACATTATGAATCAGTAATATACAAAGGATATTCTCAAATATTCAATATTTCTATTTACAAATAAAATGAAGATTTTTTAACAAAATACTTTATTTTTTTTTATTTTTATTGTAACAGCGTCGTATCGTTCATCTCGAAAGAGACGGAAGTAGACGAAAGTCGAAGGAACGCATGCAAAAGTTATAAAATCGTTCAACTTATCAACGGATAAGTCGGAAGTAGGCGAAAGCTGAAGGAACGCGGATCTTATTAATATAATTTCCATAACTAAGCATGAAATTTAGTGTTCAATGCGATGTTTGCACTGGGCTTATTTTTTTTGAACTTAATATATGGAGGTTATTATGTATTTTACACATAAAAAAATTGAAGACCTTAAGAAATCAATAAGAGATCTTGACGTCAAAATGATGGACTTAAGGTTTACTGATATGCCAGGCACTACTCAACATTTTTCTGTGCCAATAAAATATTTAAATAAAGAAACTTTTTCAGAAGGTTTTGGATTTGATGGATCATCTGTTAGAGGATTTCAAAATATTCATAATAGCGATATGGTTGTAATTCCTGATATCACTACGGCTTATATAGATCCCTTTGCTTCAGAAAAAACTCTAGCTTTTCATTGTGATGTCATCGATCCAATTTCTAAGGAGAATTATTCTAGAGATCCAAGACATATTGCTAAAAAAGCTGAAAAATATTTAAAATCATCGGGTATAGCAGATAGTGCATTTTTTGGACCCGAGCCAGAATTTTTTGTATTTAATAATATTAAGTATAGTTCAGGGTCTAATTTCTCTTTTTATGAAGCTGATTCAAAAGAAGGAACATGGAATACAGGAAAGGATGAAAATCCAAATCTAGGTCATAAGCCGAGACACAAGGAAGGATATTTTCCTCTTCCGCCCACTGACAGCCTAAATGATTTGCGAACTGAAATGTGCATCACTATGCAGGAAATTGGTTTAAATGTAGAGGCGCATCACCATGAAGTTTCAACTGCAGGTCAGTGCGAAATTGACTTAGAATTTTCTCCACTTTTAAAAATTGCTGACGACGTTATGAAGTATAAATATGTGGTAAAAAATGTTGCGAAACAATACGGAATGACTGCAACATTTATGCCAAAACCTCTTTTTGGAGATAATGGTTCAGGAATGCATGTTCATCAAAGTTTATGGAAAAAAGGTAAGACACTGATGTATGATAAAAATAATTATGCTGGTTTAAGTAAGTTAGCATTATATTATTTAGGAGGAATACTAAAGCACGCTCCTGCCCTTTTAGCATTTTGTGCACCTACTACCAATTCTTACAAAAGACTTGTACCTGGATTTGAGGCACCTGTTAATTTGGTATACTCAGAAAGAAATAGAAGTGCCGCCGTTAGAATTCCTGTTATATCAAAAAGTGAGAAATCAAAAAGGATTGAATTTAGATGCCCTGACACAGCAGCAAACCCATACTTAGCCTTTTCAGCAATGTTGATGGCAGGTCTTGATGGAATTGAAAATAAAATTGACCCTGGCAGTCCAGTTGACAAGAATTTGTATGAATTATCGGATAAGGAATTAAAAAAAGTTCCTTCTGCCCCTGGTTCCTTATTGGAGGCCCTTGATTCCCTTGCTAAAGATCATAAATTTCTACTTAAAGGAAATGTTTTTACTGAAGATCTAATAAAAAAATATATTTCTTTGAAAAAAGAAAATGATGTTGATGAGATGAATTTAAGACCACATCCATACGAATTTCACCTTTATTACGATGTGTAATAACTAATATGTAACTTTAAAAAACCATCCTATTCTTATTGGATGGTTTTTTTCTTATTTTTAATCAAAAATTCTGTTAAATAAAGAAATCTTGAAAAAAAATACAGCATACCAATCAAAAGATATTGAAGTTCTTCAAGGCTTAGAGCCAGTAAGAAAAAGACCTGGTATGTACATTGGATCTACAGATGAATATGGGCTTCATCATTTAGTTAACGAGATAATCGACAATTCAATAGATGAAATTCTTTCTAAAAGTGCAAAAAATATTTCTATTAAACTATCGAAGAATAACTTAATTACTATTAAAGGTGATGGAAGAGGAATACCAACAGAACCTCATCCAAAATTTAAAAAAAAATCAGCATTAGAAGTAGTTCTCACAACATTACATGCAGGTGGAAAATTTAATGATAAAATCTACACTACTGCAGGAGGATTGCATGGAGTCGGACTTTCTGTTGTAAATGCACTTAGTGAAAATCTAGAAGTAAAGGTATTCAGAAAAGGTTATGAATTCTCTCAAAAATATAAAAAAGGTAAACCTAAAACAAAAATAAAGAAAATAAAATGCAATAAAAATACAAAAGGAACTGAAATATCTTTCCAACCCGACCCAGATATTTTTGATGCTACAAATTTTGATCCTAAAAAAATATATACAATTGTTAAAACAAAATCCTATTTAATTAAAGGTGCAAATTTTTTATGGGAATGTGACAAGTCATTAATTAAAGATATAAAAATTCCAAATAAAGAAAGTTTTTGTTTTCCTAATGGTATAAAAGATTATTTATTAGATATAGCAAATAATAAGAAAAAATTAATAGATAAAAACTTTTATGATGAAATAATAAATCAGGAATTATCAATTAGATTGGAAATAGCAATTTCCTTTAATGAAGATGAAAATGGAAAAATTTACACTTTTTGTAACTCAATAAATACTAATTTAGGTGGGACCCATGAAAGTGCTATTAAAAGTGCAATAATTAAATCAATAAAACTTTATTCTAGACACAATAAAATACCTAAAATCGCAAACATAAATTTATCTGATATTTTTGATTACTCAGATACAATTTTATCACTATATGTTAGCAATCCAATATTTGAAGGTCAAACTAAACAAAAACTTTTTATGCCAAAAATTCATGCTAATTTAGAAAAAATAATTATTGAATCTTTTTCTCATTGGCTATCAACTAATAACAGGCAGACAAAAAAACTTATAGAAGTACTGATTGAAAGATCTTTATTAAGATCTAATCTGACAAAAATAAAAGATTTAGAAAGAAAAACCACTATAGAAAAACATAGACTACCTGGCAAACTTGTTGATTGCTCAAGTAGAAAAATTCAAGGAACAGAACTGTTTATAGTTGAGGGAGATAGTGCTGGTGGATCTGCTAAGCAAGCAAGGAACAGGGAACTGCAGGCTGTATTGCCTCTTAGAGGAAAAATATTAAATGTTTACAATGTATCTATTACCAAAATATCTGAAAATCAAGAAATTCAAAACCTTATACAAAGTTTAGGATGCGGTATAGGCAAGAACTTTGATATAAATAAATTAAGATATGAAAAAATAGTTCTAATGACTGACGCAGATGTTGATGGATCTCATATTGCAACACTTATAATAACTTTTTTTTATAAATTTATGCCTAAAATTATTTATGACGGAAAACTATTTTTAGCTATTCCTCCTTTATATAAAATTTCAAAAAATGATAAAATTTTTTATGCTTATTCTGAAAAGGATAAGAAAAAAATTATTAATGAAAAATTTAACAAAAATGAAAATTTTCAAATAACTCGTTTTAAAGGTTTAGGAGAAATGCCTGCATTGCAACTAAAAGAAACAACAATGAGTCAAGACCGTAGGACTCTTTTAAAAATTATTATGGATAATAATAAAAAAAATATAAAAAAGACAGATATTTTAATGCAATCACTAATGGGTAAAAAACCTGAATTAAGATTTAAATTTATACAAGATAAAGCTAATTTTGTGAACAACATTGATTATTAGAAGTATAATTAATAAATATGAAAAAAAAATATTTTTTAACTATTGATCAAGGGACAAGTAGCACTAGAGCTATAATATATAGCAGAACTTTTAATCAGATTGCGAAGTATGAGGTTAAACTTAAAAAGTATTTTCCTCATAACGGTTGGGTCGAAGAAGATCCAAATGAAATATGGGAAAGCGTTAAAACCTCAATAAATAAAGTCATTAATAAAGCAAAAATAAGTTCTTCAGATATAATTTCTTTAGCCATTACGAATCAAAGAGAAACTACTGTCTTGTGGGATAAAAATACAGGCAAACCTATATATAATGCTATTGTATGGCAGGACAGAAGAACTTCAGAATATTGCAATAAAATCAACACAGGGAAATTAAATAAAAGTATTCAAAAAATAACAGGTTTAATTATTGATCCGTATTTTTCTGCTACAAAAGTAAAATGGATTATTGATAATATAAATGTTGCTAAAACACTTCACAAAAAAAAACGTTTACTATTTGGAACAATTGATACTTGGATAATATGGAAATTAACTAATGGACAATCACATTTAACTGATATCACAAATGCATCCAGAACAATGCTTTTTGATATAAATAAAAATAAATGGTCTGAAAAATTACTTAAATTCTTTAAAATTCCAAAGTCAATACTTCCAAAAGTTAAAGAAAATGTAAGTAATTTTGGATTTACTAATATTTTAGGAAATAAAATTTCAATCGGGGGTGTTGCTGGAGATCAGCAAGCCGCACTTATAGGACAAGCATGCTTTGATAAAGGAATGTGTAAAAGTACTTATGGTACGGGTTGTTTTTTTTTAATGAATATAGGAAAAAAACAAAAGCTTTCTAAAAACAAACTGCTAACAACTATTGCATACAAAATACATGGGCAAAAGAATTATTGTCTTGAAGGTAGTATATTTGTTGCTGGATCTTCAATACAATGGCTGAGAGACAGTCTAAAAATAATTAATTCAACAAGTTCAAGTGAAAAATTGTATTCAAAAGCAGATAAGGAACAAAATGTTTATTTAGTCCCTGCTTTTAATGGCTTAGGCGCTCCATATTGGAACTCTAATGTAAGAGGAGCTATTTATGGTCTAACACAAAATACTGGAATAGCTGAGATAGTTAAAGCAGCAATTCAAGCAGTATGCTACCAAACAAAAGATTTGGTCAAATCAATGGAAAAAGATACTGGGCAAAAAATTAATGAAATTAGAGTAGATGGAGGCATGGTAAATAACATCTCTTTTCTAAAATTTTTAAGTGATATATTGGGAATAAAGATTATTACTTCGAGATATATAGAATCAACCGCCCTAGGTGCAACATTTCTTGCCGCCCTACATAGCGGGCATATAAAGGATGTAAAGCAAATTCAAAAAATATGGAAAAAAAATAAAACCTATAAATCAAATATAACAACAGAAGACCGTAAAAAACTTTACATTGGTTGGGTGAATGCTATTAAAAAAACAATTTTTTTGTCAGATTAATTGTCTAATTTTCCATAATAAGAGCTTTTATACAGCTCAATAAATTCATCCTCACTAAGGGATATTGGGTTTGAAGCCGTTGAAGGATCAACTTTAGCCATTTTACT
The DNA here is from genome assembly GCA_002717485.1 of Pelagibacteraceae bacterium. Lineage (GTDB taxonomy): Bacteria > Pseudomonadota > Alphaproteobacteria > HIMB59. The sequence continues at coordinate 81,279 of PBDW01000007.1, read as the reverse complement.
TAATTTATCAAAATCTTGTGGATCAACTCCAATTTCTTTAATTGTATTAGGAATATTAAGTTGCTTTCTGATATCAAGAATCCATTTTATAAATGAATCAAAAGAATTTTCTCTTAGACCTATAAATTTAGATAATAAAACAATTTTATCCTCAATAGCTTTTCTGTTTTTTATAAGAACGTAGGGCATAAAAACAGCATTTGTTAAGCCGTGGTGTGTATTATATATAGAGTTTACAGGATGACTTAATGAGTGTATCGCCCCTAATCCTTTTTGAAAAGCTGTTGATCCCATAGATGATGCGACAAGCATATACCCCCTTGCAGTTATATCTTTTCCATTTTCATAAACTCTTGGCAAACATTCTTTTATTATTCTTATGCATTCTAATGCTATACCTTCTGCCATTGGATGAAAAAATGGCGAACAATATGCTTCTAAACTATGCGCCAAAGCATCCATTCCTGTCGCAGCAGTAAGATTTTGAGGTAAGCCTACTGTTAATGCAGGATCAAGTATAACAATTTAGGGTAACATTTTAGGATGAAATATTATTTTTTTTTCTTGCGTTTCTTCATTAATAAAAACACTAGCTCTACCGGTTTCAGAACCGGTACCTGCTGCGGTAGGTATAGCTATTATAGGTTTAATATTTTCATTACTAGCTCTTTTCCAGTTATCACCAATATCTTCAAAATCCCATAATGGTCTCTTCTGATTTGCCATAAATGCTATTGCCTTCCCAGTATCTAATCCACTACCTCCCCCAAATGCAATTACACCGTCACAATTATTGTTATTAAAATAATCAACTCCATTTTTTACATTTGCTCCAATAGGGTTTGGTCTTAAATCATAAAAAAGTTTAACATCAATATTATTATTTTTAAGTTCTTTTAATAATGTATCTAACATTGAAGATTTGGCTAGACCAGGATCTGTCACTAATAAAGGTTTTGTTATTTTTAATTGAGCACATGCATTGTGCAGTTCATTTGATCTATTTTTTCCAAACCATATTGTTGTTGGAAAACTCCAGTTTGTGGAAGAAAGTTCTTTAAAAAATAAATTCATAATAAATAATTAATATAAAATTATATATACTAAGAAGAAAAAATCTAATAATAATCATCTAAATTATGAATAATGTATTTTCAAGAACTTTTTGTGTAGCGCCAATGATGGGATATACAACCCCTCACGCTAGATATCTATATAGTCTGCTTTCAACAAGAAGTTACCTTTTTACAGAAATGATAGCGGCCAAATCAATAATATACAGCAAAAATAAATCTATTTTATTAAAAAATATTAATATAAAAAATCCTGTTGCATTTCAAATAGGCGGTTCAGATCCTGAAGATCTTGCAAGGACGGCTGAAATAATACAAAAAAATGGATTTTCTGAAATAAATCTTAATGTTGGCTGCCCTAGTAAAGCGGTCCAAAAAGGCAGATTTGGCGCATGTTTAATGAAAGAAAAAAATCTAGTAAAAAAATGTTTAATTAGTTTAAATACTAACTCATCAATTAAAGTAACGATGAAATGTCGACTTGGTGTGGATGAATTTGATAGTTATGAATTTTTTAAAGAATTTATCGAACATATACTAGACTCAGGAATTGATACAATTTATATTCATGCAAGAAAAGCGATTTTAAAAGGCTTAAATCCAAAAGGTAACAGAAATATTCCCCCTTTAAAATATGAATATGTAAATAGGATTAAAGAGGATTTTCCAGATACAAGATTTATTCTTAATGGAGGTATCAACAACCTATCTCAAGCAAAAAATTTAATGCTATCAAACATTGACGGTGTTATGGTTGGAAGATTGGTTAAATCCAATCCTTTTATTTTAAATCAGGTGGATTCACTTTTTTATGGTGAAAAATATAGAGATACAAATTTTATGCAAATAACTAAAAATTATTTCAGCTATATAAAAGAAAACATAGGCTGTGATTCAATTTATAGATTATTAAGTCCATTTATTTCAATATTTTTTGGAATACCAAATAGTAGAAATATTAAAATTCAAATTCATAAAAAAATTAAATCAAATAGCATAGACGAGTTAGAAAATTTCTTTTATGAGATTAATAATAAATCAATAATATAGATGTTAATTCTAACTAATTATTACTAATAAATTTTTTTTGCATCAATGTGTTAGTTGCAAAGTACAAAAAAAAGCACAAAAAGTAAGTAATTAAAGCGGGAAAAGGTCCTTGCCAAAAATAAATAAATCCTCCTATAATATTTAATGAACATGCAAATATCACAATAATAAAAAGAACATTTTTTGAAGAAAAACCTTTATCCAATAGAATGTGATGTATGTGATTTCTATCTGGTTTAAAAGGATTGCTCTTGTTTGACAGCCTTCTAATTGTTACAGTAATCATATCAAAAACCGGTATAGTAACACACCAAATGGTTAATACTGGGTGTAAACTTCTTATATTGGGATGGGCATAATATATTAATAACCAAGCTACAATAAATCCCAACATTGTACTTCCTGAATCACCTAGAAAAATTTTTCTTATTGGAGTCCATCCAATATTTATTAGAAAGAAGACTAATATATTAAATAGTAATAATATTAAAAAATCACCATCAGTAAGTCCACCGTCAAAAATTGAAAATATATAAATTGATAATATAGATATAAAAACCAAAGATGATGCCAAACCGTCAATCCCATCCATAAAATTTATTGCATTTGTAAGACCAATTACGCTTAAAAAAGTTAATAAAATTGCAAACATTCCTAACTCTATTGGATTTATTAAAGCGTAATCGCCAATATCAACTATACTTAATCCACTTCCTACGATTACTAAAGCGGCAATGAATTGTGAAATGAGTCTAACAGATACTCCAAGTTGAAGAGCATCATCCAAAGCGCCAAATAAAACTATAACACTAGATGAAAAAACAAGAATAATTAACCAATTGTGAACTTCTAAGAACAATATTGCAAATATTATTGAAATATATATCGCAATACCGCCTACTAAAGGAATTTTACCTTTGTGTATTTTTCTGTCATTTGGATAATCAATTAATCTGAGATTACTAGAAAAATATGATAAAAAAATAATAAGGAAAATTAATAAAACAATATCTAATATAACTATAATACTCATAAATTTTAAGAATAACACATTATTATTTTAATAAAAGTAAATTTAGACTAGAGAGAAAAATCAACATCATTGTTGTTAAAAATACTTTTTAGATCATAAATTAACGAATTTTTCTTACCAAAACTTCGTATTTTTCTTATCCCCATTTTTTTAAAAATATCATGTGCAACAGCAATAATAATAGAATCATAATGATTTTTTTTAATAGAATCAATAAATTGAAAATATGATTTCTTTTTTATCCTAGAAGTGTCCGCAACTGGATCATAAACTTCTATTTTTAAATTTTCTTTAGTTAATACCTTTATAATATCAAATACACGACTATTTCTAATATCAGGACAATTTTCTTTAAATGCTATGCCCATTAATAATATCTTATTATTATTTCTTAATAATTTTCTTTTTTTCATTTGTTTTATTAGTTTTTTTGCAACATATACGCCCATTTGATCATTTACATAACGGCCTGAAAGTATCACTTTAGGATTATAGCCAACTTGCTGAGATTTAAAAGTTAGATAATAAGGGTCAACACTGATACAATGACCTCCTACAAGACCTGGATAAAAGTTTAAGAAATTCCATTTAGTTTTTGCAGCATTTAAAATCTCACCTGTATCTAAATCTAGTGAGTTAAAAATGATTGAAAATTCATTAACAAGAGCAATGTTCAAGTCCCTTTGGGTGTTCTCAATAACTTTTGCAGCTTCAGCTACACGAATACTTGAAGTCATATAGGTGCCAGCACGAATAATCTTAGAGTATAATAAATCTACAAAATTAGCTGTTTTTTTATTTGAACCTGACGTTAATTTAACGACATCAATTAATTTATGTTTTTTATCTCCAGGATTTATTCTTTCAGGAGAATATCCGCAATAAAAGTCTTTATTTATTTTTAGATTAGATATTTTTTCAAGTACCGGTATGCATTCTTCTTCAGTGGCGCCCGGATAAACTGTAGATTCATATATAACAACATTGCCTTTTTTTAATAAGCCACCGATTGTTTTAGTTGCAGTTAATAACATTTTTAAATCAGGTTTTTTATTAGAATTAATAGGTGTTGGAACTGTAATAATATAAACATTGCATATTCTTAGGTTTTCAGAGCTGTTAGTTAAAAACAAGTTTTTTGATGCAAGTAATGAACTCTTTGAAACTTCTTTTGTTTTATCAACGCCATTTTTAAGTTCAGATATTCTATTCTTACTTGCTTCAAACCCTACAACATTAAATTTTTTACTAAATTCAATTGCAAGGTTTAATCCAACATAGCCAAGTCCAATAATGCCAATTTTTGTCTTTTTTGAAACTTTTTGCATTTTATTTTTTAAATAAATATTCCAACCGTGGATTTAAATAAGTAATAAACGAAATAATATTTTTATTATCAATTATTTGCACCCAATGTCTAATTTCCCTATCCCTATTTGTCATAATATTCTCTAATTCTATCTTATTTAATTTTTTTAAAATGTTTGTATTTGTATCATATAGGTAAATTGGATAAGTTATTAAAAATTGTTCTTTAAATTTATTGTCAATTAAATTTCCATCTTTAGTAATTACGTAAGAAGTTAATGGCATAATTTTCTCAGTTTTTACACTTTTTTCAAATATTGATTTAGCAACCCAGGGCATACTTAGAAATTCTATATGAGAAATGGGACCTAATTTGCTATAGAAATTACCTTTAATTAACAATATGTTATCATCCTCAATTAAAGCTAAATCTTTATTATTCTCAATATTATTTATTAATATTTTCTGTTTTTCATTCCATGTTTTCCAATGATCTGAAATACCCAATACAGGAAATATAAAAATTAAAGATACGAAAAGAAGAAATTTATTATTAAAGGGCAATAATGATATCAGTACTGCCATAATTAACGAACCATATATTGTTACTCTATTACCTAAATTAAAAGAAGATTGAGTATAAAGACCTGTTAAAGCAAACATGCAATAAGAAAATAACAAAACTGATAGAACGCCAAAAATTAAAGACCACGGTATAAATTTTATTTTAGAATTAACAATGTTTCGGAAAATAAAAATTATTAAAAATGAGATTATAAGAGAAATTACACTTATTGAAGTTATTGATAAATAAATTTTAATAAAAAATGAAGGACCAAATAGCGAATCAAACGAACTAATGATTTGAATAATTATATTTTTAATAAACCCTACTATTGTTAAGTTATCATTTATTCTTTGTTCTTGTACTGGAAATAAATAACCAATTATAAAATAATAGGTGAGATATAATATTCCAGGTAATATAAAGAATATAAATTTTTTATAATATCTTTCATATATAAAAATTATAGACAATCCAAATATATAAGGCACCGAAGAATAAGTAATAAACGATGCAATGGTTCCAATCATCAAACTTTTATATTTTTGATTCAGTCTCATTAAATGGTGAGAGTACATAATTAATGCTGGTGATAATACATATGGTATTATCATATACCAGTATGCGGTTGATTCATGGGCAGGATAAAATAAAAAAATAAGTGATCCGAAAAAAGCTCTGTTTCTAGGTATATAATCGCTTAAAAATCTAAATATTAAAAATAAACTTATTAAGTGTACAATATATTTAATTAAATCATATGGCCATTGATGTTCGTATCCAAAAACAGGGTAAGCCCACCAAAAAAAATAATATCCTGGCAAGAAAAAACTAGAAATGCCTCTGATCTTTGGATCTGGATTCAAAAAATATTCAAAATCAATATTTTGAGTAATCTTAATTTGGCTTATATCATCACCATGAATACCGGTTCCCAAAAATAAATACGGCAATATTCCAAAAAGAATTAATAATATACTAATCTTTGATTTGTTATAATTTTTATACAACTAATTACCTCTCAAAAGCTGATTTTATTGCTTTATTATAAATATCTATTATTAATTCTTCGTTAAATTTATTTTCTATAATTTTTCTGCTTTCTTTTCCCATAAATAACCTTTCTTTAAATGGCAGAGATATAAAATTATTTAACTTATTACATAAATCTTGATAATTTTTAACTTTACATAAATATCCATTAAGATCCTCTTTGATTAAATCTTTACAGCCTGCTACATTTGATGCAATTAATGGCCTTCCTATCGCTGCAGCCTCAATTAATGATCTGGGCATACCTTCTCTGTAAGAAGGTAATAAAACACAATCTGAATCTATGATGTGTTGCCTAACATCATCTGTTTTTCCCAAATAGTTAATTAAGCCTTCATTAATCCATTCATTTATTTGATTTTCAGGTATCCCTCTTGGATTATCTTTCTCAATAAAACCAAGAAAATTAAATTTAACATTATTATTATTTTTTTTGACAATTCTAATTGCTTTTATTAATTCATAAATGCCTTTGTCCCATAAAAAACGGCCTAAAAATAGAAAATTTGTATTAGTTTTATGCTCTTTTATTGGCGAATATTTATAAATATTTAAATTGATGCCTGATCCAGGTATCACATAGCTTTTGTCGGAATAGATTAAATTATTTCTCTTAAACAATTTAAGATCATCTGAATTTTGAAAAAAAACTCTAAATGATTTGCGTAACGATAATTTATAAAGAAATTTTATAAAAGTTTGTAAAAAATTATTTTCTATAAATGCTGTTCCGAGTCCAGATATATTATTAATTACTTTTATGTTTGTAATATTGGCAGCTATTGATCCGTATATATTTGGCTTAATTGTAAATCCAAGAAATATGTCTGGTTTCAGCTTATAAAATAAATAGATATAATTAATCAATAATAAGCTATCATCAAATGGTGACTTCTTGTTTGGATTTAATGAAATCTTAATTATTTTACATCCAATCTCCTCAAGTTTTTTTGAATAATCATCTATTGTAGATAAAACTATAACTTCATGATTATTTTTAATTAATGAACTAACTAAGCCAAAACGAAAATTATATATATTCCAAGAAGAATTAGCTGAAATTATTATTTTCATAGATATATAATTTTTTAAACAACATATGGTTAAAAAAGGTAAGTTTGATAGGGAACCCATTTATTAGAAAATAGTGCATAATTCAACCATACATAGAGGACCAAGGTGTAGAAAGATATTACGATTAAATTAATGGGAAAAATAAGGCTGTTATTTTTAGAAATTAATGAAAGATTTGAAAAAACAAATAATTGTAATGGAATAAAATAAAGCATAATTCTATCTACTCCAGTTGATGCATAATTAACGAAAAATAAACTGGCAATACTTACTAAAGACATAAATAAATAAATTTTTCTTTCTATAATATTATTTGTCATTCTTTTTCCATAGATAATGAATATTATTGCTGGGATTATATTTAAAATAACTCTAAAAAGAGTTCCGGATGAATATAAGTGCCTCTCCTCACCAACATAATATGTAAACAATCTAATCAAGTCTTTTTGAACTAAAATAAACATTAAATAAAATACTATTGCAGAAAGAATATAATATCTGATTGATATCTTGGGCATACTTACAATTATAAGTGCTCCCATTAAAATAACTGATTTGTGAAATAAAACCCCAAAAAATAACCACATAAAAAAAATAATTTTTTTCTCTTTTATTAATGCATTAATAGCCAATAAAGCAAATGCAAACGCTATACCTTGTCTGACATAACCCATACCTAAAACATTTATTACATACGGAACTGCAATTATAATGACTAGGAGAGGATAATTTTGTCTTCTTGCATAACTACTTAAACATACAATAAAGAATAATCCACAGATAAGATTTAAGGTATATATTTCAAATCCTAGTATTGAAATAGTTCCAGATAATATTTCATAACCATAATCTGTGGTATTAAATTCTTTAAAAAAATTATCCGTGCTTTTAAATTCATTAAATTGCTGAAGGTACAATGACCAATCGCCCCCAACCTCATGTCTTGTACCAATAAATAATATGAGAATTAGCATATTAAATATCCAAAACAGATTATTAACAGAATTTGAAAATTTAAAAGGAAAAATAAATGCCAGAACAGGTATTGTGAATATAATCCAATATGGAATCATTAATTTATTATATTAGTTTTTCTTTCCAAATTTTTTTCAGATAGTCGCCGTAGTTATTCTTTGGGGCATATTCTATAAATTTATAAAATGCATTATCTGAAATCCATCCTTTATTCCAACTCAATTCTTCTGGACAACCGATTTGTATTTGCTGTCTTTCTTGGATTGTTTGAACGAATTGAGAAGCCTGAAGTAATGAGGTAGTTGTACCTGCATCTAACCATACGGTTCCTTGTGATAACTTTTTAACATTCAACATATTCTTTTCTAAATAGACTCTATTAACATCTGATATCTCAAGTTCATTTCTAGCTGATGGTTTTATCTGGTTAACAATATCTAAAACTTGATTATCGTAAAAATACAAACCTGTAATAACATAAGATGATTTCGGTTTTGAGGGTTTTTCTTCAATAGAAACTGCTTTATTATCTAATATTTCAACGACTCCATATCTTTGCGGATCCGGCACTTGATATGCAAAAATTTCAGCTCCTTTGAAGTTTATTGGATCAATTGTAAGATATTCTTCAAGGTTTGATCCATAAAAGATATTATCTCCTAATATTAATCCAACTGGCGAATTTCCAACAAAATTTTTACCAATTTTAAATGCTTCAGCTATTCCATTAGGATTTTTTTGGATTTCAAATGTAATATCTATTCCCCATTTACTTCCATCACCAAGAAGTTTTTTAAAATTATCTTGACTCTCTGGAGTTGTAATACATAGAATTTCTCTAATATTTGCCGACATTAACGTGCAAAGTGGGTAGTATATTAAGGGTTTATCGAAAACTGGCAGTAACTGTTTTGAAATAGAAATTGTAGATGGATGGAGCCTTGTTCCAGCACCTCCGGATAAAATAATACCTTTCATATTTCTACTCATTATTTACCTATTATACCATTTATTGAGTTAGATAAAGAAAGTCTCCAATCAACTTCAGTTAAATTGAAATCTCTTAATATTTTTTCTACATTTAAAGCGCTATATTTTGGCCTAATTGCCTGTTGATTAAAATCTTTTGTTAGTATTGGTTTGATTGTAGGAAAATGAATGTTAGATTTATTAAATAATCTTGAAATTTCTAAAGCAAACTCGTACCAAGAAACTACCTCGCCACTACCTGAACAGTGATATATTTGGGAAATATATTTTTCATAAAATATCTCTTTAGAAATGTTCCATATAGTTTTTGCCAAATCATCACAAAACGTTGGTCTTCCATATTGATCGGATATAATATTTAAAATTTCCCTTTCTTTACTTAATTGCACTAATTTATTTAAAAAATTGTTGCCCTTGGATGCATATAACCAGGAAGTTCTAATAATTATATACTTATCCAAGTTTTCAATTATTTCATTTTCACCCCATAACTTAGTTCTTCCATATACTGACAAAGGATTGGTTTTATCTGTTTCATCGTAGGGGTTATTTTTTTTTCCATCAAAAACATAGTCTGTTGAAATGTGTATTAAAGATGCATTAATATTGTTTGCTGCAATAGCAAGATTTTTACATCCAATCATATTTATTTCTTTTGCTAAATCTCTTTCACTCTCAGCTTTATCAACAGAAGTGTATGCAGCAGTATTAATTATTATATCTGGTTTTAGTAACTTTATTTTTTTTATTACAAAATCTTTTTGAGTTAAATCAATTTCATTTTTAGAACTATAGATGGCAATAAAATCTGATGGACATGTATTTTTTAAAACTGACCCAAGTTGACCATTTGCTCCACAAACTAGAATTTTCATATTAAAATTTTATACAAAGGTAATTATTTCCTACAATTTATGTTTTGATAGTAGCCATTTTGAGTTTTCTATATACCAATCAACAGTAGAGTTTAATCCTTTATTAAAATTAAACTTAGGAGAAAAATTTAAATTTTTTTTAATTTTTTTAGCAGAAATAGCATATCTAAAATCGTGTCCTGGTCTATCTTTTACAAATTTTATTAATTTATTATGAGGTGATTTATTATTTAGGCGTTTATCTAGAATCTTACAAATCTTATTAGCTAATTCAATATTACTAATCTGACTATTAGAGCCAATATTGTAATTTTGCCCAACTTTTCCTTCATTTAACGCTAATAACAATCCACTAATATGATCGTCAACATATATCCAATCTCTTACATTATTTCCCTTTCCATAAATTGGTATAGTATTTTTTTTAAGTGCGTTAGAAATTATTGTAGGTATTAATTTTTCAGGGTTTTGCCAAGGACCATAATTGTTTGAACAATAAGTGGTAACAGTTGGAAGTCCATAAGTTTTATTCCACGCTCTAACCAAATGATCAGAAGATGCTTTTGACGCAGAATATGGAGAATTTGGAAAATACTTATTTTTTTCAGTAAAGATTTTTTCATTCTTTTTTAAAGAACCAAAAACTTCATCCGTTGATACATGTAAAAACTTAAATTTTTTAATATTTTTTTCTATATTAATATATTTAGTTGAAACTTCTAGCATATTGAAAGTTCCAATTATATTAGTAAATATAAATCGATATGGATTTTTTATAGATCTATCAACGTGACTTTCCGCAGCAAGATGCATTACAGCATCAGGTTTAAATTTTTTAAATGCCTTTAGAAGTTTATCTTTGTCACATATATCAATGCGAGCAAAATTATATCTACCGGATTTTGCACAATCTTCAATCGCTTCAGGAGAGGCAACGTTTGTTATCGAATCAATATTCAATACCTCATATTTCGTTTCTCTAATTATCTTCCTAATTAGAGCTGATCCTATAAATCCAAATCCACCTGTAACTAAAATCTTCATATTAAAAAGGAGAGGAAAAATTGTTAAAAGTGTTTGCGGACCTGTCTTTGTTTGACAAAATAGCTTCTTTTCCTTCAATTTTCCAATCAATTGATAAATCCTTATCGCTCCAAAGTATTGTCTCTTCATTTTCTGGAGAATAAAAATTTGACGTTTTGTAAATTACTGAAGTGTCATCTTCAATGGTGCAAAAACCATGGGCAAATCCTGATGGTATATAGACTTGCTGAAAATTCTTGTCAGATAAAACTATATGTATGTACTTACCATATGTTTTTGAATTTTTTCTTAAATCAACAATTACGTCCAAAATGCTGCCTTTAACTACAAAAACAATTTTGGATTGTTCCATAGGGGGTTTTTGAAAATGAAGACCTCTGATTGTATTTTTTTTCAAAGAGAATGAAAAGTTATCCTGTACAAAATCTTCTTTAATACCAAGTTCTTTAAAGGTTTTTTTATTAAAAGTTTCTGAAAAAAATCCTCTGTTATCTTCAAATCTTTTTACTTGATAATGTATAACTTTTTTCTCAAAAAAATATTTAATTACAGACAAATTATTCATATATAATCCTTAAAATCCTTATCTAAATATTCACTTAGGCATAATTTCCAATCACGCATAAAATTAATAGATTTTTGATTTAACTTTTTATTTATTAATTGTTCTGAATCTGGCCTAATTGCAAAATATTCATCTTTAAAAAAAGAAGTATTAACTTCATTAATATTAATTTTTGACGATAGTTTTAAATGATCCAAAATATACCTACAAACTTCTATTCTGCTAGTAAAACCTTCACACACAAGATTATATAAACCCCAATACTCTAATTCTAATATTTTCTTAACATTTTTTGCAAAATCAATAGTATAAGTTGGCGTACCAATTTTATCATTTACAACATTTAAAGAATTTAACCCAGATTTAATTTGTTTTAAAATTTTATTTACAAATTTTTTATCTTTTTTTGGTCCTCCTCCCATCATCCATCCTGCTCTACATATAATAAATTTATTTGCATTTTTTTGAACATATAATTCTCCAAAATATTTGCTTTTAGCATAATGTCCAAGTGGATTTGGAGTATCAGATTCATCATAAATTTGTTTTTTTCCGTCAAATATTCCTGCTGTACTAATATATAATATTGGTATGTTAAGTTGATTAGCAATTTGAGTAGCCTTTTCAACTGACTTGGTATTAGTAATATAAGTTTTTTCAGGATTTAATTCACAAAATTCTAAGTCAGTATATGCTCCTAAATGGAAAAGATAGTTTGGATAAAAACTAAATACGTCTTTTTTATAATCTTCAAATTTATTAATATCTAAAAAACTTATCCAATCTTCTTCATCATTGATGTCTGTGCATTTTAGTTCAAATTCATTTTTAAAAGTATTATAAAATGCATCTCCAAGCATTCCACCGCATCCTGATATATATATTTTTTTCTTAGTCATAACTAATATTTAAAAATTACAGACTATTGTGAGTAATATTTATTGTAGATATTATCCACCTTATTTATATAATTTCCCTCCCAAATGCCAATGTCAAAATCTTTTGATACAGATTTAAATCCCTTAAAACCAATATTTTTTGCAACTCTTGGATTATTTTTTAGGTAAACTATTTTATTGTACCAATCTTCTTGATTGCGAGCTATTAAACCATTTTTTTTATCTTGAATAATTTCACTATTAACTCCTACAGGAGAAGCAACAACAGGAATCCCACATCCCATATATTGCAATATCTTAAATCCGCATTTTCCAAGAGACCATTTAGTGTTATTTAATGGCATTATTCCAACATGTGATTTTGAAATATAATTAATTTCTGTATTTTCCGACCATTCTACTTTTTTATAATCCAGATTAGATAAATTGAGCTCACCTGTTCCTATTAGTAAAATATTAACACCATTTTCTTTTTTTAATCTTCTAAGAGCGGGTAATATCTCTAGAAGATAGAATGCAGTTGAAGGGCTACCTACCCAAACAATAGTGAAATCTTTATATTTTTCATTAGTTTTATTTTTATTATAATAATTTGTATCAATGACAGTTGGAAAATAGTGTAAGTTCTTATTTTTTCTTTTAAAGAAGTCGATATGATAGTTATTTCCAGCAAATAATGCTGTGGAGAGAGATACTAAATTTTTAAATTTATTTAATAATTGGACATTTAAAATAGATTTTTCCTTCTTTTCATATCTATGATAAACTGCATCATCAATATCTATAATGAATGGAATTTTTCTAAATTTAAGAATTCTTTCTCCAATCGTAGGTAAAAACGGAAAAAGTTCAATATGAATAATTGCAATAAATGGTTTTTTCCTAGTAAGAATATCAAAAAATCTAATCATATAAGATAATAAAACAGTAAAATAATTAATCTTATCTAAAAATATTTTATTATAAAAAAATTTATTATTAAACAAAGGTTGATTATCAACTTCATAATAACTTTTATTTAAAATGTTTTCATAAGCATGAAATCTATATCTAATACTTGCAGATTCAGAAGAGTATTTTGTATAAAAAACAATATTTTTTTTAATTGAATCATATTGTGATTTTTTATGAAACCATGAAGGCATAATCGCACCTAATGTGTATCCGGGAGATTTAACCAGATCCAGACTTAATCCTACTAAACCAATTAAAAGCCAATTGTATGGAAATATGTATGAAGAAGAAATATTTCTATTTATTGGCTTAATAAAACCTCGATAAAAAACGGAAATCATACATAGTGATAAAACTAATATAGTCATAATATTGGGTATTTTGATCAGAAGAGATTCAAAGAATATTGATATTTTTGAACTGATTTTAAAAAATATAAAGTAAAGAAATATTAAAAATGAATATTTTAAATAATTAACATAATAATTTTTAATTTTCTTTAAAATTACGTCATCAATTATAAGATAAAGAGTGTAAGAAAATAATAAAGTAATAATTATATTATTAATATTTTCTAAGTTGGGTGTGTACGAATAATTAATTTGTAATAGAATTTTTATTTTTGTTATAAAGATAAGTAAAAATAAAAAAAATACACCTAAGTAACTATTTTTAATATCATTTTGGATATTGACTCTTGCGTTATGTATTGAGTAAATAAAATATTTTTTAATAATATCAATTAATTTGTTTGGTAATTCTGCATATATTAAAAAATACTTATTGGGAGTGTAACATAAATTACCGCTATTAAGAATTCTTTGTCGCCATTCTATATCTTCTCCAGCTCTAACATTCTCTATAAATCCAAATGACTTCATAAAGTTTTCTTTACTAATGAGACTCCCAGGTGTCGTAACATAACCCACTGCACCAAATGTTGATGCTCTTAATATTTCTTGAAATCTAGAATTTGTAGAATATTTAGTATATCCAAATACAACATCGACTTTTTCTTTAATTATAATTTTTTGATAGCTTTCCAACCAATCACTTTTTGGTAATGTTTTTGCATCTATAAAAGCCAACCAATTGCCTTTAGCTAATTTTGCACCAATATTTCTATTCTTACCAGGATATGATTTATAATTTAATTTTTTATAAATCAAATTGATGGGAAACTTAAAATTTTTTAATAAATTTTTAATTTTATTATTGTTGCTGTTATCAACAATAATAATTTCAATGGGCAAAACAGTTTGCTTTTTAATAGATTCAAGTACCTTTATTAAAGAATCTTTGCAATTAAACGTTGGAATAATTATGCTAGTTTGAAAATCCTTAATTTTCATTTCTTAAATTTATACCCTGGTATATTAAATTATAATTCTTGGCTGCAAATGATAAGGAGTATTTTTTTTCACCTATCTCTCTACAAGTTAATATAGTTTTTTTATTTGATATCATTTTTCTTATTTTTTTTAAAAAATTTCGATAATTAGTTTCTTTAAAATCATATGAAATTCCTACTTGATTTTTCTTAAATAAATTAATTATATCATTATTAAAAGGATTGCAGATAATTGGTTTTCCACTCAGAAAGAATTCAGCTATTTTTGTTGGAAAAGATGCATTTATCGAGTAGTTTGTGTTCAAATAGAAAATTCCTAAATCTATAGTGCTTATTTCTCTATGAATTCTTTTTCTTTCCACAAACTTTATTTGGAATGAATTCTTAGGTATTTTATATTTTTTCATTATTCTTCTTATATGATTATGTGATCCTTTATTAAAAATTCTTATCTTAATATTTTTATCTAAATTTAAAAGTTTTGAAAATAAAAATATTACTTTTTCAAAATTATATGCCAACTTTACTGTTCCTAAATATCCAAAAATTATATTTTTCTTTCTAGTTCGTATATATTTTTTTCTAAGCTTAAAATTGCTTTCATCAGAGCAAGTTGGTATGCAAATAAATTTATTTCTATTTACTTGTGGAAATTTTTTATTTAATATCTTTATTGAATGATTAGTTAAACAAATAATTCTTTCGGATTTTAAGATTAAATTTTCTTCTAATTTTTTAAAGAATTTATAATATAATCCTTTATTGTTCCATCCGTATCTATCAACTTTTTCATCAGCCCAGAAACCTCTCATGTCATATAAAATTTTTAACCTGAAAATTCTTATAAAGGGAGCAACCAAAAGTCCTGGCATAGAGCTTCTTATATGAATAATTCTAACTTTTTTGATAATAATCAAATAACAACATATTATCGCACCTTTAATAATATTTGCCATAGTTGCTATAGTTTTAGGATATGACCAATATCGCAATGCGATCCAAATTACGTTATTTTTATTTAATTTTTTTAATTCACTCATATATTCTTTACTTTTGATATCTTCCTTTTTTTCAAAACTTAGAATGTGCATATGATTATTTTTTGATAGTTTTTTTATTATTGGTAAAATCTGAGAGCTACCAATAGATTCCATCATTCCATCGTAAGTAATATAAAGAATTTTTGTTTTCTTAATAAATGCTGACATAATATTTATTTATATTAATCATTTATGATTTCTTTATTTTCAGTATACCATTGATTAAATTGTATCATTGACCAAAGTTTATGTTCATGATTGTGGTGTGCAAGCATATGTTCATTTTTTATCCTTTCAACAATTTTATTATTAAATAATCCGTGAGAATCTAATAATTCTTTCGAAAGTAAGTTATCGACCCAATCTCTAAGATCAGTTCTCATCCAATGAGCTACAGGAATTGCAAAACCTTGTTTAGGTCTTTCAAAATAATTTTCAGGTAAGTATTTATTTAATATCCCTCTTAATATTATTTTAGATTTTCCATTACTTATTTTATATTTTGAAGGTAATAAATATACATATTCTATCAATTCTTTTGCTAAAAATGGTGCTCTAACCTCCATACTTGAATACATAGAAGATCTGTCAACTTTGCATAAGATATCATCTTGTAAATATGTTTCAAAATCTACGTGCATCATTGATTCTTCAAAACTTAGTAAAGAACTTTTATTGATTAAATTTTTATATTTTGTTGATTCTACGTTATTAAAAGATTCTATAATCTCTGAATCTTCGTCCCATTCGTTTGTTAGAGATTTATAAAATGAATATTTATCTTTCATCTTTCCTATTTTTAATAATATTTTATCTATCTTGTTATTAATTGAAGCAGAATCTTCTCTGATTAAAGATGTTTTTAATAATAAAAATTGCAATAACTGCTTAGGTAAAATACCCGCCAAACTATTTAGCCTCAATTTTACGAAATTAGGAATGGAGTTGATATACTTCCAGTATTTATTAGCAATAATATATCTATTGTATCCTCCAAAAATTTCATCCCCACCATCACCGCTCAGTGCTACTGTTACATTTTGTCTAGCCATTTTTGAAACTAACATTGTTGGAATTTGAGAAGAATCTGCAAAAGGTTCCGCGAATGCATCTGAAAGTTTGGGCAAGATATCCAAAACTTCATTTTTAGAACAATTAAAAGTAGTATGTTTAGTTCCAATTTTTTTTGCTATTTTTTCAGCAAATTTTGATTCATCATATTCTAAAAAGTCAAAACCCACAGTAAATGTTCTTACATCAGATTTTAATTTTTTCATTAGCAAAACTATAGTGCTTGAGTCTATGCCTCCAGATAAAAAGGCACCGATAGGAACATCAGAAATAAGTTGTCTGGAAATAGATTTCTCAATTATAGATTCCACATCATTCAAAATATTTTTTTTAGATAAAATTCTTGATTTTTCAATTTTTCTATTTTTAAGATTGTCTAAAGACCAACAATAATTAAGCTTTACACCTTTGAATGATAAAAGATCATCAAAATTATTAAATTGTTGAATCTCAAATTTATTAAGATTAATTGTTAGATATGATGAGGATGGTAATTTATAACATCCATTAAAAATTGTTAAAGGAGTAGGAATATAATTTAAATGTAAATACTTTTTGATAGATTCCTTGCATAAAGTAGAAGTGAAATTAGGTAATTTTTTTAATATGCTTAAATCAGAAGAAAAAGCAAAAAATTCTTTATTTGTAATAATATAAAGTGGTTTTTCTCCAGATTTATCTCTAGCAAAAATTAATTCATTACTTTTCTTGTCATATATGCAAAAAGAAAACATACCTTCAATATTTTTTAAAGCAATTTCAATGCCCATTTTTTCAATTAAATACAACAATGTTTCTGTATCTGAAGTCCCTCTCCAATTTATTTTACTCTCCGTATCAATTTTACTTCTTAATTCATTATGATTATAAATTTCTCCATTATAAACAATGGTATATCTACCTGTAGAAGAGACCATAGGTTGATTGCCAGCTTGACTTAAATCAAGAATTGACAATCTTCTATGTCCAAATCTAAGTTTAGAACTTTCAAAATTAAATTCACAATAACCTAAATTATCTGGCCCTCTATTCTTTAATTTTTCAGTTATTGTAAGAAAATTTTCTTTATTTAGATTATAACTTTTTTTATGATAACAACCAACTATTCCACACATAATATTTTATCTATTTAAACTATAAAGTATAAGTATTATTGATTAATTTTTTACTTTTGGAGAACCTAAGAATAACCATCTAATGATACCAACAAACGAAGAAATATCAATTATCAAAAAAATAAATGATGTTTGAAAAAGATAAATAATCTTACTAAACACACCTTCTTCTACGAACCATTTGGATAATTTCAAATATGAATAAGATTTCATTAAAAATAATATTAAAATTATAAATAAAAAATAAGAAGAAAACTTGACAGAGGCTATAAATAAAAAAATTAATGCGATAATATTTCTAATTAGACCTTTGTGCCATTTTCCAAAATAGCCGGCTTTTAATGAGCCAATACTATATTCATAATATCTTTTAATAATTTTTAATATATTAAAATCCATAATCCAATAAACTCTTGCTTTAGATTCATGAATTTTGTAAGATTTTGAATCATTGATTTTTTTTATAAAATCCAAATCTTCAACAATATATGAACCATCCTGACTTTCAGGAAATCTTCCAACTTTGCGCCAAATTTCTTTTCTTATAAGCATAGATGCAACTGAAGTATCTATATAATTTAGTTTTTTTCTTTTATCCATAAATGTAGAGGCATATGATTTTTCAATACCTTTGTTAACAAAAAAAGAAACCGATCCAAATATAACATCATATGATTTTTTTGTTTTTAAATGAATTGAAAAACTATGTAACCAATCCTTGTCTGGAATCATACCGGAATCTATTAATGCCAATAAGTCATTTTTTGCATTAAATATCCCCTCATTTCTACCCGAGCCTCTGCAGATTCCTTTTCTTTTAATTATTTTAATAAATTTATTTTTTTTAGAATAATTCGAAATAATATTTAAAGTTTGATCAGAAGATCCCGCATCTGAAATAATAATTTCATCTGGTAAATATGTTTGATTTAACAAGGATTCTATTAATTTACCAATATGCTTCTCTTCATTAAAAGTTGGAATTATTACAGAAATTTTTAAATTATTGTTATTAATGACTTCATTAACTTTCATTTACAAATTTTAATTGTTCAAGGTTATCAATAGCATACCAGTAATCTGGTAATAAACTGGAGATCTTAAGTTGTTTTAGCAATATCAGTTGATTCCAAATTTTATTAAAATCATCAACTTTTTTCGTATATTTATTTATCATAGACGGATTTAATATTTGAATGCCAGAGCAGTAAATTTTTGATTTTTCAACTATACTTAATTTTGTAACTATTTTGTTTTCATCCGTGAAAATATAATCTCCTTCTAGACCGGATATTGGATTGGTGGGAACCAACATACAATATGGTTTTTCTAAAGCATTATATTCATAGATTAATTTTTCGTAATCAGTATCAATAATATTATCGCATGTAAAAACACACAGTGGTTCATTAAATTTATTGATTTTAGAATTGTATAACCACCATGCATTTCCCTTTCCTTCTGTGTTAATTACTGAAGTCGCACCATTATTAATAACATGTTTTGCAAGCACTTCTCCTTTGTATCCCACAGTCACAAAAATATTATTAAAAAAGGGTTTTATCTTATCAATACTATTGGCTATTAGTGTGCTACCCTTATAAGGGGCCATAGCTTTAGGTATTTTATCTGTTAAGGGTCTCATTCTAATGCCTCTTCCAGCTGCTAAAATTACTGCACAATTTATTAATTTGGTCAAAATAAATTTTCCGGTCTATTTTTTATAAGTTTTATAATTTCATTTTTATTTAATTTTGGAGCATTTAAAGTTGAATATTCTTTAATAATGGATTTTTTTTGATTTTTATAATGATCAATTACCAAGTATTGTTTTTTATTATAATAAAATTCATACGTATTTAGAATTTCACCCTGACCAATTAAATGTTCATCAAATTTATCACCCTTTCTAGATTTAATCTTTTTCCATTTACAATTATACATTTCACACCATATATCTAAGATATTAGATATTTTTGCACATTTCATTTTTTTAGATAAAATTTTACCATTTAATTTACTGGAATTTTCCAAAGATGTTATTACAAGTTCCGATGCTTCATTTACTGAAAAAAAGAATCTTTTCATATCAGGTCCGGTAGACAATATAACACCATTTTTTTTCATCATTTGATCCCATATTGGAAAAACTGAGTTTGTTGACCATGCAATATTACCAAATCTTACACAAATAAATTTTGTTTTAGAAGATTGGGCCAAATTAACAAATAATCGTTCCATTAGACTTTTTGATAACCCATATATATTGTTAAAAGGAGGAGCTGATTTGTCAGTTGAAATTCCTACAACAACTTTTATATTTTGTTCCATGCTTACTCTAGATATATTCTGTGATCCTATAATATTTATATCTATACATTCATTCGGATTCTTTTCGGCAAGATCAACATATTTTGTAGCAGCTGCATGAATAATTATATCAGGTTTATATTTTGTTACAGAATCTCGAACAGATTCAATCTTTGAAACATCCAATGGTGTCGTTTCGCATTTAGTTTCCTCGTAAGCTATTTGTGAAAGAAAATTATTTCTACTCCCCAATATGATCTTATTTTTTTTTGAAAGTTTTTTTGCTAAATCTTTTCCAAGAAACCCAGTGCCCCCAGTTATAAGTATCGTTTTGTTTTTAATATTATTTTTTATCATTTTTTAATAAAGTTTTTTATAAATAGTCTTTTAAAATTATTAATTACCAAGATTTTCATCTGAACCAATACCTGTTCCCTTTATCCAAAGATCCAATTTAAGAAAATAATTTCTTGGTAATATTTTATTTAATATCTTTTGCAGTATTTTTCTATATCTAAGATTGCCTTTAAAATTATTTGTTTTTAAAAGTGCAATATCATAAGAAGATATACGTTCTTTAATCCGTTCTATTTCATTTATTTCAAAAAGCTTAATAACATCGGGAAATTTCATTAAACTTAGAGATAAGTCACAATAGCCATAGGCTAAATATATCTCTAAAGTCTTGAGAATCTGAAGCTTTGATAATTTATCAAGTTTTACTATTTTTTCTGGAGGCCTAAAATATAAAGCATCACCAAAAACTAACTGACCTTTATTACTGTTGTTTAATAAATTTTTATCCAATCTTTTCCAAAAATATCTTTTTAGATCATACATCTCAAATCCATAATTTCTTAAAAATTTATCTATTTCTATAAAATGTGGTTGGTTCATATATATTTCCGCAAATGAAACTTCTATCTCAATTCCAGTTACAAACTTTAATGAGTGCAAAGAACCTTTTAATATTTCCAACTCATATCCCTGAGCATCTAATTTAATAAAATCAATTTGATCAATAGAATTATTTTTTAATTGGTTATCTAAAGTATCAGTTTTTAGTTTAAGAGTTTTAACAATATTAAATCTTTCAAAGTCAGCAAAGTAACTTATAAATTCTTTATTGGGGGCATAAAAAGAAGAAAGTTCATTTTTATTACATAAATAAAAAACTCTTTCTTTTTTTTCGCTTGATAATGCGGTATTAATAATTAAATCATTTTTATTATTTTTAATCAAATCAAACGAACGAGGGTCTGGTTCAAATAATATAGCCTTGTGCCGTAATTGTAGATTCTTCCATCTAATATTTTTGCCACCACTTGCCCCTATGTCAACAATTCTTAATTCTATATTTTCTGATAATTTATAATCTTTTTCCATTATTATAACCAGATTTATAAACTAGATAATAATCAACAACAAAAGTTTGATTAGATGGCAATTCTATATTTCTATTATTAACGGCCCTGTATCCTGCATAATCAGAAACAGTAATTTTGTATGAATCCTCAGATACTGATTTTATTTCCTTAGTTGATATATATATATTTTTTTTCTGATAATCTTTTCCTAATACTATTTTAACCATTGATTCAAGTCCCCAATCTTCAAAAGTTTGTGCTCCGTAATAAGTATTTAAAACATTAAAATTATTTTCAACTAAAGAAAAAGAAATATTGTTTGCAAAACTTCCGGTATCAATAACAATATTTTCTGCATTAATTAAAGAGCTCTTATTTTCTTTTATTGTCTCATATACTGATCCGTTAATTCTTGAAGCAATTACTTGAGACCATGCATTACCTTGAGTAACTATTAAGCCAAGTAAAATGGAAAAAATAAATAAATTTATCCAATATCTTCCAAATTTTTCAATAAGCCAATAAATAAATATTATAAAACCTATTAGAGCAATAGCGCTGTGTCTGCCTCCAACAGCCCCAGCAATGATATTAGGAATGATTGAAATAAAAAATATTGAAATACCGATAATCATTATGTCATTATCAATTTTTTTTAATTTAATATTTTTGATTAGATAATAAATTATAAAGGCAACAATTAAATCTAAAATGATTAGAAAGAGTAATAAGGGCATAAATATATCTTTAAATTTAAATATTCCGTAAGTAATACTTCTTAGCATATATCTACCAAAATAAGTGTTGATTATATCCATTATTCCTTGAGGTATAAGCATAATATCAGGCTGTCTTCCCGGAACAGATTCTGCAAAGCCAAAGGCCCATGTTAATCTATAAATTAGATAAAAAAATGCTACAAAAAAGAAAGGTGAAAATAATTTTAATATATAATATAAATTTAATTCATTCTTTCTATAAATTAATAAAATTATAATCATTATTAATGGTATGAAAAATCCAGCTTCATACCAAAAAATCCCAATACAGTAGCATATAAGGGATATAAAAAAGTAAGTACTTTTTTTAAATCTTGCAAAAAGCAAAAAGGAAACCAAGCTTAAAATATATATGAAGAAAACAAAATTTATATTAAAAAATATTAATGTATGAAATATTTCAAGTTTACCTGGAAAAAGATCATATAGTAACGTTAGGATAAATGCATATGCGTAATTATTAAATAATAAACTAAAAAAAATGAAGGCTAATAATGTAAGTAACGATGTTGATATTAATACAAAATAGAGAGATATAGTTGTATCACCTAAAATTAAATAGTTTTGAAGATCCAGAAATATCATATTAAGTGGTCTATCTGGGACTGTCTTGAAATATAATAATAAATTACTTAATTTTAGCTCACCAAGATTTATGATTCTAAGCAGGTAGCCGTAATCATCTGGTGCAATCGAAGCCCTTTCAAAGGGTAGATAATGGGCCGTGATGTGAAAAAGTATTATTACTGATATGTATATTATAAGATTGTTTCTATTTACTATTTCTTTTGTCATTTAGATCGAAACTGCTTTCTCTAATTACATACAAAGGCATTTTTCTAACCTCTTTATATAGTCTGACTAGGTACTCGCTTATAATACCTAAAGCAAAAAGTATCGAACCAGATAAAAAAATTAATATTGCAATAAAAGAAGTAAGAGAACTTGGGGAACCTACAAATATCCTAAAATACATTAGATAGAAAAAAAGAAATATGCCGAGAAGAAATAAAAAAAAGCCAAACAAACCAATTAATTGTATTGGAACTAAAGTATAGGCGGTAATTAAATCGAAGGCTTGACGCATCAGTTTTAAAAGTGAGTATTTAGTTTTACCTTTTTGCCTCTTATCGTGATTAATATCAATTTCTAATGTCTTTTTGCTAAGCCAGGTAGTAAAGGCTGGTATGTATACACTCTTTTCACCAAATTTCAGTAATTGGTCAATAATTGGTCGACTATAAAGCCTCATCATACAGCCATAATCATGTAATTTAACTCCTGTCATAAATGAAATAATTTTATTCATAAAGTTTGACAAAATTTTTCGAGAAATTGAATCTTTTCTGTTGATTCTTCTGCCAGCAATAACATCAAATCCGCTATTACTTTTTTCAATAAATTTTGGAATCTCTTCGGGAGGATTCTGCAAATCTGCATCTAAAGTCATAATAATATTACCCTGTGCCTGACTAAAACCTGCCATAACTGACGCATGTTGCCCAAAGTTTCTATATAATGATATGTAAAGTGTATGAGAATTGCTTTCTACAAAATTCTTAATTATTTCAATACTTTTATCGTTGCTCCCATCATCTACATAAATAATCTCATACTCTTCCTTTAACAAAGAACAAACTTCTAAGAGTCTTCTGTGAAACTCTTCCAGATTTTCTTCTTCATTATAAACAGGAACAATTACAGAAAGCATTTTTTTATTATTCTAATTTTTTTAATAAATTTCATCAAATTATCAATTTAGATAATAATACTAATTTACTGAAAGTAATACCTTTTCAATAACATAATCAACCTCTTCTGTCTTTAATTTAGGATAAAGAGGCAATGAAATACTTGATTCTCCAATTTCTTCAGAAATTGGAAATTCTCCGCCTGTATAATTAAACATTTTTTTATAGTATTTAAGAAGGTTTATTGAACGATAATTGACGGTAACACCAATATCTGCTTTTTGAAGACTTAAAATAACATTATCCCTTATTTTTGGATTAACCCTTATGGTAAAAAGATGACGTGCGTGTCGGGTATTTGGAAGCGACAATGGAGTTTTAATATTGTCGTTTAATGAAAAAGCTTTCTCATATCTTTTGCTAATCTCTTCTCTTATCTTCAAAAAATTTTCAATTTTACTTAATTGCGGGATTAGTAAAGATGCTTGAATGTCATTCATATTGCTTTTATAGCCAAGTAGATCCATATCCCAATGTTTAAAACCTACAGAATGTCTATCTTTAGCAATATTATTCATACCGTGAGATCTTAATTTGATAAGTTTTTCTTTTAACTCTGTATCATTTGTGCAGACTGCACCGCCTTCACCTGATGAAATATTTTTTGTAGCATAGAAGCTAAAAACTGCAGCGTTACTTAATTCACCTGGACGAATGTTATCTCTAAAACCTTCTATGCAATGAGCACTATCTTCTACAATTATTAAGTTATTTGCATCAGCAATTTTTTTAATTTTTTTCATATCGCACATCTGACCATAAAGATGAACAGGTAAAATTGCCTTGGTCTTAGGGGTAATTGCCTGTTCTATTTTTTCTGCATCAATATTACCTGACTGAGCTTCAACGTCTACAAAGATAGGTTTTGCGCCATTTTGAATTATAGAATTTGAAGTTGCAATAAAAGACATTGGTGTAGTTATTACTTCATCACCACTTCCAATCCCTAGAGCATTTAATGCAAGAAACAAACCTGTTGTTCCATTTGTAACTCCAATACTATTTGAGATTCCAATATATTTCGAAAATTCATTTTCAAACTTTTTGGTCATTGGCCCTGTTGTTATAAATGTTGAGTTTAAGACCTCTTGAAAAAGATTATTTTCCTCTTTACCTAAATTATGTTTATAAAATTCTACTTTCATACAATAATTATTACAATTTGTTATTTTCTTTTTCTTTAATAAATGAATTTAATGTCTCTCTTATTGACATTTTTAAATCATATTTTGGCGCCCAATTAAGTATTTTTTTTGCTTCCCGAATATCAGGAACTCTTACCGGTATATCTTCATAGCCTTCACCATAGAAGATCTTATGATCCTGGTTTGTTATTTTACCAGTAAAATTTTTTGGATAAATTTTATTATATTCTTCAATTAAGATTTTAGCCAAATTATTAATATTTATATTATTATCTGGATTTCCTATATTGAATATTTTTTTATTCAAATCATTACCAGAACTATTATAAATAATTCTTTTTAATGCATCGATTCCATCATCAATATATGTAAAAGACCTGCTTTGATTACCGTCTCCAACAACTATTAAATCTTTATTATTTAATAAATTATATATGAAAATTGATAATACTCTTCCATTACCTAGTTGGGCTAATTTTAAAGAATCTAATCTAGGGCCAATCCAATTGAAAGGTCTAAATATTGTATAATCCAGCAATCCCTTTTCACCATAGGCAATAATTATTCTATCTAACAATTGTTTTGAAACTGAATAAATCCATCGAGACTTGTGAACAGGGCCAACAGTCAAATTTGTTGTGTATTCATTAAATTCCTTATCACTAGTAATACCATATACTTCGCTAGTTGAAGGAAAGATTACTCTTTTATTATATTCAGCTACCCACTTTATAATTTTAAGATTTGATTCAAAATCCAATTGAAATATCTTAAGAGGGTCCTTAACGTAGACATTAGGTGTAGCTATAGCAACCAATGGTACAATGATATCACATTTTTTAATATGATCCTTAATCCATTTATCACTAGAATTAATGTCTCCTTTTTCAAATACAAAATTTGGATTTCCCAAAGAATGGTCAAGTTTATTATTTTCAATATCCATACCATAAATCTTCATAGTGCCATCATTGCATAAATCTTTAACAAGGGCATTTCCTATGAAGCCATTGGCTCCTAAGATAAGTATTGATTTTTGATTTTTATTCATTTTATGAATCTCAATAACCACTTAAACTATCGCTTTAACTATTAAAAGATGAATGTTGCATTTCAATTATCATATCATTGCCAAAACCGGCCTCATCAATATGTAAAAAAATATCTTTGAAAGCCTTTGCTTTTTTTATTGAATCTTTAAGCATCATTGATTGTGGAAGTAATCCTATTTTTGAAGCAAAAACAAACATTTGATAGTAAGAAAAGGTTTTTAAACTTGTTACAGTTAAATTGTTCATTTTTGCATAATTCATAATATCGTTTTTCCTAAAGTGGTAAAGATGAATAGGAAGTTCAACGCAATTTGGTGAAAGTCTGTATATTATACCATCATAATTTGGTACAGTTATAATTATTTTTCCATTATCTGCTAAATGCTTCTTCATAAATGAGAAATATTTTGAAGGCGCATGTACGTGTTCCAGAGACCAGTTCATACGTATAATTCCAAATTTATTACTTTTTTCAATTTGGTCAATATTTTCCCAAGTTTTGATATTGTATGATGATATTTTCATTCTTGCTTTATCATTAGTTTCTATACCGTATACTTCACAGTATTTATTATATGACAGAAGTGAACCTGATCTTCCCCAATAATGGGCATAAGAACCGGAACCGCACCCTATATCTAACAATGGTCCAAATCCCCCAGCTTTAAAATATTTCAAAACAGGATCTTTAATTAAGGGTTTTACAAATTGTGATAATTTTTTTCCAACAAATGGGATTAAGTCAAATATGCTGGAAAAAGGCATATTAGCAATTACTTCTGCAAAAGTGGTGAAGTATATTTTTAATGTTGATTGAGATAAATGAAATGCATAATCTTCTGAATAATATTTTTGAATTTCTTCCATTTTTGGACGAGGATTAGTGAATTTTAATCCACATTCTTGACATTCAACAATTTCGAAAATTTCATCACTTGTCTTATGGATTAAATCTTTTTGCCTTATAACTGTTTTGTAATTATTACTTCTACAAAAATCACAATTTACTTTTTCCATCATTGTCAACCTAATATTAATTTATATTTCTTTTCATTATTCATAATAATCCTTTTCATTAAATAAGGATCTGAATTAAATTTATTATAGCCATGAATATTTAAAAAACATTTTTCAAAACCAACTTTTTTAACATTTTCTATAGTATCTTGGTCGTAATCGTCACCGCTCCCAAAAGGTAGTGCAATATATTTACATACGCTACCGAGCTCATTTTCAATGATATTTTTACTTGTTTCCAATTCTTTCTTTAAGAATTTCGATTCTAATTTTTTAAATGAAGTATGTGAGCAACCATGACTCCCAAATTGCATATTATTTTTTTTCATTTCATGAATTTCATTCCAGTTTAGGCACCTATCTTGATCTTCAAATAAAGAACTTTCTGAATGACCTAATTGTCTTGCAATAGATTTCATTATATAATCTCTTTTTTCTGGAACTAAATATTTTAAGTATTTTGAAAGATTCCAGATAAAATCATTATTTCTATGATTAAAGTCTTTTCTATTAATAACAATTGAATTATTTTTTTCATTTTCTACTATTACATTATTATCATTATTATTTAACATTTTTGCTAATTGCCAATCCCAGATTGGAATTTTTTTTCCAATAAAATCCGTTGGAAGAAAAAAAGTTGCACTTAACCCCATTTTTTTTAATATAGGATATGCGTATGTATAATTATCACAGTATCCGTCATCAAATGTTATTGCAATATTAGTATAATTTTTCCTGGTATCTAATTTTTTTTTATTAAATAAATCATCAAGTGTAACTATATGATAATTTTTTGACAGATATTTTATTTGTAACTCAAAAATATCTTTATTTATTATGGTTCCATAAGGGTTATAATTATGGCCCGGCAATACTCTATGATATAATAAAATTATACATTTGCTTCTAAAATCAAAAGTTTTGACACTTAAGTGTCGTATCAAGTTTATTTGATTTTTTATGTATTTTTTTAATACTTTTTTCAAATCTCTATAAAATTAAAATGATAAAGTTGAGAAACAAATTAATTTTTTCCACCGATCTAATGTTGAAGAATCCCTATATATTAATTCATTCGGTAGAGTGGGCCAAGAAAAAACTAATTTGTTATTTTTCCATCCCCACTTATACCAATATGCTGACTCATCTTTACTTTTAGTATAAGCAGGAAAGCACCAGGGATTTGCTAAAGGATAAAGATTGTCATACACTGGCTTTAAACCTTTGCTTAATGCAAAATCTTGCCATTTGTAATAGCAAATCTGCCTGTCTCTAATTATCTTACCCCAATTAGTGAGATTAAATAATTCTTGTGATTTTTCATCAACAGAATAATCTAAAATTTCAAGTTCTCTAAAAGCTTTTGGATCTTCATATAGAGGTCTTTTCCTGATAATTTTCTTTAAAAATAATTTAAAATTTGGAAAATAATTTAAATAATTTCTTATAATATTCATATTATTTGAAATAGGATAAGGGGGTAATTGAGGAAAATTAAAATCTATTTTGGTATTATTAAATAGTATACCGCCAGATTGTGTATTTATTATTTTTCTCGGAGATGAAATACCTATATCTCCAAAAGTACCTAAAATTTTATCATTAAATTTTCCTCCGTGACCATGGGCATTGTCTTCAATTAAAAATAATTTATGTTTATTGCAAAAATTTCTAAACTTTTCAATATTTTGGGGCTGTCCAAAATAATGTACCATTAATACTGCCTTGGTTTTAACTGTAATTAATTTTTCCAGCTTATGCCAATCTGGTTTTAATTGATTATCAATTTCATAATAATTGTATTTAATTTTTAACTGAGAAAAAGGATGCAGCATAACATCACAATTAAAATCTGGTATCAGTATCTCATCTTCTTTTTGAATATTAAGAGTTTTTAGGCCATATTTAAATGCAGTTCTTGCATGTGAAAAATGTTTAATCATAAATAATTACTGTATGAATTTAATCATTTTAAGAAAATTGATAGAAATTTGTCTAAAAAAAATAGCTATTCTAATAAATCTCATTTTTGAGTATTCCCATTCTCCAATGCAATTAATTAATTTGCTACCAGTACCTTTTTTAAAATTATATACACCAATATTTTTTTCTGGATCTACACCGCTGAGATCATATGTTTTTACTTTTTGCGAAACACAATATTCGATAATAGCCCATAATGTTGCGTAAGATGCATAAACTTTTCTAGCTTCAATGCTTGACGCTGCTAAAATATCCGATGCTTTATCTTTATTAATAATAATAGCCCTGAAAGACAATAATATGTTCGATTTATTTCTACATTGATAGAGTACTATTTTATTATTCATATATTTAAAAATTTTTACCACCTCTTCCCTGTTATACTGCTTAGATAATGATTTTAGATTCTCCATCTCTTTATAAATTTTCATCATTTCATCAACATTTGGATTTATAACTTTTGATACTTTCAAATCATACTTTTTTGATCTATTTAAATTATGCCTCCAATTAGAAGTAAATCTGGACTTTATGTCTTCCAGTTTATCATTCAAAGCAAGTTCCATTCTTAATTCTTTAGTGAAAGGTAATAAGGGTTTGCGCCATCCTAAAAATATTAATTTCTTTTTAACTGAATTATTATACAAAGATGATGAATTAACTCTAAAATAAAATAATGATCCAAATCTATCATTAATTAAAGACCTTACTTCATCAAACCAATTTTCTAATGATCCAGAAGGACCGCCTGGTAGCCAAAAAATATATACTCCGAATTGTTTCTTGTAAAGTATTTGTGACATTGAAATTATTTTCTTTTCTTTAAATTGAATTAATCTTAAAATCTCCCAACCTTGACTCTTACTATAGTCGCCCCATTCAAAAATTTGATAAAAGGAATGATTGGGTAAATCTACAATATAATTATTCCAATTGTTAATATTGCCAGAATAAATTTCAAAACTCATAAATATTTTTTATTTTTTTATAATTCCTTTTATTATCTGTTTAATAATTCTAATAGATAATAGAAATTTTAGATACACAGGGGTTGATTTTGATAAAATATTTAATGACAAAACCCTTATAAGCTCATTGGTATGTTCTTTTTCTAATTTTATTGTCGCTTGTTGATCGTGAATTCTCCATTTTGACACTATTTGAGTGGTGTAATTAAATTCATATATTCTACCCATTTTGATGAAGAAATCATAATCAGCTACATATTTATATTTTGTATTAAAATTTCCTACTCTTAAAGCAGCGTGTTTATTAAAAACTACTGATTCAGAATCAATAAAGCAGCCCTCTTTGAGCAATGAAACAGATGCATTGCCAGCATTTAAATTTATGTTTTCAAAATTAAAAATATCAAAATTTTTTCTTATAATTTCATTTTTATTATTAAAGTGAATTGTATCGCCAAAAAATAATTTAGAATTAGGATTTTGCTTAATTTGTTTAGCGTGAATTTCTAGCCTATCTGGCATACAAATATCATCGTGATCAATAATGACTATCCACTCACTGCTCGATAATTTTATAGCTTCATTTCTAGCAAATGCAAATCCACGATTTGGTTGTTTTCTGTATATTAGAGGAAAATTTTTTGTTGAGTATTCTAGTAATATTTTTTCAGTTTGATCGGTAGATCCATCATTTATAGCTACAATTTCCCAATTTTTATGAGTCTGCTCAATTATACTTTCTATTGTTTCTTTTAAGTATTTTTCTGAATTATAACAGCAAATTATAATTGAAAAAAAAATATCAGTACTGGGATTATACATTTAAGAATTAATTATTTTTTTGAAGTTAATTAAATTAAAATTTTTAAAATAACTTTTACAATAATTTTGAGCACTTTTCTTGCAACTATTTAATTTTTTATTTTGTAATTGTTTATGATTAATAATCTTTGAAATCTCTTCCGGTTTAATTACTTCTACCTTCCATTTTTTTATTTCAAATAATGTATCAATGGGTAATTCTCCGTTTATTTTAAAATAAATGGGTCTTAATCCATATAATACCGATTGAATTACTGCAGTTGTTCCTCTATATAATGTCCAATCACATCTTTTTAAATCATAATCAAAGCTTTTATTTGAAATAATAATATTTTTAGGTAGTTTTTTAAAAATGTTATATTTGTTAAATATATCTTTAAATTCTATATGAGGATGCAACCTCCAAACAAATTCAATTTCAGGATACATTATTGCACATTTAAGTGAAAAATTAAAAAGTTTAAATGCTTCAGTAATATAACCTTCGGGTAAAACACAACACCTTAAAACAGATTTTTTATTAATTAATTTTTTACTTAATTTTTTAGAGTTAAATTGTTTTAATCTGTGACTGCCAACGCAAATAATATTTTTTTTATTATAGAATTTTTTTAATATCTTTTGGCCAGTAAAACCTGCAGTTATTATATAATCTGGATTGTAGATAGGACGTAATTTTCTTTTAAAAGAATGTTGTAATTTAAATATTCTAGAATGTTGGTATCCTATACATTTTATTGAAGGTATTGCAGTTCTTGCAGAATAAAATGCAACTCTTTCCCATGCGTTACCTTCAAATGTAGTGACTATAGTTTTTGGTTGGTATTCTTTAACAATTTTCTTTAATTGTAAGTTTAGTCTTAAAGAAAGCATAGTAGTTTCATTTAATATTTTATTAGTTGTGAGATTAATAAATTCTTTATCAAAATTCTTAAAACTTATCTTACCTAATTTTTTTAACCGAGATATTTCCGAAATACATCTATAAATTATTTGTAATTCATTAGAAAAATTAAGAGATTTTGAAAGTATTAGTATTGGAGTCCCATTTTTTTTCCAATTTTTTACTATTACTTGAGGTTTAATTTTCGTATGATTTATTAGTATTAAAATACATTTTTTATTGTTTTGATTCATAATTTTTGGAATATTATCAAAATACAAATCATCATTTTCTTGAGTTTGCTTAATATTTATAAAATGTGATATTAGAATAATGTTAATTGGATTTTTTATATTTTTAAAATTTATCTTCCAATAATCTTGCTTATGAAAAAAACAAAAAAATAATTTTAAAAAAGATTTTAAATATTGAATTTTGTTTTTTAAATTAACTGTAATTCTTATAATTTTTGAACTTTTAGATTTTTTAAACAGAGGTTTATAATCCTTTAAATCTTCAGGATGTTCGCTAACAATATGCAAAAAGGGAATAGAAATTCTATTAACGGATGAATCTCTTGATAACAGCAATTTGTCGCTTACGTTGCAAATTTTATTATATTGGTATTCGTTCAAAATTTAATAATTATATGTTTTTTAATGTTTTTTTATAAAGTTTATTCTGTTTTTTATTATTCTTCAAAACTTTTAAAACAATTTTTTCATCTCCAGGTTCGTTTATAGAAGGTAAACTTACCTTTATTGGAACAGATTTTAACTTAAAATTATTTTCAACAATCCTACTCTGCTCTATTAAATATTTTTTTTCATTAAGTGTGACTGGCATCCTCACAATTTTTTTAAGAAAGGATTTTTTAAATGCTATAACTCCTAATATTTTTCTAATGTTATCTTCAGACTGTAATTGATTTTTAAATAATTTTTTTTTTCGAAAAAGTAATTTTATGTTGTTATTTCTAGCTACCTTACATTTAACGAAAGATTCTTTATTTAATTCTTTTCTATTTTTAATCGGACCTGTTAAATTCCATGAGCTAAAATTCTTATTTTTTTTAATTGAATTAATTAATGTTTCAATATTTTCTGGATCTATAAGAGGTTCATCACCTTGCAATATTACTACGTGAGAGCAAGAAATTTTTTCAATTGCTTGAGCGACTCTACTAGTTCCGTTAGAGTGTTTATTTGATGACTTTATTATTCTGCCCCCATACTTTTTTACAACTTCTGAAATTTTTCTATCACAAGTTGTTACGTATACCTCATCAAATAAATTACATAAAAGAGCCCTTCTACGAACATGTTCTATCATCGGAATACCGAGAATATCTAACAAAATCTTATTTGGAAACCTGACTGATGCAAGATGTGCTGGAATAACTCCTACTATTCTCACTGAGGAAATACACCACAATCTACATTTATACACTGTCCTGTAACTGCTGTTGCAGAATCAGATGCCAGAAATACACACATATCAGCTACTTCTTTAGATGACGGCAGTCTATTAAGAGCCGATTGGTTTTTTATAAAATTTGAAAAAAATTCTTTTGAATCTCCTGCGGCAGGAGAATATTCACTTTTAAGCGCTTCATTCAATCCTTCTGTATCAATCAACACTGGACATAATGAATTAATTCTAATTTTTTTATTACCAAGCTCTTTTGCCAAAGATTGAGTCAATGCATTCATGCCAAATTTTGTTGCGCTATAAGCTGAATTATTAGTCGAGCCTCTTTTTCCAGCAATACTTGATATATTAATTATAACACCTCCATTATTTCCAAAATTTTTAGAGGCTACTTGGCATCCCCAGAAAGCTGAATAAAGATTAACTTTAAATATATTATCTAAAAAATTATTATCAATTTTATTTATTGGTCTCCATTCCGAAAATCCTGCATTATTAATATACGCATCTAATTGTCCTGTCTTTTTTATTGCTTCATTAACAAGAATTTCATGACCATAAACATTAGATGCATCCATTTTAATGGAAGAAAAATTATTTTTAATTTCATCATTAATTTCAATTCCATTTCTAGAGCCAATAACCACATAATAGCCTGCATTTAAAAATGCTTTAGTTATTGACAATCCTATCCCCTTGCTTCCTCCTGTTATAACAATTGATTTCATATTATTATAATCCTTTTGTTTATATTGTCATTGCTGAGAAACCGCCGTCAACAAAAATTTCTGAACCTGTTACAAAACTAGATGAATCTGAGCTTAACCATAATACCGCTCCTGTAAGCTCGGAAGGCTTTCCAAATCTAGACATTGGAGTATGTTTAATAATAGCTTTTTCCCTTTGTTTTGTTATGAAATTTTTTTTATTCCATTCTGTTGGAAAGAATCCTGGTCTTAAAGCATTAACCCTGACACCTTTAGTTCCCCATTCACGTGCTAGATTCTGGGTAAGATTCTTAATACCTGACTTAGATACTGAATATGCAAAAGCTTTAGACAAAGGAGGATTTGCAGAAGCAGAAGAAATGTTAATTATAGAACCCTTACCTCTTTTAACCATATATTTTCCAAATATTTGACATGCAAAAAAAGTACCTGTCACCTGAGAATCTATAACAGATTTCCAACCTTTTTCAGTAATATCAAAAAAAGGTTCAGGAGAATTTATGCCTGCACCATTTATTAAAATATCAATATGTTTAAAATATTTTAATACTTTTTTGTATGCCCTTATATGACTAGATTTTTTTGTAACATCAATTTCTATAGCGGCAGTTTTTATTTTATACTTTAGATCATCTATTGATTTCTTTACCTTTTTTGCCTTTTTTAAATTTATATCTAGTATAGCAACATTGCATTTAGCCTTTGCTAATGACTGAGCCATCTCTCCACACAGATGCCCGCCTCCACCTATAACAACTGCAACTTTATTTTCTAAATTAAAGATTTTATTTATATAATTACTCAACGTTTTGATTTAATTATTTTGTTAATATTTTCTGTCCACTTCCAAAGTATGAATAAATCAGAACTTAAAATCGCAAAGTTATAACCAAGGTCAAAGGTTTCATTAACTTTGCTATCAGTTACATCAGCAATTTGTGTTCCACAACTTTTTCCATATTTTTTACATGCATTAATAACTTTTTTTGATGCTTCAATGACTAAATGATGATCTGTTTGACCTGAAACTCCAAGAGATCCTGACAAATCATAAGGGCCTATCATTACACCATCAACTTCATCAAAACCTAAAAGATCATTTATATTTTTAACAGATTCCTTGCTTTCGACTTGAATTATAATTGATGAAGTTTCGTTCCATTTTTTAAAATATTGCTCTGAGCCAAAACCATAATCCTGGGCTCTGTTTAAACCATAAGTTCTTTTACCTGTAGGTGGATATTTTAATATATTAATAATGTTTCTAACGTGTTCAGATGTATCTACTGTTGATATCAAAAAACCATCTGATCCGCTATCGAGTAGCGGTTTAAAAACATCATTTGAATGAGAGACCGGTCTAGGCAAGCAGGGTATTCCATTGCCCTGACTAGCAGCAATGATATGTTTTGCCTGCTCAAATGAAATTGTTGAATGTTCCATATCAATAGCTATAAAATCAAAATCAGCATTACTAAAAGTTTCCGTAATTGAAGTTTCGGAATACGATACCCAGGCTGCAAACAATCTTTCTCGATTTCTAAGTTTATTTTTAAGTTCTAAACGTTTTTGATAGTTCATAATTTTATATATCTTTTTCTAGTAATTTCTTAATAGCTTGATGAAGATGAAGCAGACCAACCAAAATTCCATCATTATTAACTACAGGTAAGTCCCAAACCTTCTTTTCCCCCATAATTTTTACTGCATAATTAAGTTTATCATCAGGTAGTATTGTAATTGGATTTTTAACACAGTGAGAAACCACATCGTCTACAAAAAAAGCTGATATGGGTTTTTGAACTTTTAAAAGATTACGACGAACGTCACCGTCCGTTATAATACCTAATAATTTATTTCTTTCATCAACAACGCAAGCAATTCCCAAATTTGTTTTATTCATATGTTCAAGTGATTCCTTAAATAAAGTATTTTTATTAATTACAGGGAAATTTTCAGTAGTAAGCATAACGTCTTTTACACTAATTTCATTTGCATTCATTAATAACTATTCCTCATATTTCTTTGACAATTCTAATCTCATTTCATGCATTTCTTTAGCTTGGTATAAAATATTCTGAAGCATATCAATATGCAATACTGTATTTGAGTCTGATAAAGCATTATCCGGGTCATCATGCACTTCCATAAATAAAGCGTTAACTCCACATGCAACTGCAGATCTAACAAGATATGGTATGAATTCTCTTTGCCCGCCTGATATATTACCCATTGATGTTGGAAGTTGAATTGAGTGAGTTGCATCAAAGCATACTGGATATCCTGTTTCAGCCATTATCGGAAAACACCTCATATCATTTACAAGCATATTGTATCCAAAAAAAGTGCCCCTATCAGATAAAATAATTTGTGAATTTCCATTAGATTCTATCTTCTGTACAGAATTTTTCATATTCCAAGGACTCATAAACTGTCCTTTTTTTAAATGTATTGGACGATTAGTTTTAGCTGCTGATCGTAAAATAGAAGTTTGTCTACAGAGATAAGCAGGAATTTGAACCATATCGCAAATTTCTCCTGTCTTTTCAGCCCACGCAGGATCAGAAAAATCTGAAACGACTGGTACGCCAATTTCATTACGCACCTTTTCCAAGATTTTTAGTCCTCCCTCTATTCCAAGTCCATGAAAACTTTCTGGTGATGATCTGCAATCTTTATCGTAACATGATTTGTATATCCATGAAATGCCAACTTTCTCACAGATCTTTCCAATTAACTCAGCCATCTTAATAGAATGTTCTTGGCTTTCAATGGCGCAAGGGCCGCCTATAAAAATTAAAGGATTTAAGCCTCCAACAGTCACTTTATTTACATTACCATATCCAACAGTAATTATTTTTTCTTTTCTCTTGTAAGACATTCTAAATTATTACAAAATTGTTATACCGAATCATTAGTATAAACTAAATATACCAATAAGGATAATTTATTCATTAAAAAGGTGTTTAATAAATTCCTGCCTTCCTGGAACTTCTTGAGACCAAATATACTTACTTACTTCCAAGTTCGTTAAAGGCTTGTTTGAATGAACCTTCAAAATTTCTTGTATCATTTCAAATAAATTATCTTTTGAAAGATGGTATACGGCACTACGATTATCAAAAGAAGGCAGTGAAGACATACCTGATAAGTGCCTATATCTATCAGTACCTCCAAATAATGCTACTGGTTTTTTTGAATATAATGCTTCTTCAATGGTAGTCGAAGAATAGCTTACTAACAAGTCCGCTTCATTAAGATCGTCGTAAAAATTTCCTCCTATTCTCAATTCATATTTATCACTCTGAGGAAGAATTATTTCTAAATCTTTAAGATTATATTCTGCAGATTCTCTTATTCTAATTATTAAATAAGCATTATTAATTTTTTTTACAGCATTTATAAGTAATGTTAAACCTAAGATAAATTCATTGGAATTTTCATAAATCCATGGCCTTGCACTAAGAGCTTTTGATGTTCCTGCTTGCAATATTATAAATTTATTTTCTTTATTTATTGTATCTTTTTTATTTATATTATATCCCCACATAATAGGGTGGAATTTTTTCCTTTTTAAACTAGGCATAAAATCAATAGCAGATTTTTCAGCTAAAGGTGACTGCACTATTGTCTCGCTTGCAAAAGGGCTAAAAAGCAAACCTCTTGCTATATAATTTAATTCATACTCAGATATTTCATTATCAGGAACTGGGTGAGAACCATGGGAAATTAGATGAACAGGTATATTCATTTTTTTGGCAACATAACCTATTGCAACTGCATCAAATAATCTTAACTGATGAGCTAATAAAAATTTTGGAGGGTAATTTTTATAATTTTTTGAAGTATAATCAATTAATGATTCAGCGTATTCAACTGACCATGAAATAAATCTTATTAATTCTTTTTTGATATTCTTAAAATCATTCTTAAAAATGTTACTAAGAATCTCACTAATTTCTGATGGAATACTGGGATTTTCTAACCTGACAGGGACTATTGGGATTGCTTCATTTTTATTTCTGGTAAAAATAGAAAAAATAAGTGATTTAATAGATCTTAGCCAAGATATCTTATCTGCAAAAACATAATAAAATATAACTGCATTAGGATTATATAAGTACAAATCCTTTACAAGGTTCTTTAACCCATAATTAAGACCTGTGGTCCAAATGACTTCTTTATTTTTAAAAAATTTAAATATTATTGAATTTATAAAATTGATAAGATATGGAAATTTTTGTTTACCTTCTAATATTTCTTCAAAAACCCCTATACGTTCTTTAATAACATATCGAAATAAATGCTCAAACATTACATTATGATCATTAATTTCTATCCAGTTGGATCCATCGTAAAAAATCCATGGTCCTGTATCAATTATTAAATATTTTAAATATAATGTTGCTGTAATTGTGGGATGAAAAATATTTATTAGCGCTTCTTTGCCCGCATCGGACAATAAATTAGAAGATTCAATTGCTGGGAACAATAAACTCTCATAGGATTTAAGTTTTTGAAGAACATGCTTGTGACTATTATCATTAAAATATACTAGAGGATCTAACAATTGCAAATTAGTATTATCTACTAACTCTGACTTTGCAGCAGGTGTTAAAGGATATACTCTACTTGCATGCGGTTTATCAGAAATAAAAGATTTGGCATGTTCTTTGCTGTAAATAATAGCGGTATAATTCATAAATATAATTTTAATGATTAATAATTTTTATTTAAACTTTGTATAAATCTAGCCTTAATACTTATTGGAAAAATAATGGATGAAAATTTAACTTCCTGGTTGGCAAAATTAGATTTGAAAAAATCAACTCCACTTACGTCATTTTTGACACCTAATAAAAATTGTTGGTTTTCTTCAAGATCATTAATAATTTTATACATCAATGCCTTGCTTAACAATTTCTTTCTTCCTGTATCACTTTGGCAAGTGTAGTGTAAGGTTTTAAAATTTTCATGATTTGCAGTAATATAAATAACTTCGTAAGAATCTCCCATTGAAATTATAAAGAAATTATAAAATTTGCTTTTTAATCTATGGTAAAAAAAATCTTTAGTCTGTTTTTCTATATTTAATCTCTTAGACTTTAAAGAATCAAGTATTAAAATTTTTTCAATATCAATCTTTTTTTTATCAGATATAATTTCATAAGATTCTAAATTCTTAAGTCCTTTTTTGATTTCATACCTAATATTATAACTTCGCGATTTAAGATAATTATCGTCTTTTTTTACTGATAATATAAAATTAGTTTTATTAATATCCCTTCCGTATTTATGTATGTTAAAATTATCAATTTGAGAATTAGAAAATATTAAAGATGGGGGCGGAATATATTCTATTCTGTCAATTTTTAATACTTTCTTAAAATAATTATCAAAAATATCATTATATAAAAAATTTATTATTTCATTAGAATATTTTGTAAAATTTTTATCAATATGCAAACCTTGATAGTCACATAAGAGACCATTCAATTTAACTAATAATCGTTTTAATTTTATATTACGTGACAAAAAAACTGCTACGGGGCAATCATCTTTATAAATGATTAAATTAAAATGTTGATAATTCTTTAACCTTAACTCTAATTCAACAACATCTACGGCAAAATGCCATTTATGTTTTGAATTATTAGCAACTTTTATAAAGTCATCAATATTTTCAGATGAAAGTTTTTTAAATTTCATTTTTTAGAAATTTTGAGGCGATTTTTATAGATTCATCGCTTCTCACTTCAAAATCTACCATAGGATCTTCAACTCTATAAAGACCAATTTTACTACCTAGTATTTGTCCTGATCTAATGCATTCTGGATGAGTAACGCAACCTAAGCCATGGAGTCCAATCAGTGAATTTTCTTTAAATTCTCTTGGCACGTCCCCGCTATCTAATCTTCTAAAATTTCCTTCTTTATCATTTTGCCATAACCAACCAGATTCTCTTTTTGCAGCAACTATTGAGTCATATCCTTCAATGAGAAGCTTTGTTATCATATTATCTAAGAGGTTTTTTGGTCTAAATGGAAATGTTTCCTCTAAGTGTACTATTAGATCTGGGATAAAGTTATTTTCCTCTATTCTTTCCAGTGAATATTTTTGAACAATCTCTAAACTAACAAAGGGTTCTGATAAACTCTTAGGTCTAAGAAATGGGCAATGAGCGCCAAATTGCTGCGCTATCTTTGCTGTATCTTCATTGTCAGTAGATACAATAACCTTATCAATAAATTTTGAATTTTTTGCATTTTCAATAGTATATTTTAATAAAGGCTCTCCATTAATCATTTTAGCAAGTCCCTTAATAGGTAATATTGCAATAATATTAAGATTTTCAGCATTAATTTTACCGCTAATGTTTTCCGGATGATGAGTTTCTATAATATCAACTACATTTTTTAATCTTTCATCATTATTATTCTGATGGATACCGTGATAATGATAAACTCTTGCATCGGGTTCATACAATAACTTATAACCTTTTTTTAGCATCATTTTTGCCCAAATACGATCCTCAATATTTGTTAAATTCTCGTCAAAAGGAACTTCGGTCCACAAACTTTTTTTAATAATTGAATTTGCATTATGAAAAAAACTATCTTTAATTTGTATTTTTCTATCAAGTCCAAAAATTAACATCATATCTCTCTTGTCGTAGAGAGTAGAAAATGTCATTGGTTCTTGCCTACCGTAAACTCCAGCATAATTATTATCTTCTTCAATGGATTTAATTAAAGTTGACAACCATTTATTATTAACTGGTATGCAGTGAGCCGATAAGCAGACTATATATTTTCCAGATGATTTTTTAATTCCAATATTTAAAGCCTTACCTGGCAAATAATCTTTAATTTTTAAAACTTCTTTTATTTTAAATTCTTTAAGTTTTTCTATCGTTTTATCGGAACTTTCATTATCAACAATTATGATCTCAAAATCTTGAAAAGTCTGGTTAAAAATTGATTTTAAACAAGACGTAATCCATCTCTCTTCATTTTTAGTACGTATGATTATCGAAACTAAAGGATTACTCATTATATATTTATTTTTTTTTGAAGATTAATTTTACTGAAAAGATTCTTGCTAATTTTTCTAATTCAATCTTAAGCACCTTGTCAACTGGTATGCCTTTTTTTAATCTTTCTTTTGAGGCAATTATTTCAGGATCGTTTGGAAGCATAACTTTTTTTCCTTTTTTTGCAGGCTCTTTTCTTATTTCATCTGTAAGTTTTTGCATTCTAGAAATAAATTTATTTGAATTCAAAAAAGCATCGGGTCTTATTACAATATAAAATTGACCAAGATGGCGAGGCTTTCTCATTGAAGCTGCATACATACTTGGGATTGAACGACCAAAATTCATACCTGTTAATATTCCAGACAATATTTCAACCATAGAAGCTAGGCCATACCCTTTATATGACCCTGCTGGAAGTAAAGAAACTGCTAATTCAGGATCCGATACCATATTTCCATCTTTATCAGCCGATAAATTTTTCTCTAAATTTTGTTTAGTATTTTTTAGATTTAATAGTTTGTTCCATGAAATCATACTTGTTGCCATATCCAAACAATAAGGTTCTTTCTCTTTTCTAGGTGCTGCAAACGATATCGGGTTAGTTCCAAAGTAAGATCTCTTGCCTCCGTGAGATAACATTAATGAATCTGCATGTGTAAATGCAAAAGAGATATATCCTTTTCTAGCTGCTTTAATTGTCATGCTAGCTAATGCTCCTGGATGACTGGAATTCCTTACCGCTACTGCTCCAATTCCATTTTTTTTTGCAAGTTTGATACAACAATCTATAGCTTCTATGCCAGCAGCATGACCAAAAGCATTATCAGCATCAAGTACGCCAACTGAAGGAAATGTTTTAGTAAAAATAAATGAAGGGGTGGGATTCTTTCTTCCAAGTTGTGCTGATTTTATATAGTGCGGTAGCAATTTAATTCCATGAGAATCAACCCCTCTTAAAGATGCTTCACAAAGACCTAAGGAAACAGAGTTAACACTTTTAGAATCTAAACCAGTTTCTTTAAGAATTTTCTTAGTAAAATTTAATAAGTTTTTATAAGTTATTAAATTCATTTATTATAAAAGAATTTATATATTTTTTTCATTAATTTTAAACTTATATTAGAAATAGAAGTAAAATCATTTTCAACTTTTTTTAAATAATCAAATATATTAGTTTTAGATTCAAATTTTTTAAATTTATTTGTTCCTTTTTGTAGTATAAGTCTAGCCCATTCGTCACCGTAAACGAATTGGAATCCATTTCTTTGCCAAAAAGTTAATAAATGCTCAAAGTCAAAGTGAAAATTATGTTGGTATTGAATATAAGATAAAAAGTTATTGCTACTCATAAAGCCATCACATATTAAACTATTCTTTGATGTCATATTCCAATTTCTAATTCCAGGAACTTCGACGTAAACATATCCTTCTTCATTCAATGTATTAAAAACATTTTTAACAACTTCATCTAGATTTTGCATATGCTCAAATGTATGAATTAACATAACTAAATCATATTTATCATTTGAATCGGAAAAATTTCCATTAATAAGATTCATGCCCTTTTTTCTTCCTGGACTTAAATACGTTTCATCAAAATCAAATCCTGTTACTTTTTTACCAGCAAGGTGATATGGGAATAGGTTACATCCATCTCCGCAACCAATTTCCATAACACTTTTTATTTTATAAAATTTTTCTTCTATTTTACTTAAAACATATGCAAATCTTTTCCAAGAAAATGCATCAGGATTTGTTCTATTAATAAAACTCTTTTCAGCAACGCCCCAGCGATCTTTTCCCCATAGTTCTTTATAATAGTTGTTTTCATCTGAAAGATAAGAATCATTAAAAACTAATTCGCAATTATTACAGATTACCGTATCACAAAAAAAACCAGTTCGATCTACTTCCGATACCGTAGAGGCTTCATTGTGTCCGCACTGAGGACACGATTCATATGAAACTGTTTTAAGATTTTTAACATCTTTTGATATTTTATTGTTGTTAATTTTGTTTGTTATAAAATTTTTTGAATATCGTTTAGATAGTAACTTCTTATTTTTTATCATTTTGCTTATTAATCAGATTAAATACTCTATCGTACTTAATATTATTTGTTTTTTTTGAAAAATTTCTATTTTTAATGATTGCTTCTGCCAATAACAAATCTTCTTTAGTTTTAATAATAAGTGAATTAAGTTTACTAATTGAAAAAGTTTTAAATTTACCACAAAAAATAGCCCCGCCAGTTTTGTTATATTCTTCAATAAATTTATTTGAATTCCACACCATTAATGAGTAAACAAATAATTTTACTGGATTCAAATCCTGAGTACGCGCAAAAGATTCTTTAAAGTTAAAATTAATAGGTTTATCATTAAATATTGAATGAACATTTTTATCCTCAACGGTAATCAAAGAATCAAGTTTATTTTTTATAAAATGCCTAAGTATTGATTTAATTTCAT
Source organism: Pelagibacteraceae bacterium (assembly GCA_002717485.1). GTDB lineage: Bacteria > Pseudomonadota > Alphaproteobacteria > HIMB59. Next base: position 37,497 of record PBDW01000007.1, on the reverse strand, counting down.
TTGGTTGTTGAAGTGGGGCTATGGAATTGACCCAAGCTACTATTTCTGCTTTTGGATAATTTTTTATAAAATTGGCTATAACATCATCACTCTTGGTTGCAGATGATCCAAGATTCTTCGGTCTTAGATAAAAATCAACATTTAACCTATCAGCTATTTTTTTAAATATTATATGGTCTGAATTTATAACAATTTTATTAAATACTGCCGATTTTTTTGCTGCTTCAACAGCATAATATATCAAAGGTTGGTTGTTTAAGATCGCCAAATTTTTTACCTTTAATCTCTTGCTTCCTATTCTGGCCGGGATCATAGCTATTATATTTTTTTTCATAATATTTAATAAATAGTAAAAACTATATCTTTTTTATAGTCAGGTATTTTATTTTTTATAACTCTAAAATATGTAATTATTCTTTTTAAATAAAAAAACAAATACTTAAATAAATTTTCACAATAAGAAATAAAACAAATATAATAAATATTATTAAACATATATCTATTTTTTAACATATGATTATGCTTAAATTTATGAAGATTTTTATGGTACAGATATATTGAATATAAATATTTAATACTAAAAAAAGATTGGAGCATAGAAATTTCCGAATTTGTTGGTATCAATACTCTTATAAATAAAATAATTCTTGAATATGTAAGTGGTAATAAATTATTGTAATAACCATATAATTTCATTCGATATGGAAATATTGATTGATAAATTATTTGATCATTTTTTTCAAAAAAATTATTAGGATTAATTTTTTTAATTTTATTTTTATTTAAACCTTTTAGAATTTTATGCGAATTACCTGTCCATATTTTTCCACAAAAAGTACTTTTTAATAAATTATTGCTCCATTTGATTTCCATCCATTTAGAGAGAGCTTTCATTACATCCTTAGAATTTTTATGCAAGGATTCAAATGTTATAACTTTAATGTAATTTTTTTTAAATGAATTTTTTAAGAATTGTGAATCAGCAAAACAGCAGCTCTGATAATAAAAAATATCATATATATTTTTAAAAGAGACTTTATCCATCCAATTAGATATTGATCTCATTGAATCTATTGGATTTCTTGTCATCATAATAAATTTAACGTTTGCATCAAAATCATTAACAATTTGCTTTAAAGCTTCTTCCTGTCCATAAATAGCGTGCAAATGATATAATATAATATTTTTTTCATTTAAATTTTTATTGAGAAGATTTGCATATGCCAGATGTAAACTTAAGAACAAATTTTTTCTTTTACCTATTTTTCTTTTTTTATTAAATTGATTTAAAAATAATTTTTTAAACTTTTGAGTTGAAAAATTAAAATTTTCCCTTTTATCGTTCATTTTATCTAATGGATTATATTCGCCCCAAATTTCCCTATTAAAAAATCTTTTATTATCTTTAATAAATTGATCAATCAGAAGATTTGGTTGATTAATTAAATGATGATTTTGATTCCAGAAATTATAAAAATTAAAAGTTCTTGGAAAACAAATTATATTTTTATGGGAATCTAGTAAGCTATGAAGCAGCTTAGATCCTGCTCTTGAAATTGTCACAAGGCATAAAATTTGGATTTTTTTCATTAATTTTTATTTTTTAAATAAAGTCTTATATTTCTTTCTTGTTTTTAAAAAATTTACTATTTTTAAAGAACAACTTTCAGGATTTGAATCAATTTTTTGACTTATAGTTAAATGTGGATTTTTTGGAGGAATCCATTTAATATCAATACCAACCATATGTTTCATTTTTTTATTGATTACATCCGCATACAAACCTTTTGTATCTCTTTTAATCAATAATTCTAATGGAGCCTTTACATAAACTTCGACGTAATCCTTTAAATTTTTTTTATTCCATTTCATTAAGTTTTTATTTGAATATAATGCAGCCACAATAACGTTAAATCCTTGATCAGATAAAAATTTAGATAAGAGCTGGATTTTTTGTATTTGTTTTATCCTATCTTTTTTTTGAAAACTTAATTCTTTAGAGAATAAATTCCTTATAATATCGCCATCAATCAATATAAATTTTATTTTATAGCTTTTAATTTTTTTTAAAAAACTATTAGCTATTGTCGTTTTACCTGAACCAGATAAGCCTGTAAGCCAGATTACCATATTGTTTAATTCTAATTTGTTATTTTAAATCTTTTTTTGTCACAATGTATAGTGCATTTGCCCTTGCACCTTTTCTTGGGTTCAGAACAAATACAGTTGCTATTGCTGAATTGCTGGTAAACAATAAATTAGAGTGTTGCTTAACAATACCTAAAATTTGTTTGCCACCTTCTTTTTTTAACATTTTTTGCACAATATTAGCAGTTATTCCGTTCCAAAATCGACACAAATTGTAAGTTCTAATACTATCTGTAAAAACGAATATTCTGTTGCCGTTTATTCTTTTTTTTAATTCATATATTGCAGCCCCAGATTTAGTAGCAATAACAAAAGGTAGATGATTTAAGGTTTCAATTGCGTCCCAAATGCATAAGTTGCTATGATTCTCATCTATACCTGTTCTGGTAAATGAATTTTTCATAGTAGAACTATCAATATTTGTGAAATTATAAAACTTGTTAACCCAATTAATTGTATTTTTCCAATTTGTAGAGGTTGCAGTTTCGTCACTCAACATTATTTTATCTGCACCTAATAAGGTATTTAATCCTAGTGACATAATTTCGCTTTTAGTCGGAGCTACTTTTTCTATCATAGATTCTAAATTCTCTGTTGCTATTATTAATGGCCTACCTAAGTACTTAACTTGTTTTGATACACGAACTACATCGTTAAATAAGTTTTGCTCACCAGCTTCAGCAGCCAAGTCTCCTCTATCTATCATAATTGCATCAGATGATTTTATGATCTCTAAGGAATTATGCAATCCTAGGGAGTTTTCAATCTTTGAAACTATGATTTTACTTGGAAATATTTTTCTTATTTTATTAATGATTTTTTCCGATTGCACATAGCTTATTCCTAATGCATCAAATTTAAAATTATTTATCTTTTTAAGAAAATTTTTATAAACTTTAAGTTGATAATTTTCGTCATAAAAAGATCCGGGAATATTTAATCCTTTGTTGGGTAATAATATAAAATTAACTTTAGACTTACCTATAACATAGTTTTTACCATATTTAATTAAAGAGAAGGAAAATTGACCGTCGGAAATTGAAAAATGTTTATTTTTTTTATAATTTTTTGGCAGAGGATTTGATAACTTAACAATTTTATAATTTGATTTAGATAATTTTTTTTCCTTTCCGCAAAAAATAATTTTTTCTCCCTTTTTAATTATAATAGGTTTTTTATTCAATGTTCTAGGTTTGATTCCGGGAACATCAATTAATATCACCTTAGTTGAATCTATTTTTTTAACATTACTAGACACATTTTTGTGCCAAGATAAAGTATTGTGACCTCCGTTTATCCTGACGATATCGCATAGCTTAAGTAAAGTTACTAAATTTTTTCTTTCCTCGGTTGCGGGTCCAATTGTAGCAATGACTGGTGAAATTAAATTGTTATTCAAAGATTGATCCTTTCATTTCAAATACAAATTCTTGCAAGTTTTTATCTGCAAATTTATATATTTTTTTATTTTCAATGTGTTTTCTAAAATCTGAACCTGAGATATCTTCTAAACCTTCTTCTTTATGAGGACAAGCCCCTCGTATTACAGCCTTTTTGCAAGAACTACAAAAATACGCCCCCCGATTAGCAATTATTTTAATATTAAACTTTCTTTCATGATTTATAACAAAAATTGAAGCTTCTTCATCTTGATATATATTTTCAGCTCCAGCATGATCTCTACCAACACTAAAATAGTTAAAACCCAGATTTGATCTAATTATTGCGTGATGTGCAGCTTCTCTTGGGCCAGCATAGAACATATTTGCAATCACGGGCCAAAATTTTACTTTTTCACCATAATAATTTTTTATTAAGTATTGCCAGGTTGCCCTAAGGCAATCTGGTTTAATATCTCCAGGTTTTTTTGGGCCCAAAATTGGGTTTATTACAACTACATCAGCTTTCGACATTAATGATTCAACTATAGCCTGATGTCCAAAGTGTGGAACATTTCTGCATTGGAATGCAGCGATCGTTTTGTTTGATAATTTAATTTTTTCTATCAACTTTTTTGTATTATTATTAAATTTTTGGACATTATTTATAAAAGGTATAATTTCTTTTTTTGGATCTCCTGATGACTTAAAACTTAATCCATTCTCTGCAAATATTTTAACACCAATATAGTCAATTCGATTTGTGTTAAAAATACCCTTAGAAATATCTTTAATATTTAAGTCAAAACTTTTTGAATCAACGCTATTATCTGGATAATTAAACATACTCAATTTATCTGGTAACATTATTGGTATTCCGTAACTTCTATTTTTCAAAAAATTTACCCATCCTGAATAGTCTAAGTATTCTTTTACAGGGGCAAAAAGATTCCCCTTTAAATTAGCGAAGTCAATAATAGGCCTTATTTTATAATCTAATTTATCTGCGAAATCCCAGTCAAAATCTTCCTTCATTTTAATGTTTTTTATTATTTATTTAATTTTATTTTTTTCCAAACTGAACCGTTGGAAAGACTTTGATGGGCATATTCAATTACTGCAGTTGATAGTATGCTGCTTTTGAAAGTTGGTCTTATTTTTTCTAAATTCTTTATACTTGTCTTATTATTTTTTATATCTACAACATCTTGTAAAAAAGTCGAGACACTCTCAATGCCATAACCTCTCCATATTAAATTATTATTACTTTCATAAGGGTAGCAAAAGTCAGGGTTTGGTTCTTCTATACCTTTATCATCTGTCACAATCCTAATTCCCCTATTTTTTTGATCTCCCTCAAATCTTCCTTTAGTGCCAATAAACTTAATTTTTTGATCAGACATAGATGAATTGGTGTTCGGATCTATCCAATTAACAAGTAAAGTTTGGTTAAAAGAGATGCCACCTCTTAACTTCCATTTAATCATACATTGTATAGAATCAAAAACATCTATGTCTAATTTTTTAAGCCACAACTTCTGACCAACTGCCATAACCTTATCAGGCATTGCGTCAGTTATATAATGCATCAAATCAATATAATGTATTCCAAGATACTGTAATATACTTGTTTTATTTACCCAAGATTTAAAAATATAAGTTGGTATTATTTTTTTCTGACTATACTCAACCAACGAATAGAGGGGCTGTCCCAATTTCCCGCTGTTAAAAATATTTTTTAACATTATATTTTGTTTATCAAAACGTTTATGAAATTCAACAACTCCATATAATCCATTTTTTTTAGCAAGATGCGTTAATTCAGTTGCTTCCTTAACAGTAGGTGTTAACGGCTTTACTACCAATGTGTGTAGTCCTGAATTTAAGCAATCTTTTACAATTTTAAAATGTAAATGATCTGGGACTGCAACTATTGCGCACAATGTGTTAGATGTTTTAGATAATACTTCCCTGTAAGCTAAATTATTATTTTTTCCATTTTTTGGATAAAAATCAACTTTAAGCGATATGCCCGACATTTTAATAATTTGTTTAGCCCTTTTTTTTGCATTCTCAGTACGGATTGAATTAGTCCCAACGAATTTTATTCTTTTAAGTTCTGGGTATTGTCTCTTAAATTCAATGATGGCAGGCAATATCGTCCCATATTCATTTTTATTACTTCCTAAAACATACATTCCTGTACCAATTACTATAATTTCCATAATTAATTTTTAAATAGATCTATTCTTAAGCATATAAAATAACCTTGTCCCTTCCCCAAATCTTTGCATAATAATTATTTGCTTTTTCCAGATTCTCCTTACTGTTTAATCCCATTTTATACCCCTGCAACATATAATTAATATATCTTCCAATTCTTTCTCCGCCCTTTTCATCCATAAATGGATCAATATCTTTTATTATAGCGTCCCAATCACCAAATGATGAATTATCTTTAGAATTAATAAATTCTTTAAATTCTAATACTAATTTATCAAAATCTATAAATATAATTTTATTCTCATTTTCTTTGTAAAAATCTGGTTTTATAGGCTTCCTGTTTGGATAATCATAATATACACCTTTTGTTCCAGTTAACACCGATTCCATAAGCGAGCCTGATAAGTTAGGTCCAGTTGCCACTACAAAATCTGATATTCTTGAAAAATCTATAGGCTTTAGGCCCAAAGGATTAGGCGATACATAGCATCTTCCCGTATTAATAGCTTTTTTAAGTAATTTTTGAACATTTTGAAGATTTTTTAAATCCTTATATTTTTTAGGCTTTATAATTAAGCCGATGTTATGGTTTGCGATTACAAAATTAAGAAAGGTATTATAAAAATTAACCATAACTGGAGTATAAACTCTGCTGAAACGATACAGAGATGTCCCAAAATCATGAGAGTCGTCCAAGAGTAAAATAATTTTTTTCGCTCCATTTGATTCTAATTTTTGTTTTATTTCTTTTATTTTATTAACTTGATCATTTGAATGGTAGCCATACGGATAACCAGACATGAGAACAACTTTTTTTATATTATTTGTCTGTTTGTAACCCTCGGATGTCATACGGCCCCATGTAAAATGTACGTGGCTGCTAAAATGTGCATAGTAATCAAAATATGACGCAAACATAAAAGTTCTCTCTCGAGCTATAGATAATCCATCACATAAATCTAATGCTATATTTTTAATAATATGATCCAAGCCAGCTTCTGTGGGTTCATAATGCAACTTGATATTATGAGTCTTAAAGAAATTATACCATTTATTTATTTTATTAACCATCTGTATTGATTGTATATATAAAAATTTTTCAAACATATTTTTTGGCTTTATTGATTTAAGTTCTGAAAATATTTTATTATTGAAAGATTTATTAGATCTGTATTTTTCTTTAAATATATCTTTATATTTTTTTTTATAAAATAAGGATACGTATTTAAAACCATATTTCTTTATGCGAGCAATAGCTTGATTATAATTTTCTTTTGAATTTAGAAGCCCTTCACTTTCAAAATAAACAATTACATTTTTTGGCTGTATTTCTGAATTTGGAAACCAAAATATATCTGATCTTTTATCTAGATCCAATCCTTCACTATATTGAATAGAAAATAGGATATCAGAATCATCATGAATTTGATTAGAATAATAATATTTACTATTAGTATTTAAGTCTAATTTAGTTTTAATAAAATCTTTTATCCAGTTTATAAAACTATATAAATAATCTTTAATATTTCTCTTGATAATCCATTCGATCTCCTTTTCAGGAAATATATATTTTAATAAATAATCATATCTAGAAGGACTGATGTTTAAAATGTTATTATTAAATTTACTACTATTAGAAACATGCCATTTATGAGCGGCTAAAGTGCTTGATACATATATAAATTCATTGAAGATAAATTTCTTAAAATACAGGTCAATTTTATCCTTATCATAATGATTTGTAAGAATTTTATAAAAAGGTATGGATTTTGCATGATTAAGAAATAGTTCCGCCATTTCTGTTAAAGCATGCATAATTTCTAGTCTTAAAACTGCTCCATTTTTTGAGCGCTTGTCTCTCAATTCATACATTTATTAGTATATCTAAGGTATTTTTAAGTATCTTTATTTAGTTTAAATAATCTTTTGCCGAAAGTTGAAAGAACGCTTAGCTCTTGGGGATTCATACTGCAAACATGCGCCAACTGTTTATCTTGTTGATTTGTTTTATCTAATGAAAAATGTTTTTCAATAAACATTGCTCCTCTTGAAGCTGCCAAAAGGCATGCATCTATGCCTAAAGTGTGGTCGCTGTAACCTTCGATATTTCCAATGACATATTGTTTGGGAAAATCTTTTAGATCATAATTGTATGTTGGATATTTTGATATGCAAAAAAAATAATGGATTTTTGAATCTGTTCCGAAAGGAAATTCTTTTTTATCCCACATACCTAAAGAGACATAAACTTCGTCAGCATAGTCAATAATTTTTTTACATAAATCTGGATATTGTTTAACAGTCCTACTTGCAATTTTAATCTTCTTTAGGCCGAGTTTACAGTTGCCCTCAAATGCGCCTTCATCAAATATGCTAAATAAGGGTTCCACACCATAATGTTCAGATATTTTAACAAGATGTTTGCAATCATCATAGCTTAACTCCAGATCAGAATAATCTTTACCTAAAACCTTATAACCATCATCATACCATTGAAACTTAACAATATCTGCTCCATTTAAAGCTGACTCCCTTATCATTTCAGAAGCGATATCAATGTTGCCTTTATGTTGCGGATGTATTTCAGATATAATTTTCATTATAGGATAAATTTTTTATTTTCCATTATATAATATTTTCTTTTGACAATATATCTCCAATAACGCTGTTTTGGCTTTTTTTATTGAAAATGAATATCTCTTTAAGAAATTTTTGCTGTTTTTTGATTGTTAAAAGCATTTCCTCTTTGTCAAAAAGTATTTTTTTTAAAATCGAAGTTAGATCACCCATTTTCTTAATCTTAATTAAATCGTCATAATTATTTTCAAGAGGCCAGCTTCCCTTTTTACCTGAATAAATTAACATAAATGCAAACTTATTTTTCAGCATAAATTCAAAACCTAGAGTTGAGACGTACATAACACATCCATCACAGCTTTCAAGATAGTCGTATGGATTTGAGTCTAATGGTGCCTTAGTTAAATTATGCAATCTATTATCATCAATAATTTTCATTTGTTTTTGTAAAATTGAAGATGTATCTAAACCCGGATGGAATTTTATAATAAAATTAACATCTTTCATTTCTTTAGCTGTATTAATGAAATCCTCCGTTTGATCACAAACTTGATCAAGTGGGGAGTCTACAGCGTCAGTGTCAGTATATCTTGAGCCAATAAGTAGTACATTTTTCTTACCTAAAACGATTCCTAATTCCTTTTTGGAATACTTTTTATCTCCAGCATAATTTTGAAGATTAGATAAATTCATCTCCATTTGTAAAATATTATTATTTTTAACGTTATGCTTTTTATAATAATTAACCATATGATACGCCCAACATATGAAATAATCCCCAATTGGTCTTGATACAATTTTAGAAAATAAGGCGTTATTATATTGGCTATGTAAAACAATTACTGGGATTTTATAATTTTTGCAAACTTGATTGTATATGTAAGTTTGATAACCTACATTTGACGTAGTAATAAAGCACGAAGGCTTTATTTTTTCAATAAAGAGTGAAAAACTATCAATTAATTGAGCATATCTGGCTAGAATAATAAAATATGTCTTTAAATCTTTTTCCAGATAGTATGAAAGATCAACATTCTTATAATTTAATGTTTTTAACTTTTTAGCCATCTCAATATAGGTAGAATAATTATTTAAAAAATAGTTTTTTATATCAATATTAATTTTATCAATTCTGAAAAGTGGCTCATAATTTTCAAATTTTATGATTTGTAATTTTTTTTTAATTAGATATCTTATGAGATCGTTTCTTAATTTTGAATCGTGATAATTTATTAAAACAGATCTTTTTTGTTTATGATTATTCAAATATGAAAAGAAAAAAAATAAAGTTTTATATTTAATTATTGATATTTTTCTTTGAATTACCTTTAAAGTATCTAATATAAAAAAACTTTTTTTTTCTTTAAAAAGATTCCACTTTTTTTGATCTAAAGAAGATGTTTTATCCTTATTCAAAAGTTCAGTTCTAATGTTGTAGCTTTGCCCTTCACTGTTCCAAGAATTTAAATGCATGCCTAGTCCTGATCCTATAAACATAATAGTGGGATTAAATTCTTCAATGCATGCCCTAGCTGATAATACATTTTTTAAAACTAATATTGATGATTTTCTGATAAATTTAAAACCGACGCTTCCCACTGAGAATTGATTCCATCTAGTATAGTTTATCTCATTTATTACTAAATCATGCCCGAATGTATTTGTAATATATTCATTAATATTTTGTAAATTACTTTCAGGTAAATAATTTTCAAATGTTCTGATATTAATGTTTGCCCTTTTAAGATGTTGCGGCAGTCTTGCGTCAATTTCAAAGACTACAATTTTATTCAAATATTTTTGAATTATTTCATGAGATGAATCAATTGTATCAGATCCATACACAATAATCAAAACGTCATCTTTACTGATATTTTCCATTATTATTTATTAAAAATTATTTTTTTGATATACTTTTGAGTCTTGAAGTGCTTTTTTATTAATTTTTCCGCTTGTTGTTAGAGGCAATTTATCTAAATAGAAAAAATTTTTTGGTATAAAAACTGAATCTAGTTCTTTTTTTAAATTATTTTTTATTTTTTCTATTTTATTCTTGTTAAGTTTAGTCGTTACAAAGCAATTTAAATGTTTAGTTAGAAGGTTAGCATCTTTTACTGCAGTTATTACGGCAATGTTGTCATGAAAATGATTTCGTAAAACTGATTCGATTTCTCCTATTTCAACTCTTTTTCCAGCTATTTTGATTTGCTCATCGTTGCGACCTACAAATTCTAAATTTCCATCACTATTTTTTATAACTAAATCGCCAGTATGATACCAATAATTTTTTTTCCCATCCCAATGTACTTTTTTAAAAATTTTGCCTGTTAATGTATTATTTTTATAATAACCCTTTGAAACTTGATTGCCGCTTATAATTAGCTCTCCAATTTTATTATTTTCTATAATTCTATCACTTCCATTCACTATGGCTACTTTCAAATTAGAAAATGTTTTGCCAATAGGGAGAATGTCATTCGTAAATTTTTTTCTTATATGATTTTTATTGTATTTAAATCTTGTGGCATAAATTGTCGTCTCTGTAGGGCCGTATAGATTCTCTATCGTGCTATTTGGTGCTGCGGCAGACCATCTATCTGCTAATTTTTTGGTTAGAGGTTCTCCAGCAAAAATACTATATTTCAATTTATTAAAACTATTTTTATTTAAAAAACCTAATTTGTTCATAAATCCTGCAAGAGTTGGGACCGAATTCCAAAGGTTTATGTTTTCTCTAATAATATAATCATATGGGCAATATAATTCTTTCTCAGAAAGTATTGTTATAATACCTCCATTCAATAATGGAAAAAATGTATCTACAACTGAAACATCAAAACTTAAATCAAAGGTTTGTGAAGATTTAAATCCTGGTTTAAATTTATAAAATTTATTCATATTAGTCATTAATGCTAATAAATTGTTGTCATTTATTTCAACGCCCTTCGGATCTCCTGTTGAACCTGATGTATACATGATATAAATGCTATTACTCTCTTTGTATTTCTTATAAATTTTTCTATTAGAAAATCTTTCTAAATCAGTTTTTAATATCAATTGATAATTTGAAAATCTAACTTGATCATCATCAGGAAAAATCAAAATTTTAATTTTTTTATTACCCTTAAGTTTCTGTTTTAGTATATTTAAGTCATTTGAGTCACAAATTAATGCATTAATCTTAGCATTATCAATAATATGAGATATCCGTTTTTTGGGATATTTTAAGTTAATGGGAATATAAGTCGATCCAGAAAAAATAGTTCCCAATATTCCGATATATGCAGAAAAATTTCTTTGAGTTATTATTCCAATGTTATTATTAATTAATTTATTATCTGATAAAAGATTTTGTAACAATTTTGATCTATGATAAAGTTCATCATAAGTCATATATTGATTGCCATTCTTAATAGCGTAACTATTTTTATAAAATTTTAATCGATCTTCCAAAAGATTGATAAAACTATTCATTATTTTTTATTAATAATATTATAAATATTTTCTACAGAATTGGATTGGGCTATTTCAATTGCATTAAACTTATATTTTATCTTTTTTTCAATTGCCAATATAACATTGATATGAGAAAGTGAATCCCAGTTCCTTGTTGACTCCATACTATTAATTTTTGAATTTATTTGTAAACCCAAGGTTTTACGAATAATTTTTTTTATTTCATTTTGACTTAATAATTTTTTCTTTTTATGTATCTTTTTAATATCTTCAAAATATTTCTTAGCAACTATTCCATAGGACACTGTATCTTGATACTTTCCATTAGCATCTTTATCTCCATCCTTATGAACACCTTCCATTTCCATACCGGCTAACTTGATAGAAGCAATAGTTCGTTTATTCTTTTTCCAGGTTTGACCCCAAAGTCTATTTAAAGTTAATTTTATAAAAACATACTCTTTTAATGCTTCCATAATATCAAGAATATAGCCGCTACCCCACAAATCTGGGTCAATGCCCCAGCCCCATTCTGCATGCCCAACAGAATATTTTATATTCGTAAGCCTTGCTGTTCCAATTAATCGATTATCAGTTTTTCTTCTTATAAACCATCCCATATCTTTAATTTCATTATTAGAGTTTTTTTTCTGATTATTTATTAATTTTTTTAAATATTTTTTAGTTGTGTTAATATTTTTAAAAGGTTTATAGCCTAAGAATTCATATAGTTTGGGGTTTATTGAATAATTATGCATCTCTTCTAATCCGGTTAAAGAAAGTTTTGTAAAATAAATATGTTTATTTTTACTTATTGGCACTTGATTAATTAAAATATTATAAAATTTAGAGCTTGGAATTTTCTTTTGCATATTTATAACTTAGTACTTTAAAAAGAGTAACCCGATTTCTTAGCATCGTTATAAAACATTTTTACTGTATCTAACGAATATTCTTCTGAGGTTTTGTTTAATAAACTTAGCTTTTTTATTAAATCACTTTGCATGGTAATGATGTCACATTTAGCGTTTATTGCATTATGAACATCGTAGACCATTCGGGGACTTGCCCATAAAACTTTGCAATTTGAATCATTATGAACAAATTTAGATATTTCTCCAACAACATTAACAGCGTCTTTGCCAATATCAAAAATACGTCCTGCAAATAATGATATTATTGAATTTGTATTTTTAAGTATCGGAAGGATTTCTTTTACCTGTTCCATTGTAAAAATCGCCGTAATGTTTAATTTAACCCCACTTTGCATCAATGATTCAATAGCCTCTAAGGTATATAGTCCTGAAGTATATGTTATAGGAACTTTAACAAATACCGACGTGCCAAGTTCACTTAGTATCTTCCCTTGTCTTATAATTTCTTCTTTTTCATCTGCTATTACCTCGAGGGAGATTGGTTGTTTTCCGCACACATTAACTAATTTTTTACAAAAAGATAAATAATCAATAATTTCAAGCTTTCTAAATAGTGTTGGATTAAATGTATATCCTTTAATAATATTATTATCAAAATTCTTTATCTCTTCTAGCTCAGGACCATCTGCGTATATATCAATTGGTAAATTAAGTTTTATAAAACTGTTATTCATTTTTTTATAATGTAAAATATAACTTTATATTGATTCGAGTATTTCACAAATAGAATGTATAATAGTGATATGGGCTTCTTGAATATGTGATGTGGTAAAAGAATCTACCTTTACATGTTCGTGCGATATTTTACTAAGTTCTCCTCCAGTTTTTCCTACAAGAGAGAAAAGTTTTAACCCTAAATTAATTCCTTTTTCACCTGCCTGAACTAGATTTGAAGAGAATCCATCTTTTTCTCCGCCACCAGTTGAAATTAAAAACAATATGTCTCCAGATTTACCATAAGCTTCAACTTGTCGTGAAAAGTAACTATCATAACCAAAGTCATTAGCCCAGGCAGTAATGGCTGATGCGTTTGAAGATAATGAAATTGCAGAATATGGCCTTCTGTCTGGTTTTTTATATGTGCAGGTCAATTCTCCTGCAAAATGCTGAGCATCAGCTGCAGATCCACCATTTCCTCCTATCAGTAACTTACTGCCATTAATTTGAGATTGGTGAATTTCTAATGCCATCCTCTTAATTGTCGAAATATTATTTTTTAATGTATGAAAAGTTAATATGCTTTCATCAAAATATTTATTAAGTAAATTTTCTATTTTATCTTTTTCAGACATTATATTCTTATTTATTTATATTTTTTCTTATTATTGCACAAGGATTCCCATAAGCAACGACCTTTGATGGGATATTCTTTACAACGTTAGAGTGCGCACCTATTACTGAATTTTTACCAATTACAATTTTATGAATTACTGAAGATCCAATACCTATTAAAGTAAAATCTCCTATGGTGACATTACCTCCAATTGAAACACCTGGATTTATGCTTGAAAAATTGGCTATTTTGCAGTCATGGTCAATATTTGAATTTGTATTTATTATGCAGTGATCTCCAATCGAAGAAGATGAATTTATTATGACACCTGCCATTATTTGAATGCCAATGCCAATATTGACATTATCCGAAATTATAGCTGATGGATGTATTGCATTTATAAAATTGAAGTTCTTTTTAATCTTATAAATTTTTTTTATTAACTCATATCTTATATTATTATCGCCAATTGCAACTATTCCGTCATTAATATTTAGTTTCTTTATTTGTTCTTCAGAATTATATACAGGATAACCTAGTAAGGTTTTTAGCTTATTACCTTTAGCCACAAAACCTGCAACATCATAAATATTATTTCTTTTAATAATGTCGAAAGTTACCTTTGCTTGACCACTGGCGCCAAAAATTAAAATCTTTTTTTTCAATTTTCTAATTAACTCTCTATATAATTTTTATCAATTATCTTTGCGGCAGATAGAATATCTGGCGCCTCAAAGTCGAAGTTGATTTCTTGGCGTCTTTCATTTTTTTTATTAATATAACATGTTTTTGTGCCAGCACTTTTACCTGCATTAATATCTCTCCAACTGTCCCCAACAGTTATAGATTTTTTTAGATTTAAATTCCATTTTTCCTCAGCTTTAAGTATCATCCCTGGAAGTGGTTTTCTACAATTGCAATTATCATTATCGTCATGCAAACATGCAAAAATATCATCAACTAAAAGTTTCTTTAATATATAATTATGCATTTTATGCAATTCATCTTTAGACATTAATTTTCTACTAATATCTGGTTGGTTAGTTATAACAATTGTTAAAAAATTTTTTTTTAATATTTTTATAGCTAACTTTGCATTTTTATTAAGAGAAAATTGATTAAAATTTTTAGGGGATGTTTCTTTATTATTAACAATTATTAATTTATTTATAACCCCGTCCCTATCAATAAATATTGCATTTTTTTTCATATTATTTTTTTAGCATTTTGAAATTAAGTAAAGTATTTACATCTATATTATACTTTGCCGTTAGGCCTATTATCTCGTTCTGGAATTTTGGCGATATTCCTTTTGCTGGCCTTTTCGCAATTAGCATTCCTTTAGATATTTTTTGTCCCTTTCTAATATTTTTGTTTGCATATAAGCTTCTTCTATATTTTTTCTGATTATCAACCTCGCTTTGAAGTACTTTTTTCTTATCTGAGCCTAAGATTATTTCACTTTTCCGAATTTCATTAATCATTTCTTTAAATTGCTTAGGATTAAATGAGGTTTTATGATCAGCTCCAGGTAAGTTTTTATTTAAAGTAAAATGTTTTTCATAAACTTTAGACCCCAAGGCAGATGCCAAAATAGGAGTTAAGTGTGACAATGTGTGGTCAGAATAACCAAGAATTACATTAAATTTCTTTTTAAATGTTTTTAAAATTCTTAAATTACAATCGTCTAGGGAAGTTGGATATGAACTTGTGCAGTGCATTAAAATTATTTTATTGTTACCTCTTTTTTTTATTAATTTTATTGATTCCTCTACGTCTTTCATATTACTCATTCCAGTTGATAAAATAATTGGTATCATTTTATTTGCACATTCTATAAGAAATGGATGATTAGTTATATCAGCAGAAGCTATTTTAATTGCTGATATTTTCATTTTATTGCATAAAAAATCTAAACTTTCTT
Source organism: Pelagibacteraceae bacterium (assembly GCA_002717485.1). GTDB lineage: Bacteria > Pseudomonadota > Alphaproteobacteria > HIMB59. The sequence continues at coordinate 21,582 of PBDW01000007.1, read as the reverse complement.
TATCATACGGAGTTGATAAAAAATCGATTTTTATCTTTTTACAATAATTCAATATTTGAATATGTTTTTTAAAAGAGAGCTCTTCAGACTTTAATAAATCGTACCATCTTAAATTGTTTTTTAATATTTTATTTAACCTCTTGGCATGTTTGGCGTTTGGATCTATTAATTCTTTAGCTATAAAGGTTTGGAATTTCACAGCATTAGCGCCAGATTTTTTTGCCTCTCTAATCATTTTTTTTATCATAAGCATATTTCCATTGCAGTGATTTGTGCCAATTTCTGCAATTATATAAATTGGTGAATTTCTTGATATTGAATATTTTCCTATTTTAAAAAAATTTGTCATATTAATATTGATTATTTACCTTAAGATTATGATTTTGTTTATATTCAATATTTCTAAACCAATTCATTTTATGTAAATCCGGATTATTTTTAAATAAATTAATTATTTTATCTATTTCTGCAAAAGGTCCAAGATTCCTTAAAACAAATAATATTAACCAATAATCTTCTATGTAATCTAAAGTTAATCTAATATTTAGGTCATAATTGTTAACCTCTAATTCTTTTTTTCTTAATGATGGCACAGGCTCTAAAAAATGCCACATCATTTCGGTATCTTTACTTTTTTTTAGTTCGCATGCTTTTTTTATTAGATCGTATGAAATTGAATATCCAACACAACCCTCATATGGTAATTTGTTAGGGTGAGATATGAAATTATTATCTCCCAAAAGACTGAGACTTAATTTTCCTAAACTTTTATCAAAGAAAGGATCATCGCCATCAATGGTTAGGAATTTATTAATTTCAAATTTTTCACAAGCATTTTTCCATCTCATTAGTTTATCTACAGTGCTACCTCTATAAAATGGTATTTTTTCGTTTTCAGCAATTCTAACTAATCTGTCATCTTCCTGGTCTAATGTAGTACATAAAAGGGGTTTAAAAGAGAAATATTTTGCCCTTCTAATTACATGCTCTATCACGTTACATTCGCCAAAAGGTAAGAAACATTTTTCAAATAATCTACCTGAAGTTGATCTTACTGTTATTAGACTATCAATGGTCATTATTTTTTTTACACTGTTTTTCAATTTGATTTATTGTTTTCTTTAGGGCATTTAATGATTTTCTTGCAATCCTCATATCTCTATAACCACACTTAAAAACCATTATTAATGGCTGTATGCTCTCTGCAACTGGGCAAGTTCCGATACCATAATTAAACTTATTTTTATAAATATTATTTTTAGGAATATATTTGCCTAGAAAAGGTTTCTTTAACATAACATCTTCTAGATGCTGAAGGCTTACTGCTCCAAAAAAACTATCTCCTCCATTTTTATTAAAAAGATCATAAAATTTACGCCAGGAAAAATTATACTTTTCTTTTCCATAGTATTTAACCGCAAAAGACCAATGAGAGTTATAACAGTTTGTAGGAGATTTTTGAGGAACGATCCAGTCACATGCCCTTAAGGCGTCTAAATACATTGATGCAATTATATTTCTTCTATCTGTTAATTTTTTTGATCTCTCAAATTGAGCCAATGCTAAGGCAGCACATATTTCGGGTATTCTATAATTATAACCAAGGCTATCATGTCTTTTAAAATCAGGGTTTTGAAATTGCCTAGGCAATAATGATCCAACTCCGGCTTCGGCTTTTAAAATTTTATATCCAAGTCCTGCATGTTTTCTTATCCTTTCAGCAAATATTTTATTGCTTGTCAGAACTATTCCTCCTTGACCAGAAGTAATTTGTTTTTTTGTTTCAAAACTAAAGCTAGACATATGTCCAATAGTACCGGTTAATCTTCCTTTATATTTTGATAATAAACTCTGGGCACAATCTTCAATGACTATTAATTTATATTTTTTTGCAATTTTCATTATTTCATTCATTTTTGCAGGTACTCCATGCATATGAACAACTATTATTGCCTTTGTTTTTTTTGTAATCTTTTCCTCAATTAAATCTGGATCCATATTAAAATTATCAAGATCTGAATCGACAAATACAGGAACTGCATTCTGATGAAGGGCCGCAAAAGCTAAGCATATAACTGTATAGGTAGGCATAATTACCTCATCACCTGCGCCTACATCGGCAGCATAAAGACAACTATGTAATGTCGAAGTTCCTGAATTATGACCTATGGCATATTTCATATTAAATTTTTTACAAAATGCCTTCTCAAGTTTTTCAGACCAAGTTTTATTATTAGTTTTAGAATTTTCAGTGTTAAGATACTCCATAACATATTCAAGTTCTTTTCCATTAAATTTACCATTAGGATTAAAAATAGGCTTAATTAGATTTTTAATTGTTTTTTTTGATTTCATAATTTAAAAAATATTATAAAAATTTTTTTGTATAATCTAATGCAGATTCTACAACTTTTAAGTGATTCTTCCCTCTGGCCATCTGAAGAATGAATGGTCCTTTATATTCTGAATTTTCTAACTCCTTGAATATTGATGGAAAGTCAACATCTCCACTACCTAAGTTAACGGAGTTGTATTTAGTAGTGTACTCGCCCAAAGAATTTTTTTTACTATGATCTTTTATGTGCACCTCAACTATATATGAAGACAATTTTTTTATATCTGATAATATATTATGGTCGAAATATGAACTATTTCCCGTATCAAGACACACCAAAATTGATTTAGTATTCATCTCATCAATGAGATTTAAGATTTCATCAGCGTTTAGTGCAGTTTCTAAAGCAATTTTTAAATTATTATCTTCAGCTATTTTTATGGTTTCTTTTAAAAAAGATATTACGTATTTTCTATTTTCTTTTGATTTGAGTCTCTTAACTAATTCAAGATTTGGTCCAATAAATACTGGCATTAGTATGTATTTCATACCCACCCTATTGCAATTCGGGATAAGTTTTTTCATAACTGACAACCTCTCTTTAATTATTGAATAAGAATTCGATAACAAGCCTCTTTCAGTTAAATAAAGCGGATCAAGTGATATAATCTCAATGCCAGTCTCTTTAGATAGATTAATAACTTCTTTACATCCTTCATCAGACAATATTGGGTTCAACTCCCAATCTATTGAATCCATAACCCATTCTATTCCATAAAAACCAATTTTTTTTGCAATTGTAAATTCATCTTGCCAAGTATGAAAAGGGAAAGCTTGAATTTTATTATTTATTGTTGGAGACAATCTTCCCTGAACTATACCAATTTTATTTTTATTCATTTAATTATTTTTAATGCAAATAGTATTTTATAATAACTTTACTGTCCAAGAGTCGATCCTGTCATATAGGAAGAGGCTTCAGAGATCATAAATATTATCGCACCAGTTGAATTTTTTTTATTTTCAAATAAGCAGTTAGCTCGAATATTAAATTCAGACCAATGTGTGGCGATGTAACGTGTAAAATTAACTATACTAGATTGAGCTACAAAATGCTGAATTGGGGGTGTGTATGTAATTTCTTTTTTATTATGAATTTTGTTAATATTTGAAGAAGATAATATATTTAATATTACTCCCTTATTTCTTAAAATCATTATTTTTCCAAATATCTGGCAGGACAAAAAAATGTTATTTAAAATAAATTTTATATTTTTTTCCCAAATTTCTATTGGGTAATTTTCCGGCTCATTGAGAAAGCCATTTATTTTCATTTTTTTTGTTATTTTATGTCCTGGTACGATAGAAATTCTATTTATCAGAGCATCAATTTTAGAGTGTTTTCTTATGATTTTATCTTTTATATTTTTTAAATTATTTTTATTTGCTTCACTAATGCAAAGTATTTCATAATTTTTATTTTTTATAGTCTTTATTACTTTTAATTTATCATTATTCTTTATATAAATTATTACTGGAAAACCTTTTGATTTAATAATTTCATTTGCGTAAACTTTTGATGGATTGATCTCATTGCTCAATATTACAATTACTTTATTTTTTAGATCTAATTTTTTTGATAATTCATTCATAATTATTTACCAAGATGTTTTTCCGCCATCAACGACAAGGGTTTTGCCGTTGATTGCATATGATGCATTGGAAATTAAAAAGGCAATAGGACCTAAATACTCATCCTTAAAAGCCATTCTTCCCATTGGAACTAAATTAGAATATCTTTTTACAAATTTTTTATCGTGATTATCAAAAACACCGCCTGGACAAAATGAATTTACTCTAACATTATACTTTGCCCACTTAATAGAAAGATAATTTGACATTTGAATTAGCCCTGCCTTTGTCGCTGAATATGGTGGCGGATTGTTTAAGGGTCCTTTAGAATAAGGATTCTTTATTCCTTTATATATTCTTTTATCTGGACTTATAAGTCCGATTTCAGAGGAAACATTAACAATTATACCACTTCTATTTTTAATCATATTTTTTCCAAAAATTTTTGAGCAAATAAAATGACCGGTAAGATTTACATCAATTAATTTTTCCCAAAGATCTAATGGATACTCTTCTAGAGCCTTAAAAAAATCTGAACCCTTATTTGACATTCCTTTTGCTGTTAAAGCAGCATTATTGATTAATATATCTATTCTTTTGTATTTTTTTATAATTAACTTCTTTATTTTAATAATTTCTGATTCATTTTGAATATTTGCTGAGTATCCAAAAGAATTTATATTTTTTTTCTTCAATTTTTTTACAACTTTGTTAATTTTATCTTTATCGATATCAATAATTATTGGTATCCCGCCAAGATCACAAACAAGATTGGCGTATCTTGTACCCAGCATACCAGCGCCACCCGTGATTATTACTACCTTATTATTAATTTCAAACTGCTTATTCATAATGATTTAATTAAAAAGCCGCCATCAACATATATATCCTGTCCAGTTACATAACTTGAAGCATTTGACGCTAAGAATATTGCTGGACCGATAATTTCATTTGGCTCTCCCCATCTTTTCATCAAAGTCCGATTAGATCGTATCTTTCTTTTTCTTTGATTATTCCAACTATTTTTATTTAATTCAGTATTAAAATAACCTGGTCCTAGATTATTTACTCTAATATTATGCTTAGCCCAGTCGGCTGCTAATGCTTTTGTCAACAAGCTTAATCCACCTTTTGATGCATTATATGCTGGATTTTTAGGAGAAGCCAAAACCGACGCTATACTTGTAATATTGATAATTGATCCACCATTTTTTAACTTAATCATTTTTGTGCCGACAATCTTACATAATTGAAAAATAGAATTTAAATTTGTATCCATAGTTTGCTTCCAATCTGTTTCAGAATAATTTTGACTGATTTTACCTTTTGTAAATCCTGCACAATTTACAAGAATATCAATCTTTTTAAACTTAGACATTGTCTGATTAATAAGATTCATTAAATCTTCATTCTTAGTTACATCTGTATTAATTAATAATGAGTTTTTTCCATAATATTTTTTATTTTTTTCTATATCTCTTGAAGCCAAAACTACTTTTGCTCCAGAATCCAGAAATCCAAGCGCTATGGCTTTACCTAACCCTCTGCTAGCACCAGTAACAATAGCAACTTTATTTTTTAATGAAAAAATATTTTTTTCAATATTTCGTTTTCTTGATATTTTTTTAATCATTGTTGAAATTCCCATAAGGTTTTAATATTAACAAGTGGGGTATTTCTTCCTTCAAAAATCATAGGTATATCTCTGAATTTATTATCCTTAATAATTTTAAAATACCACTCGTCCTGCTCTAGTAGTTTATGTTCATCTTCTAATTTATTGTTATGACTAATCTCAAAAGCGAAGATTTTATCCTTTATTCCCTCTATAAATTCAAACTTATTAAAATTAAATGCGTGAGAGGCAAGATTGAGATGGCCCAAATTGATATTTAAACCCAAGTACTTGCTATCAATTTCTTTAAACAACCTTTCAAACTCAGGCAATTTTTGCATTAAGAGCATATCTTTATTATTATAACTTCCGCAAGATTCCAATGCTATTGGCTGCTTAAGTCTTTCTGATACTGTTATGAATTTTTTAACAGAATCAATCATGTTATTAAAGGCTTCTTCATATGAAATCTTAGAATTTTTAGAAGAATTGTATACAAAATCCCAATTTTTATTATTAGCATTTTTTGACAAAGGATGGGATAAATAACCGGCATGAAAAGTATATAATTTAGAATCAATATTTTTTGAAAAATTTATTCTATCTATTATATGTTTTATAGAATTAGTTCTGATTTTTTTATCACTAGAACTTATATTTATGATTTGACTACTATCTTTTGGAGTCGGAAAAAAGTTATGAACAAGAAAATCAAAATCGGTTTTTTTTAATTTTTCCAAAATATTATCTTCATAAGGATGTGTTGAGCCTAATTCAATTTTATTAAATCCTAATTCCTTAAGCTTTTTTAAAGAAAAAAGTATGGGGGTATTGTCAGGAAACACGGTAGTTGAAATATATTTGTTATTATAATTCATAAAAATTATCGATTACTTATGTTAGTTTTCTCTCCAATAATTTAAAATATCCAAAAGAGATTGATTAATATTAAATCTTGGATTCCATTTTAACATATTAACAATTTTGGAATTGTCTCCAACAATACATTTTGCTTCATTCTCTCTAAATTTACTTCTATCAATTTCAATATTGATATTTTTATTTGATTGTCCTAATAAACTATCTAGAATACTCTTAATCGAAGTTCCTCTACCAGAACATACATTGAAAATTTCACCAGGCTTAGATTTATTAATTATTAAATCATAAGCAAATACAACATCTCGAACATCGAGGAAATCTCTTCGTATTTCTAAATTTCCTACACTTAAATTATTTTTTATAGACCCTTTTTCAATTAAAGATATTGTCTTTGCGAATTCTGAACAAACAAATTTATCAGACTGCCCTGGTCCAATGTGTGTAAATGGTCTTGCTATATTTATATTTAATTTATGCTTAACCATAAATTGATTTGCGATCATTTCACTACCAACTTTGCTTACAGCATATGGGTTGTCTGGCGAAAATTCATCTTTTTCAGTAATTAATTCTCCATTTTTTTTTACATGTCCGTAAGCTGCTGCAGCACTAATTACAAGTACCTTTTTTGGCATCAGATTTAATTCACAAATACTTTCAAGTAAATTGTAAGTGCTCATCATATTTATATTAATCGTTCTAAATGGATTTTCCCAAGAAATAGGAATTGAAGATTGGGCAGCCAAATGAATAATTAAGTCAGGCTTACAAGATTTTAAAAAATCATATGTATCTTGTTTATTTGTTAGATCAACTGTACCCGTTGTAGTTAATCTTGACAAATCTTTATATGCAGCTGAATTGACAAATGATAGCCCGGTTCCAAATATTTTGTCCTTATTAGATTTTAATAAAAATTTAGCAAAATAATTTCCAACAAAACCGTCAATGCCAGTTATTAAGATTTTATTCATTTATTTAGTATTTGTGCCAAGCTCCTCTAGTGCCTCTTGAATTTTTTCAATCACGTAGTCTTGCATATGTACCTTTAATTTATAAAACATAGGAAGGCCAATTATGGAAGAGGCCACTTTCTCGGTAACGTGAAGGTCTTTCTTTTTAAATTTTTTTAAATGCGGCTGTTGATAACCGGGGTATGGCCATGAAACATTTGTGCCAACACCTTTTTTTTCTAATAAGTTTTTAAATTTATCCCTATTTTCAACTAATATTGGATAAATAAACCATGAATGTTTTGTGTTTATATTTTCTGTAGGTACTTGTATGCCTCTTATATTCTGAAGTTTTTTTGAATAATAAGCAGCAAGTTCTCTTCTTTTTGATAATAAGTCATTTATTCTTGAAAATTGTACGAGACCAATTGAGGCATTTAAGTCAGTCATCCTATAATTATGACCTAAATACGGATGCCAATATTTTTTTTCCTTATCTTCACCGTGAGACCTAATCATTCTAGCTTTTTTTGCATATTCTTCATTATTAGTAAAAAGCATACCACCTTCAACAGTTGTGAAGGTTTTAGCTACGTGGAAACTTGTTATAGACAAATCTCCAAAAGAGCATAATTTTTTATTTTTATATTCTGCACCAAATGAGGCAGCTCCATCTTCCACAATTTTTATATTTTTTTTATTAGTGACATCCTTTAATTTATCCCAATCAACACTATGACCACCATAACTAATGGGAATAACGCATTTAGTTTTTTTTGTAATCAATTCTTCCACCGAGTCTGGATCTACTCCAAAATGAATTGGATCAATATCTGCGAAAACTGGAGTAGCGCCTTGAAACAAAACACAATTTACTGTTGCAATGTAAGGTAATCCAGGGACAATAACTTCGTCACCTGGCTTGATATCAAGTATTTTCAAAGCAATATCTAACGCTGCAGTTCCAGAGCTAGTGGCTACTGCATATTTAACACCAATATATTCAGCAATTTTATTTTCAAAATCTTTTACCTGTGGACCGATCCCAAGCCAACCAGATTTAACAGTATTTAAAACTGCCTGAGTTTCTTTTTCATCTATATATAATTCAAACCAAGGAACTTTCATATTATTCATTTAATTGTTTTAATTATTTAATCAATCCTAAGAAATGTTAGTGTTTTATAATAGAACTTCCATCAAAATCAAATTTCCATAACATATATCTAAATCCTAATTTTTTTACATTTGAAATGTACTTTTCAACATTGTGAGGAACTGCCATCATAAAAAAGCCGCCGCCGCCCGCTCCAATAATTTTTCCTCCTGGCGATCCTAATTTTTTTAATTGTCCATATGTATTATTCAAATTTCTGTCAGAAATCTCATTGGCTAATTTTAACTTTAATTTCCAGTGATCATCCATAAGCTTTCCTAAGCCATCTATATCGCCATTGATAAGCAGTTTTTTTGAATTCTTTCCTATTTCTTTTATCTGATCATATATTTTTATATTAGAATTTAAATTATGCTTCTGGGCTTTTATAATTGTCTTAGATTCTCTCCGTTGACCCGAATATACTAATACTAGATGTCTTTGAAGATCTTTAAGAATATTTTTTTTAATCCTTATTTCTTTTGCGGTTACTGTCCCTTTTTTACTTACTTTCAATAACTGAATTCCGCCTAGTGAAGATATGTATTGATCCTGAATGCCTCCATCTATTTGAAGAATCTTTCTTTCTATTATGTGTGCTAGTTTAGCTATTTTCATTTTATCATATTTCTTATTTATTAGATCAGAAATGCATTTAATAATTCCTACAATAAAGGTGCTGGATGTGCCCAATCCTATTCCAGTCGGTATAGTTGTGAATGATGAAACATGAATAGAGTTATTTATTCTAAAATACCTTAAAGTCTCCCTAACAATAAAATTTTCTACTTCGTTTAAACTATCTGTAATTTGTGTTTCTGTGGTTTGAACCATAATTTTTTTATCCAAGGGCCTTTTTGCTAGTAATACTAAACAATATTGATTAATAGCACCCGTAATAAGCTCGCCTCCTCTTAAATCAGAGTAAAAAGGCAAATCAGTGCCTCCTCCTCCAAGTGAGATTCTGTATGGAGTCTTTGATATAATAAATTTATAATTAAATTTATCTATTGAAATTTTATTTTTCATAAATCAGATTGTATTTTTTGTTTACTTGTTTCCCATAGTAATTGTGGTCTGATATTTCCTCTTAAACGATCATAATAACCAAAATTACTAAGATCACTATTGTCAATGCAATTGAGTGAAATAAGATTCTTTTCAAATACAAGATATCCCCCTCCTCTTTCAAAAGGATATTTTGAAATAATTATTGAAACCAGGTAGTTTCCAGTATTTAATATATATTTAGGTATTGTACATTTTGTCCTATACAAACCAGATTCAAGATGTTTGGCAAATAACGGGTCATCATTTTTTGACATAGGAGAAACATTGCAGGATTCAAAAACTGCTATGTCAAAACTATTGTTTACCCATATTCTTGGAAGAATTCTTTGCCCATCTTTTAACATCCAATAATAGATCTCAATATTTATTTCCTTTGAAACATCTATATTCAATAATTCTTTACTAGCTTCAGACTGGAAAACTCTAACTGATTGAAGCCTAACAATATCATTACCAGGTGATGTGTTTTTATCTTTCCATATATGATGTAATTTAGTGTTTTTTAAGTTATTAGCTATATATGTCTCTATAACTTGTTCCGGCTTACCATCTGATATTATCTTTCCCTTGTCTATTAATATTGCTCTATTGCATAAGCTCCTAATACTTTCCATGTTGTGGCTTACAAATAAAACTGTGCGGTCTTTTTGTTGACTTACTGATTTCATTTTATTTAGAGCTTTTTTCTGAAATTCTGCATCGCCAACAGCCAGAACTTCATCAACAACTAGGATATCAGGTTCCAAATGGGCAGCTACTGCAAATGCAAGTCTTACATACATACCAGAAGAGTATCTTTTTACCGGAGTATCAAGAAATTTCTTTACACCAGCAAAGTCTACAATTTCATCGAGTTTTTTAGAAACTTGCTTTCTGTTCATCCCGTTAATTGCAGCATTGAGATATATGTTTTCTCTACCAGTAAGTTCAGGATGAAATCCCGTACCAACCTCTAACAAACTTGCCATTCTTCCCTTTATCTTTATTAAGCCGGAAGAAGGAGTGGTTACACGAGATAAAATCTTTAATAATGTTGATTTTCCAGCACCATTTGCTCCAATTATACCGATTATTTCTCCTTCGTTTATTTTTAGATTAATATTTTTTAAAGCCAAAATATGCTCTTGATCATTTTCTATTGAATCTATTTTGCTGTTTGGATCTTCTTTATTTCTAAGATTGGCCCACCAACTTTGAAGATCTCTATAAAGAGTGCCGTGACCTATAACACCTAATCTGTATCTTTTTACGAGACTTTCTATTTCTATTGCAATAGTCATAAATCTAATGGTTAGACAGTATCCATAAAATCTTTTTCAATTCTTGAAAATAAAATCAAGCCGATAACAAACAATATGACCGTTATAATAATACTAATTATTATATGAACAATTTCTATACTACTAGTGCCTAAAAATGATTTGCGAAATAATTCAATAATTGATGTCATAGGGTTTAATGCTGCTAACATTCTATATTCTTGGGGTACTATACTCAGCGGATAAACAACTGGAGTTGCAAACATCCAAAGTTGAACGCCAAAAGTCATAGCAAAAGTCAAATCTCTATATTTTGCGGTCAGAGATGAAATTAATATTCCTACTCCCAATCCTAGGATTGCCATTTGTAAAAGTATTAAAGGAAGTATTAGAACTAAGTTATTTAATTGAATATCCGCGCCTTTAAATAAAAAATAAAATAAAAAACAAAGAAAAATAATAAATTGAATTAAAAATTGAAAAAGACTTATTACAACCTGTGATATTGGTACGGTAATTCGAGGAAAATATACTCTTCCAAATATAGATGCATTAGTAACAAATGTATTGCTAGTTAGAGTAAGACAGGTTGCAAAGTATCCCCAAGCAACTGTTCCTGCCATATAAAAAATAAAGGGCGGAGTTCCGTCAGTTGATATTTGTGCTACTTTTCCAAAAATAACAGTAAAAACTAAAGTATTTACTAAAGGTTGTATTACGTACCATAATGGACCTAAAATTGTTTGTTTATAAAAAGTAGTAAAATCTCTTTTAATTAGTAAATATATAAGATCTCTGTAAAGATATATCTCTTTTAGATTTAAGTTGAACCATCCTGATTTAGATTTAATAACTAAATCCCATGATTCAATTTTATTTTCTTTTATCTTCATTATTAACTGATTTAAATTAGTATTATTTATTGAAGTGGATTTTTTTTATTTATTAAATTTAAATCTTTTTTTGTATGAATATCTAATATGTCAGTAACAACAAAACCTATATACGTACTTAATGTTTTTTCATATACTGTTGGATATCTCATAACCCTTATGGCTCCATTTTGATTTAGATATTCGTCAACTGAAATAACTTCAGATCTAGAATATTTTACCAAATGCTCAATTGCTTTATCGATATCGTTCGCTTTAATTTGAGGTGAATTTGCTTGCAAGCTAATAATAAGATCAGGTTTTTTATTTTCTTTGATATTATTTACAGCATGTACAATTGTATCCATCTTATAAACATCATCTTTAGCTAAAAAATCAGGTCTTTTGATTGTTTTAACATTCATTTCTTTGACCAGATCAAGGATTTTTTTACTTTCAGAGGATACGTAAATATCATCAATATATTTAGATTCTTTAGCTGCTTTAATTGTCCAATGTATCATCGGTTTTCCCCAGACATTTAAAATATTTTTATTTTTTAACCTTTTTGAACCGTATCTAGCAGGTATTACTGCAACAATATAATTAAATAATTTTTTATTACCTTTATAATTTTTTAAATTTTTTTTTCTGGCAGAATATTCATCGTCAAGTCTTTGCTTGAAGAGCGTCATCATATCCTCTTGTTTTGTTTTATTGGTTTGATGTTTTCTATATCTATAAAGTGCGATATTTAAGTTGTGAATTTTATATAATGATCCTAGCCTAGCTCTTAATTCTTCTTCTTCTCTATGTTTAAAATCTTCATTATACATGCCTAATTTAATTAACAAATCCTTTCTGTACATTACTCCACATGATATAGGATTATCTTGATATGTGATTCTTTCAATTATTTTTTCACTATTATCAACGTACTTGTAGTCACAAGATACGCAAAAAGCAGATTTATGATCTTCTAAATAAAAAACAAGAAATTTCAAAAATTCCACACTGACCCAGTCATCTGAGTCAACCCTTACTACAAATTTTCCCTTAGATTTACGAATTCCAATATTTGCCGCCGCTGCCACGCCAATGTTTTTTTTATTTCTGATGTAGATAAAGTTTTTCTCATTTAAAAAACTTTTTATAATATTATCTGAGTCGTCATTAGAGCAATCATCAATAACTATAATTTCATACTCATCTCTAGATAAGCTTTGAGCTAGACAACTTCTTAAACACCTGGATATATATTTTCCATAATTAAAATTAGTAATTATTATTGAAGCAAGCATTTAATTATTTATCTTATTTATATAATTTTGATTTCTAGAACAAATAAAATATATTTGATTATCCAAATAATCTTTACCCTTATTGGCACTTATATCTTTGTTAATTGTAGATGTAATATCTTTAACGTATATTTTTTTTGATTTAAGGTAATTAATGAAATTCTTTGTTATTGAAAAAAGATGTTGTTTAGTAATATTTAAATTTGTATGAGCATGTACAACTACCAACTTTGAATTTTTTAAAGCATAATTTAAGATTGTATCAGGTTTAAATGTGTGATCTAGGGTCATAAAAATACCAAACACATCAAAATTGATATCATATTTCACCTCTTCATTAATATTTATTACATCATATTCAAATAAAACCTGGCCTTTTGACTTGCAATTGACTGATTTACTTATGCAATTCTGCCCCCAACACATTGAAGAAAAATCAGTAACCAAATATTTTTTAAATTCTTGATAATTACTATTTTGATTATTATTTTTCAATTTATTGATTCTTTTTAAAGCTAAACTGCTTTTCCTATTGTGAGCTTCACCTATTTTATTTAAACCAGCAAGTTGTCTTCCAGCAATGTATTCATTAATATGCCTGTTTAAATTCTTTCTAAAAAGAACTGTATTATTGAATTTTGAATCAAAAATATCAAAAAATAATCCTGAAAAAGGGCAATTAAATTCTCCATAAGTTATTTTTTTATTTTTTTTAAATAATTTTTTAAATAAATTACCATGGTTAGGCTTTATATTTTTATTTATAAAATTATAATAATTTGTCCATCCATAATGATGCTGGCCGTATATTGTTGAGTAGATTTTATTGGCTGTAATTTTATTAAACCAAATATTATTATAAGTAGTAAAACACTTTTTACATTGTAAAATCTTTGATTTGTTATTGAGCCTATTTATATTGATGTTCAAGTCATTAGAAATTGCATCAACATAAAAGTTTGTATTAGAGACAATTTTTAGCTCCTTATCTTTTTTCTCTGATGGGCAAGAATTATCTCCCCAAAAACACTTTTTTGTTTTAATTAAAAAATCTTCTTTCATATAAATTATTTTATCAAATATTTTTTACTATTTGCTTCCCCTAGATTGAAGATCGTGTAAAAGAAATCCTAAAGGAAAAAAATAAATAACGTTTAGCCAATTGTGGAAAAAATTACCTGTCGGAACTAATGGCCATAAAGTAATTAAAAGAGCTGCGTATAAACAAATTTGGTAATCTGACAGCGCATTCTTTTTATGTTTAATAATAAACCATAAATGTTTTAAATAGTTCCAACATATATACATAAATACTAAAATCACTGGCAGGGTTCCAATCAATCCAGTTTCTGAAAGAAGTTGTATATAAGTATTATGAGGGTGTGTTTGACACCCATCTAATGATCTATCTTCATTAGATGTTACATAATATTTTGATTCTTTGCATTTCTCCCTAAACATTTTAGGCCCTATCCCTGTCAATGGATGATCCGCAAACATTTTTAGAGCTGAAATGTAAAGAACTTGATGTTGAATTGAAAAAGCTCTTATTCCATTTTCGCTTTCCTTATTATCAAAAATATTTACCTGATCTAATGTCTTGTCAATCATTCTAAATTTTGTCGAACTATTTGTAGCTGAAATATAAATTATAATTACAAGTGATAATAAAAAAGTAAATAAGCGAAACATTTTCCATCTAAAATTTAAACTTCCTTGTCCAACTAGAGTCAAAATTATAATCGTAGTAAGCAGTAAATAAAAGAATGCGACTCTTTCGCCAGAAACGTAGATGAGAACATCTGTCGCTATTATTAATATTGAACAAAAAAATATTGTTTTTTTAGAAAATGAATAAACAGAGATCATTAAAGCAAACAATAGTGGCAATAATCTTGATAAATAGCTGCCCAATATCTGCTCTTCTCCAAAAAATCCAGATATTCTCATCCCGCCCGACCCATCATCATAAGGTAAATTAAAAATATTCTTACCAGAAAAAAATTGCAGGTATCCATCCAGTAAAACGACAACAAATATAATAATAAATATCCATGTGAATTTTTTTATAAAAAATTTATTATTATCAAGAACGTACCATATAGTTATTGTAAAAAAACCAAACCTAAAAAAGAAAAGAGAGCTTTCTAATGACAATAGAGGATTGTCTGAAAATAGAGACAAAACAATTAGATAAAAACACCAAATCCAAAAAACAATAATCAATGGATTTTTGTAATAATACCATTGTTTTGATTTAATTGAAAAATATATAAAAATTATTGAGGCGATTACTGCAAATAAATCACTTAGAAAAGGACCCGTAACTAATGCCAGCGGTAACAGATAAATAAGCCAAACCTGGACATTCTTCAGCGAGCTATCGATAGATAACTTGAAATCTGAGTTCATAAAAACTATATTTTTCTTTTCTCTAAGATATAAAGTGTTCTAAAAATATGAATTACTAAGCTAAGCAATAAACCTATTGCAAGCCCAGATAAAGCAAGTCTTAAACTTCCCCAAGTTTTTTCAGAAATTGAAATTGAAGATTTTTCATAGTAAACTGGATTAAAACTATTATCATCTATGCCACTTTGCTTTATATTTTCAGAAATTTCATAGGGTAAAGTGTCCCGTTGAAGGATTAGTATTGTCTCTTCATTATTCCTAAGTTCAGGAATAAAAACATCGATATTTGTTCTTGATTTCAAATTCTCGATTTCCTTTTCAAGCGCAAGATAACCTCTGTAATAAAAAGGTATCTGTGATTTAAAAATCTGAGATCCTGCTGAATTTTGAAGAGTTGCAGTAGTAATTGATTGTATATTTAAATTAAGTGGTGTTTTGATTCCTATAATTCTAGCTATTTCGGCCTGTTCCTTTAATTGAGTAATGCGGTCTTCAGTCCTAACCTCATACATAGCTTGCAGTTGAAGATTTTGTTCTCTAAGTTTTCGAATCTCCAATTTGCTTGCAAGTTTATAATTTTCTAGGGCAGAATTAATATTATTTAGAATCTGCTGTTTTGTTTGAAATAGCGCAATTTGGATAACTGTATCCAAATATTTTTCTAAAATATTCTTATTTGAATTTTGAACGTAGATAGTCATTTCTCTACCTCCAGTTTCAATACCTGGATTATCTTTAATATTTATATCAAATCCTCCTGAAAAGTTATTAAGTAAAATAGCATAGTCCTCTTCAGTAAAATTATTGTCTATTTTCTCTAAAATGTCATTATAATTTATCTTTGTAATTAGATCTTTTGATTTAATAGTTTGATAAAAAATATCAAAAAAACTCATTGGCGTAAACATATTAGAGAATATACTTCCATCAGCACCGCGACTTTCTAGAATAATATTTGAGTCAATTCCTATTGTTTTATTAGTTATAATTTGTTTTTGCTTTTTACTTAATTGATAAACATTTTCTATTAACAATGATAGTGGTGCTAATTGGTGATCTATCAGTGCATAAAACTTTGCAGATCCTTCATAAATTGAATTTCTGTAATGTGAATATGCATATCCTACAACAAATAAAAATACTGAGATCGAAACAATAAATACTTTACCCTTCCATATTATTTCAGCTAAAGTAAATATATCGATTTCTTTTTTTTGCTCTGTCTGATTATTCATCTTTTAAAAGATTATTAGTAATATCTAAGTGTATTAATGTCGAGCATTTATTCAATTCTCTGTAAAATAAGCATAGCTCCGCACTCAGGGTGATAAGGCTTTGAAATAATAATGATCAAACTGCCTAAGCGCGCTCGATCATTTGCATATTTACTTTAACAAAATTCAGTCTTCCCAAAAAATCTACAAGTAGAAGTGAACGTTTATCATCAACTTGTTCATCAAATATGCCTGAAATTCCTGAAAAAACTCCCTCGGTAATATTAACTTTTTCTCCTTTTTTAAAATTTCTATAATTCAGAGTATATGATCCGTCTTCTTGCTTTAAAGATTGAATAAACTCTATGACTCTCTTAGGTACAATTTTGGGATATCCATCAGATTTATGAAGGTAATTTTTAACTCCTTTTGTATATTTAAGAATATTTAGAGACGACAGATCGCCATCAAAATATAAAAAACCATAAGAAGGAAATAAGGGGTATGGTTTGGTAGTTTTTTTACGAGCATGAGAAATAGTCCTCATATAATAAGGTAGAATTATTTTAAATCCTCGTGCTACAAGTTCTGATTTTGCTATAAACTCTTGTTTAGTATTTGTTTTAAAACATAACCAATGCATAATTATTTTATCTTTATCTTTTTGTTATTGTTTTTATTTTTTTTATTATGTAAAATTTTTTCAGTTTCAAGTTCGGCCTGCAATTCATCATATTCTTGCATTTTAATTTTCATAAAGCGCAAAGTAAGTTTTGTTTTGGCTACAAAACCTTTGGGGGTTAAGATATAAAAATAATTTAATTTATTGTTATTTTTTCTAAAGTTATCTAATTTAATTAATCCTTTTGCCTTTAAAGCTGTTAAACAATAATTGACCTTTCCTAAGCTAAATCCCAATTCTTTAGCTAACTCTCTCTGTGAAGCTTCAGGATTTGTTTGAATTTTTCTTAATAAATTCAAATCATCCATACTATCTTTATTTTGGGGCATATCTATATATGTTCAGTTATTGAACAATATTAATAGTGTACAACTAATGAACAGTAAAGAAAAATATATGATTATTTTGATTCTAACAACTATATCTAGTAATATGTTATTTTTTATTTCATATATAATGTGTCTATTTATTTGATCTTAAGAATCGACTATTTTTTATAGTATTGATTATACCATTTTACGAATCTATTTATTCCTTCCTTAGCACTAATCTTAGGTTTAAAATTTATTCTTTTACTAATCTTGGAAATATCAGCGTGAGTCTTGAAAACATCTCCCTTTTGGATATTTTTAAGATTTATTCTGACTCTTTTATTAAAAATCCTTTCAATCATTTTTAATATATTTTTAATATTTTTAGGACTTGAACTTCCAATATTATAAACCGAAAAGGGTACCTTAGAAGATGGCAATTTTGGAATAATACCAATTATTGCTCCAACAACATCATCAATATATGTAAAGTCCCTATAATGATTGCCTTTATTAAATAAATTAAGACGCTTGGATCTTTTAATGGCACTTGTTAATAAATATAAAAACATATCTGGCCTGCCGTAAGGACCATAAACTGTAAAAAATCTTAAACCAGTACAAGGAAGGTTATAAATATTGCTGTATGCGTATGCCATAATTTCATTACTTTTTTTAGTAGCTGCATAAAAAGATAATGGCGTATCAGTATTTTCTGATTCCTTTAAGGGAAAATTATTATTTGATCCGTAAACAGAACTTGTTGAAGCAAATATAAAATGTTTAATCTTATGAACTTTTGAAAGCTCAATAACATTAAAAAAACCTAACATATTGGTCTCAAAATATGATCTAGGATTTTGAATTGAATACCTAACACCTGCTTGTGCGGCTAAATGCACAACAATATTAAAATTATTATTTTTAAAAATTTTTTTTAAATCTGAAATGTTGGATATATCTTTTTTATAAAATCTAAATTTCTTAGATAATTTTTTAAGATTACTAAGCCTGTCCTTCTTTAACTTTAAATCATAATATTTATTTAAATTATCAATTCCAAAAACATGATTTTTTGGGTTTTCTAACAATTTTAAACATAAGTGATAGCCAATAAATCCTGCGCAACCTGTAACAAGAATTTTCATTAATTAATTAGTGGGCATTTTATATTCTGCGCCTGATCTTATACTTGTAGGCCATCTGCTTGTAGTTGTTTTTAATTTTGTAAAAAAATGAACCCCCTCTGTTCCATGCATAGCATGAGCACCAAATAAAGAATTCTTCCATCCCCCAAAACTGTGGAAAGCCATAGGAACAGGTATGGGGACGTTCACCCCTACCATTCCGATTTTTACGTTTGTTGTAAAGTCTCTTGCAACATCTCCATCCTGCGTGTAGACGCTTGCCCCATTCCCAAATGGGTGATCATTGACCAGACTTACTGCTTCGTCGTAACTATTTACTCTTACTACTGAAAGAACTGGTCCGAATATTTCTTCCTTATATATGGTCATATCCTTACTAACATTGTCAAATAAACTTGGTCCAATAAAATACCCATTTTCATAGCCTTGTAGCTTATAATTTCTGCCATCAGCTACTAACTTGGCTCCTTCTTCTACTCCTTTTGCAATATAATCAGTGACTTTTTTTAAGTGCTCCTTAGATATTAATGGACCCATATCCGCCTGATTATCTGTCCAAGGTAAAACTTTTAAATTTTGTGTTTTGGAATGAATTCTCTCTACCAAATCATCGGCAACATTACCGACTGCAACTGCAACAGAAACTGCCATACATCTTTCCCCCGCTGAGCCATAAGCTGCGCCCATAATTCCATCGACAGTTTGATCTAAATTAGCATCAGGCATAACTACTAAATGATTCTTAGCTCCCCCAAGCGCCTGAACCCTTTTTCCTGACTTAGCAGACTCTTCATATATATACTTTGCGACTGGTGTTGATCCTACAAAGCTTACTGATGCTATATCTTTTGATTGAAGAATGTAATTAACCACCTCTTTGTCACCATTTAAAACATTAAATACTCCGTCGGGCAGTCCTGCTTCTGAAAAAAGCTCAGCCAGTCTTATAGAACAAGATGGATCTTTTTCAGAAGGTTTTAAGATAAAAGAATTCCCACATGCTATTGAAACTGGATACATCCACATTGGAACCATTGCTGGAAAGTTAAAAGGTGTTATACCGGCGCATATTCCTAGAGGTTGCCTAACTGACCACGAATCAATATTTGTACCAACATTTTGTGAGAACTCACCTTTAAGTAAATGAGGAATGCCCGATGCAAATTCAACAACCTCAATACCTCTGGTGACAGAGCCTTTTGCGTCTTCAAGGGTCTTCCCATGTTCCTCGGAAACAAGTTTAGCCAATTCTTCTTTATTTGATTCTAGCAAATCTTTATACTTGGAAATTATTCTAGATCGATACAAAGGTGTTTTCCGGGACCAATCTTGAAAGCTTTTATTACTGACTTCAACAGCTTTATCAAAATCATCCTTATTGGATAAAACAACCTCTGAAATCACCTCTCCAGTTGCTGGATTATATACAGGTAAGGTACTCTTTGAAGTTCCAGCAAAATCTTTTCCATTAAGGTAATTGTTAATTCTTTTCATATTTATTTTTATTATAAATTAAAATTAAATTTCTTGCATATATAAAAATTCCAAAAAGTTGACCTGTTATAATAACAGGATCCTTTCTGGATATAGCATAAATAAGCAAACCCGCTCCACCTAAAATACTTAAATACCAAAATACTAAAGGTATTGTGCTTTCACCCTTTTTTTCCGAATAAATCCATTGCACAATAAATCGCGATGCAAATAGGCCTTGTCCTGTAAAGCCAATAATTAGAAAAAAAATCTCGGCTGTAGTTAATGAATTTATGAATTCGCTCATTTTCTTATAGTGTTCTTTATAATACTTTTTACTCTTATTGTATCCCGCAAACCTTTAAACATTCTAGCAAAAATACCATATTTCGAAAAACCACTTAACCTTGGTCTGTGACTCACATTAATAAATGCTGTTTTATAGCCTAAACCTTTAAATAAGGCTGGTAAAAATCTATGAATTCCGTCAAAAAAAGGAAATTCCAAAAATACCTGTTTAGAAAAAACCTTTAAACCACATCCTGTATCTTTACACCCATCGTTTAATACAAAAGATCTAAAACCATTTGCTATTCTTGAAGAAACAACCTTTATCTTGCTATCAAATCTTTTAACTCTAATTCCAGCTACTAAAGAAAATTTTTCTGAAGAAAAGAACTTTTCTAATAATTTATTAATATCATGCGGATTATTTTGTCCATCTCCGTCGATCGTAACAATTACATTGAATTTAGATTTTTTTATACCAGTTAAAATCGATAAACTTTGACCCTTTCTCCGGTTATGAGTTATGATTTTAATTTTTTGATCTTTTATATCTTGAAGTATTTTTTGTGTTTCGTCAACGCTGCAATCATTAACAAAAATTATTTCATAATCTTTGATGTTATTTAAGGCCTCAATGATCTCATCATACAATGGTTTAACATTGTCTTCTTCGTTATATACTGGAACTACAATTGAAAAATTATTCATAAAAATTAATCCTGGCAACGACCTACTCTTCCATACCTTAAGGCATAGTACCATCGGCGCAAACAGCTTTCACGGACGAGTTCGGAATGGGATCGGGTATTATTCTGTTGCTATAGTCACCAGGAAACTGTTAAATATTTTAAAACTTTTCTCTGTACGCTTTTGTAATCAAGCCAATTGAGTTATTAGTACTGGTTAGCTTCACATGTTGCCATGCTTCTACACCCAGCCTATCAACGTGGTAGTCTTCCACGACTCTAATAGAGAAAT
>PBDW01000006.1 GCA_002717485.1 Pelagibacteraceae bacterium | reverse complement strand
CCTAAAGTCCAATCCATTAATGTTTTTGCATCTTCTAGATTATCAGTTCCTTTCATTATAGCTACCACTTGCATCTCCCAACCTATTCCTTCTTCAGGAATGATCATATCAATAGGAGCGCCAGCTTTAATTACTTTAATCGCTCTACCAGGCCAAGAAATTCCAATTGCAAACTCACCTGCGCCTGCTTGTTTACAAGGTTTTGAACCTGAGTGAGTATAAACTGCAATATTTTCATGAAGTGCATCCATATACTCCCAAGCTTCTTCCTCGCCCCATATCTGCATCCAACTTGAAGCATCCAGAAAGCCTGTTCCTGATGAGGCTGGATTTGGCATTGAAATGTGACCTTTATAAATTGGATTAGTTAACTCAGCCCAAGTTGTAGGTTTTGGCAATCCAAGTTTTTCTGCTTCTATTCGATTCCAGCAAATGCAACCAGCCCAGCCATAATTACCTACCCAAGTTACAGGAGCTGTATTATCAACATATCTTTGATCAATTGCATCCATACCTTTAGGCGTATATTCTACAAACATACCTTCCGCTTCCATATTCAAGGCTACAGTAGCTGCCATTTCAAATAAGAAATCTGCTTGCGGATTATCTTTCTCCGCCATCATTTTAGCTGCCATAGTTCCAGTTGATTCACGAACAACATTAACTTTTATATCCGGATGGTCTTTTTGAAATTCAT
This sequence comes from Pelagibacteraceae bacterium, assembly GCA_002717485.1. Classification (GTDB taxonomy): domain Bacteria; phylum Pseudomonadota; class Alphaproteobacteria; order HIMB59. The sequence continues at coordinate 86,581 of PBDW01000006.1, read as the reverse complement.
CCATATAATGTTTCAAATTATCAGCATCAGTACTTGAATAAACAAGCAACTCTCCAGCATTAGAGCCAAGATTGAATGACATTAGAGATAAAACAAACAAAATAGAAAAAATTTTTTTAATAGGTTTATTAAACATATTCCCCCTTATTTAAATTATTAAAAAGTCCATTATATTGACGAACTTGTGAACATATTTTTATAATTTTTTATACACATTGTAAATATTGTTGTTATATTATTTATGTATAAATGGGCAGTATTAGTAATTCTTATCTTGAAACTAAAAATCTATCAAAATCCTTCGGTTCATTTCAGGCTATTAAGGATATCTCTATAAGCATTAAGGAAGGCGAGTTCGTTTGTTTTCTTGGACCTTCAGGTTGCGGCAAAACAACTTTATTAAGATGTATAGCGGGATTAGAAATACAGTCCGCAGGAATGGTTTTTCAGAAGGACCTAGATATATCAAACTTGCCTCCATCAAATAGAGATTTTGGAATTGTATTTCAATCTTATGCTTTATTTCCTAATCTTAATGTATTTTCTAATATATCTTATGGTCTAATAAATAATAAGTGGAAGAAGGATGATGTGAAAAGAAGAGTAGATGAATTGCTTGAACTAGTTAACTTGACCGATCACGCAAAAAAATATCCAAGTCAGTTATCTGGAGGAGAACAGCAACGTGTTGCGTTGTCAAGAGCTCTTGCAACATCTCCGGGATTATTATTATTAGATGAACCCTTGTCCGCTTTAGACGCAAAGGTAAGAGTTTTTTTAAGAAAGCAAATTAGAGATTTGCAACGTAAGCTTGGGGTCACAACAATTATGGTTACACACGATCAAGAAGAGGCGCAAACAATGGCAGATAGGATATTTGTTATGAAAGATGGAGAAATAATCCAATCTGGAACTCCGAATGAAATTTATACAAAAGCTAACTCCCCCTTTATCGCTTCTTTTATTGGCAGTATGAATTTTTTTCCAGCAGTTATTTCAAATTCAAATCAAGTTAGATGCAATAACGTTGAAATTTATTGCGATACAGCAGACTTTAAAAAGGATGATTCCGTTCAGATTGCCATTAGACCAGAGGATATTCAACTGAAAAAAGAAAATTCTGATGATAATATTTTACCAGCCAAGATAAGAGACATAGAATTTTTGGGCTCTTTTCAAAGAGTTTATTTTGAGTCAAATAACATTACTAAAGACCTAATCATCGTAGATGTCCCAAGTGTAAATGCTAGAAAAATAAAATTGATGCCTAATCAGGAGATGGATCTCTATTTTTCTAGAGAGGATATAAGAGTTTATCCAGGGTAATTTATCAAAGATATGAAATTATTAAATTTTGCTAACATGCGGCGAAGTAAAGATTCTAGCGATAGAGTAGGACAGTTTATGTTAGTCTCATATATAATTCTTTTTTTATTATTTTTAGTTTTGCCCTTGGGCTCATTAATATCAAAAAGTTTGCAAAACAAGAACGGGGATTTTGTAGGCCTTGCGAACTATAATTTATATCTTCAAGAACCAGCCTTATTTCAATCACTCTACAACAGTTTATTTGTAGCTGTTAGTTCTACTGTTATAGTTGTGATCTTGGCTTTTTTATTTTCTTATGCCCTAACAAGAACTTGTATGCCATTTAAGGGTTTTTTTAGATTAATTGCCTTAATACCCCTTTTAAGCCCTTCAATTCTAGCAGCAATAGCTTTAGTGTATTGGTTTGGAAATCAAGGAATTTTAAAAGAAGTACTGTTAGGAAAGTCCATATATGGACCAATTGGTATAATTATGGCCTCCGTGTATTGGACTTTTCCCCATGCCCTTATTATCTTAACAACCTCATTATCTTTATCTGATTCACGTCTGTATGAAGCTGCAGAAGTTTTAAAAACTTCTAAACTTCGAGCATTTTTTACCATCACTATTCCTGGTGCAAGATACGGAATCATAAGCACAGCCTTTGTAATTTTTACCCAGGTGTTTACCGATTTTGGTGTGCCTAAGGTCATAGGTGGAAATTATAATGTTTTAGCTACTGATATATATAAGGAGGTAGTTGGAATGCAAAATTTCCAAATGGGAGCAGTGATATCAATGGTATTATTAGTGCCCGCAATGATTGCTTTTTTTATTGATCGCTATTCGCGAAAAAAACAAATCTCTTTACTAACTTCAAGATCAGTTGTTTTTAAACCAAAAAAACATTTTAAGGTTGATATGATTATGCTTTGCTTTTGCTCTGTTTTGGCATTGATCATTATATTGATGATAGGAATGGCTCAATACGGTGCTATAGTAAAGTTTTGGCCATATAATTTAAACTTTACGTTAAAAAATTATAACTTTGAAGTTGCAGGGCTTGGTTGGGATTCATTTTATAATTCAGTACGTCTCGCTTTTTATGCAGCAATATTTGGCACAATCATTATTTTTATAGGTTCGTATTTAATTGAAAAATTAAGAATAAATGAAGGAACCAGAAATCTTGTTCAATTTTTTGCACTTATGCCTATGGCTGTTCCTGGATTGGTATTAGGGTTAGCGTATATATTCTTCTTTAATGCAAAAGATAATCCATTAAATTTTATTTATGCGACTATGATTATATTGGTCGTTAATACCATTGTTCATTTTTATACAGTATCTCATTTGACAGCCATTACAGCTTTAAAACAAATGGATAAGGAATTCGAATCTGTTTCTTTATCCTTAAAAATACCTATTTATAAAATGTTTTGGAGAGTAACGTTGCCAGTTTGTTTGCCGCCAATTTTTGATATTTCCATTTATTTATTTGTCAATGCTATGACAACTGTATCAGGAGTAATCTTTCTTTACTCTTATGATACCACCCTGGCTTCAGTTTCAGCAATCCATTTGGATGAACAGGGAGAAGTGGCTAAAGCTGCTGCTATGGCAATGTTGATAGTTTATGTTTCAGTTGCCGTTAGATTAACTCATACGATTATTACAAAAAAAGTACTGCGAAAAACACAAGCATGGCGATACAATATAATCGATAGTAATTGAGCTGTGGATATAAATCATTATGATTATGTTGAAACAAAGGGATCCAATGGAAAGATTATTTTGACATGCTTTCCCGGAAGACAGGGTAAAAAAATATCTTTTGATGAAAATATTTTGTTAAATGAACTATCAAATTTTAATAAGCTTAATTGTAGCACTGTAGTATCTTTAGTTGAAGATAGTGAATTCAAAGAACTTTATGATAAAAAAGATTTTGTACGCCATGTTTATTCAAACAATTTAAAATGGATTCATTTGCCCATAGAAGATTTAAAGGCTCCTGATCAAAAATTTATTGATAAATGGCAAGCAACTAAAACGCTTATAAAAAATGATTTAATGAGTGGAAAGAATATAGTGCTTCATTGTATGGGGGGAAAGGGTAGGTCTGGAACAGTAGCAGCGATTCTTTTACTTGAATTCAAAGAACATCACAAAGATGTTATCAAAATTGTTAGAAAGAATAGAAAAGGTGCAATTGAGACAAAAGATCAAGAAGATTTTATTTTATCTTACAGAATCAATAATTAATTTTTAATTATAAACTAATACCTAAATTAAAAATATTTTGTAAAATAAATAATGTTATTATAGATATAAAAGCAGCCATAATAGGAAGCGTTATCCATCCTATAGAAATTTTACCTGCAATTGACCATTTTACTTCTTTGCCTCCTTTTAGTAAGCCAATGCCTATTACTGCCCCAACTACTGCTTGAGAACTGGATACGGGCACGAGAGGAATGGCAGGTAAATTCAAAAAATGAAGAAAATCGCTAATACCCTCTGATGCAAATAAAAATAATACTATAGAATGGGCGATTACAACTATAAACGCAGCAATAGGTGTCATTTTTAACAAGTCATTTCCAACTGTAAACATGACTTTCTTGGAGTAGGTAAAAACGCCAACCGCAATCGCCAACCCCCCCAAAAGAAAAAGTTGTTCTTTTGATGAAAATACTAAAATATTTAAAATATTTATATCTGCAAAGGGTGTGATGGGGACAAATACCCCAATAACATTAGCTATATTATTTGCTCCTAGACTGTAAGCGCCAAATGCTCCAGCTAACAATAGAGCGGTTCTCGTATATGCATCAACGCGAAGAATATGTAACTTACTATTTTGTGCAATTTTTTTAGTGATAACATAAAATAACATTGCTATTAACCCAGATATTATTGGACACAATACCCAGGTACTAAGTATCGTAACCAATACTTTTATATTAATTGCAGAACTTGTGTATAAATTCCATCCTATTATTGCCCCGACGATTGCTTGAGTTGTAGATACAGGTAGTCCAAACTTAGTCATTAAATACACTGATAGACCTGCAGCTATGCACGCTGCAAAAGCTCCTGGCAAAGCATCAATTGCTCCTAAATTCCCCAACGTCTCAGTTGTGCCTGATCCACTGATGATTGCACCTAATATGACAAATAAACTACAAACTGCCGCAGCAGTTTTAAATTTTATCATACGTGTTCCAACAGCAGTTCCAAAAACATTTGCAGCATCATTGGCTCCAAGTGACCAGCCTAGAAACAATCCACCCATAAGAAAAATGACAATCGAAAGGTCCATGATATTACTTAAATTAATCTTTTAATTGAATAAATTTGTAATTCGTCTGCAATGTCTTCCGCTTGATCTGCTATTTGATCGATTTTTTCCACAAAGTAACGTAAATGCATCTTTTGATCAAGAGCGAGACTCGATTCAAAAATTTTTCTTTGCAGATTGGAAGTTAGTTTGTCTGATTCTTTTTCATAAAAAGATACTTTATGGGCGTTATCTCGAACCGTTTTAATATCTCTAAAAAATGATCTCACCGATATGCAAAGTGATTCTGAACTATCTATAACTACGTCAGTCAAACTTACCAGATCCTCGTGAAAATCAGCCGGGAAGGAAGGTCTTTGAATCGAAAATCTATATCAATTGCCCTGGATAAGACCGATCATCTGATCAAGATGTTCTAGCAGTCTTAATACATCGCTTCTGGCGTCGGGTATCAAAGTTTCTTCATAGAGAACAGTTTCCACATCTTTCTTAATTTTATCTGCTTTGCTTTCCATTGTGCTTACCTGCTCGACCATTTGATCAAAATTGCTTCCTGATCCGTTGGATAAATAATCACGAACTGCCCTCTTAAATATTATGCCTACTTCAGATACTGTATCGACAAATTCATCAATTTGCCTCTCCAGGTCCTTTGATTGACTAAACATCGTTTCTGTTTTTAATCCAAACATTACAAAGTAAGCCTATATAATAAATCTTCCAAAATCTGTAATAAAATTGTAATAAACTCCCATATATTCTCAAAATTTATTAAAAAACCAAGAATTTTAAAAATCAGATATGCAAAAAAATTGGTATAAAAAAACTTCAAAAGTTCATGGTGATGGATTGTTTGCAAAAACAAATATCTTAAAGAAAGCCAAGATTATAGAATACATTGGCGCTAAGGTAACAAAAAAGGAAGGTGACAAGAGGGCGGACAAGCAAATTGCTAAGGCATCAAAGAATAAAAAGAATGGGATGGTATATGTTTTTGAATTAAATTCTCGTTTTGATATCGATGGTAGTTACAAGTACAACACTGCTCGTTACATCAACCATTCTTGTGACCCAAATTGCGAAGTTAGTATTATTAATAATAGATTATGGATTTCGTCAATTAAACAAATTAAAAAAGATCAAGAACTTACTTATAATTATGGATATGCATATGATACTGATTACAAAGAACATAAATGTAGATGCGGTAGTTCAAACTGTGTCGGGTATATATTAAAAAGGAGTGACTGGAAAAAAATAAAAAAAGATTAAATCTTTTCTTGCAAGCTTATTAACCCTCTAGCTTTTTCAATATTTTCCTTAAAATATTTTAAGTATCTTTCAGGTAGTTCAAAATTTAAATTTAAATTTTCAGGAAATTTTACTTCTTCAAAAATCTTGTTAAAAGGTATATCACCCCAACCCAAGGGTAAATGTAGATCTCCCTGTCCATAGGAGGTTGCTTCTGAATCTATATAAGTCCAAATTCTCTCAATATTTCCGAATGAATCATGCATATGAATATGTTCTGACAAGGGGGCCATTTCATTAATTTCATTCAAAAAATGTGCATTTCTAAAGGTACAATTAATGTAACCGTGAGAAATATCCAAACAACACTTTATATTAGGATGATCAATTTCTTTAAGTTGTTTTGAGATTTCACTTGGCAAAGGAGCATAATAATCAAGTTTAAATGGAAATAAATTTTCAATTGCAAGAACAACTCCATGCTTTTTAGCGTATTCACCCATTTCGGCATAACACTCTTTTTGTTTTTCTAGAAGAGATTCATATAAGTTTTTATTTTCATAAATTTTATTTGTGGTTTGACCAAAATGCGTAACCAAATGAGTCGCATTTATTTCACCTGAAACCTCAATATCTCTTTTTAAAACTTCCTTATGATCTTCAAAATTTTCTTGATCTAAAAGATTTACACTTAACTCTCCATGAACTGTATAGCCCACACCCTTATTAAGTAAGGTATCTTTTAAAATTTTTAATTCAGGTAAATTTATTTTTTTTCCAACAATAACATCAGTTTCAAAAATTGACACTTCTAAAGAATCAACATTAGCTTCTTTGCATAAATTAATTTGATCTGTTAAAGCACTGATATCGCCATTGGGGCACTGTCCTGTAAAACCAATTTTTCTCATCTCATCTATAAATATATTTAATTTTTTTAACTTAAAGTTAAATATGAAGCTAACACACTTCCAATAATTTGTGCAATCATAAATCCAAAAATTTTTTTTATACCCGCAATTTACTAAAATCCATTGGGTATAAAAATGTAATGTATGCTTAATACGATTCCAACTGAAACAGAAAGGCCAAAAATCATCTTTAAAAAATCCTTTCCTATAATTGGGAAAACATATCTTAATTTATATTCTTTGTTCATTGTTGATATCGCCAGTTCTCTGCCGCATAAAAGGCCTACAAACACCCAGGTGGTTGACATCGGAATGTCATTATATTGTTTAAAATATAAAAGTATAATTGCATAAACAAAATCAATAATTGTAGCTGATCTTGTGTACCTAGTTCCAGTTTTAGAATATACAATCTTTTGTATTTTTCCTCCTTTTTCCCAGAAAATATAAAAAAGAAGTGAAGATAATAAAGCAATACAAATAAAAAGCAGCGATGGAGGTAGCTGTCTTGGTAAAAAAACAGCAATATTAGCAACGTCATGGCTTAACCATGTATACCAAAGAAATCCAGTTGTTAGCCACTGTGTAATTCGCCAGGCTCTTCTCTGATTCTCTGGGACTTTGTCAAATTTTTCATTAATAAATTTACTGATCGCAATCCACAAAGCATAGGAAACAAAAGCGGCCAATCCATATCCAACTACCGATTTCATTAAAACTTTTTCCAAAACAACAGTTGAGGCAAAAGCAGATAAAACTAAGAAAGTTGTGGATACAGGTATACCAATTCTTGTTAATAAAACTAGAACTAATGGAGCAGCCGCATGGTACCACTGAATAGTTTGATATGGAATTTTATTTAATCGACCATATGAAATATCCCCATCGTTAATGTACCAACCATAAATTAAGGTAAACGAAAGCACACTACTTGCAGCAAATGCTAATAAGTACCATTTAAATCTTTGATTGGATGCCATAAAGGTACCGAGAGTTTGAACAGAATCATTAGCTATAACTGAATAAGCAGCTAATCCAAACCCTACGATTGTATACAACATCGTGAGAGTCATGATTCTTTACTATTGAGATAAAAAAAATCACTATAAAAATAGTAATTTACATTGAAAATGTAATTGAACCCCATTAATATTTAGCTCTATCGAGTAAATTTATTAACAACTTTTCAATACCTATTGNAAAATTCAATTTCNNATATTCATTTTATATGGATTCGTCTAGTAAGAAGTCAAAAAAATTTGTACATATTTTTCCTAATTTATTAAGACTAAAAAAAACCTTATTTCTATAGTTTATATTTAATGTATAATAATATTAAGATACTTTTTATTGTTCTATAAAGGAAGATAAGTCTTGTTTAAATCTGTTTTCACCGTTGGTTTCTATACTCTAATTAGCAGAATTTTAGGTTTTATCCGCGATATTTTTATAGCATCATATTTAGGATCAACAGTTATTGCCGATGCTTTTTTTGTAGCATTTAGGATTCCAAATTATTTTAGAAGAATATTTGCCGAAGGAGCATTCAGCGCGGCTTTCATCCCTATTTTTTCTGGGTTAACCAACAGGTCTAATCAAGCCAAACAAGCTAAGATCTTTGTGGATCACACTCTATCAATATTGTTTTTTTCTATTGTTATAATTGCTGTATTATTTCATTTTATGATGCCCTACGTTATAAGAGGTCTGGCGCCGGGATTTTTAGATAATACAGAGGCATATGAAATTTCACTTCATTTTGCCCGCATAGTTTTTCCATATTTATTATTTGTTGCGTTGGTTGCAATGTTTTCGTCTATAACTAACACATATAACCGATTTGCGTTTGGTGCATTTGCACCTGCACTATTGAATATCACATTTATTGGTTGTCTTATTTTTCTTTCCCCACTTGTTGCGACTCCTGGTCACGCTTTATCGTATGGAGTAATTATTGGCGGTATTTTACAATTTTCATTAATGTATTTTGCAATATACCGGCTCGGTTTCTTGCCACGTGTAGTTTTGCCAAAAATTAGCAACAACATTTCTAAATTCTTAAAACTACTTTTTCCTGGAATGTTGGGCGCTGGAGCCATACAGTTAAATATTATTGTCGGTACTATCATAGCTTCTTTTTTACCTACTGGATCAATAAGTCATCTATACTATGCCGATAGAATAAACCAATTGCCTTTAGCAATATTTGGAATAGCTATGGGCGTAGCTCTCTTACCTACTCTATCCAACTACATTAAAAAAGGATTAGGAGAAAAAAAAATATTCAATATTCAAAATCGTTCTTTAGAATTTGCAGTTGTTATATCGCTGCCAGCAACGTTTGGGATCATTTTGCTTGCAGAAATGATAATAAAAATTTTTTTTGAACATGGGGAATTTACCACGATAGATTCATATTATACATCTAGAGCTTTGATTTTATTTGCAATAGGACTTCCAGCTTATATTTTAATTAAAGTTATGAACCCTAGTTTTTTTGCAAGGGAAGACACCAAAACACCATTATACGTTTCATTAATTTGTGTAATAATTAATATTATTTTTTCCTTATTTTTAATTAAGTATTTACGTGAAACTGGGATAGCTCTTGCAACATCAATAGCAGCATGGGTTAATGTGATATTGCTATTCATTATTTTGAAAAAGAGAAAATTCATTAAACTAGATCAAAAAATAAAAAATAACTTAATCAAAATTCTATTCGCTGCAATTATAATGGGTTTAACAACTTATTTAATCAGAAACCTATTTTATATGTTTTTAAATAGTGATAACGTTGTAATTGGCGGATTGTTCTTGATGATAGTCATTGCTATATCCATTACTGTTTTTACTTCAACGATTTTTATGTTAAAAATTTATACAATTGAAGAAATTGGTAAATATTTGAAAAAATAATTAATGTTTGTGAAAAGAATATTATCAGGTGTACAACCAACAGGCGATCTGCACCTTGGGAACTATCTTGGGGCTATAAAAAATTTTGTGGCTCTTCAGAATGACTATGAATGTTTATATTGCGTGGTTGACTTGCACGCTATTACTGTTTGGCAGGACCCTAAGATGCTTGCACAACACACAAGAGAGGTTACAGCAGCTTTTATTGCATCAGGTATTGATCCTGATAAAAATATTATTTTTAATCAATCACAAGTCCATGAGCATACCCAACTAGCGTGGATTTTTAACTGTGTTGCAAGAATGGGATGGCTTAACAGAATGACTCAATTTAAAGACAAGGCTGGAAAGAATAAAGAAAATGTTAGCGTCGGACTTTTTGCATATCCTAATTTAATGGCAGCAGATATTCTTATTTACAAGGCAACACACGTTCCTGTTGGCGAAGATCAAAAACAACACTTAGAATTATGTCGCGATATAGCTCAAAAATTTAATAATGATTTTAATTCGAACGTATTTCCAATTATTGAACCAGTAATAATGAAACAAGCCGCGAGAGTGATGAGCTTGAGGGACGGTAAAAAGAAAATGAGCAAATCTGATGTTTCAGAATATTCTAGAATTATGCTCAGTGATGATGTTGACTTAATAAATTTAAAAATTAAAAAAGCTAAGACGGATTCGCTACCTTTTCCAAGCAACTTAAATGATGCGCAAAAGAGGCCGGAGGTATTTAATTTAATATCAATTTTTGCTGCACTAAATAATTCATCTCCAGAACAAGTTATCAAAAAATTTAATAATTCTGAACTATCTTATTTCAAAAATGAATTATCAGATAGTTTAATCAGCACCATTGAACCCATAGGAAAGGAAATAAATAAATTATTAAATGATAAAAATTATCTGGATTCAATCATTTCCACAGGGGCGGATAAGGCAAGAAGCATTGCCAATCCGGTAATTAACGAAGTTTATAATAAAATTGGATTATTAAAGACATAATTTTCAACAATTTATTAAGAAATTCATACTTTACCCATATTTTAGCCTTACGAAAGTCACAAATTTTATTATATAATGTCTTATGTTTATACAGACAGAACATACGCCTAACCCATCAACCTTAAAATTTGTTCCTGGCAAAGTTGTTATGAAAAAAGGAACTGCAAATTTTCAAAATAAGGAGACGGCCACAAATTCACCTTTGGCAAAGAAAATATTTGAAATCGAAGGCGTAAAAAGTATTTTTTTTGGTAGTGATTTTATTACAATAACAAAAATTGATACGACTGAATGGGAAGTGATTAAGCCTATGATATTAGGATCGATAGCAGATTATTTTAAATCCAATAATCCAATTTTTGATACAAATGAAAATCTGGATGATACAAAACAAGAAGAGATCCCTGCTAATCAAGATAATAAAATTGTTAAACAAATTAAAGAACTTATAGAAACAAGAGTGAGACCAGCAGTCGCAATGGATGGAGGAGATATTGTTTTTGAAAAATTTGACGAAGGGATAGTTTATTTACATATGCAAGGATCCTGTTCTGGCTGCCCAAGCTCAACGGCAACTTTAAAAAATGGAATAGAAAATATGCTAAAACACTATATTCCTGAAGTTATTGAGGTAAGACCAATTAATGATTAAGGTATTATTATTAAGAAAATTTCTTCGGTTTTTTTATTTTTTTATTTTAATTTATTTATCAATAATATTTTTTATGATTGGCTTTAAAGATTATAACTTTAATTATGTTAACAATAAAAAAATATTCGAACCAAAGGTAAATAATTTTGCATTGCTAGATGAGGGCTTTAAACCAGCAGAATCAGATCTGCAAAGGAATTATAAAAACACTTCAAATGAAAAGAGCAGGTTATTACACCTTACTGATAGGATAAGAAATATTAATTTGAGTCTTGAGGATTCGAAAATACAAAAAGAAAATAAAGCAATTCCTTTTGAAAATACCCAAATAGCAGGACTTATTAAAAGTATGGCTATTAATCATTATGATTTAGAAAAGGTTTCATACACCAAAGAGGTGCCAAACTTTTTTGTTTCCAATATACCCCAGGATATAGCCCTTTTAGATGACTCTAACATTAGAAAAAAAGTTTTCATATCTATTGTTCTTCCCTTAATAGTTCGAGAAAACCAAGGAATAGAATTACAGAGAAATAAATTACAGAAAATATATGACAATTTAAAAATATCTAAAACTCTAAGCGTTGAAGAAAATATATGGTTAATAAATCTAGCTGCTAAGTATTCAATACCGACTCAGAAAATACATAAAATCAAAATAGTTCAAAATTTATTAAAACATGTTGATATAATACCTAACTCAATAGCAATAGCTCAAGCTGCCAAAGAAAGCGGATGGGGAACATCACGTTTCGCACTTGAAGGAAATGCTCTTTATGGACAATGGACATATAATAGTAACATAGGTTTATTGCCTATAGAAAGGAATGAGGGCGATTCACACTTTGTTAGATCCTTTGTTGATCTAAGAGAAAGCGTAGTTTCGTATATGGAAAATATAAATTCACATTCTGCATATGAATCATTTAGGAATAAAAGAGCACAATATAGGAATAATAATATAGGTTTGGATCCCTCGGATCTTGTTAGAGAACTTGCCCCATATGCCGAACTTCCAAATTATACCGATATCTTAAAAAAAATAATAGATTCAAATAAACTTTATAATTTTGATAATGTTAATCTAGTTGAGCCAACTTCATTAGTTTAAATACTCTGGCAGAATAAACTGGCGACCATACCACCTCCATTTACCTTTAGAATCTTGAGTGGTACAATTCATTCGCACTCTTCCCGAACTTAATTTTCTTTTTAGTCTAATCTCAATTCTCTCATTAAAGAACATTTTTTCATTATCAACAGCGCCTTTTCTATCAAAAATAAAACAATTTAAGGAATTGGATAAATCTTTATTTAATAAAGAAAATCCTATGAATGGAGGATTCTCTGACAAGACAGGATCGGTAGGAATAAAATCTTTTACACCTATAGCTTTAGTATTTGCGCTAAACTTTACTCGCTCAATGTCCCCATATCTTTCATTTAAAGAAAAGCGAGGAAGATAAAAAAAGTTAGAATTATTACCCATAGCGCCTGAATGCTGACCAAAAGCAGCTATAAAGGAATAGTCATTAATAACACTGATAATTTCCTGATTTGTTTCGCCAAAAGGGTATGCAAAAAGTTTTGGAATAACATTTATTTCATTTAAATATCTTTTGTTTGAATATTCTAATTCTTCTTTAACTTCTTCAATTGTTAATTCTGTCAAATGAGGATGTGTTTTTGTATGTGCACCTATTGTAACACCTTCATTCTTAAGCTGTCTAATTTCATCCCAATTTAAATAATTTTTCATATTGGCATCTACCATATCTGTTGATACAAAAAGAGTTACTGGAAAACCATATTTCTTAAATCTTGGCCAACCTTCAGTTAAAAATGACTTGTATGCATCATCAACTGATAAACCAATTGTGTTTATTGGCAAATCAACTCCTGATTTAAGAGACTCAACTATATATTCTAAAGGAAGGACATTATACTTTTCCTTGCTAAATTCTTCTAAATGACTTTCAAGCTGTTCTAGTTTAATATTAGTTGATGGATATGTAGATTCTCCAAATCTATGATACATATAAACCACAGATGATTTTTCAGCATTGGCAGCATAAAGAGTTGGAAAAATCAAGAATGAGTTGTAAAAAAATAGTATAAATAAACTTACTCTTAATAATTTAATAATGATAATTTTTATAGATACAGTTTCAATCAAACCAAGATTCATAATATATAATAACAAAAATATTATAAATAGACAAACAATTCACTTAAATAATAATTCAATAAGCGAAACTATAATAAAGAAATTAATTGCTGTTTCCAAAAAAATTAATATTTCACTTGTTCAGAAAATATGCGTTTGTAGTGGTCCTGGGTCATATACCGCTTTAAGAATAGGTATAGCAATGGCTGTCGGTTTGAAAAACTCTTTAAATGTTCCTATCTATGGAATTTCAGCATTTGATATATTTTTGCATTATTTTAAATTAAAATTTAAATATAAAAATGTTTGCATTTTAATTCAATCTACGAACGATCAAAACTTTTTGGGTATTTATAATAATAATAGATCTGCAATTACGGAGCCTCAAAAAATTGATTACAATTATCAAATTTCTTCAAACATTGATGAATATCCACTTTTAATTTCAAATTATACTGTAGATAAAAAAAAATTTGAATTCGCCAATAAATTTAAAATCATTAGACATATTGACATTGATAAAATTGTCATTAATATTGATTTTGATAAATTAAATTATAATGAAACAAAATTAATAAATCCAATTTACCCAGTAAAAAAATAGATAATAAATAAAAAATTTGAAAAAAACTATTAAAAACCTAAAAAGTCAAAACCACAAATTATGTTATAAGATGATAAAAGATGAAGAATCTTTTTCTAAATTTAAGAACTTAAATGGTTGGACCTTAGATTCTTTAAAAAATTCTTTAAAGAAAAAAAATACATTAGCTTACGGTTTTTTTGTGGAAGAAAAACTTGTCGGATTTATTATATCTTATTTTGTTATTTTGAATAAGATTCTTGATTTAGATATCTTATTACTGATTGTTCAAAATAAATATAGAAGACTTGGTATAGGTAAATCATTAATCACCCACCTTGTTAATCAGTGTGAAACTAAGTATCATCTAAATATTTTTATTGAATTTTCTAAAACAAATTATATTGCAAAAATGTTTTATACAGACTATGGGTTTGAAAATGTTTCATATAGGAAAGAATATTATACTTTAACAAATGGTCTTAGAGAAGATGCCGAAATTTATAAGCTTACGGTAAGATAATTAAATTTTATGATAAAAAAAATATTTATTAAATCATATGGTTGCCAAATGAATGTATATGATTCTCAACGTATGTTTGATATTATGAAACCAGAAGGTTATCATCCAACAAATATGATTGAGGATGCAAATTTAGTTGTACTCAACACATGTCATATAAGAGAAAAAGCATCTGAAAAAGTTTATTCCGAAATCGGAAGAATAAATAAAATAAAAAACAAAAAGAAATCTTTAAAAAAAGAATACTTATTAGTTATTGCAGGTTGCGTTGCTCAAGCTGAGGGAGAGGCAATGAAAATTAGGGCACCATCAATAGATGCTATAGTTGGCCCTCAAAGCTTTCATAAGCTGCCAGAAATTTTAAAGAATATAAAAAAAAGGAATCAAACTATTGTAAAAACCGAATTTTTAGCAAATAAAAAATTTGATGAATTAATTTATAACAATAATAGTAATTCAAGTGCTTTTGTAACAATTCAAGAAGGATGTGATAAATTTTGTACTTTCTGCGTTGTTCCTTATACTAGAGGTAGTGAATATTCAAGACCGATAAATGAAATATTAAAAGAAGTTAAGAATTATACTGGCTCAGGAGTTAAAGAAGTCGTACTATTGGGGCAAAATGTAAATGCTTATCATGGAAATGATATTGATAAAAATGAAAGAAGTTTCAGTTATTTAATTAACAAAATTTCTGAAATTGAAAAAATAAAAAGAATTAGATATATGACATCGCATCCACTAGATATGCACGAAGATTTAATTAACGATCACAAGTATAATCCAAAACTGATGCCTTTTGTCCATATGCCAATTCAGTCTGGCTCAGATAAAATTTTAAAGAGCATGAATAGAAAATATAATGTTAACGAATATGTTGAGATTATAGATAAATTGATTAATGCAAGAAATGACATTGCAATTTCTTCAGATTTTATTGTAGGATTTCCCGGAGAAACAGATGATGATTTTAAAAAAACTGTTGAATTAGTAAAGAAAATAGAATTTGCAATTTCTTACTCATTTTCATATAGTTCTAGACCAGGGACTCCAGCAAGCAAACTTTCAAACCAAATTGAACGCACAGTAAAGAAAGAAAGATTAAAAATTTTACAATCAGTACTTAATAAACAACAAAAAAAATATAACAAAAACTTTATTGGAAAAAGTTTAGATGTTTTAATTGAAAAAAAAGGTAGGCATAAAAATCAGTATGTTGGAAGAAGTATATATAACCAGAGTGTATTTATGAATAGTGAAAATAATATAAAAGGAGATATAATTAAAGCAAGAATAGATAATGTAACAACTTTTGCATTATCAGGAAATATAATTAATTAATGCATACAAAAAATAAACAAGAAACAATAAACTTTGAGTTTGATGATAATTTTGCTTTAATTGACCTTTTTGGAAGCCACAATCAAAATCTAATTTTAATTGAAAAGATGAATGACGTGCTAATTAATCATCGAGGCAACAAAGTTAATATTACGGGTAATAAAAAATCTATTGAAAATACACATTTTATTTTAAAAAAATTATATCAAAATATAAAAAATGGTGAAGAAATCAACGAAGATAGAATAAAAGATTTTAAAAGCGCAATCTCTCTAAGTGGTAAAACAGATTCCCAAAATGAAGATACCTTTATTGAAACAAAAAGAAAAAAAATATTTGCCAGAACAGTAAATCAGAAAAAATACCTTCAGGCCTTAAATGAAAAAGAAATAATTTTTTCAATAGGACCTGCCGGAACCGGAAAAACATATTTAGCAGTTGCAAAAGCCGTTTCATATCTTCTGCAAGGCAAGGTTAACAAAATTGTACTTTCTAGACCTGCAGTTGAGGCGGGAGAGAGGTTAGGCTTTCTTCCTGGAGATATGAGAGAGAAAGTTGATCCTTATTTGAGACCAATTTATGACGCATTATATGAAATGTTACCAAATGATTTTGTTGATAAAAAAATACTATCTGGAGTCATTGAAATTGCACCAATAGCCTTTATGAGAGGGAGAACATTAAATGATGCATTCATAATTTTAGACGAGGCGCAAAATACTTCAACCGTACAAATGAAGATGTTTTTAACCAGGCTTGGAAAAAATAGTAAAATGGTTGTTGCTGGTGATGTAACTCAAATTGATTTGGGAGACAATCAACAATCAGGCTTGGTTAATTCCATTAAAAAACTTAACTACATTAAAGATATTGCATTCATAAATCTTACCTCAAAAGATGTAGTGAGGCACGAGTTGGTTCAAAAAATCATTGATGCTTATAATAAATAATAAAAGATTTAATAATAAAATTTCTTATTCCATAATAAATGAATCAAAATTATGGTCAAAAAGAGCCCCACGGGTAAAAAAAATTATTAATTTAGTTCTAAAAAAATCTAATTATTTTATTAATAAAAAATTTTCGAACTATATCATTAATTTTCTTTTAACAGACAATAAAGGAATAAAGTATTTCAATAGAATTTATAGAAGAAAACACAACGCCACTGATGTTTTGGCTTTTATTAGTGAAAAAAGAATAGATAAATATGTTAATTTGCGATTTTGTGATATTGTTTTATCTGGTCAAATTATAAAAAAAAATTCAAAAAAAATAAAAATTGATTTTTATGATCATCTCACACATATAATTATTCATGCATTACTTCATTCAAATGGCTATAAGCACGGAACAAAAAAAGAAAGAAATATAATGCAAAATAGAGAAATTATGATTTTAAAAGAATTAAAAATTGAGAATCCATATCAATATAATGAAAAAAGATAAAAAAAATACTCTTGATTTAAAAAGATCTTGGCGACTTTGGTTGGTAAAAAAATTGCTAAATAATCAAATTAAAAATGAAGAAATTTATAGCTTCATAAGTCAATTTTATAAAAATGAAGAAGATTTAAAAAACACAGAATCAAAAAATTTTGAAGATAATGATGAAAATGATCTTATTAAGAATATACTTGAACTTAATAATAAAACAGTTGAAAATGTAATGGTTCCAAGGGCAGAGATAATTGCAGTATCTACTAATGATAAAATTCAACAAATATTAAATAAAATTAATGTTGAAACCCATTCAAGAATGCCAGTTTATAAAGATAAACTTGACGATGTTATTGGTATGATCCATGTAAAAGATATTTTATTAACCGTAGAGAATAAGAAAAATTTTGAGATAAGTAATATTATTCGCGATGTTTTATATGTAGCACCCTCCTCTCCAGTTTTAGATTTGTTAAAAAGAATGAGAAAATCAAAAATTCATTTAGGCTTAGTTGTAGATGAATATGGTGGCGTAGATGGTTTAGTAACAATTGAAGATCTTGTAGAAGAAATAGTTGGTGAAATTGAAGATGAACATGATGCTGAAGATTATGAGATAAAAATTAAAAAAATTGATAAGAACACAATAGTAGTTGAATCCTCAATTCTCTTGGTAGATCTTGAAGGAATGTTAAGTGCTTCTTTTTCGAAAGAAGAAAAGGATAACATAGACACTGTTGGTGGGCTAGTATTTTTCCTTGCTGGCAAAATACCCTCCGCTGGGGAAATATTTTCTCATCAAAGTGGATTAACATTTGAAGTCATAGATGCTTCTGAAAGAAGAATTAACAAAGTTAAAATAACAATCAATAATTAGTGAAAATTTTTATAAAATTATTTTTTTGCGGCGGGCTAACTTCACTCATTTTTCCACCATTTTTTATTACTCCAATAGGATTATTAACATTGCCTTATTTTTTCTGGGTTATTATTGAAAGATCTAATCAAAGGAAATTATTAAATAAATTTGGAGAAGGTTTCTTTTTTGGGTTAGGTTTAAATTTATTTTTATTTTTATGGCTTAAAAATCCTTTTTTAATTGAAGATCATACAAGGGAACTTTTTTTTCTATCCTATTTATTAGTTTTTTATTTATCTATTTATTATGGAATATTCTCAATTATTTTATCTTTTTTCAAAGATCTAAGAATAAAGTTAATACTATTGCCAGCGTTGTTTGTTTCTATTGAGATAGTTAAAACAAAATTATTTATAGCATTTCCATGGGGACTATTTGGCTATGTATTTTCAAACCAAATTTACTTGCTTCAAAATGTAAAATTTATAGGTACATATGGTCTATCTTATTTGGTGGTAATAACATTTCTATTACCATTACTTTTTTATAAAATAATGTATGGCACAAATAAAATATTTTATTTTAGTTATTCATTAATTATATTTATGATTTTAGGCAGTTTAACAATATTTTCAAATCTTAATTATCAAGATTATTCTAATGCGCAAAAAAAACAAATTGTTGATGTTGTAATTTATCAAAACAATACCCCTCAGATAGAAAAATGGGACCCGAAGAAAATGAATAAAAGAATGGATAATTTGTTAAATTTTATTCAAGATAATTCTAAAAATAAACATAATACTTTGTTAGTCTTATCTGAAACAGAAATACCATATTTTATTTCTGAAGATAATGACCTTTTAAGTGTTATTCAATCAAAGCTTGACGCAAACACCGTTGTAGTTTCCGGGGCAATAAGGACAAACTCAGAAAATTCAGTCTTTTATAATACGTTATATAAAATTAGCTCAGAAGAAATTGAATTTTTTGATAAAAAAATATTAGTTCCTTTTGGTGAATATTTACCTTTAAGAAATTTTTTGCCTTTTTTGGATATGTTTTTTAAAAAAAGCTCCGAATTTATTTCTGGAAATAATATTAGAAGTTTAAGATTATTTAATGATATAAATTTTATACCGACTATTTGCTATGAAAACATTTTTTTTGAAAATATTATTGATAAATATAATTTAGATCACCAGATAATTATTAATATTACAAATGATGCATGGTTTGGAAGATATCAGGGCCCCTATCAACATTTTTATCAATCAATAGTTAGATCGGTTGAGTACGGAAAATATTTAATTAGAGTATCTAACAATGGTATAAGTGCAATTGTAGATCCTCGTGGCAGAATTTTATATTCTTCAAAACTTAATGAAAGAATTTCTTATAGATATTCTTTGCATATTAATAATCAAAATAATTATTATTCAAATAATGATAAATACTTAATATTTAATGTTTTTTTATTTTTAATATTATCTCTTTCTTTATTATTACAGATTTTTTTAAAGAATGAAAAATTATAAATACCCTACTACCTTTGGAAGAAGAAGAGGAAAAAAAAGATTATCTATTCCAAAATATAAAATTAATCTTGAAAAATTTTCTTTTAATCTGAATACCAAAGAAGAAATAATTCTTGATATAGGATCTGGAAACGGTGAAAGCACAATTAATTTATCTACCCTTAATAAAAATAAAATAATTATAGCATGTGAGGTGTATATTGATGGCAACGTCTCTTTGATAAATAAAATTATTAAAAATGATATTAATAATATTCGTATTTATAATAAGAGTTGTTTTTTGTTGTTAGAAAAATTATATGACAAATCAATTAATGAAGCTTGGATTTTGTACCCAGATCCTTGGCCCAAAAAAAAACATAATAAAAGACGAATTATATGTAATTTATTTTTAAAAATGCTTAATAGCGTTTTAAAAGATATGGGAAATGTTTACGTTGTAACAGATAACCAGGATTATTTTTCTCACATACTTTATGAGTTTAAGGCTTCTAGCTTTTTCACCTGGGAAAATGATACAGCGCCTTATTGGGAGAATTCTTTTGATATTATGCCACAAACCTCATATTTCTTAAAAGCTCAAAAAAACTGCCAAAAATCATATTTTATGAAGTTTAAAAAAATTCCTTGAAAATAATTTTGTTTTTAAATATACGCTGGTTTGTCTTAATTTTAGGTGGGCTTGCCCACCTTTTTTTATTAATATGATACAATAAATGGCTAAAGATAAAATAAAAATTATTAGAGAAGAAATGCTACAAGTTGCTGAAACAGTAGCTAGAGAAAAGAATATTGAAAAATCAGTTGTTTTTGAAGCAATGGAAGAAGCTTTGCAAAAAGTTGCAAAATCTAAATACGGGCTGGGCAAAGATATAAGAATTAATATCGATCAAGATAATGGAAATATTTCATTATTTAGTTATAGAAAAGTTGTAGAGAGTATTGATGATGAAGAAGAGGAAAATCAAATTCTTATTAAAGACGCAAAAAAAATTGAACCTTCAATTGAACTAGATGGACATATTAAAGAAAGACTGCCAATGTTTGATTTTGGGAGAGTTGCCGCACAAATTGCCAAGGGTGTAATATTTCAAAAAGTTAGAGAAGCTGATAAGTCAAGACAATATAATGAATACAAAGACAAGGTTGGTGAAATTGCCATTGGGATAGTCAAAAGAATAGAATTTGGAAACATAATTGTCGATTTAGGGAAAGCAGAGGCAATAATAAAAAGAGAAGAAATTATTCCAAGAGAAAATTTTAAAAATGGTGATAGAATTAGATCTTATATTTATGAAGTTAAAGAAGACAGCAAAGGCCCGCAGATTTTTTTATCAAGAACTCACCCACAATTTTTAGCTAAATTATTTTTTCATGAAGTACCAGAAATTTATGATGGAATAATTGAAATAAAAAATGTAGCAAGGGATCCCGGCTCAAGAGCAAAAATAGCTGTAAGCACAAAAGATGCAACAATAGACCCCGTTGGATCTTGTGTGGGTATGCGTGGATCAAGAGTACAGGCTGTTGTAAGCGAACTTCAAGGCGAAAAAATTGATATAGTGCCATGGTCAGAAAACCAAGCTACATTTACAGTTAATGCTTTGGCACCCGCAGAAGTTCTTAAAATATTAATAAATGAAGAATCAAGCAAGGTTGAGGTTGTTATAGTAGATGATCAGTTAAGTCTTGCAATTGGCAGAAGAGGTCAAAATGTAAGACTTGCTTCAATGTTAACAAATTTAGATATTGAGATTATTACTGAAAGCGAAGAAGCTGACAGAAGACAGGAAGAGTTTAAGCTAAGAAGTTCAATATTTATTAATGAGCTAGACGTTGAAGATATAATTGCTCAACTACTTGTTACAGAGGGTTATTCAAGTATAGAAGAAATAGCCAATCAAGAAGTCACTGAGCTTGAAAAAATTGAAGGATTCGACAATACTTTAGCAACTGAAATCAATCAAAGAGCCACAAACTACATTAAAGACCAAGAGTTAAAAAATCTAAAAATCATAAAAGAAAATGATGTTGAAGAGGAATTAAAGAACTTTGAAGGTCTTAACACCAAAATGCTAGCCCAATTGGCCATTAACAAGGTCAAAAGTTTAAATGATTTTGCTGATTTATCGACTTATGAATTAATTGATGAAAATGAGGGTATTTTAAAAGATTTTGATATTGATGAAACAACAGCGAATAAACTAATTATGAAAGCAAGAGAAAATTGGTTAATTACTGACAATAATGTTAAAGATGTTTAAGGGTATTTTTGAAAGGAAAGTATTTTGGATAAAAATAATCAAGGAAATAATAAGAATAAAACTGAGAAAAAAAGGCCCCTTAGATTATCAAGCGCAGGTAGGCTCCAATTAAGGAAAAATATAGGTCCAGATCAAGTTAAAAGAGGATCCTCAAAAAAATCAAAAACGATCCAAATAGTTTTTAAGAAAAAATCATCTTTAAAATCTGATAGCTCAGCAACACACCGTAAACCTTTCAAGTCTCAATCAGATTCATCTATTGGCAAAAACAGGGCAACAAGCAAACCAAAAAATTTTTTTAAGCCCCCAGAGCATCTTGCAAGAAAAAATGAAGTGCAAAAAAAGACAGAATATAAAAAGTTTGAAGCTAAAAAAACTGCTGTTAAAAAACAAAAAACCAGAACATTAAGTCCAGAGGATGAAAAAGGTGGCAAATTAAATATTAAAAAAGTTTTAGAACAAGAGGAGCAGGAATTTGATAAACTTCCAAGTTTAGCAAAAATAAAAAGAGCAAGAGAAAGAGAAAAATTAAAATTACAAGTTGTTGAAAACCAAAAGATATCAAGAGAAGTTGTAATTCCAGAAGTTATTACAGTTCAAGAATTAGCTAACAGAATGGCAGAAAAAGTTGCTGATGTGGTAAAGGAGCTGATGAAAATGGGTGTTATGGCCAATGCTGCCCAAACAATTGAAGGAGACGCAGCGGAAATAGTAGTTAATGAGCTTGGTCATAGGCCAAAGAGAGTTTCAGAGATTGATATACTTAAAGGCATAGAAGATGTTTCTGATACTGAAACGGATCTTTTGCCAAGACCTCCTGTAGTCACGGTAATGGGACATGTAGATCATGGAAAAACAAGCATATTAGATTCAATAAGAAAAAGTAATGTTGTTTCAAAGGAAGCTGGCGGCATCACACAACATATTGGAGCATATCAAATTACTAATGATCAAAACAAGAAGATAACATTTATTGATACGCCCGGACATGAAGCTTTTTCAAGCATGAGATCTAGAGGTGCAAAAACCACTGATATAATTGTTCTAGTTGTTGCAGCGGACGATGGAATTAAGCCTCAAACTATTGAAGCAATTTCTCATGCCAAAGCTGCAAAGGCTCCCATTATAGTTGCAATAAATAAAATTGATAAGCCAGGTGCGGACCCTGATAAGGTTAGAAATGAACTTTTAAGTCATGAAATAGTTGTTGAAAAATTGAGTGGCGATGTGCAGGATGTTGAAGTTTCGGCAACGAAGAATACAAACATAAAAAAACTTGAAGAAGCAATAATTCTTCAAGCGGAAATTTTAAATTTAAGATCAAATCCAAACAGGGCCGCAAGAGGAGTAATAATTGAATCTAAGTTAGAAAAAGGAAGAGGCCCTGTTGCTACTGTTCTAATTAATAAAGGCACACTTAAAATTGGCGATGTATTTGTTTCAGGATCAGAAGTTGGTAGAGTAAGAGCTTTAATTGATGATAATGGAAAAACATTAGAAAAGGCCGGACCTGGATGCCCGGTAGAAATTCTTGGTTTAAATGCAAATCCACTCGCAGGAGATGACTTTATTGTTGTTGAATCTGATTCAGTAGCGAGAGAAATATCGGAATATAGAATAAGAAAAAGTAAACAAAAAATAGTTTCTAGTAAGTCAAATGTCGAAAATATGTTTGAGAAAATAGCGGCAGGACAGGCAGCAAAACTGCCAATTATAATAAAGGCTGACGTTCAGGGATCAGCCGAAGCAATTGATACTTCATTAAAAAAATTGTCAACAAACGAAGTAGAAGCTGATGTAATTTATAAAGGAGTTGGAGCAATAACTGAAAGCGATGTTTCGCTAGCAAGTTCCAGCAAAGGTTTTATAGTTGGTTTTAATGTAAGAGCGATACCAAAAGCTAGAGATACTGCAAAAAGAGACGGGGTAGATCTAAGATACTATTCAATAATATATGAACTTATTGATGATATGAAAAAACTAATGGGAGGATTACTTGCCCCGAATATCAGAGAAGAAATAACAGGAAATATTGAAATAAGAGAGATTTTTAAAATTTCAAAAGTTGGAAATGTTGCAGGCTGCTATGTGAAAGAAGGTTTTGTAAACAGAGATTCTAAGGTAAGAATATTAAGGGATAACGTCGTAATACATGAAGGTGAAATTGACAGTTTAAAAAGATTTAAAGATGAGGTTAAAGATGTTCAACAAGGCTATGAATGCGGAATTACCATACATGAATACAACGACTTGCAGGCAAGTGATATTATAGAGGCCTATAAGATTCTAAAAGAAGAAAGAAAGTTATAAAAATCCAAGCAATGAAAAATTTTAACGAATTAAATCAAAGACAACTTCGAGTTGGCGAGCAAGTTAGACAAATAATTAGTGAGTGTTTGTTAAAAAATTTTATTCCAGACCCCACATTAATTGATGTTTCTATTACAATATCAATGGTAAAAATGTCTAGAGATCTAAAAATAGCCTATGTTTATTTTTTACCTCTCGGAGGCAATGATTGTGAAGAAATTAATGAAGCTCTAAATTCAAATAGATTTTTTTTTCAAAAAAAAATTGGCAAAAAAATTAAGACTAAATTTACTCCAAAAGTTATTTTTCATCTTGATGATTCATTTATCGAAGCTGATAAAATAAATAATTTACTAGCAAATAGTAAAATTAATTAATATGAACTTAATAACTAAGGGATGGATTTCTGTTAATAAACCAATTAATTTATCCTCCTCAGAGACTGTTTTAAGAATAAAAAAAAAATTCAGATTATCAAAAGTTGGGCACGCAGGAACCTTAGATCCATTGGCTAGAGGGATTTTGCCAATTGCTTTTGGAAGCACAACTAAATTAATTTCATTTGTTATGGATTCAAGAAAGGAATATAATTTTACTATTAAATGGGGCTCTCAAACTGATACCGATGATAGCGAGGGCAAAGTCATTAGCGAGTCTAATAAAATTCCTAGTAAAAAAGAAATAATAGAAAACTTATCACATTATGTTGGAAGCATATATCAAAGACCGCCAAATTTTTCTGCTATAAAGGTTGATGGCAAAAGAGCATATAGACTTTCAAAACAAAATGTAGACTTTGATCTTCCTAAAAGAATGGTATGTGTTTATTCTTTAAATTATTTAAATAATATTAATGACTGCGAAAGTAGCTTTAACATAGAATGTGGAAAGGGATTTTATATTAGAAGTTTTGCAAGGGACTTGGGGTCAAGGCTGTCTACTTTTGGACATATAACCAGTTTAGAAAGAGTAAAAGTTGGTATTTTTAACAATAAAAATACGATTTTACTGGACGATCTTCTAAAAATAAGTCATTTGTCCAGCCACATTAAAGGTTATTACCCTTCGGCAGTTGTGCTAGATGACATCCCTGCACTAACGGTGAAAAATGGCGAAGACAGTGACATTAGAATGGGTAAAAAAATTAATGTATCTTTTTTGAGTGATTTAACACTTAAAAAATTTAACTCAAAAAAGTATGTATATGCAAAAAATAAGTACGAAGTTGTTGCATTGGGATTTATAAAAAATAATTTTTTTGTACCCAAAAAAGTACTAAATTAGGAGACAAGATGTCAAAAAACGAAATAAATAGCAAAAGTAAATTTTCTCAATTTGCACAAAGTGAAAATGATACAGGATCGGCTCAATTTCAGATAGCAGTATTTAGCGAAAGAATAAAAAATCTGACAGAACATCTTAAGAATCATAAAAATGATCAGCATTCAAGAAAAGGATTAATGGTGATTGTTGGTAAAAGAAAAAGATTATTAAATTATTTATTTAAAAAAAATAAAGAAGAATATAAATCTCTGATTAAAGAACTTGGCCTTCGCGGTTAGGAAAAATAAAATAAAGAACTATAAAGAAAGGTCATGAATGTTTGATATTAATAAAAAAGAAATAGAATGGTGTGGGAGAAAGTTAACCATTGAAACAGGTAGAATTGGTCGTCAGGCTGATTCGTCGGTGATTGTTACATATGAAGGAACTACAGTGATGGCAAATGTTTGTAGCAGTAAAACTGTTAATCCAGAAATTGATTTTTTTCCACTGACGGTTAATTATCAAGAAAAATTTTATTCAATTGGAAAGATACCCGGTTCATTTTTTAAAAGAGAAGGTCGTCCTACTGAAAAAGAAACTCTTGTCAGCAGGCTTATAGACAGACCTATAAGACCATTATTTAATAAAGATTTTAAAAATGAAACACAGGTAACCTGTACGGTATTATCACATGATCAAGAAAATGATTCAGATATAGTATCATTAATTGCTGCTAGCGCGGCAATATCTTTTTCAGGCCTGCCTTTTATGGGTCCTATTGGAGCTGCTAAAATTGCTATGATAGATGGAAAACTAATAGCAAATCCAACAATAAAAGAACTTAAAAATTCGACGTTGGATCTTATAGTTGCAGGAACAGAAAAAGGTGTTTTAATGGTTGAATCTGAGGCTCACCAATTATCTGAAGATGAAATGCTAAAGGCTGTTGTTTTAGGTCAAAATAGTTATAAAATTGTAATCGATACTATAGCGGAACTAGCAAAAAAATCTTCAAAAGAGCCTATTGAAATACCTGAAATTGATGATGAGATAAAAGAACTTCCATCAAAGATTGCAAAAAAATATAAAAATGACCTGAAAAAGGTTTATGAAACTAAAGAAAAGAAAAAAAGGGTTGAGGATCTTCAAAAGATTAGAAATCAAATTTCTGAAGAATTCTTATCAGACAAGTTGTCTTCAGTAGTAATTAACGATTCTATTAAATATGTTGAAAGAGATATTGTAAGAGGAGAATTATTAAAAACAGGTAAAAGAATTGATGGTAGGGATACTACTACAATCAGACCAATTAATTGTGAAGTTGGTGTTTTACAAAGAACTCATGGATCAGCTCTTTTTACCAGAGGTGAAACCCAGGCTCTTGTTGTTACAACTTTGGGAACCGGGCTAGATGAACAAAGAATCGATGCAATAGAGGGAGAATATAAAGAAAATTTTATGTTGCATTATAACTTTCCCCCTTACTCGGTTGGAGAAGTTGGAAGGATTGGTTCAACTAGTAGGAGAGAAGTAGGTCATGGAAAGCTAGCATGGAGAGCAATTCATCCTATGATGCCAAAATCTGAAGAATTCCCTTACACTTTTAGAGTTGTTTCAGAAATAACAGAGTCGAACGGTTCGAGCTCGATGGCAACAGTTTGTGGAACATCTCTATCTTTAATGGATGCTGGGGTACCTATAGCAAAACCTATAGCTGGTATAGCTATGGGTTTAATTAAAGAAGAAAAAAATTATGTAATTTTATCCGATATTTTAGGCGATGAAGATCACCTTGGCGATATGGATTTTAAAGTAGCTGGAACAAGTGATGGTATTACATCTTTACAGATGGATATAAAAATAACCAGTATCACCCCTAAAATTATGGAAGAAGCATTGTCGCAGGCAAAAAAAGGTAGGATTCACATATTAGGAGAAATGAATAAGGTAATAGATAAAAGTCGAGAAAAAATATCTGATTTTGCACCAACCATTAGGACTATCAAGGTTCATAAAGATAAAATTAAAGATGTAATAGGAAAGGGTGGTGCTGTAATTAGAGAAATTACAGAAACCACAGGAGCAAAAATTGAGATTAATGATGACGGCATTGTCAGCATTGCTGCTGTTGATGCAAAAGCAGGAAAAGCTGCTATTGAAAGAATAAATGACATAGTTGCTGAACCGGAAATAGGCAAGACCTATAAAGGTAAGGTTGTAAAAATTATGGAATTTGGAGCCTTTGTTAATTTTCTTGGAACAACCGATGGTCTTGTACATATTAGTCAGATAAAAGAAGAAAGGGTTGAAAAAGTTACCGATGTATTAAAAGAAGGCGAAGAAGTTAAGGTAAAGGTATTAGATATTGATAAAAGAGGTAAAATTAAATTATCTATTAAAGATGTTTAGTACGTTTAATATTTGAAACAGAAAACATAATTGCAAAAAATTTTTTTACCAAAAATAATTGGTCATAGAGGCGCAAAATCACTTGCACCTGAAAACACGCTATCAGGTATATATGCAGCAGTTTTACATAAAACAAAATTTATTGAAATTGATGTTAAGATATCAAAGGATAAAATTCCGGTTCTACTTCATGATGATACGATAGACAGAACATCAGATGGTTGGGGCAAATGTTCTGATTTAAATTTCTCTGAATTATCAAAATTTGATTATGGAAGTTGGTTTGATGAAAGTTTTGTTGATGAAAAGATATTGTCTTTAAAGGAATGTCTGGAATATATAAATAGAAAAAAAATTGGTTTAAATATTGAGTTGAAGCTAAATAAAGGAAGAGAAAAAGAAGGTATAAATAGTATTAAAAAATTATTTAAAAGAAAAAAAATAACAACAGATTATTTTTTTTCTAGTTTTAATATTGTTTCTTTGGATCATATTTCAAAAATATTTCCCAACATACCAAGGGGTATCCTGGTTGATAAATCAACAAAGAAACAATTTTCATCATTAGAAGATTTAATAAATATTTGTAATAAATATAATTGTTTTTCGATCGGTATTGACAGCAAGATTATTGACAAGAATATGGTTGATTATTTAAAAAAAAGAAAACTTTTAGTAAACGTTTTTACAATAAACAAACTTGACGATGCAAACGAACTGTTTTCTTGGGGTGTTAACTCAATATTTACTGATCGTCCTGATATATTTATTATTAATAGTTAACGCTCGGCATTCCAATAATATTATAACCACAATCTACATACAAAACCTCGCCGGTAACGGCAGAAGAGAGATCGCTTGTGAGATATATTGCTGAATTCCCAATTTCATTTAATCCCACACTTCTTTTTAAGGCAGAATTATTTTGTGCAAATTTATATACCTCACGAGCGTTTGAAATTGCAGCACCGGACAATGTTCTCATTGGTCCTGAAGAAATTGCATTCACTCTGATATTTTGAGATCCCAAATCAACACTTAAATATTTGACGCTAGTTTCTAGTGCCGATTTAGCAACGCCCATAACATTGTAATTAGGCATTACTTTTTCCGAGCCATAAAAACTCAATGTTACTATACTTCCACCATTTGTCATCAATTTTGATGCCTCTCTAGAAATACTTGTTAAAGAGTAACAAGATATATTAAGAGTATTTAAAAAATTATCTACTGAAGTATCTAAATAACTTCCGCTTAATTCATTTTTATCAGAATATGCTATTGCATGAATAATAAAATCAATTGAACTCCAGTATTTTTTAATATTATTGAAGCAATTATGTATATTTTTTTCTTCTGCTACATCACATTCAATTAAAATTTCAGATTCAATACTATCGGCCAAAGGTTTTACACGTTTTAAAAATGTTTCATTTTGATATGTTAATGCTATTTCTGCACCTTGCTCTTTTAAACTTTTAGCTATACCCCATGCTATAGAGTGATCATTAGCTACACCAAATATTAAACCCTTCTTTTTTTCTAACATATTAATATCTCGAAAAAACTAAAGTTGCATTTGTTCCGCCAAAGCCAAAACTATTTGACATAATAGTGTTAATTTGAGCGTTTTCTAAAGTTGAGGTTAGGATATTATTATTTTTTGCCAATTCATCCATTTCAAAAATGTTTGCGGATCCGGCAACAAAATTATTTTTCATCATTAAAATACAATAAATTGCCTCTTGCACTCCTGTTGCCCCTAAAGAATGTCCTGTGAGTGATTTAGTGGAGCTTAAATAAGGTAAGTCATTCTGAAATATTTCTCTTATGGCTTCCAATTCTTTTGTATCACCTACTGGCGTACTTGTTCCGTGTGTATTTATGTAATCAATGTTATTATTGATATTTTGCATCGATTGTTTCATACATCTCACAGCACCTTCTCCTGAAGGCTGAACCATATCGTATCCATCCGATGTAGCTCCATAACCAACTATCTCGGCATAAATTTTTGCACCCCTTGATTTTGCATGCTCTAAATCTTCAAGTACTAGAACCCCGGCACCGCCAGATATAACAAAACCGTCACGATCTTTATCGTATGCCCTTGATGCTACCTGAGGTTTTTCGTTATACTTAGATGACAAGGCTCCCATAGCATCAAAAAGTACCGACAATGACCAGTGTAATTCTTCTCCACCTCCAGCAAAAACAATATCTTGCTTATTAAATTGGATTAACTCCATAGCATTACCAATACAGTGACTACTTGTCGAACAAGCTGAACTAATTGAGTAATTAACACCTTTAATTTTAAATGGTGTTGCTAGTGTCGCAGAATTGGTGCTCGACATTGTTCTGGTCACCATATAAGGTCCAACCTTTCTTGAACCTTTTTCTCTGGCTGTATCCGTTGCTAACAGAAGATTTCTAACCGAGGGCCCTCCTGAACCAACTATTATTCCAGTTCTTTCATTTGATACTGCTTTTTCTTCTAGCCCTGAATCAATTACAGCATTATTCATTGCAATATAGTTATATGCCGCACCGTCACCCATAAATCTTAAAATTTTTCGATCAATATTTTCTTCTAAATCTATTTTTGGTTTTCCATGTACAAGACTTCTAAATCCATATTCTTCATACTCACTTGCCCTGCTTATTCCGCTGTTAAGCTCTCTTAGATTCTTTATCACTTCTTCTTGATTGTTTCCAATACAAGATACTATCCCTAAACCAGTTATAACAACTCTTCTCATAAAATTATTTAATTAATAAATAAACCGACTTTCATATCCTTAGCCTCATAAATAGTTTTTCCATCAACTTTCATTAGACCATCAGCAACACCTAATATTAGCTTTCCCAATCTGAGTTTTTTTAGTGAAATATGATAAGTTATTTTCTTTGCTGTAGGCAGGACTTGATCAGAGAATTTTACTTCACCTACACCAAGCGCACGACCCCTACCTGGCTGACCGAGCCAGCCAAGATAAAAACCAACAAGTTGCCACATAGCATCTAACCCCAAGCATCCAGGCATAACAGGATCGTTTAAAAAATGACACTTAAAAAACCATAAATCAGGCTTAATATCAAGTTCTGCAATGACCTCCCCCTTGTCAAACTCCCCACCAGTTTCGCTTATATTTGATATTCTATCAAACATTAACATTGGAGGATGTGGCAATTGCGCATTGCCGCTTCCAAATAGTAGCCCCTTTGCACAATCCACTAACTGTTCATAATTAAATTTACTTCCATATTTCATAATATATTAATTTTATATCTAATTATCTAATTTTAATCAAACTGTTCATTCTGTATAATTCCCCATAAATTGTCTTTTTTTACCCATCCCTTATAATCTTTAATTGAAGCTAGGCACCAAAGATCAATACATTTTTTTATATTGAGAACATTACCATTGCCAATCTTGCCTATTTTTTTAGAGTTAGGCTTGTTAAAAATATCTATAAAATCACCTTCTGATTTATTTATAACAGCAGATCTCTTATTACTTAATAAACTAATATGCATCCATCCACGGTTGTTTTTCCAGTCGCTTACCTGTAACCAATTTTCATATTTCCCGAGAATTTTTAAAGGTAGATTCTTGTACCTATATTGTAATATGATCGGATAATCTTCACTTGGACCAACACGCATATTAGCCTTAGAGGTTTTAATGCTCATAAAATTTTTTAGGTTATTATCATTTTTCTTTGAAATGTCTTCAGCTGATAAGTTGAATGAATAGATCATCAATATTAATAAAATAATAATTTTCATA
The DNA here is from genome assembly GCA_002717485.1 of Pelagibacteraceae bacterium. Lineage (GTDB taxonomy): Bacteria > Pseudomonadota > Alphaproteobacteria > HIMB59. The sequence continues at coordinate 54,732 of PBDW01000006.1, read as the reverse complement.
ATTTAAGTAATTTACAATTTTTATTATAACTTAACTCTATCTCACTAAAGTTTGAATTTTTTCCATTAAAATAAACAATATTAGACTTAAATTGTTCATTTTTATCTGATGTTAAAAAGTTAGCTATTTTATGTGCAGAAAGAATTCCTATAACTCCAGCAGATGTTCCAAAGACACCGACTGTATCACATCTCGGCAATTCAATTTCTTTTTTAATTGGAAAAACACACCTAAGACATAGATGCTTGTTAGGAATGTTGTTAAATAATGCTATATTGCCATCGTAGCCCGCAACCGAAGCACTTAAGAGGGGAACATTATATTTTACACAATAGTCATTTACAATTAACATTGTTTCCCAATTATCAGATCCATCAACTATTAAATCAGAGTTACTGAGAAGTTTATTGCAATTCTTTTTTATAATTTTTGCATTATAAGTTCTTATTTTTAATTTTGAATTAATTTTTTTTAGAAATCTTTTTGCACATAAAACTTTTTTCTTCCCAATATCATTTTGTGAGTATATAATTTGTCGGTTTAAGTTACTGATTTTTACATTATCATAATCAATAATATTAAAGTTTTTTATTCCGATATAAGACAGATATATAATTATTGGCGAATTGATTCCACCCATGCCAACAAACGTAACTTGTGACCTAGACAAAATTTTTTGTTTTTTTTCAGTAAAATCTTCTAAAATTAAATGTCTAGCAAATAGATTAATTTCTTTATTAGTTAGAGACAAAATTTATCTTCCAGTAGATCCAAAACCACCCGTACCACGAGAAGTTTTTGATAATTTTTTTTCTACTTTTAGAACTGCCTTTTCAGTCTTTGCAATTACCATTTGCGCGATCCTTGCCCCGTATTTGACTACAAAATCTTTTTTTCCATGATTGATTAATATAACGCATAATTCCCCTCTATAATCTGAGTCTATTGTGCCTGGTGAATTTAAAACTGTAACACCATTTTTGATTGACAAGCCAGACCTTGGCCTGATTTGAGCTTCATAGTTTTTTGGAAGTGATATTGAAATACCAGTAGGTATTAATTTAAACTCTCCTTTTTTTATTAATACACTCTTTTTATTTGAAGACAGCAAATCCATACCTACACTTCCTGCAGTTTCATACTTAGGAAGAGGCAAGTTAGTAGAGTTTTTTAATTTTTTAACCTTTATTTTAATCATAAAAAAACTATTCAAAAAAATCTAAAATTTTATTATTTAATTTTTTTGCAATTAAAATTTTACTCATTTTTGGCCATTTTTCATACAATTTTTTTGTAAAAAAATGAATACTATTATATTCACTTCCGAATACGGAATCAGTTTTTGAAATTTTATTAGCTAACAACCAATCACATTTCTTTTCAGACAGTTTATTTTTTGCAAAGTATTTAATTCTATTAGTTTCAGCAGCAAACCCAATTACAAGTTTAGGTCTTTTTTGAGCTGAGTTACCAATATTATAGAGAATATCAGGATTTGTATCCAGTGAAAAAGATTTATCATTATTCTTTTTAATTTTTTCTAAACTAAAATTCTTAAACCTAAAATCTGATACCGCGGCGGCACATATAGCTAAATCCGAAGGTAAATGATCAAAAACAGCTTCATTCATTTCTTTTGCAGTTAATACATTAATTGTATCAACATTGGTTGGTGGCATCAAATTGCTTGGACCGCTGATTAGTTTAACATTTGCACCCATATAGGCTAAAACTTTTGCTATTGAATAGCCCTGTCTTCCACTTGAATAATTTGAAAGATATCTGACGGGATCTATTGGCTCAATTGTTGGGCCGGCAGTTACAATCCCTGTCATTCCTGATAATAATCTTTTTCTTGAAAAAAATATGTTAATTTCATCGGCAATCAAATCCGAATCAGCTATTCTGCCCAAACCAGTTTCTCCACACATTAAATTTCCATAAATTGGACCAATAAAGTTTACCCCATTTTTTTTAAGCTTTGCAATGTTCTTTTGGTTTGAAAAGTGTTGCCACATTTCAACATTCATTGCTGGACATATAAAAATCTGCTTATTGGAAGCAAGTAGGGTTGTGCTTGCTAGATCGTCGGCTATACCGTTTGATAGCTTTCCTATAATATTTGCACTTGCAGGGTAAACCAATACCACATCAGCCTTTCTAGAGAGTTCGATATGAAGCATACGATTATTATCTTTTAATTGCATATCATCAGTATAAATTTTTATATTTTTAAAGTCTTCAATCTTCATTGATTTAATTAAAGATAAACCTGATCTGGTTACTATACAGTCAATATTACGTTTGTTAATCTTTAATTTGTTGAGCAAATCAAAAGATTTTTTTAACGCAACGGACCCAGACACTATCAACAATAATCTCATTAAACTTTCCATCCACTATGAATTGCAGCAATACCATTAAATAAATTGTAATGTTTTATATTAACATAACCGACTTCTTTTAGTTTGTATGTTAAATATTTTTGATTTGGAAAATTATCTATGCTTTCAGCAAGATACTGATATGAACTTTTTTGGTTGCTAATATAATGTCCAAGTATAGGAATGATATTATTTTTATAAATATTATAAATATTATTAAACATTGGCGTTATGGGCTTGCTAAACTCTAGGCAAACAAATTGCCCACCATCTTTTAAGACCCTATAAGATTCAATGAGAGATTCTTCAATATTGGTTACGTTTCTTAAACAAAATGAAATTAAATATTTATCAAAAAATTTTTTATTAAAAGGCAACTTTTCTGCACTGGCATTAATCCACTTAGCCCTACTATTGAGATTTAAAGTTTTTGATTTACCCTTCCTAATCATAGAAGGATTTGAATCAACAAGGTAAACCTTGCACGATGTATTATTTTTAATTATGCCTGATCCTATATCTCCAGTGCCTGCCCCTACATCTATTATGATTTCATTATCCCTAATATTAATAATGTCTAAAAGTCTTTTTTTCCATAATCTATGAGCTCCCAAGCTCATAAGATCATTCATTAAGTCATAATTCTCTGAAACTTTATGGAATACATCTTGAACCATTTTAGTTTTTTGACTTTTTGATACTTTCTTGTTACCAAATTGATTACTTAAATTTTTCATTAATACGATATGCCAGAATTACCAGAAGTTGAAACTACCACAAGAGGCCTCCAATACTTTGTAGGTTTTTATATTAAAATTATTAAAATACATAAATACAATCTTCGTTACCCTATACCGAGAAAAATTCCAATAATAGTAAAAAATTCAAAAATTCAATCAATACAACGTGTAGCAAAATATATTATCATAAATCTAAATAATTCTCATTCACTTATATTTCATTTGGGAATGTCTGGAAGGTTAAAAAAAACTAAGAATAGAGGAAATATTAGTAAAGAAAAACATGATCATATTGAGATATTGTTTAAAAATGGAGAAAAAATTGCTTACAATGATCCACGACGTTTCGGCATGCTTGATTATTGTGTAACAAAAAATTTATATAATCACAAGTTCCTTAAGAATCTCGGATTAGATCCTTTTGATAGAAATTTTGATGCACCATATTTATTATCTAGGATAAAGAAATCAAATTCTTCAATTAAATCATTAATTATTAATCAAAAAATTATTGCTGGAATTGGCAATATCTACGCATCCGAGATATTATTTGACTGTGGAATTTCACCATTCCGCAAAGGTAATAAAATTCTAAAGAGAGAAATACCCAATTTGATTAATTCAATAAAAAAAATATTAAAAAAAGCAATTAAAAGCAAAGGATCAACGCTTAAGGACTATGTTTCTGTTGAAGGAAATATTGGCAACTTCCAAAATAGTTTTGTAGTCTACAATAATGATGGAAAGACAATTTTATTTGGCTCAGTGAAGGCTAAAATTGTTAAAAAAACGCAAAATGGGCGGTCAACATTCTATTGCCCGTATTATCAAAAGTAGATTTAATGTAAAAGTATGATTTTATGACTTTTTTTTATTGAGAAAACTAATTGACATATAATTTTACTACAAATATATAGCCTTGATGCCACAACATAAGTCAGCAAAAAAAAGATCAAGACAGTCAATTAGAAAAAAAGCAATAAGGAGTAATTTTGAGAGTAAGTTAAAATCCTCGATCAAAGAGCTATTGCAAAATAAGGATCTAAAGGACAAGAAAAAGGGTGAAGATATGCTCCAGCGAGTTAACTCTCTAATATTTAAAGCTGTTAAAAGAGGAATTTTAAAGAAAAACAAAGCTTCTAAAAAAGTTTCAAGTTTTTCTCGCATGCTGAGGCACAATTGAGACATTTTTAGTTGAATAGACTGGTGAAAAGTCAATAAAAATATGTGCATTTTTTTTATTTTTTTTCTTGCTATAATTTCAATAAAAGTGTTGTCTAAAAAATTAATTTGGTGATTATAATTCTAGAGACTTTATAATTCTTTTGCTCTAGATATATTAATAAAGAATTAAATTAAAAATGGTGGATGAATGAGTGACCAAGTAGCTCCAATTAACGAATCTCAATGGGAAAAATTAAAGGTAAAGTTAAAAAAACAGGTTGGAGATACTGCGTATAAGAACTGGTTAAAACAATTGAGCTTTAATTCAATAGACAAGAATGTAATTACATTATCCGTACCAACTAAATTCCTCAGAGACTGGATTGCTTCGCACTATGTGGAAAAAATTAAATTGATTTTCAAAGAATTTGATCCCAAACTAGACGTTTTAAAGATAGTAGTTAAATCAAATGGAGGAAGAATTGTTCCAGGTACTGCAAGATTGCTAACTGGGGTACAAAATAAAAAGAGACAGTTTGATGTGCGATCCAATCAGGGAAATTCTTATCCTGAAGATTTCGGAGCACCCTTAGATCCTAGGTATAAATTTGAGAATTTTGTAGTTGGCAAACCTAATGAGCTTGCTTTTGCTGCGGCACAAAGAATCACAGAAGCAGAAAAAGTTACATTCAACCCCTTATTTTTATATGGAGGAGTTGGATTAGGGAAAACGCATCTGATGAATGCTATTGGTTGGCAAATTAAGAAAAATAATCCAGAAAGAAAAGTTATTTATCTCTCGGCAGAAAAATTTATGTATCAATTCGTTAGAGCCCTTAGATATAAAGATACCGCAACATTTAAAGATCAATTCAGGTCAATAGATGTTTTAATGATAGATGATGTTCAGTTTATAGGTGGTAAGGAAAATACCCAAGAAGAATTTTTTCATACATTTAATGCTTTAGTCGAACAAAATCGTCAAATTGTAATTTCTGCCGATAAATCGCCATCAGATCTGGAGGGGGTAGAGGAACGACTTCGGTCGCGATTAGGAGGCGGACTTATTGCTGACATTCACCCAACAACCTATGAGTTAAGATTGGGAATTTTTATGGAAAAGGCAAAAAAGCGAGGTGTTGAAATACCACCAAAGGTACTTGAATTCTTATCTCACAAAATAATTTCAAATGTAAGAGAGATGGAAGGCGCCCTAAACAGACTAGTTGCTCACGCAACTTTAGTTGGCAGGCCAATTACTATAGAAACTGCCCAAGAAGTTCTTCAAGATATGTTAAGAGCTCATGATAAGAAAATTACAATTGAAGAGATCCAAAAAAGAGTTGCAGAGCATTATAACATCCGAATTACTGATATGCATTCTCCTCGCAGATCAAGATCGGTGGCAAGACCAAGGCAGGTTGCTATGTATTTAGCTAAAAGTGTTACGAGCAGATCACTACCTGAAATTGGAAGAAAATTCGGAGGACGAGACCATACTACAGTTATGCACGCGGTAAAAAAGATTGAAGAACTTAAAACAGTTGATAGTTTGTTTAATGATGATGTAGAATTATTAAAAAGGATGTTAGAAACCTAAATATATCTATTTGTTTTACAGTTTTTGTGTTAGAATTAAAATACTGCACTAATGAAAATATCTATAGAAAGAAATTTATTTTTAAATTCTCTATCACACGTCCAGAATGTCGTTGAAAAAAGGAATACTATTCCAATTCTTTCCAATATTTTGATTAATTCAAATGAAGATAAGGTTATATTAACAACAACAGATATGGATATATCTATCACAGAGGTTATTAATAGTTCCGTAATAGAACAAGGATCCATTACAACATCTGCACACACACTATACGATATTGTTAGAAAACTTGATGATGGAAGTTCTATAGAATTAATATCCAACGATGGGAATAAATTATCTGTAAGATCAGGAAAATCTAAGTTTTCACTTGCCTGTCTTCCAAAGGATGATTTTCCTAAAATTGACAATGCAGTTCTTGAAAATGAATTTTCTATAAGTTCGTCAGAATTGAAAAAAATTATAGACAAAACTAAATTCGCAATTTCCAGTGAAGAAACACGATATTATTTGAATGGGATGTATATTCATATAATTGATTTAAATAGCCAAAAAAAATTAAGGGGAGTTGCTACTGACGGGCATAGATTGTCAAAAATTGAGATTGAGGTTCCTAAGGGTGCAGAAAATATATCCGGTGCAATAATTCCGAAAAAAACTATAAATGAAATAAGAAAATTGCTAGATGAGGCAGAAGGAGATGTTTTTATATCTCTTAATGAAAGCAAAATTATTTTTAAAATTAACAATATTGTTTTATCTTCGAAGTTAATTGACGGATCATTTCCAGAATACGAGAAAGTAATTCCTCAAAATAATGATAAAATGATTAGTTTTAATACAAAATCTTTATATGAAGCTGTAGATAGAGTTTCTACAGTATCAAGTGAAAAATCAAGATCAGTAAAATTATCGATACAAAAGAATATTGTCAGCCTTTCATCAACTAGTGCCGAAACAGGATCTGGAGCAGAGGATATAGTTGTTGAATATTCAGGAGAGGAATTTGAAATTGGATATAATGCAAAATATTTATTAGAAATAATAGGTCAAATTGAAGGCGATAACGTATCATTTGTGCTTTCCGATTCATCTTCTCCTTCAATAATACAGGATCCAAAAGATAAAGAATCCCTGTATATTTTAATGCCAATGAGAGTTTAAGAGATTAGCAATTATTGAACCATCTTTCATCTATTCAATTAAACAATTTTAGAAATCTTGCAAAACAAGAAATTGAACTTTGTAATTCAACTAACGTATTTATTGGTGCTAACGGATCAGGAAAAACTAATCTTCTCGAATCTATATCATTATTAGAGCCTGGTAGAGGGTTTAAAAAAAAATCACTTGAAACTTTATCTGAATTTAAAAACAATAATCCTTGGATAGTTTATACAAAATATAATCAAAATAATAATGTTACTGGAATATCAATAACCTTTGATAAAACTTCTAATGGTTTAATAAAAAAAAGAATTTTAATAGATGGAAATACCACAAAAGAGACTTTAGAAAAAAATTATGGTTTAAAAGTTGTTTGGTTTCTTCCAGAAATGGAAAGACTTTTTATAGGTTCGCCATCTATAAGGAGAAACTTTGTTGACAGAATATCATATAGCTTTGACTCATCAGTTTTAAAAAATATTTCTTTATATAAAAAATTAATTAGAGAAAGATCTTTAATTCTTAAACAAAATAATTTTGATAATGCGTGGATAGATACTATTGAAGATAAAATTGCAAATTTAGGATATCAAATTATTATTTCTAGAAAAAAGACTATTACAATTTTAAATCAAATTTTTAATGAAATACTAAATAAAAAACAAAATATAAATATCTGTAAACTATCAATTTATGGAACCATTGAGGAAAAAATAAATGAAATAATTGACGATAATAAATCTATAGCCATATTTAAAGATGAATTAATAAAATACAGAGAAGAAGATAGAATTAAGGGACTATGCAGCATTGGCCCACACAGGTCAGATTTAGAAGTAATATATTTGAAGAATCAAGTAGATGCTTCACTATGTTCTACGGGACAACAAAAAGAGATTATATTAAGCATACTGCTTTGCCAGTGTTATTGTTTAGTTAAAAAATTTAATATAAGCCCGATTGTACTTCTTGATGAAGTTTGTTCACACCTTGATGATAATACAAGATCAATATTGCTTAGTCTGACTGGGTGGTTGAATATACAGGTCTTAATGACTGGAACTGATAAAAATCTGTTTTCTTTTTTATCTACTAAAAGCAAGTTTTTTGTTATAAATAATGGTAAAGTTAAAAATGAATAAAATAAAGAAATCTGAAAAATATTCAGCAGATTCAATTAAAGTATTAAAGGGTTTGGATGCGGTAAGAAAAAGACCGGGTATGTATATTGGAGATACTGATGACGGCAGCGGGCTTCACCATATGATTTACGAGGTAGTTGATAATTCTATAGATGAATCTCTAGCAGGATATTGTAATGAAATTATTATATCATTCAATACAAACGGATCTGTAACAGTTAGGGATAATGGAAGAGGTATTCCCGTTGAGATTCATAAAGAAGAAGGTATTTCGGCAGCACAATTAATTATGACCGAACTTCATGCCGGAGGAAAATTTGATCAAGGAAGTTACAAAATATCAGGAGGTTTGCATGGAGTTGGTGTATCGGTAGTTAATGCATTATCTGAGTCTTTAGCCCTGACAATATATCGTGATGGAAATGAATATCTAATTGAATTTACTAATGGCGTACCCAACAAACCATTAAAAAAAGTTGGGCCAGCTCCAGTTGACAAAAATAATGATCCTATCACTGGAAGTATAGTCACCTTTTTGCCTTCAAAAGATACTTTTTCAAATATAAATTTTGATTACAAAATTATCGAACATCGAATTAGAGAGCTCGCTTTCCTAAATCCCGGAGTAAAACTTATTTTAAAAGATCTTAGAGGTTCTAAAAAAATTGAAAAAGAATTATATTTTGAAGGAGGCATTAAAGAATATGTTAATTTTTTAAATAAAAGCAAAAACTCTCTTCAACAAAAAATTATTTACTTTAATAACGAACTTAAAAACATCAGAGTCGAATGTTCTTTAGAATGGACGGATAGTTATCATGAGAATATGTTATGCTTTACTAATAACGTACCGCAGAAAGATGGCGGCACGCATCTTGCTGGATTTAGAAATGCGCTTACAAGAAATATAGCTAATTATATTAACAAGCACAGTAAACATAAAATATCTATAACCGGAGAAGATGCAAGGGAAGGACTGACATGCGTTTTATCAATTAAAGTTCCAGATCCAAAATTTTCTAGCCAAACTAAAGCTAAACTTGTATCGTCTGAGGTTAGACCAATTGTAGAATCAGTCGTTTTTGATAAGCTTGATCAGTGGTTTGAAGAAAATCCATCAGATGTTAAAAAAATTGTTGAAAAAGTTAGTGAAGCATTTTTAGCAAGAGAGGCTGCAAGAAAGGCAAGAGAATTAACAAGGAGGAAGGGGGTTCTTGGATCTACGACGCTGCCAGGAAAATTAGCAGATTGTCAAGAAAAGGATCCTGAAAAGTCAGAGTTATTTATAGTTGAAGGTGATTCCGCAGGAGGATCAGCAAAACAAGGAAGAAATAGAAAAAATCAGGCCATACTTCCTCTAAGAGGTAAGATTCTTAATGTCGAAAGGGCACGAAGAGATAAAATGCTTTCAAGCGTCGAAATCGGAACATTAATTACTGCAATAGGAGCAGGGGTTGGAAATCCTACAGAAAATTTAGATATAAACACTTCAGAAGGCAGATTTGACTTAAGTAAAATGAGATATCATAAAATTATAATAATGACAGATGCGGATGTTGATGGAAGTCATATTAGAACACTTTTACTAACTTTTTTTTATAGACATATGAAACCAATATTAGATAGCGGAAGGTTATACATTGCTCAACCGCCTTTATTTAGAGCAAAAAAAGGAAATTCCACCAAATATTTAAAAGATGAGGAATCCTTAGATAGTTTTTTAATCCAAGAAGGTACAAAAGATCTTGTTTATTATAAACCAGATAATAATGGAAAAAAGAACGTAGCTGTTAAAGATTTAGAATTAAAAAATATTATAGATCTATCTCTTAAGGTAAAAAAACTTATACTACCACTGGGAAGATTAATAGATAATACTCAAATTATTGAACAATGCGCCATATTAGCATGTTTTAAGAAGGCTTCTTTAAAAGATAAAAAAGTTGGTAATGAGCTTGCTAAATATCTCACACTACGTCTTAATACAATAAATCCAATTTCAAAAATATCAAGTATATGGAAAGTCAATTTTGAAAATGATTCATTAAATTTTTTAGGTGAATCAAATGGTGTTATAAAAAAATATAAAATTGATAATAATTTTATTACAACGCCAGAGGCGATTTCTTTAAATAATTTAAGAAAACCCCTTATGGAAAATTTTGCAATTCTTAAATCAGGATTTTCAGGGGTTATCAAATCAAAAAATCAGGAGTTTAATATTAATGGTCCATTAGGGCTAATTGATAAGGTAATTGAATTGGGTAAAAAAGGAGTAAATATTAATAGATATAAAGGTCTTGGCGAAATGAACCCAGAACAACTATGGGAAACAACTCTTAATGAGAATCAAAGATCGCTTTGCTTAGTAAAAATAGACGAGGCTTCAGAAGCGGATTCCTTGCTTTCAACTTTAATGGGAGATGAAGTGGAGGGCCGCAGAATTTTTATACAGGAAAATTCACAAAAAGTTGCCAATCTAGACGTATAATAAATGATAATGTAAAATTGATAGGGTGGAAAACAAATTATCAATTATTATACCTATTTTTAATGAAAAAAAATTACTATTAAAGTTTTTTACGGATTTATTTTCAGCCTACAGCAACCATTATGTCAATTATGTTATTATAAATGACGGATCATATGATGGATCAGAATTATGGCTTAAAGAAAATATTGAGCCTTTAGCAAATAAAAAAATTAAAAAGATATATTTAACTAAAGATAATAAATTTAAGATAAAACATTCAAATTCAAAATTATTAAGTAAATTTAATGAAATTCAATTAATTAATCATAATAAAAATATTGGCAAAGGAGCTGCCGTTATTAATGGATTAAAAAAAGCCAAGGGTAATTTTTTGATGATACTTGATTCTGATATGGAATATGACACAGAAGATTCTCTTTATATGTATGAAACAATACAAAATGGAAAAATGGGGGATGTAATTTTTGGCAGCAGATATACCCGTGATCTACCTCATAGACACAGATATTATTTACATACTTTAGCAAATAAGCTTAATACATATTTATTTAATATTTTTTTTTCATCCCATATCAGTGACATACATTGCGGCTTAAAGATTTTTTCAAGAGATGTTTATAAGAAAATTAGATTATCATCTTATGATTTTTCAATTGACTTAGATTTGGGAACACAAATAGCAAAATCAGGCTTTTTAATTTCAGAGGTTGGGGTTAGTTATTATTCTAGATCGTATTATGAGGGAAAAAAAATAACATGGTTGGATGGCTTATTATCTTATTACTATATATTTAAATTTAGATTTATTAAGAATAATATTAAAAATAATTTATTAATATATTTATCAATGACAACAGGCTTGATAACAGGGCTTCATTTTGGACAGGGTATTGGAAAAATTTTAGCAACGATTTTTTGTGTGTTTTTAGGATCAATTTATGGCATTAGAGGTTCTTTTTTAGGACTGCTGTTGCTTATTGTTTTTATGTTAGTTGGCAGTCAATTTGGCAACGGGTTAGTTCAGATATTTGCTACCGCTATATTTGCATTTACAGCAATATTCTTGTCTAACAAGTTAGATAAGAGAAATAAGTAACTGTTATATTTTTTTATCCCAACTTCTTATATTGCTTAGGCATATTCCTATTAGGTAAGATACTAGCGCCATATGCCAATTTTTTAAAAAACTCCCAGTTGATATTATTGGCCAAAAAACTACTACTAAAGAAATTACAAATATAAATTTTAACTTAGTTTCCTGATTAGATTTAAGAATACTAATTATCAATGTAACAATTAGAGAAGTAAAGATAAAAAAACCAATTATTCCACTTTCAGCTAGTGCCTGGATATAAAAATTATGAGGATGAGTAGCGCAATCAGTATGTTTATGAAATTTATCATATTTCTTAAAGTTATTACAAACAAAGGAAAAATTGTTTAATCCTACGCCTGTAAACTTATTATCTTTCCACATATTTAGTGCAGTGTTGTATATTTCACCATACGCTGAATTTTTAAAGTCTTTAACCACTTCTATAAATCTGGGCTGCATCCTAATTTTTTTACTGCAGGTTTTGTTAGCATCATTCTTGCAGGGAAATGTTTTCTGAATCAGTAAACCTTCATGTTGTGATGTGGACTGTATTATAGTGTAATCATTAAATATAGGATGTGAGTTTACTACAATAAAGATAAATAAAGATGAAAAAACAGAACACAGTATTATAAATATTCTAAATTTGGGTAGAAAAAATAAAATTAATATTCCTAATAAAAGTGTTGCAAATGCTACCCTTTCGCCCGAAAAAAAAATAAGCGAGATAATTGTTGAAAAAATAATTAAAGCAGTAATTTTTTTATATTTTTCTAAATTTGAAGAATATAAAATTAAGGATATAAAGAAAAACTTTGTTAACACAGAGCCAGGTACGAGGTCTTTAAATGGTCCACTTATTCTTCCATATAAACCTTCAGGTTCAATTCCAAAAATATCATTTTTAAAACCTGTCTCAGAATCGTAATTAAAAAACTGATATCCGCTATCAATAGTAATAAAAATTGAAAATACAAATATAATTTTGATAGTATTGTTTCTTATTTTATTGTTACTTAAAAAATACTGTACTGCTAAAATAAATATTATAAAGCGTATAAAAATAATAGAATCAATAAAGGATAAATAATTATTGTAGGCAAAAAAACTGACAAAAATAAACCACAACCAAAGCAACACGCCAACTTTAAACCAGGTCTGATTAAATATTTCGTAATTTTTTTCTATATAAGTTTTATAAATTAAAACTATTGCCGTACATGTTAAGATTATATCTGGCAACGCTGGTCCGGTAATTAATATAAAAGGAAAAATATAAATAAGAAAATTAATATATTTGTAATTTTTAAATATATTTATCAATTTTTTTCTTTTGTTAGTTCTATAAATACGTCTTCAAGATCGCTTTCAAAGGTATTAATTTCTTTAAATTTTATTTTATTTTTTTCAAAAAGAATTAATATATCTTTTAAATTAGTATTATTTTTGTCATAACTGATTGAAAGAGTTTGATCTTTAATTTCAGGACTAAAGTTCTGCAAGTTTTCAGGAATGTTATATATTGCTTCCTCCAATAAAAAGTTAACAGTTTTTTTGCTAATTAGATTTAGAATATTATTTTTTTTATCACTTATAATTATTTTTCCTTTATTAATAATTGATATATAATCACATAATTGTTCCGCCTCTTGTAAATAATGAGTTGTCAAGCAAACAGTAACTCCCTCTTTATTTAATTCTTTTATATGACCCCATATTTTCTGTCGTAATTCTACATCAACTCCTGCGGTAGGTTCATCTAAAATAACTACTTCAGGATCATGTACAAGCGCCTTTGCGACCAACAATCTTCTTTTCATACCCCCAGAAAGATTTCTAGCATATGAATCTTTTTGTTCGGTTAAACCTACGCTTTTTAAAATTTCTAACGTTTTTCTTTCCTTTTTTTTTACACCGTATAAACCAGCTTGAAGTTCTAATAATTCTAAGGGTGTAAAAAAGGGATCCATATTTAACTCTTGAGGAACAATGCCTATTAATTTTCTACATTTTTTTAAATTTTTATCTAAGTTAATGCCACAAACTTTAACATCACCGGAATTTTTTATAACCAACCCACCTAAAATATTTATAAAAGTCGATTTTCCTGCTCCATTTGGTCCAAGCAAACCATATGTGACTCCTTTTGGAATTTTTATATCAAAATCAATAAGTGCCTTAACTTTTTTTCCATATTTATGAACATAAGATTTATTTAATCCTTTTGCTTCTATTGCTAAATTGGTATCATTGCTCATAATATTTAAACATATTTATATATATCTTTATGACCAGAAATAACAGATTAATTCTTATAGACGGTTCAGGATTCATATTCAGGGCATACTACGCAATTCCATCAATGAATAGATCTGACGGGACTCCAATAAATGCAGTTTATGGTTTTACCAATATGCTTGTTAAGTTAATAGAAGATTATAATTTAGATAAAATGATAGTTGTTTTTGATGCCGCTAGAAATAACTTTAGAAATAAAATTTATAATGAATACAAGGCTAACCGAGGGGCTCCTCCTGATGATTTAATTCCTCAATTTTCTCTTATTAGAGATGCAGTTAAAGCATTTAAGATTCCTCAAATAGAGATAGATGGTTATGAAGCAGACGATATTATAGCTAGCTATACGAACAATGCAAAAGATCTAAATATAGAAACTCTTGTAGTATCTTCAGACAAGGATCTTATGCAGTTAGTAACTGATAAAGTAACAATGCTGGATCCAATAAAAAATAAAATTATTAAAAAAGAGCAGGTTTTGGAAAAATTTGGAGTGATGCCAGAAAAAGTAACCCAAGTTCAAGCTCTTATTGGTGACTCCGTAGATAATATTCCCGGAGCTCGTGGAATAGGACCAAAAACAGCTGCAGATCTAATTAAAGAATTTAGCGATGTAAACAATTTGATAAAAAATTATAAGAAAATTAAACAGGAAAGAAAACAAAAATTAGTCTACGAAAATTCTAAAAATATTTTGCTTAGCTTAAAATTAGTAAGCCTTGAAAGTAATATTGACCTTCCAATTTCAATAGATAATATAAGTCCCTATTCACAAATCGAAGATTCATCCGTTAATATTTTTGAATTTTTAAATAAACAAGGATTCAAGTCAACGCTTAAGAGACTAGAAAACAATAAAATATTTTATAAAGATAAAACTATAAAAAAAACAAAAGATATTAAAATAAAATATAAAACAATATTAAATGTTATTGATTTAGAAAAAATAATTGAATCAATAAAATTAAAGGGATGTTTCTCATTTGATACAGAAACTGATTCTTTAGATATTGAAAAAGCAAATTTAATAGGTTTTTCCTTATGTTACGACGAAAGTGAATCATATTACATACCAGTCTGTCATCAGAATATAAAAACAGGAAAAATAGATAAAACACAAATTGATAAAAAAATAGCACTAAAACTAATTTCATCAATATTGGAGGATCAGTCGATATTAAAAATTGGACAAAATATTAAATATGATATCCGCATAATGAATAAGGAGAATATCAAGATTAATTGTTTTGAGGATACGATGCTGATGTCATATGCGCTTGAAAATGGTTTAATACGTCATAATTTAGACGCCTTGGCTCTCAGGCACATAGATTATGTAACTATTAAGTATAAAGATTTAGTAGGAAGTGGAAAAAAAGAATTAACTTTTGATAAAGTTAGCATTGATGAGGCAACAAGATACGCAGCTGAAGATGCTATAATAACATTTAAATTATATAATTTATTAGAGTTAAGAGTAAAAAAGGAAAAAGTAAATTTTATATATGAAAAAATTGATAAGCCACTAGTAAACATCTTAGCTTCTATGGAAAAAAACGGAATCAAAATAAATAAAGTTTTTCTTAATAAGCTTAATGGAGAATTTAATTCTCAAGTAAATATGCTTGAAAAAAAAATTTTTAAAATTACAAAAAAACAATTTAACTTATCTTCTCCAAAACAATTGGGCGAAGTTTTATTTGATGACTTAAAGATAGGTTCGGGTAAAAAAACAAAGACGGGGAGTTATTCTACAAATTCATCAGTTTTGGAAGAATTATCATTTAAGGGTCACAAAATTGCTGACCTCCTACTTTCATGGAGAGAACTAAGTAAGTTAAAATCTACATATACAGAATCATTAAATAATAAAATCGATTCTAATACTAATAGAGTTCATACTTCGTATGGGCTTGCATCGACTATTACAGGACGGCTAAGCTCCAATGATCCAAATTTGCAGAATATTCCAATAAGAACTGAAAATGGAAAAAAGATAAGAAATGCCTTTATTCCCGATAAAAATTTTGTTTTAGTTAGCTTCGATTATTCTCAAATAGAATTAAGAATTGCAGCTGAGATGTCTAAGGATAATAATTTAATTTCAGCTTTTAAAAACAATGAGGACGTTCATTTAACAACAGCGTCTCAAATATTTAATTTAAAAAAAGATAAAATAAGCGATGACCTAAGAAGACAGGCCAAGGCAATTAACTTTGGCATAATCTATGGAATTAGCTCATACGGTCTAGCGAAGCAATTAGGAATACCGAATTATGAAGCAAAGAAATACATAGAAAGTTATTTTGATAGATTTCCCAAAATAAAAAGTTATATGGAAAAAACAATTGAAGAATGTAAAAAGTTAAATTATGTAAAAACATTGTTTGGCAGAAAATGTTTTATCAAAGGAATAAATGATAAAAATTTTTCAATAAGAGGTTTCGCGGAGCGTCAATCGATTAATGCTCCAATTCAGGGTTCTGCCTCAGATATTATTAAGCTTGCTATGATTAAAATATATGAAGCTATCTTAAATGGGGAGATTGAAGCAAGAATGTTATTGCAGGTACATGATGAACTAGTATTTGAAATTAATGAATCTGCGACAGAAGATAATATATTTAAAATAAGACAAATAATGGAAAATGCTCATCTTCCTTTTAAATCAATGCAAGTTCCTCTGAGAGTAGATTATGGTATAGGTAAGAATTGGGGCGAGGCGCATTAGGCAAAAAATTTAGCTTTTAATTATTAGCCTCTATTCTAGAATCAAAATCACTAAATGCATCAACCCAGGAACCTTGAGTTGAAGCCTTCGAATATTCAGTAGCCCTTCCTTCAAAAAAATTCATATGTTCGACTGCATTTAACATTGTATCAAGCCATGGAAGTGGGTTTGTTTCTATTTTAAATATAGGATTTATTCCTAGTTGCAAAAGTCTTCTGTTGCCGATCCATCTAATATAATCTTTTACATCTTGAGCTTTAAGCCCCTCAACAGATCCAAGCTCAAATGCTAAATCGATAAAGGCATCTTCGTGTTTAACAATTGTGTTACAAGTTTCTTGAAGCTCATTTTTAAGTTGCGCATTCCATATTTCTGGATTTTCTTTAACATATGTTCGAAATAATTTTATCATTGAGTTGCAGTGTAAAGTTTCATCCCGAACTGACCATGTTACAATTTGTCCCATGCCCTTCATTTTATTATGGCGTGGAAAATTTAATAGTATCGCAAAGCTTGCAAATAACTGCAGACCCTCAGTAAAAGCGCTAAAAACAGCCATTGTCTTGGCTATTTCGGTTTTAGAACTTGTGTTGAAGTTATGCATATATTCATATTTATCTTTCATTTCCTTATATTTCAGAAATGCTGAGTATTCAATTTCTGGCATACCTATTGTATCAAGAAGAAAACTATAAGCTGCTATATGGATGGTTTCTATATTTGAAAATGCCGACATCATCATCAATACTTCTGTAGGTTTAAATGTGGTCATATAATGAGTAATGTATGCATTGTTTACTTCTACATCCGCTTGTGTAAAGAATCTAAAAATTTGAGTTAGTAAATTTTTTTCAGTTGGATTTAAATTTTTTTGCCAATCTCTTACATCATCAGCCATTGGTATTTCTTCGGGAAGCCAGTGAATGCGTTGTTGCGTTAACCATGCGTCATAACACCAAGGATAACGAAATGGTTTATATACCGGGTTTTCTACTGTTAAGTTTGATTCAGGAGGTTGAGTAACTAAGTTGTCATCGTGGATTGGTTCAATTATTGGCATGATAGACACTCCTCATAATCTGTTGTTGAATTATTTTTACTACCGTTACCATTCATTTTGCTATTATAAATATTAACGTCGATGCTACCTTCAAATTTGTTATTAATCACTTCTGCTCTTTGTATGGATTTTGATCTACAATAATATAGGCTTTTTACACCTTTTTTCCATGCCGAATAGTGTATCATGCTTAAATCTCTTTTGTGGATATCTGCTGGAATAAACAAATTTAAAGACTGGGCCTGACATATATACTTCGTTCTTTCAGCACCAAGCTCTATTAACCATCTTTGATCAATTTCAAAAGCGGTTTTAAAAACAGATTGTTCTTCATCGGTTAAAAAGCTTAAGTGCTTAACTGACCCCTGATTTGTAGTTATGCTAGCCCAAGTCTCATCGTCATTTTTATTGTATTTTTCTAAGGTTTTTGCAAGATACTTATTTCTAACATTGAACGATCCCGTTAGTGTTTTGTGAGTATAACTGTTTGCAGCTATAGGTTCAATTCCTGGTGACGCTCCTCCACAAATTATAGATATAGACGCTGTTGGAGCAATAGCAATCTTATTTGAAAACCTCTCTTGAATTCCATAGTCGGCGGCATCTGGACACGCCCCCTTTTCTTTTGCAATTATATTTGATGCAGAATCAACTTGTTTTTTTATTGATGAAAAAATCTTTTTATTCCAAACATTGCTCATTACTGACTCTAAAGGTATTCCTTGTTGTTGAAGAAAAGAATGAAATCCCATAACACCAAGACCCACACTTCTTTCTCTTATTGCTGAATATTTTGCGTTTTTAAATTGATCAGGCGCATTATCAATAAAATCCTGTAATACATTATCCAAAAACCTCATAATATCTTCTATGATATTTGGATTATCTTTCCATTCGAAATATTTTTCAATATTAAGAGAAGACAAGCAACATACAGCCGTTCTTTCTTTTCCATCTTTATCTATCCCTGTAGGCAGAGTTATTTCGCTACAAAGATTTGAAGTTTTGACATTTAAACCAGCAAGTTTGTGATGTTCTGGTATTTCTCTGTTTACAGTATCAATGAACAACATATATGGCTCACCGGTCTCCACTCTTGCTGTTAAAATTCTTATCCATAAATTTCTTGCTGAGATTTTGCTTTGAACGCTACCATCATTAGGACTAACCAATGCCCATTCACTATCATTTTCAACTGCCCTCATAAAGTCATCGCTGATTAGTATACCGTGATGCAAGTTAAGTGCTTTTCTATTTGGGTCGCCACCAGTTGGCCTTCTCATTTCTATAAATTCTTCAATCTCTGGGTGGTTAACAGGCAAATAACATGCAGCAGAGCCTCTTCTTAAAGATCCTTGACTAATTGCCAATGTAAGTGAATCCATAACTCTGATAAAAGGAATTATACCCGAAGTTTTTCCAACTCTTCCAACTTTTTCTCCTATGGATCGAAGGTTGCCCCAATAACTTCCAATACCACCTCCTCTTGCTGCAAGCCAAACATTTTCATTCCATAAATCTACTATCCCATGAAGACTGTCAGCAGATTCATTTAAAAAACAAGATATCGGTAGGCCTCTTGCAGTTCCTCCATTCGATAGTATTGGAGTTGCTGGCATAAACCATAAGTTTGAAATGTAATTATATAATCTTTGGGCATGTTCTGAATTGTCTGAATAGTAACTAGCTACTCTTGCAAATAAATCTTGATACGATTCATTCTTACCTAAATATCTATCTTTAAGAGTTTCCATACCAAAGTTAGTTAGTTTTTCATCTTTTTTTCTATCAATAATTATTTCTATTCCCTGAGAATTTTGATATTTCTCATCACCCAGTTTATGATCAAATAAGCTGCCGTTTGTTTTTTGCTGGAGGTTTTCTACATTTTTATGTATGCCTAGATCGTTTTTTTCTTCTCTTAAAACTGCAGAATGATCCATTGTTAACACCTCCCCGTGTTCTTTTTTTATAAAGAATAAATTATAAATAAATCTATATGTAGTATAGTCAGACAACTGACAATACAATATTTGCTAAATTTGGCAATAAGAACAAAATAAGAACATTATAATTTTTTTATCAAATGTCAAGATTTAACCACCATAATTTATATAATTATTTGTATTTATTAGGTTTAATTATTAACCTAATTAAACTTATTATTTATTACATTAATTATGACATAATTTCTTTTTAGGATAAGAATTTCAAAAATATATGATTAATAGCCAAAAAAAAATAGCATTAGTAGACGATGATCAGAATATCCTAACTTCAGTTTCTATGATTTTGAGGTCAGAAGGTTATGGTGTTTCAACCTATAAGAATGGCGAGGACGCGTTAACAGGGATGGAAAGTACGCCCCCAGATATTGGACTTCTTGATATTAAAATGCCTAGAATGAATGGTAGGGAATTATTAATAAAGATACGTTCAAGCAAAAATAATAATTTGAAAAATATGCCCATAATTTTCTTAACTTCTAAAGATGATGAACAGGATGAAATTATAGGATTAAGAATGGGTGCTTCTGATTATATTAAGAAACCATTTTCACAAAAATTATTAATAGAAAGAATCAGAACAGTTTTAAGAGTTCATAATAATAGATTAGGAAATGATGATAATGCCGCGCACAATACTAATCATTCTGATAGTCCATTGGCCCTTGATGAGCCTAGGCAGTTATGTTTCTGGAAGGGAAAAGAAATTGAACTCACCGTTGCTGAGTTTAATTTGGTAAAATGCTTATCTAAAATACCTGGGGTTGTAAAAAATAGAAATCAACTTATGGATGCAATGTATGGTGAAAATACATACGTTGATGACAGAACAATAGATAGCCATATAAAAAGGCTTAGAAAGAAATTTAAAAATGTTGATCAAACATTCTCACAGATTAAGACAAGATATGCATTAGGTTATTCGTGGCGTGAATAATTTATCAAATTTTACTCTTACATTTCAAATAATTTTAATTAATCTAGTTATTATTGTCATATCTTTTGTATTTTTTGGATTATTTAATTTTTACATCATATCAAGGGATTACAGTCTTGAAGATAAGAAAATGGAGCTTGCAAACCTTTCTGCTGAATTATCGGATAGTCTAGTTTATGAAGCTATTAGAACACCCTATTTCTTTCCCATAGATAATAAGGGTACATTTGAACCTCTAAACCCATATATATCTAGAATTATAACAGATTTAGAACTAGTAAAATCGGATAAGGAAGAGTTGGATCCTTACACATCCCAGTCAATTGTTGAGCAATACTCTGTTAATTTTGATTCAGATATCAAGATTTTTAACACAAATATTTATGTTCTTGTAGATTCTAATTATATTTCAGTAAAAAACCCAACCATATTATCATTGGCTGAAGATAATATAAGTTCTAATTCTTATTATGATCAATATGAAAATTTTTATATAAATAATTTCCTCATTTTTTGGAGATATTTTAATAAAAATAAATATAAAGAAATATTGGTCCCAAAATTTAATGAAACTGTAAAAGTTGCAGAAATAATAAAATCCCAAAAACCTATTCAACTTTTCTATCTTGATAATGATGATTCAATAACATTTAAGGTTATGAATCCTTTATTAAAAAATGATGATATTTATGGAGTGCTGATAGTATCGGAATCCCTTAGAGATCTTGATGTTGCAATTGCTGAGCTATCATTCAATCTTTTTAATAATTTAATAATTATTATTCTATTTGTAATACTTTTGTCTTCTTTTTATGCAAGAAGCATAGCCAGTCCAATAAAAAAACTTTCTAATATAGCTAATCAGTTTAAATTTAATCAGCCAATTAATATTTCAAAAGTTTCATTCCCAGAAAGAGGTGATGAGATTGGACAACTGAGCAAAAATCTTCAAGATATGTCAAAGAGCCTATTAGAAAGAATAGATGAACTTGAAAGATTTGCTGGTGATGTATCACATGAATTAAAAAATCCATTAGCAAGCATTAAAAGTGCAAATGAAATACTTAAGAAAGGAGGGCAAGATATCGAATCAATTAATAGTTTAATTGATATTATTGATAAAGATACAGTAAGAATGGACAGGCTTATAACCGATATCTCAAATTATGCTAAAACTAAAGCAGAAGTAGATAAACATCAGAACCATGACATTAATATAATATCATTGCTAAACGGTATTACGGAAACTTATAAGAATAATAATAAAAATATTTCTTTACAGATAAATGATCTTAAGGGACATTATGTAATGTTTGGAAATTCAACAAAAATAGCTCAAGTGATATGCTCAGTTCTTGATAACTCAATATCATTCACTCCTAAAAATAAATCAATAATATTAAATTGTGAAAAAATATATAATTATTTTAATATCTACATTGTAGATCAAGGTCCTGGAATCGACTTGAGGTATAAGGAAAAAATTTTTGAGAGATTTTACACAGACAGATCTATAGATGATAATTTTCACTCAGGTTTGGGCCTTGATATCGCAAGGCATATAATTCAGTCCTATAAAGGAAAAATATATTTGGGGGAAAAAAAATTCGAGGGCTACAATGGTGCTTGTTTTGTGATCGAATTACCCTTAAAAGAAGGTCACTAAATTAAAATCATGAACGATTATAAAGTTAAAGATATATCTCAAAAAGATTGGGGTTTAAAGGAAATAGAAATAGCAGAAACCGAAATGCCCGGACTAATGGCCCTTAGGGAAGAATATAAAGACTCTAAACCACTAAGAGGATCCAGGATTGTAGGATGCTTACATATGACAATTCAAACTGCAGTTTTAATAGAAACCTTAATAAAATTAGGTGCTTCGGTAAGATGGAGTTCTTGCAACATTTTTTCAACTCAGGATCAAGCTGCTGCAGCTATAGCATCAAAAAACATTCCCGTGTTTGCGTGGAAAGGTATGAGTGATGATGAATTTTGGTGGTGTATTGATCAAACAATAAAAGGACCAAATGGATGGTTGCCAAATATGATTTTGGATGACGGCGGAGATTTAACTAAGGTAATGCATGAAAAATATCCTGATTTATTGTCTAATATAAAAGGACTTTCGGAAGAAACAACTACAGGAGTACATCGTCTAAAAGAAATGGAAGCAAACAACGAATTAAAGGTTCCAGCTATAAATGTTAATGACTCAGTTACTAAATCAAAATTTGATAATCTTTACGGATGCAAAGAAAGTCTTGTTGATGGGATACGAAGGGGTACAGATGTAATGATGGCTGGGAAAATTGCAATAGTTGCAGGGTATGGTGATGTAGGCAAGGGTTCGGCAGCAAGTTTAAGAGGAGCGGGTGCGCGAGTATGTATTACAGAAGTTGATCCAATAAACGCTCTCCAAGCCTCGATGGAAGGTTATCAAGTAGTAACAATGGATGAGGCAGCTGAATATGGCGATATTTTTGTTACAGCTACTGGAAATACCGATGTAATTACAATCGATCATATGCGTAAAATGCGTGACAGGGCTATTGTTTGTAACATAGGTCATTTTGATAATGAAATTCAAACTGAGGCATTAAAAAACTATAAATGGAACGAGATAAAACCTCAAGTTGATGAAATCGAGTTTCCAGATGGTAAGAAAATCCTTCTTTTATCTAAAGGGCGATTGGTAAATTTAGGAAATGCGACTGGCCATCCTAGTTTTGTGATGAGTGCATCTTTTACGAATCAGGTAATGGCCCAGATAGAATTATGGAAAAATTATAAAAACTATGAAAATAAAGTGTATGTTTTGCCAAAAAAACTTGATGAAAAAGTCGCGGCACTTCATCTTAAAAAAGTTGGAGCTAATTTAACTACTTTGTCAGAAAAACAAGCAGATTATATTGGAGTGAAGAAAGAGGGTCCTTATAAGGATGATGCATATAGGTATTAGTTATTATGGAAAAATCTTACTTATTTACTAGCGAATCAGTTTCAGAAGGACATCCAGACAAGGTATGTGATCGTATTTCAGATATGGTTGTTGATGCATATTTAAGCATGGATGATGCATCTAAAGTCGCGTGTGAAACACTCGCTACTACAAATAAAGTTGTTTTAGCGGGAGAGGTTAGGGGACCCAATATTTCTAAGGATGATATTATTGAAAAAGTTAGAGAGTGTATAAAAGATATTGGCTATGAACAAAAAGGATTTCATTGGAAACATGCTAATATTGAATATCACCTCCACAAACAATCAGCTGATATTGCAATGGGGGTTGAGGCAGACGGAAATAAAGACGAAGGAGCTGGCGATCAAGGGATAATGTTTGGTTATGCTTGTAATGAAACAGATGAATTAATGCCTGCTCCAATATATTATTCACATAAAATTCTTAGACTTATGGCTCAAGATAGAAAAAATGGAAACTCTAAAAAATTAGAGCCTGATTCAAAAAGTCAAGTAACATTTAAATATATTAATGGAAAGCCAGAAAAAGTAACTTCAGTTGTTATTTCTACTCAACATCAAGAAGGGTTAAATCAGAATGATATTAAAGAATTAGTTAGACCCTATTTAGAAAAATCAATACCACATAAATTCTTAGATGATTTTAGTGATGAAAATTTTTATGTTAATCCGACTGGAAATTTTGTAATAGGGGGTCCGGATGGAGACACTGGATTAACTGGCAGAAAAATAATTGTTGATACCTATGGCGGCTCCGCGCCACATGGCGGTGGGGCTTTTTCGGGAAAAGATCCCTCAAAAGTAGATCGATCAGCTGCATATGCCGCAAGATATTTAGCTAAAAATATTGTTTCTGCCGGTCTTTCTGAACAATGTATTATTCAGTTAGCATACGCAATTGGAGTTTCACAACCACTATCAATTTATATTAATACAAATGGAACTAACAAAGTAGATGAAAACAAAATACTTAATGCAATTCCAGAATTACTTGATTTAAGTCCAAGGGGCATTAGGGAGCATTTAGATTTAAGAAAACCAATCTATCAGCCTACCTCAGCATATGGTCACTTTGGAAGGCAACCTACAGACGATGGATTTTTTTCCTGGGAAAGAACAGATCTAGCAGATGTTTTAAAAACAACATGTTCTTAGTATCATTAATTGATTAAAAAATATATTTTTAACTTAAAACAACTTGAATCTTTTGCTAAACAGCTCGCTAAGGAAGTTAAAATATCGGATTTAATATTATTAAGTGGCGACCTTGGATCCGGAAAAACAACTTTTGCGCGTTTCTTAATAAAATATATTACCTTAAAGTATGGAGAACAGGAACCAGTTTATATTCCTAGCCCCACCTTTCCAATACTTCAAAATTATCCTTTAGTAAATTTTGAAATCTTACATTATGACTTATATCGTATTAACGATACGAAAGAAATTATTGAATTATCAATTGATGAAAATTTAAAAAATAATATATCAATTATTGAATGGCCCGAAATATTATTAGAATATGTTTCTAAATACAGTTTTATTTCAATTGATTTTTCAATACTAGATGACGATAGAAGAAAAATAATATTTAAAAGAAATAGAAATGAATAAAATAATTAATAATTTTTTAAAATTAAATTATCAAGAATCAAATTTATTAAAACTTAAACAAGATGCTTCATCAAGAGACTATTATCGTATAGAAAATAGCAAAGGCTCTTTTATTTTGATGGATTCTAAAAAGGAAAAAAAACAATTTGATAATTATTTAAATATTTATAACATATTAAAAAATGTAAAAATTAGTATACCTAAAATTATTGAATGTGATAAAAAAAACCATCTTATATTGATGGAAGATTTTGGCGATCAAAGATTCGATAAATTAATACACGATTCAAAGCACTCTAAGAAGTTGATGGAAATTGCTATAATTTCTTTAATTTCCATAAAAAAATCAATATCAAAAAATAAGAAATTTAATCTTAAAACATATAGTTTTAAAAATTTAAAAAAGGAGGTAGTTGAATTTATTGATTGGTACTATCCTTTTGTGTGGAACAAGGAAATTTCACTGGCGGATAAAAATGCTTTTTTAGAAATCTGGAAAGAAACATATTGTAAAATTAATTTTGACTTTAGTTCATTTGTCCACGGAGATTTTTTTTGTAATAATTTAATTTATTTACCTAAAAGGAATATAAAACATCAATGTGGCATTCTTGATTACCAGGATGCCCTATGGGGCGATGATTCTCTTGATATAGTTTCATTATTTGAAGATTCTAGAAGAATTATCAAGTCTAATTTTAGAAATGATTTAATAAATTATTACTTAAAAGAGACAAATCAAATTAACAGCAAAGATAATTTTAAAATAAAAATGAATTTTTTGGGAGCCGCAAGACAGACTAGAATACTTGGAAGATGGATAAAGCTTCTAAAAATTAAAAAAAAGAAAGACTATATTAAATATATTGACTTTACATGGCACTGGTTAGAAAATAATTTAAAAATTGATCAATTTTCTGATTTAAGAAATATTATCAATGATCTAATCCCACATAATAAAAGAAAATATGATAACTAACACCGCAATGATATTGGCCGCAGGTTTGGGAAAAAGATTAAGACCAATTACTGAAAATTGCCCCAAACCCCTTATAAAAGTAAATCAGAAGGCATTGTTAGGCCACGCAATTGATGCATTGATAAATGTTGGAATTAAAGACATTATAGTTAATACGCATTATCAGCCTGAACAAATAAAAAATTATTTAGCCTCTTACTATCCAAAAGAAAAAATAAGCATAACATATGAAAAGGAACTTTTAGATACAGGGGGCGGGGTAAAAAATGCAATTAAATTATTTAAAGAAGAGTTTGTGTTAGTAATTAATAGCGATATATTTTGGAATTTTGAAAATTATCCTGATTTAAAAAAACTTCTCAGAAGCGATACTAAAAACTTAAAGTGCAATATGTTATTAAGTAATTTAAATAGTGCATATGGGATTTTAAACAGAAAAGGAGATTTTAAATTTATAAACAATCACCTTGAAAGGAATAATGATGAAGAAAAGGGGTTTTATTTTAGTGGAGCTCAATTAATTAATGTCTCTATTTTTAAATCTTTTTCAAATAATAAATTTTCCTTTAATGAAATTTGGGATTTTTTAATAAAAGATAAATTATTAAAGGGGATTGTAATGAATTCTCGTTTTTTACACTTAGGTGAATTTGAAGGTTTTAAATATTTAAAAGATTTTGAGCTTGAAAATTATTAAAACAAAAGTATATTAAGTATTAATAAAGTATGTCCACATTAAAACTCACAGATGTAAATTTTGAAGATGAAATAGTTGCATCACAAAAGCCAATTTTGGTAGATTTTTGGGCTGAATGGTGCGGCCCGTGCAAGCAAATTGGACCAATTTTGGATGAAATATCTGAAGAAAAAAAAGAAGATATAATAATCGCAAAAGTTAATATTGATGAGAATCCTGAAACTCCTTCTAAATATGGTGTTAGAGGCATTCCGACCTTAATGATGTTTAATAAGGGAAAATTAGTTGATACCAAGGTTGGCAGCTTACCAAAGAGTGCTTTAAATAGCTGGATTGATTCTATAATTTCTTAAAATTTTTTTTCTTTCCCTGCCAATTAAATACAATGAACCTGTTATTAAGATTTCTTCAGCACTTTGTTTTTTAACAATATTTTTGATAGCTGCTAATACATTTTTTTCAGGTATGCACATAATATTAAGTTCATCACAAATCAATTTTATTTCTAATGCACTTAGTGAATTTTTTTCATACGGTATGCTGATTGCACTAATTCCCGCAATACCACTATTAATTATTTTTAAATAACCTTTTATATCTTTTGTTTTTAACATTCCTAGGATAACCCATGTTTTTACACCTGAACTCCTAATATGCTTTCTCAATGTTTTCGCGCCTTCAATGTTATGAGCTCCATCAAGATATATTTTTGGATTTTTATGCCTTACCTTTTCCAATCTTCCAGGCCAGGTTGTTTTTTTTAGGCCATCTAAAATATTAATTTTATTTAATTTATAGCCCATTTTTTTCAGAGTATTTATAGTAACAATTGCCGTTGAAGAGTTATATATTTGATGATTTCCAATAAGTGAAGGGATAGGGTATCTAGAAGTATGATCTTTATATTTTAAATTAAAACTCTTTTTATTTATCTTTGAAACTTTCCAATCCGTTCCATACGAAATTATTTCATTTCCATTTATTTTTGCGAATTTTACTATATTATTTTTAACATTAATATTTTGTTTTGAACAAATTATTTTTGATGAAGGCTTAATAATCCCTAACTTTTCTTTGGTAATTTTATTTATTTTATGCCCAAGATATTCTTGATGATCTAGACCTATTGGAGTAATGATTGATATTATAGATTCTTTTATTACATTTGTTGCATCAAGCCTGCCACCAAGCCCTGTTTCTAAAATTAAAATATCTGCTGGGTTTTTACTAAATAAGAGGAATGCTGCTGCCGTTGTAATTTCAAAAAATGTTATTGACCTGTTTCTATTAACCTTTCTTACATATTTTAGTGTTTCATAAAGTTTTTTATTTGATATAATTTTGTTGGATACAAAAAACCTTTCATTTATATTTTCTAAATGTGGTGAAGTGTATGCATGCACCTTATAATTAGAGCTAATCATAATATTTTTTATAAAACTTAAAATTGAACCCTTACCATTAGTGCCTGCTATATGTATGCATGGAGGCAAATTTAAATGAGGGTTGCCGAGATCATATAAAAGCCTATTTATTCTTACCAATGATAGGTCAATATATTTTGGATGAAGTTTTTGTAATGTCTTTATTAGAACATCCAATTTTTTCATTGATTATTTTTTAAATGTTTAATTATTGATGATAATGTATTTTTTAATTCCTTTCTATCCACAACCATGTCCACCATTCCATGTTTTTCTAAATACTCAGCTTTTTGGAAATCTTTAGGTAGTTCTTCTCTAATTGTGTCTTGTATTACTTTTTTTCCAGCAAACCCTATCGTTGAACCAGATTCTGCTATTGTTACGTCTCCTAACATTGCGAAAGATGCAGTAACGCCACCTGTTGTTGGGTCAGTAAGGACAACTATATATGGAATTTTATACTTACTTAATTTCTCTATCGCAGCTACCGTTCGCGGCATTTGCATTAGACTTACTATGCCTTCCTGCATTCTGGCACCACCTGATGCAGAAAAGATCACTAAAGGGATTTTTTCCTTAATAGATTTCTCAACTGACTGGACTATGCCGCTGCCTACAGCTCTTCCCATAGAGCCTCCCATAAAATCAAAATTTAGTATTCCAACTAAAATTTTTTCATTATCTAAATTTCCTGAAGCTAGAATATATGCGTCATTAAAATTGGTTTTTTTTCTATAAGTTTTTAATCGATCAGAATATTTAATTTTATCTTTGAATTTAAGAGGATCATCAGAAGGTGATTTTATTTCTATAAAATCATAATTTTCTTTCTTAAAAATAATTTCAAGTCGTGTCTCTGGGTTTAATTTAAAATGATGATTACAATTATTGCATACGTTAAGATTTTGTAACATATCCTTATGGTGAATCATATTTGCACACGTAGGGCAAGTTGTCCATAAGTTCTCGGGCACATCTTTTCTTCCAACCAACGCTTTAATTTTTGGTTTAACAAAATCAGTTAGCCAATTCATTTATTTATTGCCTTTGAAAGTGAATTTACAAAATTATTAATTTTTTTTATTATTATTTTTTTAGAACTGTTTTTTTCAATAATTTTTACTATTGATGAACCTACGATTACCCCATCTACGAACTTAGATATTAGACCGGCCTGTTTTGGCGATTTTATTCCAAACCCAACACAGATCGGTATTTTTGTTCTGATCTTTAACTCTTTTATAGATTTTTTCAGAGTATTTAAATTTGCTGAATTTTGTCCTGTTATTCCAGTAATTGATACGTAATATAAAAACCCCCCAGCTTTAGGAAGAATATTATTTAATCTAGTGTTGTTTGTTGTTGGAGTAATTAAACGTATAAATTCTATGTTTTTTTTTGATGATAAATTATATAGCTCCTGATCAAATTCAGGTTGAAGATCTACAATTATTAATCCATCGATGCCTGATTCTGCACATTTATTAATAAATTTCTTATTTCCATAATTATATATTGGGTTGTAATATCCCATAAGAATAATTGGAGTAGTTTTATTATTTTTTCTAAATTGTTTTGCCATATAGAAAATTTTATTCAAATCTACATTATTCTTTATTGCTCTTTGACTAGACATTTGGATAGTTGGTCCGTCAGCCATAGGATCTGAAAAAGGCATACCCAACTCAATTATATCTGAACCATAAATTGGAAGATTTTTCATAATCTTAAGGGAGGTGTTAATATCAGGATCGCCAGCAGTTACAAAAGTAATAAGCTTTTTTGATTTGGTTAGAAATTTATTCCTGATTCTTTTATTCATTGATTTTTACATTTAATTTTTCAGCAACGGTAAATATATCCTTGTCGCCTCTTCCGCACATATTCATAACTACAATTTTGTCTTTTTTAAGTTTTGGTGCAATTTTTATTAAATAAGCTAGGGCATGTGATGGTTCTAATGCTGGTATTATCCCTTCTAATTTGCTGCAATATTTGAAAGCATCTAATGCTTCTTTGTCAGTAGCTGATACATATTTAATTCTTTTATTTTCAAATAAAAAAGAATGCTCCGGACCAATACCAGGATAATCTAAGCCAGCAGAAATAGAATGAGCCTCTTTGATTTGTCCAGACTTTGATTGTAGCAAATATGTTTTATTCCCATGTAGTATGCCGGCCCTTCCTCCTGATAAACTAGCCGCATGTTTATTGGTATTTATCCCATATCCCGCAGCTTCTACGGCAATCATCTTAATTCTTTTTTCATTTAGAAATTCATAGAATAAACCTAGTGCATTTGATCCACCTCCTATGCATGCAATTAATATATCAGGCAGTCTTTTTTCAGCTTTTAATATTTGTTTTCTAACCTCTTTGCCAATTATAGATTGGAAATCTCTAACCATCGATGGATAAGGGTGTGGTCCTGCCACGGTCCCGATAATATAAAAAGTATCTTTTACGTTAGTAACCCAATCTCTTAATGCTTCATTCATTGCATCTTTTAAGGATTTTGATCCCGAATTTACTGATCTAACCTCAGCGCCAAGTAATTTCATTCTAAAAACATTCGGCGACTGTCTTTCTATATCTTTTTCCCCCATATAGACAATACAAGGTAAATTAAATAGAGCACAGACTGTTGCAACAGCTACACCGTGCTGACCTGCTCCTGTTTCAGCAATTATTCTCTTTTTTTTCATTTTCTTTGCTAATAATATTTGACCAAGACAATTATTAATTTTGTGCGCACCTGTGTGATTTAACTCGTCACGTTTGAAGTAAATTTTTGGACCATTTAAGTCCTTCGTTATTCTTTCTGCAAAATAAAGTGGGCTCGGTCTACCAATATAATTTTCTGCATAATAATTAAATTCTTTAATAAAGCTTTTGTTGCCCTTTAACTTGTTATAGTTTTTTTCAACTTCTAAGATTAATGGCATTAGCGTTTCTGCAACGTATCTTCCTCCAAATTTACCAAAATACCCTTTATTATCAGGCCAATTTTTATAATTTTTATTTATGCTCATTATTGTTATTTAAAATTTCT
Source organism: Pelagibacteraceae bacterium (assembly GCA_002717485.1). Lineage (GTDB taxonomy): Bacteria > Pseudomonadota > Alphaproteobacteria > HIMB59. Next base: position 23,165 of record PBDW01000006.1, on the reverse strand, counting down.
ATAATTTTTTTTATTTTTTCTTTATTTTTTACCCCAGGACTATCTTCTACACCTGAAGATATATCGATACCATAAGGATTTAATATTTCTAGTGCATTTTTAATATTATTATAATTAATACCCCCAGATAAAAACCACTTTTTTGAAATATTAATATTTTTTAATTTATTCCAATCAAAAGTTTTAGCATTCCCTCCAGGAAGATCATGTTTTTTTGATTTGTAGTCAAAAAGAAGATAGTCAGCATCAGGGTAGTCATTTATAATATTCAGATCCTTTCTGTCCTCTATTCTAATAACTTTGATTACGTTTACATCTATTTTATTTTTAAGTTTATTTATAAATGAATTATCCTCATTACCATGTAGCTGAATATATTTTAGTCCTAAGCTATCTATGTACTCTTGTAATTTTGTTATATCAAAATCTACAAATACACCTACAGCATTAATTTTTGAATTTTTTGATATCTCAATCAACTCTTTTGCCTGATCTGGCGAGACATATCTCGGACTCTTTTTATAAAAGATCAATCCAAAATATTTAACGGGGTTAGTAATTAAAAAATTAATAGTATCAATATCATTAATGCCGCATATTTTAAGATCTAATAATTCACTATAATTTTGTTTCTTCATTTATTGATTTTACCAATTTTTTAGGATTTTTAGAATTAAGTATAGGTCTTCCTATAACTATATAATCAGCCCCCAATTCAATTGCTCTTTTTGGCGACAAGAATCTTTTTTGATCATCATTTTTTGCTTTATTTTTATTTGGCCTGATTCCAGGAGTAATGATTGTTAATTTGTTCTTAGATATTTTTTTTACTAATTTAATCTCTTTTGGACTGCAAACAATCCCATCAATTTTTGCATTAATAGCAATTTTAACCATATCTCTTACAAGTTTTTCTGCATTAGATCTTTTATATATTTTTGTAATATCTTTTTTATTTAAACTAGTTAATGCTGAAACGCCTATAATCTTAATATTCTTTGAATACTTTTTAGAAAATTTTAACATTGATTCGCTGCCTGAAATATGAACAGTCATCATATCTGGCTTGAATCTTGCCAGAGCTTCAGTAGCTCTTGATACTGTATTGGGTATATCGTGTAATTTAAAATCAAAAAAAATTTTTAGTTTTTTTTTCTTAAAAAAGGATAGTTTTTTTATACCAAAATTAAATAAATATTGGTAACCAATTTTGATTCCATAAATATCATTTGAAACTTCAGAAACTATCTTTTGTATTTTATTATTATCATCTAAGTCAAGCGCTAAAATAATCTTACTTTTATCTGACATTAAATTTTATTATCAATCATCTTTTTGGTTGATTCTCTGTTTTAGTAATTTACCCATTTTGAAATGAACACTTTTCTTTTCGTTGACCTGAATATTTTCTCCTGTTTTTGGATTTCTTGCTGATCTGGCCTTATTAAATTTAACTTTAAAACTTCCGAACCCCCTAATTTCAATTCTCTTGTTTTCAGCAAGAGATTTAGAAATCTTATCAAAAAAAATATTAACTATCTTTTCAACATCACTTTGTTTTAAGTTATTAAACTTATTACCTAAATTATTTATAAGATTTGATTTTTTCATCGGATATTAAAACTCTCTATTTTTTCTTTCCAAGAACCTTTCCTAAAATATCTCCTAATGATGCTCCGGAGTCTTTGGAGCCAAATTTTGAAACAGCTTCTTTTTCTTCAAGAACCTCTCTTCTTTTAATTGATAGTCCTAAGGCCCCATCTTTTTCATCATAAGATATTACTGCAACGTCCACTTTCTCTCCAACTGCGAATCTTTCCAGTTTTTGGTCACCTTTCTCAATGGCCAAATTTGATTTTTTAATGAATCCTTTAATGCTTTCAGCAACCTGAACCTCTATCCCATTTTCTTGAATTGATTTAACCTGAACTGTGATCATTGAATCTAACGGATAGCTCTTTCTTAATTTTTCATTTGGATTTTCTTCTAACTGTTTGATCCCCATACTGATTCTTTCCTTTTCAGCATTTATTTCTAAAATTTTAGTTTTTATATCCTGTCCTTTTTCAAACGAAGACAATATTTTTTCATTATTATCATTCCATGAAAGATCTGAAATATGAACCATCCCATCTACTTCATCCGAAATTCTAACAAATACTCCAAAATCGACTATATTTACTATTTTGGATTCAATTACATCTCCAACTTTATATTTTTCTTTAATCTCATCCCACGGATTACCCTTACATTGTTTTAAGCCTAAACTAACCCTTCTTTTATTTGTATCAATATCTAGAATCTGAACCTCAACTGATTGATCAATCTCTAGCAACTTAGAAGCATGTATATTCTTTTTAGTCCAACTAAGATCCTGATTGGCTATTAATCCTTCTACATTTTTTTCAAATAATACAAAAGCACCATAATCAGTTATGCTTGATACCTTACCCTGATATTTATTTCCTACCTTGTATTTATCTATTACGCCTTCCCAAGGATCAGATTCAAGTTGTTTTATCCCCAAACTTAATCTTTTTGTGTCTTCAGTATATTTTAGAACTATTGTCTCAATCTCCTCGCCAATTTTTAAGAATTCACTCGGATGATTAATTTTATTCCAAGTTATGTCGGTAATATGCACTAAGCCATCCATTCCACCTAAGTCTATGAATGCTCCATAGTCTGTAAGGTTCTTTACCACTCCTTTTATTTTTGAGCCTTCCTTAATACTTGAGATCAACTCATCTCTTGCTTCTTTTCTTTCTTCTTCGACAATTGCTTTTCTTGATACAACTATGTTGCCTCTCAATTTATCCATTTTTAAAATCACCATTTCGAGAGACTTATTTAATAATTCTCTAGGATCTTTTATCGGTTTAACATCAATTTGGCTTCCAGGTAAAAAAGCAACCACGCCATCCAAATCAACTGAAAAACCACCCTTAACCCTGTTAAATGGAATTCCAACTATTTTTTCTCCTTTGGTAAATGAGTTCTGTAAATTTTCCCAAGATGATTGTTTAATTGCTTTTTCTCTTGACAATCTTACTTCGCCATTTCTGTCATCCAATTGATCAAGATATACTTCAATCTTATCCCCCACTCTCATTTCTGGCTCATGTCCCGGTCTTGTAAATTCAGAAATTGGAATCCTACCTTCACTTTTTAAACCGACATCTACCAATATGCTGTCTTTTAGTATAGAAATTACATTGCCTTCTATGATTCTTTTTTCATATTTTCTTTTAATTTCAAATGTAGAATCTATCAGCTCACCAAATTCGTTGTTGGAAATTTCTTTTTGACCCTTATTGTTATCCAATTTCATTATTACTTTCCATATGTCTTAATATTAGATTCTTTACAAGATTGTTGGTAATTGATATTCTTCTTGAATTATGTATCACCCTAGAATTTTTGGGAATAACTAGTGGTGAGTATTTTCTATTTTTATCTTTATAATCTCTCAATTTGATTTCTTTCAAAACGTCGCTGTATATAGACTTTTCACCACTATCAATCAACTCTTTATGACGTCTTTTTGCTCTTATTTTTGGATTAGTTTCAATATATAGCTTTATTGAAGCGTTTTTAAACACAACTGATCCTATATCCCTTCCATCAATTACAAAACCTTTATATTTTTTAATATTTTCTTTTACTATTTTACGTTGGTTACTATTAACAAATATTCTTATTTCTCTAATTTGAGCTATCTCTGAAGACATTTTAGAAATTTTTTGGGATCTTAAATTTTTATTACTTAATAAACTTACGCTATTAATTTTCTTTAGAAATTTTTTTATATTCTCTCTTTTGTTAATATTGATTTTTTTTCTCAGGATTTCTCCAGCCAATTTTCTATATAATAGTCCCGAGTCCAAATGAAAAAAACCAAATTCTTTCTTAATATATTTTGCTATTGTACCTTTTCCTGAAGCGGCAGGTCCGTCTATTGTAACAATAAGAGGTTTTACTATACGATTTTTGCTCCTAAAGAATTAAATATTTTTTTAAAATTAGGAAAACTAGTATTAATATATTCAGCTCCACTAATCTCTGCCCCCATACTGCTAACCATACCCATTACTGCAAATGCCATTGCCATTCGATGATCACCTTTTGAATTGATCTTAACAATACTTGCTTTAGTATTTTTTGTGGGAGTAATTGTTAAATTATTGTTTTTTATATCATTTATAATCCCAAACTTTTTAAGATTATTACTTATTTCTAACAACCTATTACTTTCTTTTACAGTTAATTCTTTTAATCCATAAAATTTAGATTTTGAATCAGCTTGTGATGCAGCTATTGCTAAAATAGGGTATTCATCAATCATTAATGGGGCATTTTTTGAGTGCAATTTACATCCATTTAGTTTGCTATACTTAACTTCTATGTCAGCAATCTTTTCTCCAGAAATAATTCTCATATTCTTTACTCTTATTTTTCCTCCCATTAAACGAAGCGCTTTAAGCAAGCCAGTTCTCATTGGGTTTATATTTATATTTTTTAATTTTAAAAATGAATCTTTTATTATTAATGCTGCAACAATTAAAAAAGCAGCTGATGAAAAGTCCCCAGGAACAGTAATATTTTTTGGTATTAATTCGAACCCACCTCTTAATGAGATTAATTTAGTTTTATTCTTTTTTATTATATTAATTTTTGCTCCAAATTTCTTAAGCATTATCTCAGTATGATCTCTTGAAGGAATCTTTTCTTTAATCACAGTTCTTCCACTGACGCTCAATCCGGCTAGTAAAATTCCAGATTTAACCTGCGCTGAAGGTATCGGCAATGTATATTTTATTGGAATTAAACTTTGTTTTCCAAAAATTTTCACAGGTAATCTATTATTTTTTGATTTAATTTTTGCTCCCATTTTTTTTAAGGGATTAATAATTCTGCCCATAGGCCTGCTTGATAAAGACTTGTCTCCAAGAAGAGTATAACTAAAATTTTGAAACGATAATATTCCCATTATTAGACGGGCACTTGTTCCTGAATTTCCAAGGTAAAGTTTTTTTTTAGAATTCTTTAGAGAATGAAGCCCTTTTCCATATACAATCATTTTATTGCCGTCTTTTTTAATATTTACTCCGCAACTCTTAAATACTTGAATAGTTTTTTTTACATCATCAGATTCTAAAATATTATAGATTTTTATAACTCCATTTGAAATTGAAGAAATAATTATTGATCTATGAGATATTGATTTATCGCCAGGTATTCTTACGGCGCCCTTTAATGGCTTATTTACAGGATAAATCTTTAACTTCATAAATTGTTATTTTTTATTTTTTTCGAATTTGAAACTTTCACCAAGGTAAGATGACTTAACAATTTTATTTCTTATAACATCTTCTGGTTTGCCCGAGCATATAATGTTACCCTCATTAACCATATAGACAATATCAACAATATTTAATGTTTCCCTAACATTATGATCAGTGATTATTACACCAATATTCTTTTGTTTTAACTTGGTTATTATAATTTTAATATCATCAATTGAAATTGGATCAATACCAGTCAGCGGTTCATCCATTAATAAATATTTTGGGTTTGCGGCAAGGGTTCTTGCTATTTCTAACCTTCTTTTTTCTCCCCCAGAAAGAACAATGGCTCTTGATTTTCTTAAATGAGAAATATCAAATTCATTTAATAAATTCTCTAACTTGATCCTTCTTATTGATTTATTATTTTCTGATAATTCAAGTATTGAATAAATATTGTCTTCTACATTCATGCCTCTAAATATTGAAGTATCTTGAGGAAGGTAGCCAATTCCCATACTACCTCTTTCAAATATTGGAATATCTGTAATTTTTTTACCATCTAAGAGAACGTCCCCACTATCTGCTTTTAATAATCCAACTAGTATGTGGAAAGCTGTAGTTTTTCCTGCGCCATTTGGTCCTAACAAACCAATAATCTGACTCTTTCTAACATTTAATGTTATATTTCTAATTATTGGTTTTTTATTAATTGACTTTGAAATTTTATTTAGACTTAATCCCTCATTTAATAATTTAAACATTTTTTACTCTTCCGAATTGATCAATAATTTGACCTTTTTCCCCTTTTTAGACTTTATGGTATAGTTATTGTTAATCATATTTATATTAGCATAATCCCCAGTTGTCACTTCTTGATTCTTAATTATTTTTACATCATCAAAAAGTTCCAGAACCTCATTTTTTTTTGCATAAATAGCAGATTTTGAATATGATTTCATTTCATTATTGTTTATAAATACAGTTTCATCATCTCGTGCAAAAACATTTTTAATCTGATTTTCATCATCAACTTTAATAAACGAGCCATCAATTTCAGTTGCAATTACAGTCAGTCTTTCATTTTTAAAACTTCCATTTCCCGTTATTGAAAATTCCTCTTTAATGATATCATATATTACTTTTTCTCCCATAATTACTGCCCCATCTTTGGTTACTAATTTTGTATTTCCTGTAGCAATAATCTTAGTTATGTCATAAAAATCTTTATCATAATAAGCTAATACATTATCTGAATTTAGTTTAAAATTTTTTGATTCTATAAAAACGTTATCCTTTAAATCATAATATTTTTCATTTTGAAATATTTTAATTCCACCGTCAGTTGTTATTGTGGTTGGGTTTTTGCCGTATAGATAATTATTAGAGTATAAAATCAATATATTAAATAATATAATTTTTATGAATATATTTTTCATTTAATCTCTAATTTACTTTTACCTATGAAAAGTATGTCATTACCTTTGTTTTCAACATTAAAACCTTCGGACTTTATCGATACTTTTTCTGAAATAAACAATGTGTTTTCTTCGCTATTTGCATCAAAATTTATTTTATCAAAATTAACCTTGTTGCTTTCGAGGGTGAAATTATTTGAAGCATACTTTACTTCACCGTCTAATAATATTTTTCTATCAGATAAAAAAATTGCCTTATTTGCTGTAACTTTTAGCTGGTCTTTGTTTTTTTTATCTTTAATAAACTTTGGATTTACAATATCCACTCCATACTCATAATCTATTTTGGTAAATGATCTTTCTGGGATGATCTGAAAATATAGAAAAACAAACAAAAACACAATTACTACAGCAAACATTGCAATTAATATGGATTGTTTTATTTTAAATAAAATATTCAATTTTTTATGTTGTTATTCTTAAACAATCATGAATATGTATGATGCCTAGTGGTTTATTTTTATTACATATAAATAAACTTGTAACCTTCCTGGTATTCATAAGATTTAATGCCTCACCAATTAAAAAATTTTCATTAATTGTTAATGGTTTTTTTGTCATAATACGCTTGACTGATTTATTTATTATATCAGATCTCATATTTCTTCTAAGGTCACCATCAGTTATTATTCCTATTAAATTTCTTTTTGATGATATTATACCAAGACATCCAAAACTTTTTTTTGTCATTGTTATTAATGCTTCATCCATAAGTGCGCTTTCTTTAATTAAAGGTAATTCTTTGCCAGTATGCATAATTTCAGAAACTTTTCTCAAATCTTTTCCTATATTTCCTTTAGGGTGAAAAATCTTAAAATCTTCTTGATTAAAGCCTTTTATATTCAGTAGAGTTATTGCTATGGCGTCTCCTAAAACTAACATCATCGAAGTAGAGGTTGTTGGAGCAAGATTTAAAGGGCATGCTTCTTGAACCTTTTTTAACGTTAATCCTACTGTAGATTTTTTATAGAGCAGGCTATTAGCATTTGATGTTATGCTATAGAGAGGCACATTATATCTTTTAGCATAATTAATAATTGGATACAGTTCTGAAGATTCTCCAGAATTTGATAATGCTAATATGCAATCACCTTTAGTAATCATGCCTAAGTCTCCATGTCCTGCCTCGGCTGGGTGAACAAAAAAAGACGGTGTTCCAGTTGATGCTAACGTGGCACTTATTTTATTTGCTATATGGCCACTTTTACCTATTCCAGTTACTATCACTCTTCCTTTGGTATTAAGAATTCCTTTAATAAGGTCACAAAACCTTAGATTTAAATTTTGAGATAAGGATTGTATCCCTTTTATTTCAAATTGTAGGATTCTTTTAGCTTCTTTTAATATTTGTTTATTTTTCATTTTAATGCTCGAATATATCAGTGTGATGCCAACCTGTTAGGTCCAGCGCAGTTCTGTAATTAATGAAATTAAAACATGCGTTGGCTATTTCAATTCTATTTTCTCTAATTAATTTTTCATCTAGAATTTTCTTTATTTTATGCAAATATAATACATCAGTAGCGGCATACTTTTGCTGCGCAGCAGATAAAGTATTTCTACCCCAATCAGATGACTGAGAGGCTTTAGAAATTTCTACATTTAACAATTCCTTGCACAAATCTTTTAATCCATGGTTCTGTGTATAAGTTCGAGTAAGCTTGGAAGCAATTTTGGTGCAATAAATTGAATTTATTTTTATTTTTAGATTATATGACAACATAGCTACATCAAATCTGGCATAATGAAATATTTTTATTATTTTTTTATTTTTAAGAATCTTAATTAAATTTGGTGATTTAATTTTTTGCCCCTTTTTATATTGGATTAAATGACAAACACCATTTCCAGTCGACAATTGTACTAAACACAACCTATCCCTCAAGGGATTAAGTCCCATTGTTTCAGTATCAATTGCAATCTGATTCCCAATCTTTACAGAAGAGGGAATATCCCCAATATGTAAAACAATTTTCATTATGTCTTTGCTATATAAGCCTTTTTTTCACTTATTAAAATGTTATATCACATATAAATAAATAATGAACAAAACAGTAACAATTTTTGGCGGATCCGGTTTTATAGGAGGCCATATTATAAGAAGATTATCCAAATTGGGTTTTCGAATTATTGTCCCAGTTTCTGATCTATCTAGTGCCCCCAGATTGAGACTTTATGGCAATCTAGGACAGATTTTGCCGATAAGAAATAATTTAGAATTAGATTTTTTTAAAAAAGTTATTTCAGAATCTGATTTCGTAATCAATCTGAGAACAATCTGGAAAGAGGAAAAAAATAAAAATTTTTTAACTGAAATATATAATTTTAATAAAATAATAATTAATGAAATAAAAAAAGACAAAAGAAAAAAATATATATTTTTTTCTGGCATAGGCATAAAAATAAATTCTCAATCAAAAAGAACTAATGCTATAGCTAATTCAGAAAAATCTATTCAAGAAAATTTAACTAATTATTCTATAATTAGACCCAGTGTTGTTATTGGCTTGGAAGATAAGTTTATGAATCGTATAATTCCCTTAATAAAACATTTTTTTATCATACCTATTTTTGGAAAAGGTATTGCAAAATTTCAGCCTGTATATGTTGATGATGTCGCGAAAGCAATTGAAAAAATTATTATAAAGTCTGATGCTGAAGCAGACATTTATGAATTAGGCGGTAATAATGTAATAACATATAAGCAATTATATAATTTTATTATAGATGAATTGGGTAAAAAAAGATTATTAATAAACATTCCTTTTCCTCTTGCAAAGTTTGGAACTATATTAATTGAAAAGACTCCGTTTGATATAATTAATAGTGAACAATTACAATTATTTGCAAGTGATAATGTCGTCACGGGACAGCATAAATTATTTAAGAATCTTAATATTGAGCCACGCGATGTTATGCAGATAATAAAAAATATTATCGATAAATAAATCAATGAAAGATTCTGATAAATTTTCATTAACAGAGATTGTTATAATTATACTAATCACTTCTATCCTTATTGTAGTTTCAATCAGATTATTTCAAAAATATTCTTATGAATTAAAATTTGAAAATTGCAGGAAGGAATATGAAAATATTAAGGATCAGAAAACAAAAAAAATTAAATTTGAGAATTGCCTAAAAGTTTAGTTTTGAATTAATTCATCTAAAGAATTTAATATTATCTCTAAGTCCTTTTTTTTAGAAAGACTGTGATCTCCATTTTTAACATATTTTATTATTACATTTCTACTAGTCACTTTTTTTTGAATTTTCATCGGTATTTCTGAGGATACAGTATTATCTTTTAATCCGTGTATTAAAACAATAGGTTTTTTAATATTAATTTTTTTCCCTAAAATAAAATTTTTCTTACCGTCTGAGAACAGTTTTTTTGTAAAGGTATAATTAAAATTCCATTTTCTAACTTTTGTAATTTCTTTTGTTAGTATCTCTTTTTGATTCTTTTTTGGTATTTCTTTATATAGATTTCTAGTAAAATCAGGGGCGGCAGCCAATCCAATTAATCCATAAATGCTTGAAGGTTTTTCTTTAGCAGCTAGAAGCATTAGCCAGCCTCCCATACTACTGCCAACTAAAATCTGTGGACCCTTTGTGAGCTTATTTATAACCTCTAATAAATCTTTCTTCCAATCAGATATTACAAAATCTTTAATAGTTCCGTGAGATTTTCCATGTCCTCTACAATCAAATCTGAGAAAAGATAATTTTTTTTTCTTAGCGTATTTTTCTATATGAAGAGCTTTTTTTCCTGACATATCAGAATTATATCCATGTATAAAAATAATGCCCGGAGAATTGCCAATAATTTTTCTATATGCAATTTTCTGATTTTGTTTATTAAGTATATAAGACATATTTTAAACTTTAATAATTAAAATTTTGGTAAATTACAATTAATATGCAAACAATAAAGTTATTACAGGTGATCCCGGCACTTGATTCTGGAGGAGTGGAACAAGGTACTGTAGATATTGCTCAAGGGGTAGTAAAAAAAAGCGGATCATCATTAGTTGTATCAAATGGCGGCAGGTTAGTTCCAAGATTAAAAAGATGCGGATCTGAACATATAGAATTATCAGTTCACTCTAAAAACCCCTGGGTGATATTTAGAAATATAAAAAAACTAAGAGAAATTATTGATACACATAATATTAATATTATTCATACTAGATCTAGGGCACCAGCCTGGTCAAGTTATTTTGCTGCAAGAGGAAGGATCAAAATTGTTTCAACATTTCATAATGTTTATGGTTATGGTAGTTCGTCAAAAAGATATTATAACTCTGGTTTGGCTAGGGCAGATGCAATTATTGCAATATCAAATTTTGTTAAAAATAAGATTATAGAACTCTATAATATCCCACGAAAAAAGGTCAAAGTAATTTACAGAGGTATTGATGAAAAATATTTTATTAATGATGATATAACTGAGTCAACTTTGCTAAACTTTATTAAAGAAAATCAGATCTTTACCGATAAAAAAATCATTTTGTATCCTGCAAGATTGACTCCCTGGAAAGGACAAATAGAATTTTTAGAAATTTTAAAAAAACTAGATAGCAACGATTATTTTTGTATTTTTGTTGGAGATGAGAAGAATCAAAAATATTCTGAAAAATTAAAAAAGAAAATTGTTGACTTGAAATTAAATTCATCTTGTAAGGTTATGGGCCATATTAGTGATATGAAATGTATGTATAAAATATCCCATTTAGTTGTAAGTGCATCACAAAAACCAGAGGGTTTTGGGCGCGTAGTTGCTGAGGCAATGGCAATGGAAAAGCCAGTTGTAGCCTATGACCATGGGGGTGTTTCTGAACAAATGCAAACTTATGATAAATCTTTTCGTATTCCTTTTATGGATCAAGCCGGTATGGTAAATGCAATTAATATAGCCTTATCTATGTCCAAGGAGGCGATGAATCAGATAGTCTTAAGTCCAAAAGAATTTGTTAATAAAAATTTTACTAGAAAAGAAATGGTAGAAAATACTTATCAGCTTTATAAAAATTTGCTTAAAAAATAATGCATACTCAAAAAAAGATATTAGTAATTAAACATGGCTCATTCGGTGATTTAATACTTGCTACAGGGGCTATGAAATCAATAAGTAATTTCTTTCCAGATCACAATATTTATATTCTTACTGAATCAAAATATCAGGAATTTATTAGTCATGCGCCTTTTGTTAAAAATATTTTGTGTGATGATCGTGAACCAATATCTAAATTATATAAAAATTTTTTTCTTATAAAAAAAATTGTTGATTTAAATTTTGAATATATCTTTGATTTACAAAATTCTTTAAGAACAAGTTTTTATAACGGGATTCTTAGATTTTTTACTAGCTGCAAGATATCAAGCTCAAAAAGATTTTCTCACTATCGTTATCATATACCACTTCAAGGTACTGAGCATGTCATTACAGGATTAAATAATCAGCTTGCTTTAACTGGTATAGATAAATTTTCTCAACCTTCTGTAGATTGGTTGAATGATGAGAATTTTTCATGTGATATTTCGAATCCATTTGTTATATTAATCCCAGGGACTTCTCCCAAAGGTATTAAAAAAAGATGGATGCCAGAAAATTATGCTCTTATTAGCAAATATTTAATTAATAATAATTATAATGTTGTTGTTGTTGGAACTGAAGAAGATATGATTTCAGCATCACCAATATTTAAATTGTGTCCTGAGACTATTAATTTATTGGGCAAGTCGCCTCCAAAAATATTATTTAATTTAGCAAAAAGGGCTAAATTTATAATATCAAATGACACAGGTCCCGCAATTTTGTCAGCTCTCTCAAATACAACACTTCTGTGGATTGTTAATGATAATAGCGTATCAAAAGCAAACATTCCTATTGGCAATGATGTTATAAAAATTTCATCAAATAGTATTAACGACATTTCAGTTGAAAAAGTAAAAAATGTTTTAATACATAAAAAATTAATCTAAATGATTATTTATTTCATCATTTATATTACAAGAATCAGAAAAAATTAATTTATGGTGAATTGATTTCCAGGGCCCATATTCTTTATGTATATAATCAGGCGCATTGTCAGAATTATATATTACTGTTACCGGGACCTTAAATGCTGCTGCGATATGCGTGCATCCAGATTCTGGGGTTATAATATGTTTTGATTGTTTTATAACCGATATCCAGTCAGAGTATTTATAATTATCTAGAATGAAAACATTGTTGTTTGTTGTCTTTAAATTTTTTGTGTTTTCTTCATTTAACCCATTTAATTCTAATGGTCTGAATTTTTTAGTAATTTCAATAAAGTTTTCATCATTTTCTTTTTCGGTTGTAAGGAAAAAAACATACTGATTTTTTTGTAAAAGCTTATTAATCAATTCATTAAAGTTATTAATATTATAATATTTATTTATCCATCTTCTAGAAAGATGAATAGTTATAATTTTTTTTGTAAATACATTTTTTATTTTACCTTCCAGTACTGAATTAACGGGTATTTGTATTTCAATATCCCTAAATGACTTTTTTGATATTTTTTCTATTAAATTAAGCATCATTTGAGATTGATGCATATCTTTTTTTGTTTTAAAAAGTAATTGTCGATTGATTATATCAACGTAATCACAAGTCAATTGTAAGATTAGTCTATGAAATAACTTTGAAAAATATTTTTTATATCTACTTAAATAAATTATAACCCCTTTTTTATTTGCAAAACTAAAAAGGCACAAAAAATAACTTAAATTTGTTGGTGAGAAATTTATAAATAAATCGTACTTTCTTTTTTGAATAGTCCTTAAAATTTTTATTTTTTTAATAAGACTATCCTCATGTTTTATAATGATTATCTCATCTATAAGTTTAGAATTTTTTAAAACTTTTGAATTGATGCTTGATGCTAATAGTGTAATTTTACTATTTGGCCAATTTGATCTAATTGCTTTTATTGCAGGGGTGCTTATTATTAAATCGCCAATCCTATCAATGCGACTAATACAAATTTGTTGAAATTGACTCATTTTTTGCTTTAATATCTCCATTACTATATATAAATATGTAGTCTCAATAAAGAAGCACTATGATTAATATTACGTTATCTGATGGAAGCCAAAGGCATTTTAATAAACCAATAACTGGTTTAGATATAGCCAAGGATATTAGTGCTGGATTAAGCAAGGAGGCAATTGCCATTAAGGTCAATGATAAAATACAGGACTTAAAGGAAACAATAAAAATAGATTGTTCAATTGAAATATTGACTAAAAAATCACCTGAGACGCTAGAAATAATTCGCCACGATGCTGCACACATTATGGCAGAGGCAGTACAGGATCTTTTTCCAGATACTTTAGTAAGCATCGGACCGCCAATCAAGGATGGATTTTATTATGATTTTGAAAGGGAGGAATCATTTACCCCTGATGATTTTAAAAAAATAGAAAAAAAAATGCATGAAATCATTAAAGCAAATAAGCCTTTTGAAAAAGAAATATGGTCAAAAAAAGAAGCCGTAAAATATTTTAATAAAAAGCAAGAGAAATATAAAATTGAGATAATTAATGATATTGACGATAGCGAAGAGTTAAGTATTTATAAGCAGGGTTTGTGGATTGATTTGTGTAAGGGTCCCCATTCTCCTTCTACTAAATTTGTAGGAAATGCTTTTAAAATATTAAAATTATCAGGAGCTTATTGGCGAGGGGATTCAAGAAATAAAATGTTACAACGCATTTATGCAACTGCGTGGTTTAAAGACTCAGATCTTCAATTATATCTTAAGCGTATTGAAGAAGCTGAAAAAAGAGACCACAGAAAACTTGGCAAGGATCTTAATTTATTTCATTTGCAAGATGAAGCAATAGGCAGCATATTTTGGCATCCCAAGGGATGGACTGTTTATAGAATTTGTGAAGAATATGTAAGAAAAAAGTTAAATAAAGCAAAATACCAAGAAGTCAAAACACCTTCTTTAATTGATAGGAAATTATGGGAAGAATCCGGTCATTGGGAAAAATTTAGAGAAAATATGTTTATTACTGAGGGCGAAGATAAAAAACCAATGGCCTTAAAGCCTATGAATTGCCCCGCGCATGTCCAAATTTTTAAACAAGGCATAAAAAGTTATAAAGATCTTCCTATTAGAATAGCTGAATTCGGAAGTTGTCATAGGAACGAACCTTCAGGAGCACTCCATGGACTAATGCGTGTCAGGGCCTTTACGCAAGATGACGCTCATATTTTTTGTACAGAAGATCAAATTAATTCAGAAACTCAAAAATTCTGCCAACTATTAATGGAGATTTATAATGATTTTGGTTTTAAAGAAATAAATATAAAATTTTCGGATAGGCCTGAAGTAAGGGCTGGAGAAGACAAGATATGGGATAAGGCTGAAAATTCTTTGCAAACAGCAATAGACAAAGTTGGACTTCCATATACGAAAGATCCCGGACAGGGAGCATTTTATGGACCAAAGTTAGATTTTATTTTAACTGATACAATAGGGAGAGAGTGGCAGTGTGGAACTTTACAGGTCGATTTTGTTTTGCCAGATAGATTGAATGCCAACTATATTGATATAAACGGAAATAAAAAAAGGCCAGTTATGCTGCACAGAGCTATTCTTGGCTCAATAGAAAGATTCATAGGTGTTCTTATTGAAAATACAGCAGGAAATCTTCCTTTATGGCTTTCACCTGTACAAATTGCGGTTGCAAGCATTTCAGACGATGCAAGGGAATATGCGGGAGAAGTCTATAAATATTGTGAGAAAAATAATCTACGTACTCAATTAGATATTCGAAATGAAAAAATAAATTATAAAATCAGGGAACACAGCAATAATAAGGTCCCAATAATTTTAGTTGTAGGAAAAAAAGAAATTGAGGAAAATACAGTATCAATTCGCCGCCTGGGTTCTGATAAACAAGAAATAAAGCCTTTAAAAATCGCACTTGCTAATATTAAAAAAGAAGCTTATACCCCCTAAATTTTACTAGACAATGTCAAAGTTTTCTGATGAATTATAATTATAATATAATGATAGAAAAGAATAAGTTTTGAGCTTTCATTTTAGGGCAAAAAAGAACTCTGATCCCAGGGTTAATGAAAGAATAGCATCTTCTGAAGTTAGAGTTATAGGAATTGACGGAAAACAACTTGGTATTTTGAATATTCGAGATGCATTAAATGCAGCAGAAGACGCTGGTTCTGATTTAGTCGAGATTTCCCCAGAGGCAAATCCGCCAGTATGCAAAATAATTGATTATGGTAAATTAAAATATCAAGAACAAAAGAAAAAAAATCAAGCAAAGAAAAAACAAAAAACAATTGAAGTAAAAGAAATAAAAATAAGACCAGGCATTGAGAAACATGATTATGGCGTAAAGATGAAGGCACTCTCAAAGTTTATTGATGGAGGAAACAAGGTTAAAATTACAATGCGATTTAGAGGGAGGGAAATGGAACATCAGAATCTCGGTTTTAACCTTCTTAAAAAGCTTGAAGAAGAAGTTGCAGAGTTTGCCAAGGTAGAGGTTAAGCCAAAAATTGAAGGAAGACAAATTATGATGGTTTTAGTTCCTTCAAAATAGGGAATATTTTATCCCTATTGTCTTTTAATGTTTAATTGTTTATAAGCCATCTAATTTAATAAATTACAATATCGTTTATTTACAAACTTAGGAAATGTAATGCCTAAATTAAAAACAAAAAATAGTTTAAGAAAACGTTTTAAGAGGAATGGAAGCGGAAAACTTAAAATGGCAGCCTCAGGTAAAAGACATGGTATGAGCAAAAGAAGTAAAAAATTCATTCGTTCAACAAGAGGTATGGAAATTATGTCATCTAGTGATGCATCGAGGATTAATCACTTAATGCCATATAATAAGTAATAAGGGGATATATTATGGCAAGAGTATCGAGAGGTGTTACAGCAAGAAAGAAACACAAAAAGGTTATCAAGAAAGCAAAGGGTCACTACGGTCGTAGAAAAAATGTTTTTAGAGTAGCAGTTCAGAGTGTCGAAAAATCTCTTCAATATGCCTATAGAGATAGAAGAAATAAAAAGAGAGATTTTAGAGGGCTGTGGATTCAACGTATTAATGCTGGCGCGAGACTTTATGGAATGACCTATTCAGTATTTTTAAAGGGGTTAAAAAAATCAAAAATTGATATTGATCGCAAAATTCTTGCAGATATTGCAGTAAATCAGCCAGCAACATTTAAAGCTTTAGTAGAAAAAGCTCAATCTGCTCGATAAATTAGTTTATTTAATTTATAATTAGTCTGAGCATAATGGATTTTTCAAAAATTCAAAAAGAATCTATGGATAAAATAAATTCAGTTGATAATTTAGATCAGCTGGAAAAGCTACGTTTATTTTACCTTGGTAAAAAGGGAATAATTTCCCAAGAAATGAAAACATTAGGAAGTTTATCAATACAAGAAAGAAAAGAAGTTGGCAAAAATCTTAATAATCTTAAGGAGCTCATACAACAAGAAATTCAGAAACAAAAAATTTCAATAAATAGCAAGGCGCTAAATAAGAAAATTAAAGAAGAAAAATTTGACCTTTCTTTGCCTCCAAGAAATTTTTATAATGGTAAAATTCACCCAATTAGTCAGACTATCGAAGAAGTAATAAATATTTTTTCTTCTATGGGCTTTGCTTTAGAAGAAGGACCGGATATAGAAAGCGATTTTCATAATTTCACAGCATTAAATATTCCACCAGATCATCCTGCTCGTGAAATGCAAGACACATTTTATTTAAGTGATAGCGAAAAAAACGAAAAATTAGTCCTCAGAACTCACACAAGTCCAGTTCAAATTAGAACTATGATACAACAAAAACCACCTTTAAAAATAATTGTTCCAGGAAGAACTTATAGATGTGATTCCGATTCTACGCATGCGCCAATGTTCCATCAAGTTGAGGGTTTATTAGTCGATAAAAATTCCACAATGGCTAACTTAAAAGGCTGTCTAGTTGATTTTTTGAAGATTTTTTTTGAAGTTGATAAATTGGAATATCGTTTTAGACCAAGCTATTTTCCATTTACTGAACCTAGCGCCGAAATGGATATAGCTTATAGTAAAATTGACGGTGTTTTAAAAATAGGTGAAGGAAATGAATGGTTGGAAATTTTAGGTTGTGGCATGGTGAATCCTAGAGTCTTAAATAATTGCGGCATAAATAGTAAAATATTCCAAGGTTTTGCTTTCGGTATGGGAATAGAAAGAATATCTATGTTAAAATATGGAATTTCTGACTTAAGAAGTTTTTTTGAAACCGATTTAAGGTGGCTTAAACACTATGGTTTTGATCCTCTACACTCTTCATCCAAAACTGGTTTATAATGAAGTTCACTCTTTCCTGGCTAAAAGATCATTTAGATACCAAGTTGGAACTTAATCAAATTATCGATAAATTAACTAACATTGGTTTAGAGGTAGAAGAGGTAAAAGACAGATCAACTGAGCTGAAGCCTTTTAAGGTAGCTTTTGTAATTAAAGCTGAAAAGCACCCCAATGCCGATCGGCTTAAAGTTTGTCAGGTAAAAACTTCAAGGGGAATTTACCAAGTAGTTTGTGGCGCACCTAACGCTAAAACAGGAATGAAGGGAATATTTGCTCCGGAAGGAAGTTTTATACCAGGAACAGAAATAATCTTGAAAAAAACAAATATCAGAGGAATAGATTCGTCAGGAATGCTTGTTTCAGAAAAAGAGATGGGAATATCTGAAGACCATGAGGGAATTATTGAAGTCGATAAATCATATGGTGTCGGCGAATCCTTTGCAAAAGTTTTTGGTTTGGATGATCCTATTATCAATGTGAGTATTACACCTAATAGAGGAGATTGTCTTTCAGTGAGAGGTATAGCTCGCGACTTAGCTGCCGCAGGTGCAGGGAAATTAAAAACGACAAAATTTGATATAAAAAAGGGTAATTTTATTAGTTCAGTAAAATGGAAGAGATCATTAGATAAAAATAATAATAAACTATGCCCAGCAGTCGCAGGAAGATTTTTTAAGGGCGTAAAAAATATTTCTAGCCCAAATTGGCTTAAAAGAAGACTTATTGCGATTGGACTTAGACCAATATCAGCATTAGTCGATATAACTAATTATATAACATACGATCTTGGCAGACCTCTTCATGTTTTTGATGCTGATAAAGTTTCTGGAGATCTTACTATGAGACTTGCAAAAAATAACGAACACTGCAAAACACTAGATGGAAAAGATTATAAATTAAGTAACAAGATTGTAGTCATATCTGATAAAAATATAGTCCATGCTATTGGTGGTATAATGGGTGGAATAGATAGCTCATGTTCTGAAAGTACAAAAAATGTTTTCTTAGAAGTTGCACTATTTGATCCAATTAACATAGCAAGAACGGGAAGGTATCTTGATCTGCAAAGTGATGCTAGATATAGATTTGAAAGAGGTATTGATCCTTACTCTTTAGATTATGGGATAGACGCTGCCACAAATATGATATTAAAATTATGTGGTGGTACAGTAAGTAAAATTACCAAATCAGGAAATTATAAAATTAATTTAAGAAATATTAAATATGATTTTACAAAAGTAAAAAAATTATGTGGTGTAAATATTGATAAGAAAAAACAAAAAGAAATTTTAAAAAAATTGGGTTTTAAAATTACAGGAGAAAAAAATAATTTATGTAAAGTTAGTGTGCCAACTTGGCGACCAGATATAGATGGGGATGCAGATATAGTTGAAGAAGTTGTAAGAATATTTGGATTTGATAAAATCGAACCAGAATCTGTTATAAAAAATAAAACTGATAATTTGAAATCGCTTAACCTTAAACAGTCTATTTATTATAAATCAAAGAGATTTATAGCCTCTAATGGTTATCTAGAGGTTGTAACCTGGTCCTTTATGTCTTCAAAATTTGCAAATTATTTTAACAAATACAACGATCTAGTTAAATTAGATAATCCTATTAGCTCTGATCTTGATGTTATGAGACCATCTATAATCCCAAATTTACTTGATTCAATTAACAAAAATCAGTCGAGATTATTTAATAGCTTCGGTATTTTCGAAGTAGGACCTGAGTATGAAAATTTATATTTCAAAGGTCAGCATATGATGGCTACTGGGATAAAATATGGAGAAGCTAATCCTGCTAACTGGATTGATGAAAAAAGATCTATAGACGTTTATGATATAAAAAGAGATGTATATTCGTTTTTTTCTTTGTTAGGAATTTCTCTTGATGGACTGCAAATATTATATGAATCTCCAAAATGGTATCATCCTGGTAAGTCTTGCACAATTAAATTAGGCCAAAATATCCTTGGTTATTTTGGCGAAATTAATCCAGAAATTTTAGATATGTATGAGATAAAAAACAGTGTATGCGGATTCGAAATTTTTCTAAATAATTTAGATAAATTTATATCAAAAAGAATGTCAGTGAAAAAAGCTTTTAAAGAAAATCCATTTCAGCCGATTGAAAGAGATTTTGCGTTTATCGTTGATAAAGGTATTAATAGTAATAAAATAACTGATGCCATAAAAAAAACTCATAAAGAGTTAATTAAAGACATAAGAATTTTTGATATTTTTGAAGGTGACACAATTCCAGATGGAAAGAAAAGTGTAGCCATAAAGATTATTATGCAACCTGAGATGCAGACATTCACCGATAAAGATATAGAAAATATATCTAATAAAATTATTGAAAATGTGAAGTTTGCAACTGGCGGATCTATAAGAGAATAATTTATGACCGATCTTAGTAAGATCAGAAACTTTTCTATTATCGCCCATATTGATCATGGGAAGTCTACTTT
This sequence comes from Pelagibacteraceae bacterium, assembly GCA_002717485.1. Classification (GTDB taxonomy): domain Bacteria; phylum Pseudomonadota; class Alphaproteobacteria; order HIMB59. The sequence continues at coordinate 2,546 of PBDW01000006.1, read as the reverse complement.
AGCTGACAGGCTTATTCAATTTTGTGGCGGGTTAAGCAACAGAGAAATGAAAGAACAAGTTTTAGATTCAATGGATATTGAAAGAGAACGAGGAATTACCATAAAGGCGCAAACAGTACGTTTAAATTACAAAGCTAAAGACGGGAAAAGTTACATACTTAATATAATCGATACTCCCGGGCATGTTGATTTTAGTTATGAAGTTAGTCGATCTTTATCAGCATGCGAAGGTTCAATTTTAATTGTAGATAGCAGTCAAGGGGTTGAAGCCCAAACATTGGCGAACGTATATCAAGCTCTTGATAATAATCATGAAATTATTCCAGTATTAAATAAGATTGATTTACCGGCGGCAGATACAGAAAAGGTAAAAAAACAAATAGAAGATGTAATTGGAATAGATACTAGTCGATCAATAAATTGTTCTGGAAAAACCGGAGAAGGTGTTGATGATATTTTAGAATCTATAGTCAAAAATTTACCACCTCCAAAAGGAGAAATTATAAATCCACTAAAATCTTTACTGGTTGATAGTTGGTATGACAGCTACTTAGGTGTTGTAATTTTAGTAAGAGTTATAGATGGAGTGTTAAAAAAAGATATGAAAATTAAAATGATGTCAAACAACACAGAGCATATTATAGAAAAAGTTGGCGTATTTACTCCGAAGCCAAAGGATGTTGACAAAATTTCATCAGGAGAAATTGGTTTTATAATCACAGGAATAAAAAATTTATCAGACACTAAAGTTGGTGATACGATATGCGATGTATCACATCCTATTGATAAACCCTTACCCGGTTTTAAAGCAAGCAAACCTGTAGTTTTTTGTGGTTTATTTCCGGTCGATAATTCAGAGTATCAAAAATTAAAAGATGGTTTAGCTAAACTTAAACTAAATGATTCAAGTTTTTCATACGAGCCCGAGGCTTCGAGCGCCTTAGGACTTGGTTTTAGATGTGGTTTTTTAGGTTTACTTCATCTTGAAATCACAACCCAAAGATTAGAAAGAGAGTTTGATATTACCCTTATTACTACTACGCCGGGTGTAATATATAAAATAAATAAAAGGGATGGCACAGTTCAAGAATTACAAAATCCAACTGACATGCCTGATCCAACACAAATATTGTCAATCGAAGAGCCTTGGATAAAAGCGACAATTATAACTCCAGATCAATACCTGGGATCTATTATAAAAATATGCCAAGACAAAAGAGGAATTCAAAGCAACCTTACATATTCCGGAAACCGTGCAGTCATTAGTTATGAGCTGCCATTAAATGAAGTAGTTTTTGATTTTTATGATCGTCTTAAATCAATTTCCAGCGGTTACGCAAGTTTTGATTATGAAATCATAGGATATAGGGAAGGAAATTTAGTCAAAATGGGAATATTGGTAAATTCGGAACCCGTAGATGCACTATCAATGATTATTTTTAAAGATTTTGCACAATCTCAAGGTCGTTTAGTTTGTGAAAAACTTAAAGAATTAATTCCAAGACATAATTTTCAAATACCAATCCAAGCGGCAATAGGAGGAAAGGTTATTGCAAGAGAAACAATCAAAGGATTTAAAAAAGATGTATTGACCAAAATACATGGGGGTGGAGCGAGAGATCGAAAAAGAAAACTTTTAGACAAACAAAAGAAAGGTAAAGCCAGATCAAAACAGTTTGGAAAAGTGGAAATTCCACAAGAAGCTTTTATCGGTGTTTTAAAGATTAACAAGGGAACCTAAAATGAGACACTCATCTTATACATATAGAATTTTAAACAAAACAACCTGGATTACTGGATGCCCAAGATCGGGCACTACGATATTAGGGAAGATTTTATCGACATTAAAAGGCGTTGAATATTCTTTCGAACCAGAAACTTTGTTTAGCTTGCTTCCACTAATTCAAAAAATTAATAAAAAAAATTGGAGTGATATCTATGAAAATTATCTTATTGAAGATCTATTTTATAATCTATGTACTGGTAGAAAAATTAATTTAAAACAAACCGATGACAGCTCTATATTCCACTCATTAAACAAAAAACAAATTAATAAAAAATTAAAATTAAATCTAAGAAGAAAAGATTTTGATCGCTACTTGAAAAAAAATAAAAAAATATTGATTATTAAAGCACCAAGTTTAGCAAGCAGTTTTGTAAAACTCCAAAATTATTATCCTCAAAATAAATTTATTGTAACTAAACGTAGTAACTCTGCCTTAATCTCATCAATGGTTCAAAAAGGGTGGTTTAAAAAAAGTGGTCATCTTTATTTACCGAAATATATTAGTAAATATGGTTTAGAAACAAAATCATACAAGACTTGGATTAATTCAAATGAAAAGGAAAAAATTCAAATTTACATTAATCTAGTGGAAAAACATCTTAAAAAAATTAAAAAAAAATATATTGTTAATTATGAACAACTTATTAAAAATCCAAATAAAGTAGTAGGTGAAATTTGTAATTATTTAAACTTGAAAAAAACTCATAAAACTAAAGAAATTATTGAGCAGGTTCACAATCGGAGAGATGGCCGAGCGGTT
>PBDW01000005.1 GCA_002717485.1 Pelagibacteraceae bacterium | reverse complement strand
TAATAACAATAATAACAATAATAACAATAATAACAATAATAACAATAATAACAATAATAACAATTTTATAAATATAGAAAATGATTTTCAAACTATAATAAGAAAATATGTATCTATCATCAAAGTACAAAAATATATATTATTAGTAATCAGTGGTTTATTATGTATTTATTCTTTTTCATATTATAATTTAATTGATACAAATGATTATTTAATAAATAGATATAATAATTGTATTCAAAATAATACAATATTATATTTACAAAATAAACAATTAAATAATAGAGAATTAATTAATATAAATTTATTATATAATGGATTATTAAAAACTTGTAGAATTCCTATAATTTTTTACGAAGCGTGTGTTAACGGTTAAAAATTAGAAGGGATAGGCATTGGATCTTGCATATTATTAAAATTATTATCTAAAGGAGGGTTCATTTCATTATTTTGATCTCTATTAACTAAATTTTGTAATGCATTATTCTGTAATGCTTGATTAAATTTAAGCATTTGTTTTTGACTTTCCATTACATTATTAGTTGGAGGGAGTGTTACAGGTAAATCTGTTATTTGTGTTTGTTGTTGTGAACTTTCATCTTTATTATCTATTTTATCTTTTGGTGGTTCGCTTTTTTGTATTGTATATAAACTAATAAATACAATTATATTCTTAATTAAATATCCAAATAAAGGGAATAATAATGTTATCCAAGCTATAGTTTCTTTCCCGTGTTGACATAATCCAAATAATATAATACCGTGAACTAATAAAAATACTAATTCAGAATAAGTAAATAATTTAAATACATTTAATATTTTATAATTATCTTGTAATTTTTTAGATGTTTCTTTTGCATTTATTATTATAACAATTGATATTAATAAAATTAAAAAATAAGCTATAATTGGAGAACATTTATTGGGTTTAAACAAATCTTTAATAGAATTTTCTTTATCCATAATATATTATATCTAATATAATTTTTTTAATTATTATAAATAATTAAATATAAAAAATAATTTATTATGAATTATAACAAGAAATAATACTAGATAATTTTTTAATATATAAAAAAATATTATAATCGGTCTAGAAGATTTAATAAATAATTATTTCTTTTTTTTAGAACCCTTTTTTTTAGAACCCTTTTTTTTAGAACCCCTTTTTTTAGGACTTTTTTGTTCTATTTTAATCGCCCCAAATTCACCTTTTTTATATGTCCAACCAGCTTTCTTTAATCTTTTCTCTTTTTTAGCTGATCTACTTTTTTTAACTGAAACAATTCTTCCTTGTGAATTATATTTTAAATCTTTCTTTTTTAATCCACCACTTGTTTTTTCAGCTGTCCCATTCATAACTTGTGCCCTTGAACCGATTGTTTGTTGAAATACCATCTTTATTTATATTAAAAACAAATATTTAAATTTAAATTTATTTAATAATATTTTAATAATATTTTATAAAGTCCAAGACCATTGAAATTTCATAAAATTATCCATTGACCTTATTCTTTTCATTCTTGGAGATAATTTTTCATCAACCTTTTTTTGTTTTAATTTAGAAGCTTTATTTGGTTGTTTTATTTTATTTATATCATTTAATATCTTTTCAGTCATACTGAATAATCCCATTATATAATTTAAAATATAAATATTTTTAATTTTTAATTATAATGTTTAATTGTTTTAAAAAGAAAAAAATATCAACTATTCACCCAGAACCAACAAAAAAATATAATAAATATACAGCAACAGACCATCAAAAATATGTTAAAAACTTAGATTACGAAGTATTAGAATGTAATTTTTGTAAAGAAAAATTTAAATTAAATTCATACCAGATTAAAATTAATTGTGGGTCTTGTAATAAATTTTATCATTGTAATATAGCTGGTAAATGTATTGGTCCAAATTGTTCCATAATATCAGATAATAATGAAAAAATATATTCTCATTATTGTCTTAATTGTGTAAATACTAAATTAGACATAAATATAGATGATTCTGATAATTGTTTATGTAATGAATGTTTTAATGACCCCAAAACACCCGAATCATACAAATATTCTGATTATTAAATAGTATCTAAATTAAACATATTTTCTAAACCATATGGATCTTCCTCTGATTCAGATGATACTCTTCCCTCTAATCTAATTTGTGTTTCTATATCCCTTATCCTTGCTTCCCTTCCTCTATCTATTCTATTTGTTAATTCTTCCATTCTTCTTCTACGCTCAATTTGTTCTCCTAATCCCTCATCTGAATTTGAACGACGACTTATTATATCCCTCCTCAAATCTTCTCTACCAATAAATCTAGAACCAAGTGGTCTATACCTATCTTCTAATAAACTAAATACTTTTCTTCTATCTTGTAGTGCTTCTTTTTTTGTTATACCTAATCTTGAAAACCAATCTTGTTCTGCTTCTGTAGGCTGTGGTCTCATTCTATTCATAGCTATATTTTCTGGTTCTTCATATAATATTTCTTCTGGAGTAGCACCTGGATCAAGATCATATGCACCTACATCAACTGTTAATCCCTTATCATCTATTTTCTTTAAATTTTTAATCCATTTTCTATATTCAGGTGCTAAAGATACTTCTTGTTTATCTTTATCTCGTTGAAATGTTTTTGCTTTTTCTTTAGCTAATTGTAACATTTTATATTCTTTATCTTTAAATGCTGTTTGTTCCCTTTCTATTCTTTCAAATATATCTCCTAATCCTAATTTTTCTAATTGTTCATTATATATATCTTTATTTTTTCTATAAGGATTCTTAATATATTGTGTTGGTTCCCCTGTTTCCATAGCTGATATCATATCATCTTTTATATCTTCTATTTTTTCCATTTCTGTTTGGAGTTCTTTGCGGTCATTTAATAAATCTGTCTTTCTTTTAAAAAAATGTAAATGTCTAACTAATCTTTGAATTATAATACTCTTTATTTCATCATCATCGGCTGGTTTAATTTTAATATATGCTATAGCATAATTGAGTGTATTAAATGGTTCGGGTGGAATATAAATATCAACTAGCTCACCTTCACCCTCAACTGTAAAATCTGTTAAATCTAACATATTTAATATATCACTCTTAACTATAGTATCTTTTAATCCTGGTAAACCAAATGATAACATATCAACTAATCTCTTATCAGATAAATATAGTTCAATTACAACTTCTTCTTCTTTTCCTTCATAATCTAATAATTCAAACATACTATCACGCCATAGATCACTCAAATCCTCCCTAGTATAAATTCTATGTATTGCTTCTGTTAATATTTTTTTTCTTTCTGTATGTGGTATATTATAAACCTGTTTAATTTGTTCAATTGCTTTATCCATATGTTTTTCACTATCCCAATAATCCATACACCCGATTGATGTATCCTTACATTCTGGTTCACATGGCCAAGGATATAATTTATCAAATTTATAGACTATATCATTATTTATTAAATATGGAAATTCTCTATTTAAATCAATAAAATATTTATCAATCTTCCAATTATTATAATCAACCGTTGCTCCTATTTTTATACTATCTATTTTTACTAATTCTATAATAGGTCTTTCTGCTATTTTTTTTACTTTAACATATCTTTTACCAGACTCATCTCTTATTTTATCAAATGAATCATATGATATCTCCGCCCAATAATTATTTGGATTTGTTGGAGAATCACGTTTAGTTATATTGGTAATTACACCAACACCATGATCTTTTAAATATTCATCTTCTGGATCTCCCCCTATTAATTTACCTCCACCATAATCATCTGCTTCATTTGCAAATTCACTTATATCTACAGATTCCAACGATGATAAAGATGATACATCTGATAAAGAATCTGAATCTACATCTTTTTTCATCATTTTCTTATATAAATCTTTTAATCCATTATCCGCATATTCTCGAAACATTACTTTATCACCAACTTGTGTTGGATAATTTGTAAATAATTCTCTTCCAGAATTACCTAAGTCACGTGTTAGATTATCTATTAATGTTATTCTTTTCTTCTTTTCCAGATAAATATCTCCTAAATCTTCTATTTCCTCACTACTATCTTGTAATAATCTTTGTTCACCTGGTTGATATAAATATTTTAATCTGGTAGATGGTTCTAATTTATCTGGACTTGGTTCTAATTGTGTTTTTAATTCTTTTATATGTTTATCTATACAAACAACAAATTCTATTAATTTATCATATTTATTAACATCATCTAATCCTTTTGCTTTTCTACCATCTAAATCTTCATTATATTTTTCTAAACTNTTATAATCACCTATAAAAGCACTTAATAATTTTTGATATAACATAATTTGATTTACTAAATATTTATCTTTAATTTTTCTAGTATCTGTATATCCTATTATTGGAGTCTCTATATCATCTGGAGTATTCCAACCGAGGATTGCCAGTTCACGAGTTTTTAAATCATCAAATAATTCTTTATAAAATTCATGCCGACTACTATTAAACCTACTATAAAATATTAATGATGAATATAATATAGAATTTAATATTTCTTTTATATCAAATAACATTTCAAATAAAGAANCTCTATCCCAAGGATTATTTAATCTATTCAAATTTATAGCATTATTTCCTAAATCAATTATAACTTTTATTTTTGATTCAACAGAAAGATAAGCACCCTCTATTCTTGATTTATTATTATATTCTGGAATAAGTATACTTGTTTTTTTATTTAATTCTCTAACTTCTGTTTTCATTTCTTCTATTCTTTTTTTTTCTATTGTAGTATAACTATTTTCATCTTTAATTTTTTCTATTAATTTATCTTTTCTTTTAAATAAGTNGATGTCGGAACCGGTATGCTTCCTAGAATAACTATAATTTATTTCTTGTATTTCTTGTTTATAATTATTAACTAAATATTCTGAATCTGCTATGTCTTTATTTAATTTATTCAGTTCTTGTATTAAAAACATTTTCTTATTTTCTAAATCTATAAATTTAGCAACTTTTTCATCTATCTTATTATNTTCTTGATTAGGATTTACTGGTTTTATATCAAAACAACTCAATTGGGGGTCATGTAATCTTCCCATATTTTCTATATATGCATTTGCTACTATAAATTCAAGTGTTAATAAAGATTGAACAAAAAAATCATTATATAAAATACTAATATCCAATATTCCTCTTTCTTCACCTAATCTAGACAAATATCCTAAAGCTGAAGCAGGATCCTTTATAGATTCTCTTAGAGCTAATCCAGGTACTGCTTCAACATTAATTATTTCAACATCTTCCATAAATTTACTAGTTGTTTTAACATATTTTATTAGAACACTTAAAAAATCTATAAAATCTTGATTTGATAATCCTAAATTAATTGATTGTCTATCTGCTCTTTTTAATTTTTCAATTGGATTTAAAGTAGCATTAGTAGTCATTATATTTATATATTTTTGAATAATATCAGCAAGTAAAATATTAACTAAATCCCTCTGTTGTCCTTGTAATCTATGATTGTAAAATAATAAATCATTTTTAAGATTNGCCCACCAATATTCATCTTTTGATTTAATTTTATCATTTTTACTAATAATATCATTTTTAAAATCTTCAAAAGTTACCATAATTATCTCATATTCTTCATCCATATATATAATTAAATTTATAAAAAAAAAGAGCTCTTAAAAATTTAAAATTAATTTGAAATAATCTTTTAATTATAAATTAACTCCATCTTATAGTTATAATATGGCTACAACAAGTAGTCATTCCATATCTTTAAATGATATTCCTTATCATATATACTTTGATAATATGATACAATATATAGATGTTAAAACACATTGTTATTTGTTAATGATTAATAACACATTTCTAGAAGTATTCGATACAAATGAAATGTGGAAAAAACAATTTGTTAAAACTACTCGCCTTAAAATTTTAGATACCAGTATTCATATTGGACCATGTGGTGGTCATAATGTAAATAAAGTACCAATGAGTTATTGGAAACTCGACACAANTATTCATCAAAAAGGCGATACATCATATAAATGTTGTTGTGGAAAAGGTTTCCAACACCAAATCGAATCTATTTCTAATAGTACTAATCCGATTATAGTTACTAATAGGGATTCGGATAAAGACAAAATTGTAGAACAACCAGAAATAGTCCATAAAGAATATTTTAAAGATATTAAAAAGTTACATATTGAACATAATAAAAAGAATGGATTATCAACAGTAAATCTGTGTCANGATATTAACCATTATGATATTAATACACTTGGAAATGTTGGAACAAATGTTAACTATAGATCATTTAAAGATAGAATAATAAAACAATATTGTGCTAAACAACAGAAAAACAAGAAAAAACTTGAACATATGAAATTNGACACAAATAAAGAAATTAAAGGAATNGAAGATGAAATTGCTAAAATGATAAGTAAAAANAANGATTTACTTAAACAAATGGATAAATATGATAGAATGGATGATTATTATGATGAATCAATTATTAATTTTAATACTAAAATGAGTGATTTTAGAATCAAAATTTTCAATGCGGTAGGAAATGCAATTAATTCCAATGTTGGACTAGATTATGATGATATAGATATGTTACCACGATATTGGAAAGCATCATATGATATTAAATCAAAGAAATGGTTTTATTATAAAGAAGGAACAAATCCAATAAATAGTATTTGGGAAAGACCATTAAATCAACTACAATGTCGATTTAAAAAATGGAACTATCACTTCTCTATATATGAAATGAGATGTCAACAAAACGCACCAGGGAGGACGTTTAGATTTTTCTATAATAAAACTGNTTATAATTTTACTATACCTCCTAGTTGGAGAGTTGGGGAAATTATTCATATTGAGATTAATACTAGGGATAATACTATTAATATTAGGAACTATTCTATGATATCGAATCTGCAACGACACCCACACACCGTTGGAGTTAACTAATAATAATTAAAAGAGCATTTAAATAATTTAAAATAAATTTGAAAATAATATTATTTTTTTTATTAATAAAAAATGCTATAATGGTAAATAAATCATTAAATGATATTCCATATGAAGTATATTTTGAAAATTTTATACCTGTATTAGAAATTAAAGAAATTGGAATATTATCTATGGTTTCACCTACTTTGAATACCATATTAAGTAATAATGAATTNTGGAAACAAATATATTTTAAAACTACAAAAAAGAAAATAGTTGAAACAAGTGTTCATATTGGACCTTATTCACTTAGACAAATTAAAAATAAAAGAAATGGTGTGATTACACCATTAAAATTATATAATAATCTTAACAAAACTAAGTATATAAATACTGCTCCAGAAGGATATGAATTTGTAAAAACAGATATGTTTTTAGGATTATTGGATAGAACATCTGATATTTTCTATGATTCTATACATTGTATGCCTTGCTGTATAANTAAATTTAAATATCCAGATATTAAATCAATTAAACATGTTTGCTCTAATGGTNTTACTAATCATTATTATCTAAATGAACAATCATATGAAGTTAGACAGAAATATGTTGAGTATTTAAAAGATAAAGGGGTATTTACTTGTAGTTGTACTAATCATTATGATGAAACAACATTAGAGTATGATGGTATTAAAATTGATTTTAAAGATTTTAAAAATAGAACAATTAAAAAATTAAGAACTGTAAATAAAAGAAAACTAAAACCAATAGAAGCAAAATTCGGTAGAAAAAAATTACAAGTACAAAAATTGAGGGATAAATTAAAAGAAGTTGAAAAAGAAGAAAATAAATTGTTAGAAGATGTTGATAAATATAAAGGATTAGATATTAAATTTAAAGATGCTTTAAAATAGACGCTTTAAAATAATTAAAAGAGCACTTAAATAATTTAAAATAAATTTGAAATATTAATATTTTTTTTAAAGTAATAAAATGCTATGATGGTAAATAAATCATTAAATGATGTTCCATATGAAATATATTTTGAAAATTTTATACCTGTATTAGGAATTAAAGAAATTGGAATATTATCTATGGTTTCTCCAACATTGAATTCTATGTTAAGTAAAAATGAATTCTGGAAAAAGTTATTTTTAAAAATCGCAAAAAAGAGAATTGTTAACAAAAGTGTTCATATTGGTCCTTATTTAGTTCGTAAAATAAAACATAAACAGAATGGTAGTATTATTTATTTGACCGAATATAATAGAATTAATAAAACTAATTATATTGATATTGTTCCTGAGGGGTATGAATTTGTCAAAACAGATATGTTTTTGGGATTACTTAGTCCTAAATCTGATATTTTAATAGATTCTGTACACAGTCCACCGTCTTGTATAAATAAAGTAAGATGTAGAGAAGTTTTAGGATTAACGTCTATTATTGATAGAAATGACCCAAGTGTACAATATGGCTTTTCTCATAATTGGTGGGGTTGGGGCTCCGGAGGTGAGTATTATTATCTAAATAATCATCCACCTGAAATTAAACAAAGATATGTTGATTATTTAAAAAATAAAGGAATAACTACTTGTAGTTGTTTTGATCATTATGATCAAACAACATTATATTATGATGGTGTTTACCTTGATTTTAAGGATTTTAAAAAGAGAATAATTAAAAAATTAATAACTGAAAATAACAAAAAAATAAAATCATCAGAAGGAAAACTCGATAAAAAAAGATTACAAATAGAAAGAGTAAAGAATAAATTGAAAGAAGTTGAAAAAGAAGAAAATAAATTGTTAGAAGATGTTGATAAACATAAAAGATTAGAAAATAAATTTAAAGATGCTTTAAAATAGACGCTTTAAAATAATTAAAAGAGCACTTAAATAATTTAAAATAAATTTGAAATATTAATATTTTTTTTTTAAGTAATAAAATGCTATAATGGTAAATAAATCATTAAATGATGTTCCATACGAAGTATATATTGATTACATTATACAATATATCGGACTTAAAGAAGTTGGTTGTCTAACTCTAACTTCAAAAACATTAAAAGAAATATTTGATGAAGATAATACTATTTGGAAATATTTGTATATGAAAACAACACCACCTAAAATTATAAGTACAAGTATTCATATTGGACCGCATAGTAGAACTTTATATGATAATTACGATTATTACATAAAAAATGGATATAAGGGAAATGGGGGATGGTTATCTGAAAAAGAACCAAGATATTGGGGTTTTGAAAATACTATTTATCAAAATGGGGGAGGAGGAAGTTCTTATTGTTGTTGTTGTGAAATAAGTCATTTGATACAACCAATGTATAATATTAGAAATGATCCAAATATGAAGTGTATTCCAGTTGGTTTAAATATTAATTTCGGATTTGGAATAGATGATCAATCTAAAGAAGTAAAAGATGAATATTATGATTATATTAAAAATATACATACTAAATATGTTAAAGCAAGAGGATTATCTACTACAAATTTGTGTCAAAATATAAAACATTATGATATTAATACACTTGGAAATGTTGGAAATACTGCTTCTTTTAAATCATTTAAAAAGCAAACATTACAAAAACTAAAAACAGAAACAGACCGTAAATTTAAAAGTTATGAAGGTAGATATTCAAAAAAACTGCGAACAATCCAAAATGCGAAAGATAAATTAGAACAATTAGAAAAAGAAGCAATTGAAATTAAAACAGAAAAAGAAAAAATGAAGAGATTTATTGTAAAAAGTAAAACAGCAATAGATTCTATTAATATCAAAAATGCGATAGAAGAATCAAGAAAATCTAAAGTTGGTTTAGATTATGATAATAAAGGAGTTCTTGTTAAAGATTGGAAAGCCAAATATTCTTTTAAAAAGAAATTATGGTTTTATTGGACTGAAAAGAAAAATATTAAATCAAGGGCTACATGGATTAGACCATCTGAAACTAATAATGGATATTTTAATATATACAAATTAAAAAAAGATATATATTGTATGATATGTCCACCAGAAGGAGTAATTGGTAAAACACTCACATTTACTGATAAAATTAGATATAATGTTACACTTACAGAAGGAAATCCAGATGAAGATATAATTATTTATATAAATAAAAAAGATGTTAAAGATATAAAAGAATGGGATAGTCCATTACCGCCAATAGAAGTATTCAAAGCAAAATTTATCTAGTTATTTAGATAGTTTATAATAATCAAAATAGTTTATAATAATCAAAATAATTCATAGTATTAATGTAACAATGTATTAATGACCATTCATAATTTTTTTTATTTGTATATTTCCACCATTTACTATTAAAACATTCTGTTAATGATTTATTTCTTCTTAATCCATTTGGAGAACGATAATCATATTTATTTAGTTTTAAATTTTTGTAATTTTCTATATAATAATTTAATTTTTGAGAATGAATTATATCTAAATGTTCTGGTCTAGTAAATACTAATCTATATCTAAGTTCAATATCATTATTTAACCAATTATAAAAATCTTTTTCTATATACCATTCTCTGATATTTTCTCTAATATTTTCTATATCCTTATTATTAAATTCTAATATATAATGAACTAAATCTAAATGATTATTTAATTTTTTCATTAATACATTAATTATCTGTTTTTGTAAAATCCATCTCATTCATTATATAATTATCTATATAACTTTTTTAAATAATTAAATATATAATTAGATAATATATAATATATAATTAGATAATATGGAATCATTAACATATATACTAAAAATAAATTCACGAGATAAGAAAACTACTATCAAAAATAAAAATAATGATTTACAATCTGGGTCTACATACACTCTAGAAGACGATTCATATAAAAAAGAATATGGATTACCTTGTCCTTGCTCTGGAATAAAATGTCCATGTGATTGTGGTCATAAATACGGAGGTGTTTGCCAAAGACCACAACCGTGTGCATTATGTGTTAAAGATTTAAAACAAAATTAATAATATATATATATATTATACAATGAATGATAATTATCTTCTAATAAAAAAATTATATAGCAGTGAAGATATTTCATTATTATTAGATAAAGCTAATCATAAAAATGAATATTATTCAAAGGTTGGGGGCCGAGTTGGTAAAGAAAAGAAAATAAGGAAAGATGTTTTCTTTTCACTACGTGAAAGTAAAGAGATTGATAATATATATTTTTATAAAATTCAAAAAATTGTTAAAGAAAATTTTAAGTTAACACTTAAATATCGTGAAATGTATAAGATAGGGACTTATTATAGCGATGAAAAAGGTTTTTATATACCACATACTGATACACAAGGTACAAAGCAACATCGGAAAATATCAATTGTAATATGTTTATCAAAAATTGATGATTATGAGGGGGGGATTTTCAAATTTATAAATTTAAAAAAAGATTTTAAATTTGATATTGGTGATACAATAATATTTGATTCAAAAATTTTACATGGCGTTGAACCAGTAACATCTGGAAAAAGGCAAGTGTTAATATCATTTATGTGGGATGAAGAAGGTAACCAAATCAGACAAAAAAATAATCCTACAATAAATAATTCAAGATATTTACCAAATGATAAAAATACCATTAAAAAACCTATTGTGAATACTATAAACTCATATAATAGTTCTTATAAATGGATTGAACCATATATAAATTTAGAACAAAAAAATAGTGTTATTTTAGAATGTGGTTCATACGATGGGAAAGATGCAATATATTTAAGTGAGAATTATAAAAGAAAGGTCTATTCTTTTGAAGCATTACCTACTCTCATTGAAAATGCAAAAAAAAATACCAGAAATTATAATGTTGAAATTATAAATGTAGCTGTATCTAATACGCATAATAAAATTGTAACTTTTTATAAAAGTGATACTAAATTTCCAAAATCTAGCTCTTTATATAATAAAACGACAATGACATCTCATAAAGTTATGAATAATCCTATTAAGTATAATGTAAAAAGTATTTCGCTTAATAAATGGATATCTGAAAATGATCTTAAAAATAGAGTAGAATTAATTACTATGGATTTACAAGGTGCTGAATTATTAGCATTAAAGGGATTAATACCTTTTGATAAATCTATAAAATATATTGTTGTTGAAGCAGACTTTAATCATATATATGATAATTGTAGCACAATTAAAGATGTAGCTATTTTTTTGGAAAAATATAATTTTTATCCTATTAAGATTAATGGTAATAAATTTTCAATATCAGATATATATAACGATAAATATTTAGATGATAATAGAGGTTTATGGTCTGATTGTTTATTTGAAAGAAAAGACAATATTTTAATACATAATTCTCAAATTAAGTATGATGAAAATACAATATCTAATAATTCTAATAATTTAATTGTCAATAATATTGAAAATTTTTCAATAAATGATTTAATAATTTACAAAAGTGATTATAATAAATTACGAATCGGTCGGAATAGAGATGGTGGATATGTTGTTTTAGACATACCTAATATAAATTATGATATATTTATATCAGGAGGAATATCAAATGATAATAGTTTCGAACATCATTTTATTAATAAATATAAAAATGTATTTTGCGAAGCATTTGATTTTAGTATTGATAAATTACCAAATCCATGCGAAAAAATCCATTTCAATAAAAAATTTATAAGTACTATAAATGATGATAAATATACCAATCTACAATTTTATATGGAAAAATATAATAATATTTTTTTAAAATTAGATATAGAAGGAAGTGAGCACAAGTGGTTTGATTATTTAAATGATACACAATTAAATAATATTAGTCAAATGGTCATTGAATTTCATTATTATCCTAATATTACTAAAAATTTTAAAAACTTTTCTAAAATAAATAAATTTTTTTATTTAGTACATCTACATGCTAATAATTGTAGAACAAAACTTAATAAATCAGGTTTATTTGATTACAAAGGAAATATTATACCTTGGGTATTTGAATGTACTTATGTTAATAAAAAACATATTCATAATATAAAATTAAATAATAATCAAGTTCCTGATAATAGATTTGATTATAAAAATCTAAAATATAATGACGATATTAATTTAAATTATTTCCCATATAAATTTGAGTATGATAAATTAATTACATTAATTCCACCTAATTCTGGTCCTGGAAATCAAATTATAGGAATCAAAGAATGTTTGATTCTATCAAAATTATTAAATAGAATATGTATTATACCTCCAATTAGAGAACACTATTTAAAATCTAATAAGATTTTTTATAATTTTAATGATATTTTTACATTAAATCTTTCTAATATAATTATTGATAATGAAACATCAAATATTTTAAATCATATTGATAACAATAAAAGATATTGTATACATAGTAATTATATTAATAAAAAATTAAGACATGAACAAATAATTGATTCCAACACTAATGATGAAATATTGCTCAAATATAGGTCCATAAAAAATAAAAAAAATCTAGATGAATTAGAAAATATAGATGATAATTTAATTATTATAAAGCATTTATTTAATAATGTACACATTAATGAATCTAGAATCAATGGAGATTTTCATAGTAATTTAAATTCTAATTTTGAAAATATTTATTCGGAAATATGTAGTAATTGGGATTATTCTAACTATATTAAATTACAAGGGGATGATTACATTAAAAAAACATTTGACAATTTGTCTTATACCGCTATTCATATTCGGTTACCTGATATAATGAATAAAACTATTGACCAGTATACAAATAATGAATATAGTGATGATAAAATAGTAGAAATAATTTCGAACTTAAAAACAGAAAAAGACAAGTCAATATTTATTGCTTCAAATAATATAAATTATTTAAAAAAAATAGGAGTTGTAGCGAATTTTATACATATTACTAATAAATATAATAGTTTTATTGAACAATATATTTGTGGAATGTCTGAAAATTTTTATTATTTAAATTTAGAAAATTCCCGATTTAATAGCAGTAATAATAGAAGCACTTGGACTTCATTTGTTATTGATTATAGAATGTTTTTAAGAAAACTAAATAATAATTTTAATTTGAGAAATTAGAAATCCATTTTCCGGAATTAGCATCTAAGGGAATAGATAAAAGACACGCAGAATATATCCAACATAACAAATGTAAAATAATAGGTTATAAATCTACCATAGAATTGCATTAGAATTAAGAGATAATGGAATACTCAAAAAAATAATGGATAATGAAATTAGTTAAATAATAGTTTGGTAACGGTTATTATTTTATTGCAACAAATCCTTTTACATCCGAAACACGATTTCTTTCATTATAAAAATATTTAATTTGAAAATATATTTTTTTTGTTTAAATATAAAGGTAAAAATCTATATCAGTATAATATAAAAAGCATGCCGACTTATTATACAGAAAGGGGCGATATTATATACAATTCAACAGCTTATGCTAAAACAGGGGCCCCAATGTATAAAACTAAATATGGTAATACAACAAATATAAATCAGGAAACAGATATATATAAATTAAAATTAGAAAATGGTAAAAAATATATTGGTAAAACAGTAGATATTGATAGAAGAATGGACCAACATTTTAGTGGAATTGGTGCTAAAGTAACACAAAAATTTAAACCAATTGAAGGTGAAGTAATTGATACATGTCCAGGATATTTTGCAAATAAAGTAGAACAAAAACATACAGATAAAAATATTAAAAAACATGGTTATGCTAATGTTAGAGGTGGTAAATATACAAATTCAACTACATTAAAGAAAACAAAACCAAAAACTAATACTTGTTATAGGTGTGGAAGAACTGGGCATTTCGCAAATAATTGTTATGCTAAAACTCATATTTCAGGATACAAATTATAATTAAAAAAGAGCATCTATAAATATTTAATTTGAAAATATATTTTGTTTAAATCAATTGAAGATGCGGTTTGACCACACAATCTTAATTGCTATCTTATCAGTTATTTTAGATAGTTATTACAAATATTTTA
Organism: Pelagibacteraceae bacterium; assembly: GCA_002717485.1. Lineage (GTDB taxonomy): Bacteria > Pseudomonadota > Alphaproteobacteria > HIMB59. The sequence continues at coordinate 12,036 of PBDW01000005.1, read as the reverse complement.
ATTACTCTTTTACAACATTATTATTGTTTATTAATATTGTTGGGTTGTATCTGTTCTTATCAAGAATAGAAATAACTGTTGAATTTAAATATAGATAAAATGGAAACACCAGCAGATATACTATTTAGAATGTTTCCAGAAATTAAAAATGTTCCTAAAATGAGAAAATTTATAGACAAAAGATATCATATTGCACTTGAACGTGCAGAAGCGAAGAATTTAACAACTTGGTTTGATAAAGCAGAATCTAAAGGATGGTTACCTGCTATGATAACACACAGAAATATGAGTTATGGGTTTAAATGGAATAATTTTGATAATTGGATAAAAAATAAGGAAAATAGTAAGACTAGTTAGATATATACCCATTTAGTTTTGGGAGTAAACATATAAGATAAAGAATGTAATAATGGATATTTACTAATATTATATATAGTTTCAAAACGATTAAAACTTATAGATTTTTTTATGTATTTAATTGCTTTTATTAAAAATTCATCTTTAATTGGTATATTTTTATAATTAAATTTATTGTAAATTAATTCAAATATAAATCTTAAATCATAATAGTGTATATCATCATTATCATATCTAGTTACATAATTAATATTATTAATACTATATTTACCTAAATAATATAATTCTGTTATTGAGTATTTATAAAATTGTAAACATTTTCTGAATAATTTGTAATCATTATTAAGGAATAAAAATATTTTATATTTTGTTTTTTGTTTATAATTATTGTAAGTATATTGATTAATATATGAAAAAGTAATCATATCATTAAATGATAATAAATTATATATTTTATATAATAAATTATCATCTAAATAGACTTTATTAAAATCCATATTATATATTTTAATATTTTTATATTTTTATATAATATGGAATTTAGTATATTTATTTATAAAAACATATCTAGAAATATATTTAATTTATTAAAAGATATATATTATAAAAAATAAGATTATAAAACAGAAGATTATCTTAAGTTTATTAAACATTTAATATTTCGGTTTATAATTTAATATATTTTCTAATTCTTTTAATGCATCATAAGGTTCAATTCTATCATTGCACGATATTTCAGTCATTTTTTTTAATAATTTAGTAATCGGTAATAAAGTAGGGTGATATAATATTTTATTAATAATTTTTTTATTTTCATTAATATTTTCTATATATGAGTATTTATTAATTATATCAACTAATATATTTATAAGTGTTATACCTAAACTATATATATCAATAGATTTAATTACTTTTGTTCGTTTAATTTTATTGTTTTTAATAGCTTTGATATTTTCCATAATTTCATTATTAATATTTCTATTAAAAGCAACATTATGAATATATTCTAAATGTTCGTGATGTTTTCTATTTGCAAATGGTTTTTTTCTTAATTCTTTAGTAATATTATTTTTATTTATAAATACATAAAATAATTCATATGGATAATATTCATAAATTCTATTTGTATTATATTCTTTGAGTGCTCTTTTTTTAATTTTTGATATATTATCAAAAGTAGTTGATATACCAAAATCAATATATTTATATTTATTATCACTATAAACTATATTACCAGCTTTAATATCATAGTGTAATATATTATGTTTATTCATAATATTTAATCCATAAAATAAACTATGTGTTTTTTTTAAAAAATTAAAAATAGTTTTAGCATCAAAATGATTAAAAAATTTATCTACATGATTATACATATCAATTCCACCATATAATCCATATAACATAGTTTTATTTTTATTAAAATCATTTATTGATATTTTTTGATTTTCTAAACATTTTTTTATGTCTTTTTCTATTTTTAATATTTCAGCATAATTACCTACTTTACATCTATTAAATAATGTAGCAGCCCATTTATTACTTTTTGGTAATTTACTTATCTTTTTATTGAAACTAATTTCTTCATCTAAATTATGTGTTACTTTATCAGTTAAAAAAACTTTAGATACTTTATCATCTGATATATCTATATCATCACTTATACAAGGTAAATTTGGTTGAAATATACAAGTTTTTGAACCTTCGCCTATTAATTTTCCAGCATCCATATATTTATTATATATATAATATTATATATTATAAATAATATGGATACAATAGTAAATCATATAAAAAAAAAGAAAATTTATGATGATTTATATGATATTCCTTGGAATTTATTTTTAAATAAAAAAATAAATAAAATACATTCTAAAAATATTAATATTGGATTATTAAATGTACCATGTGGTGGATTTGGAGATGTTATTATTTGTAAAACTTTTTATGATTATTTAAAAAAATGGTACCCAAATGCTAATATATATATATGTACAAATGATATAGAAAAATTTAAAACCATTAAAGCAAATGTTAAAAATATGATTCGATTAAAAGAAAAAAAAGAGGAAGATTGTCCATCTTTTTATAATTTAAAAATAACATCAAAAGTAAAATTTGATATAATGGTAGTTGTTCCAATAGCAAAAAGGACTTTTTATGTTGAAGAATTAAAATCAATGATACCTTATGCTAATAAATATAATACATTTTCAATAAGTGAATATAATAATGATGTATTAGGTCCATATACTTTTCCTACTGGTGTCGGTAAACATAATTTAGGAATATTTATAACAGATATGAATGTTAAAAAACATAATATTATTAAATTTCCATATGCGTTAATATATATTCAACCACCAGGACCAGCACATACTGGTTCTTGGGGTGTACATGGTAATTATTGTTTTTTAGCATTTATAGAGATGATATCAAAAAAATATAATCATAAATTATTCCAAGTAATTGTTCCAGATTGGGTAGTTGATATTATTAGATGTTATTTACAAGAACCTCAAAGTGGAACTTGTTATACAGTAAATAGAAGATTAAAAGAATATACAAAGAATTATCCAAATTTGGTAATGATAGATGAACATAAACAAAAATTTGTAATAAAAAATGGAAATAAATCAGATAATACAATGATAATTAGAGGTGATATTTTACCGAAACCAAGACCAGAATTTATATCATTAATAAAATATAGTGTAGATGATGTATTATTAACCGGAGATCAAAGTATAACTGATGCTTTTAGTTGTTGTACAAATAAAATAATATGGTATCAAATAGCTCCATGGAAGAAAGATTTTGCTACTCAAATGAGTAAAAATATTCCAAATAAGTATTTTAAATCATATAGAACTAGTTGTGGAACAATAAATGCGGTTAATTATAATCCAAATTATAAAGAATTTTTAAAAACTTTTGATTTTAGAATCAAAGGAAAACAAATAATGGATGCAATTATATTATCAACTTATTATAAAGATAATGATTTATTAGTTAAATTTAAAAAAATATTAGATAGTTCATACACAATTAATAGTGTTATTAATAAATTAAATAAAATTTGATATTATATAATATTTTCTAAAATAAAAAAAGATTTAAATGGATTTGGAAAGATTATCTCGCGATACACTCATTCATATTATAACTGATTTACTAAAGCAAAATGATGAATTAAAAGAAGAAAATGATAAGTTCATTGAAATTAATGAAGAATATAATGATAAATTAAAAGAAGAAAATGATAGATTAATAGATAATATTCGTAAATTAAAAGAAGAAATTGATATAAAAAAAATTTATATTAATGATATATCAAGAAAATTAAGTTTACAACCAATTATAGAAAAAAAGGATGCACAAACAATTACAGATAATAGTAATGTAATGTCTTTTTATGATGAATTAAAAATTTCTGATTGTAATGTATGGTATATGAATGGTAATTTAGAAGATATAGATAAATGGGATATATTTGTAGATAATAATTTTGTAAAAACATGGAATAAAGACGGAAAAAATGAAAAAATTAAAACAAAAATTAAAAAAGGTGATATAATTGCTTGGTATATTGTAGGTAAAGGTTATAATTCTATACTAAAAGTTATTGATAGTCCAAAAATTATAACCGATAGAGAGTTAATATTATTATATAATGATACAGAAAGAAAAGAAAGAAAAGATGATATAGAAAAACGCAAGTATGAAAGTATTATAATATCAGTAGAATTTTTGGCAACAACGAAAACAAATTTTATAAAAATAGATAATATTCCGAATTATAATAAAAAATGGACACCTCATCTTATGGGGGTACATTGTCAATCTCCAAATAATCCAGATTGGAATGAACAAGTAATAGAAATATATAATTATTTAAATGAAATAAATTAAATAAATAGATAAATAAAAATAAATGTAATTAATAATAATGGTAGATTGTTCTGGGTGTGGATGGAAAAAAGAATTAAATTCTATGTCATGTAAAAAAAATGATGAGAATTTAGGTTGGATAAATTGTGATTATATTTGTACACCCTTTCAAGGAAACAGTTTTGAAAATAATTATTTAAATAGTTCATTTGTAAATACATATTTTTGTAATCTAGATGATGATGAAACAAGTAATGATGAAACAAGTTGCAATACAAGAAATAGAGATTTAAAACAAAAGTATAATACAAATCATGATATATGTATATTTAATAATGATAGTTGTCAAATACGAAGTGATATAGAATTATCAAATTTATATACACAAACAGATATATATAGTAAAACAAATGAAGAAATATATGATAATAATATTTTAAATAATGGTGAATTACAATTTATATCAGACCCAGATAATATATCAAATTCAGGTAATATATTTAATATATTAAATACATTAGATAATTCTATAATAGAAAATACTACTTGTACAAAGGAAAATTTAATTAATGAAAATAGATGTGATAATTTAGATATTACTGAATGTCAAGAAAAAGAAGGGTGTATATATGATTATGATCTTAATAATAATGAATTAAGTAGATGTATATCAAGAAAATTACGCTTACCAAATATAGATTTTAATAAATATTATAATAGTTTATATTCAGAAACAAATGAAAATTCAAAATTTAGTATTTTATATCACAGATATAGAGAATTAAAAGATATTAATAATTGGCCTTGTATAACTAATGATTATCCAACAAATTGTTCAACTACTAGTAGTTATACAAAAATGTTTATAAAATCTAGTTATGTACCATTTGGAACTGAAAACTCGGTATCAATTGAGAATATAGTATCAAATGAACAATTAACAATAGATATAAATAATTTAATAGAATTAATAAATGATAGATGTTTTTCAAATACAAATGAAAATTATTGCATAAATATACCAACAAAAGCAGATAGAATTAATATTGAAGATTATGCTACAATAATTAGAAATAATACAATATCTATTTTTAGTGAACTAAGTGCTTATACTTTAGATAAAATACCATACATATTATTAATTGAATTTAATTTATTTTTAGAAAATCCTGATAATAGAATCGAAGAATTATTTGAACAAGATAGAAATATAAGAGATATAAATAATGCACAGTTATATTCTGACAATTTAGATTTTTTTATAGAAAATTTAGAATCAAATGAAAGTTTAAGAAATTGTTTTGATGATATGTTATATACTTCTCCAAATGATAATGAATTATTTGATTATATTTTAGAAAATCCATTAGCAGAATGGGAAGATGAACATTTTGAATATATAACTAGAAAAATAGATAGATTTATTGAAATTGGTCCCCATTCTATAAATGGGTGTTTAAGAATGATAGAAAATATTAATCAGAATATATGTAGAGGAGAAGTAACAACCGGTATAATATCTGTAATAACTTTAATTACTGAAGTAGTTGGTATACAAATTGATTTAAATAATATACAAGAAAATGATCAAAAGTTACAAGATTTAATAGATATAGTTATTCCAAGAATACCAGAAATAGTTAAAAAAATAATAGATTTATCAACTTATTATGAACAAAATAATTGTGGTACTATAAATACAAATACAAAAGTATTAATAAAATTTTATGAAAATTTATTGCAACCAGATATACCTAATATTAATTATAATTTATTTAATACACAAAAAATTGGTTCTTTTTTTGATGATTTTATTAATGGAAATATTTATAAAAAAATAATATTATTAGTATTTATTTATTTAATATTAAGTAAAATATCTACTATTTTTATAAAAAAAATAAATAATTAATAATATATGGCAGGTATAGATGAAAATGATTATAATTTTTTAAATAATATTTTAATAAAAAGGGACCCATGTTCAACTATTTATTGCCCGGATGGTTATATAGAAGAGCAAACTGGATTTGCACATTGTAATTCATCACCGTGTGATATAGACACTGAAGATAAAAATACATGCTGTATTAAATTATGTAATGATGATAATGATTGTGATGATAATAAAATATGTGTAACTGAAAATAATATATCACTATGTATAAATTCGTGTAATGATGATACAGATTGTGAAGATGAATTATCTTGTTTAGAAAATGATGGTAAAAAATATTGTAAAAAAGATGAAAATCTATTTATATCATTATTAAATAGATTTGGATTTATAATAGAAAGGACTTTATATTCAGATAATATTATAGTTGATACAGTAATATTAATAATTTTTGCTTATTTAATATCTAAATTTATAAATACATTTAATATAAATATAAATATAACATAAAATATAATATTATCGTAATATTACAATTATTTTTTTTGTAATATTATTAATATGGGACATTTTATTTATGCTTTAATAGAAAACTTAATAAATACTGATTATAAAATTGCAATAGAAAGTGGAACTTTGGCAGGACATGGATCAAGCCTATTATCAGAATATTTTGAAAAAGTTTATACAATAGAAATAGATGAAAATCTATTTAATATAGCTAAAGAGAGATTAAAAAATAATAAAAAAGTTATTTGCTTGCACGGAGATAGTAAAATAGTTTTGCCAAAATTATTAGATGATGATGATATAAACATACAAAATGAAAATATAGTATTTTGGTTAGATGCTCATTGGAGTGGCGATAGTTCTGTTGATTGGGAAAAATCTAATTGGAAAGGATATAACATTGATACAGGATATGTTGGTGAAAAAATTAATAAAATAGTACCAGGTCCAAATCAAGTACCATTAGAGGAAGAAATATATCAAATATATCATAATTGTAGAAAAGAATGTATTTTATATATAGACGATTTTAATAAGATAAATCTAAAAACATTAAAGGGATTAAAAAATATTGGTTTTGTTGGTGAAGATTATTCTCATTTAGATTTTAATAAGATATTTAATTACATAGATGATAGAATAATTTATAAAAATATTGATCATGATTATTGTATTTTAAAATTTAAAAGTTTAAATAATTAAATTAAATAGTACCTGGAGTCCAAACTGGACTCTCATTTTCGGACCATTCCATATTTTCCAGATTAACATCTGAACTATAAAATGGTACTAAATCACATTTAATTTCATTTCTAAATTCGTTAAGGTAATTTATTAGTTTAATTGCCATACCAATTTTAATACCTATACTAACCATATCTTCTTTTGTAAATAGAAGTATATTACTTCCATCAATTTCATGTTTTATAAATAGTTCACAAATATAATGTGGTATATTTTTAGATATCATCCATTCAATACATTCAGATATTGACCATTCCTCTATTGCTTTTGATTTTTTAGGTTTTATAGTTTCTTCTGTAAAATTATATCGGGAAGTATTACGAGTATTTTTACATAAATTATCTGGACTAATTACTTTAGATGTAATATTTGTAATATCATCAGTTATTATTTGGAAATTAGTATTAAAGGAATTAAATTCTGTAACCTGATTACATTTGGTATTATCCTGTATTGTAGTATAATCTTGTCGTGAAACTGGCCATCTAGCACAAAAACAGTTATCCGCCCATGAACCACAAGACCCATTACATTTTGATACAATAATTGGTGGTGGTGGTGAATATTTTTTATTTTTTTCTTGATTTCTTAATTCAGTTTCACCATGTGCAAATACACATCTAGAACCATATCTACATTCCCCGGTATTTATCCAATGCGAACACAATTGTGTTTTATATCTTGGATTATCTTTTGATTTTCTTTTATGCCATTCATTTGGTATTATTTCTTTGTCGGTTTCTTTCGGTTGATTTTTCTTTTTAAATTGTTTATTTTTCTTCTTTTCTCGGGATTGGGTTTTATGATTAAATCCCTCCTTCAAATCATTATTAATTATATAATCTTCAACAATTCTATTAACATTTATATAATTCGGGGTTCCTATAATAGTGATAAATATTATTATATGTTCAGTTGCATCTATTTTACCAATATATTTAAATCTTCTATTATATTTTTTTGTTTGTTTTTCAATATTGATATGTATTATTTTTTTAACCGACGGAAGCTTTTCAAGAGATTTCTTCAATTTAGAAACATTAGAACCATTATAACCTATCAGTTTTCCAATCAAATCAATAATATGACTCTCATCTTCAGTTCCAATTTTATAAACAAATTTCTTCTTTTTTTGTTTTGATTTATTTTCCATTATATTAATTATTTATAAAACTCTAATAATCATATTTACAGATAATTTCAAATTTATTTTATTAAGAGCAATTAGAATAATTATAACTACTTAAAATATAACTAATATATTTATATTAATAGAAGATGGATTCTAAATACTTATTTTGGAATAATATAAATTCTAATAATTTTATATTATTTATAAGAGATTTATCAGATAAAATAGAAACAAATATTAAAAATTTAATAGATGACTCATTACAAATAAATAAAAAAAAATCTAAAAAAAATAGTAAACCTAAAAAGAAGGATTTAATAATTCAGGAACAAAATATTAGAAGATATAATGAAAATATTAAATTAGATTTACAAAGAGTTAATTATTTAATTAATGATTTAGATATAAATAATATTTATAAACATTTATATAGTATTCAAACAAAAGAAGGTAAAATTGAATATAAATGCTGTATATTAGAAAAATTATATACAGCTAAGAAAAAAAATTTAAAATTAATATTGAGTATATATTTTCAGATAGCTACTGAAAAATATAATAAAAAATATGAAACATTAATAAATTCGATAGAAGATAAATTTCAAAATGATGAATATGATTTTAAATTGTATATGTTAAAAGAATTAGGAGATATATTACCACCATTAAATTATTGGGATAATCCAGATAAAAAATTAGAAGATTGGCAAATAAATACATTAAATTATATTAAACAAAATAAATCTATTTTAGTTAGAGCTCCTACATCATCTGGTAAATCATTTATAGCATTATCAGCTGGTATACTTCATAATAAAGTAATTTATATTTGTCCGTCTATACCAGTTGTATATCAAGTTGGGTCTCATTTTAAAAAAATAGGTAAAAATATACAATATTTAATAGAAGGACATGAGAATTTATTAAATGATAAGGGTAATATATATATAGGGACACCTAAATATATAGAAGATAATATTTATAAAATAGGAAATAATTTTGATTATGCTGTATTTGATGAAATACATAATTTAAATAATAAAGATGGTAATATATATGAAAATTTAATAAAAATATTTAATTGTAATTTTGTTGCATTATCAGCTACTATTAAAAATATTAATTTTTTGAAGGATATTTTTAATAAGATACATAATAATAGTAAAAAAATAGAATTAATAGAATATAATAATAGATTTATTAATAATCAGAAATGGGTTTGGAATAATAATAAATTAATAAAATTAAATCCAATATCTTGTTTAAATAAATCTACTATAAATAAATTAGTTGATAGTAATATATCTTTTACACCTAATGATTGTGCTGTAATATGGGAATCATTAGATAATATTATTGAAGAGTATGGCAATGAAGAATTAGAAAATTTAATAGAAAATATATCACCAGATAATATATTTAATGAGAAAGATAATAAAAGTTTATTAACATTAACTGATAGTAAAAAATATGAAGAATTATTGAAAGAAAATATAGTAAAAATTAATAAAATAAATCCGATAATAATAGATAGATTGTTAAATGAATATAATATTGATTATATTTCACCAAAAACAGAAGATTCAATATTAAAGATGTTAAGAAAATTAAAAAAGGATAAAATGTTTCCTATGTTATTATTTAATCCAGATGAGAATATTTGTGAAAATTTATTTGATTATATTTATGATAAATTACATTTAAATGAATTAATAGATTATCCATATTATTATATAATTCTTGAAAAAAAAGATAAATTATATAATGAATATATAAATAATCGTCAAACTTTTATAAATAATATAAAAATTAGTAAAAATAGTAAAAATAGTAAAAATGCAAAAAATATATTAGATGATAAAATAGATAATTTTGATAAAACTGAAAAAAATAAATTTATAACAAATATAATCCAATTTTATGAAAATTGTATTGTAAAAATAAATAAAAATAATAATATAAATAAGAAAAAACAATTAAAATATATAAATAATGAATTATTAGAATTTATAGATAATCCAGATTTTAGTAAACCAGATATATTTAAAAAACACCCAGATTATTGTTTTACAGATAATGAACCAATGGATGCGAATTCAATTAAAAAAATTAGAAAAGAAATTTATCAAAGTTTAGGATTAAATATATCTTATGAAAATCCTATCTTCCAAATGTTAAAAAGAGGTATTGGAATTTATACAGAAAATATGCCACAAGAATATAAATGGATTATTCAAAAACTATTAGCTGATAGATTAATCGGAGTCGTAATTACAGATAGAACTTTATGTCAAGGGATTGATTTACCAATTAAAACTTCTTGTATTTATGGAGATAAAAATACTATATTTACAAAAGATGATATATTACAAATTAGTGGTCGTGCTGGTAGGAGAGGTCATGATACATCTGGTAATGTAATTTATTATAATATTGATAATTTTAGAGAATATATATTTAATGAAAATCCAGAAATAATAGGTTCAACTGTATCTATATCTAGTAATTATAATTTATTAGAAACTATATCAAAAATTAAAGTTAATAATGTATTTGATAATTTAATTCATAAAAATAGAAAAATAATAGATGATCCAGAAATTAATAATTATTTTATTATTAATTGGTTATTAAGATATATTACTATTATTCAAAATAATAATTTAGATATTTTACAATCTGATATAAATAAATTAAACGATAATTTTGAAAAAGAAATACAATTTATAGATTTTTTTAATAATGATATTATATTCATTTATAAAAATAACAAAATAAATGATAATATTAAAAAAAATTTAATTAAATTAAAACAATTGAGTAATATATGTATTATTTTATACAATAATTTAAATAGAAAAGAATATTATAATATTAAAATTGTTATAAAAAATGTATTTATAAAATTGAAAAATATTATACTAAAACATAATAATATTTTGAAATAAACAAAAAATATTAATATAACACTATTCTTTTTTTAAAATTATCTATTTTGTATCATTGGTCTAAAATCCATATTGTCCTTTAAGTTCTGGTTCAGTATCAATCGCTTCCGCTAGTGGAGCAGAAGCGATTGATTCAGTATCAATCGCTTCCGCCGGTGGAACGTACACCGCTACGACCTCTTGTTCCTTAAGTTTCTTCTTCGCCAGCCACGCACGTTGTATAGCCACAGCTGCTTCGGTATTGATCTTCCATTTGTGTCGGGCTTTGCGTCGTACTTCCGCGAGTTGTCTACCAGCATCGCCACGCGCCATCTCATTGTACCACTGCCATACTTCTGGGTACACCAACTTAAACCACTTATGGACCGCCGCCGTGTCGCTGGGACAGGTCAAGGGAGCAGCTGGATAACGAAGTACAGTAATCAGCCAGCTAATACGGTTTACATTAATAGAACATCGAGCATTGAGCCGGCCGGTGCGCCACTGATGCGCAGCTCCAGGGGTATTTAGCGCGGGAGGCAGCCTCCCGTATTGGGCTTGGTACATATCTTTCAATTTCT
>PBDW01000004.1 GCA_002717485.1 Pelagibacteraceae bacterium | reverse complement strand
TATGGTTTTAGATAATCATATTGAAGGAAAATGGAAGCAAATTAAAGATAATATTTTACAATTATATAATCATAAAGATTTAAAACAAATTATTCAACTAATTGAGCAACAAGATATTAATCCTTTTACAGTTGATTCATTGAAAATCCGTTTAGGAATATCCGAAAAAAGAATAAATAAATTTATTGAAAATACAGAAGAATTATTTTGGTTGGAGCATAAACATTCAAAATGGATTTTTACGCATTCACAAATGTTGTTATTGAAAAATAGAATTAAAAATCAATTAGTTCATTTCCATAAAAAAAATCCGTTAAGTATTGGTATGCAAAAAGAAGAAATAAGGCAAAAAATAAATTCTACTAATTCTATTTTAGAAGCTTTATTAGAAGTTATGTTTAATGAAAAAATGATTAATAAAAAAGGGGAAGTTTGGCTAGATTCATCATTTACTGTAAAACTAGATAAAGAAGATTTAAAAATACAAATAGAAATAATAGACTTGCTTAGCGAACAAGGCTTTATGTCATCTAGTTTAGATGAAATATCTAAAAAAATAAATTTTGACAAAAAAAAATTAATGCGCATAATGACAATTGCTGAAAAAGAAGGTAAAATATTAAGAGTTGATGGTAATTTAATGTTTACAAAACAAAATTTTGATATGTTAAAAGATAAAGTGATAAATCATTTTATTGAAAATGATTTATTATCAGTATCTGAATTTAAGGTATTAGCCAAAACAAGTCGTAAATATGCTGTTCCTTTATTAGAATTTTTTGATAAGGAAAAAATAACCTATAGAGAAGGTAATTGTAGGAGATTAATTAAGTGAATAATAAAGGTTTAACTCCTGCTATGAAACAGTTTTATGAAGCGAAGCAAAAATATTCTGATTCAATCATGCTTTTTCGTATGGGTGATTTTTATGAAACTTTTGATGAAGATGCAAGAATTACATCTGAAATATTAGGTATTACTCTAACTAAACGATCAAATGGTGCAGCTTCTTCTGTTCCCTTAGCAGGTTTTCCTTTCCATTCTTTAGATCAACATTTACATAAATTATTAAAAGCTGGTCATCGTGTTGCAATCTGTGAGCAAGTAGAAAATCCAAAAGAGACAAAAGGAATTGTAAAAAGAGAAGTAGTTGAGGTCTTGTCGCCAGGAATGGCTTTGTCAGAAAAATATCTTGAACAAAATGAAAATAATTTTTTATGTGCAGTTGTATTGGGCGATTTGAAATGTGGTATTACATTATTGGATTATTCTACGGGAGAATTATTTACATGTAGTCGTAATAAAATGGAATTATCTAAAATATTAAAACAATTTAATGTTTCTGAAATGATTGTTTGTGAAGATCAAGAACAGGATTTTGATTTAATTTTAGATAATAGTTTATTATTCAAAACTAAGATTCCAGATTGGTGCCATAGCCATGGTTCTGCATATGAATCTATAATTTCATTTTTTAATGTAAAAAGTTTAAAAGGCTTTGGCATAGAAAATGATGAATTGGCAATTTCATCAGTGGGTTGTGCACTTTATTATATTGAGCAAAATTATAAAGGAAAAATAAAACATATTACCTCATTATCAGTTCTTAAAGAAGATGGGATTATGGGATTAGATGATTTTACAATTAGAAATTTAGAATTATTTACATCTTTATCTAATCAAGGCATACATGGTACATTAATAAAAACAATAGATAAGACAATCACATCCGCTGGCAGTCGTTTGTTAAAAAATTGGCTACGTCAGCCATTAACAGATAAATTAATAATTATAGATCGATTAGATAGAATTAATAATTTAATTGATAATGAAAAAATATTAATTAAACTTAGAGAAAAATTAAGAGAAATTTCAGACATTGAAAGAATAATTGCAAGAATTTCAACAGATAAAGCTTCACCTAGAGATATTGTTAATTTAGGTATTAGTTTAAAGGAAATTCCATCTTTTAATACAATCATTTCAAAAAAAGAGAAATCATTATTTAAACTCCTTCATAGATTTAATAATGTTGATGAAATAGCTACTAAAATTTTATCAACAATTAAATTGGATCCTCCAGTAAATATTAATAAGGGTGGGTATATTCAATCTGGTGTTTCAAGTGCATTAGATGAATTACATCAATTATCTAATGATGCTAGTTCTTGGATGATTGAAATGCAAATAAAGGAAAGAAAAGAAACATCTATACCAAGTTTAAAAATTGGTTATAATAGAATTTTTGGTTATTATTTAGAAGTTACTAAATCGCATATTGATAAAGTGCCAGAACATTATATTAGAAAACAGACTTTGACTAATTCTGAACGATATTTTACAGAAGAATTAAAAACGTATGAAGAAAAAATATTATCAGCGCAAGAAAAAATCATTGAATTGGAATTATCCATTTTAGATGCATTGAAAAAAGATATTTTGATTTTTACTAAAGAAATTCAGATGAATGCAAAAGTTTTTTCACGTTTTGATGTTGCTTTAGGTTTAGCTATGCTTGCTTTGGAAAAAAAATATAATCGTCCTATAATAATGGAATCAAATTCTTTAGAAATTAAAAATGGTAGACATCCTGTTGTTGAAGATTTATTGCCAATTGGTGAAGATTTTATTCCTAATGATTTAGAATTAGATCATGAGAATACACAAATTGCAATTATAACAGGACCAAATATGGCAGGTAAGAGTACATATTTGCGACAAGTTGGTATTTTAGTCATATTATCTCAAATTGGAAGTTATATCCCTGCTGATTTTGCTAAAATAGGTATAATAGATAAATTATTTACAAGAGTTGGAGCTAGTGATAATTTAGCTGGGGGCGAATCAACTTTTCTAGTTGAAATGAATGAAACTGCTAATATTTTAAATAATGCTACATCAAATAGTTTAATATTATTAGATGAAATTGGACGTGGTACTTCAACTTATGATGGTTTATCAATTGCGTGGGCTGTAACTGAATATATCCATGGCCATAAAGAATTACAAACAAAAACATTATTTGCAACACATTATCACGAGTTGGTTGATTTGGCAAATCAATTACCAAAAGCTATTAATCTAAATGTAGCAGTGAAAGAGTTTGGAAATAAAATTATTTTTCTAAAGAAAATTATATCTGGAGGCGCTGATAAAAGTTATGGTATTCATGTTGCAGAAATGGCAGGCTTACCACATGCTGTTATATTGAGGGCAAAACAGTTATTACAAGAATATAGTAGTGATGATGATGTTCAATTGCCTGATGCATTGCTTGAACCTCTTCCTCAAATGGATTTATTCTCAAAAAAAGAATTAGAGTTTAAAAAAGAATTAAATAAAATAAATATTAATGACATGACGCCATTGGAAGCTTTAAGTATTTTAGATGAATTAAAGAAAAAACATGGAGTATAAATCATTCATTATAATTTTTGTATTGATTACATATTGTTTTGGTGAGTCTTCATTTTATGATGGTAGGCTTTTCGAAGATGGTAAAGATGCAAGGATTTCAGCGATGGCTGGTGTTTCTCATTCGATTTTTGATTTAAGTAATTGTATTTTAGAAAACCAATCTAGTCCAACCATTGATTTTTCATATAAAAGTAAATTTGATAATTTAGTTAAAATAAATTCGTTTTCAATATTGCTCCCTAATAACAATAAACCTATCTTATTAAAATTAACTAATCGATTAATTGATGAAATATATGATACTCGATCTGCATGGGATGATGATGGTGATTTTATTCCAGAATCAGGAGAAATAGACTATTTTAAAATAGATCAAATTCAACAACAAGAAATTGGCATTAGCATATCAACGATAAAATTATTAGAAACATATATGTTAGGATTTTCATTTAAGCCTAATTTTATAAAATTAGCTGAATATTCTGCTTATGGAGCATCTCTTGACATATCAGCAATGAAACAATTATCAAATAGTTTGAATATTATGATGAGCATTGAAAATATCTATGCATTTAAATATTGGAATTCAGGATCATTTGAAAAATTTTCTCCAATTATTAATGGGGGTATGTTTTATAAGGGTACAATTGTTAATGGTGGTATTTATCTAGAACGAGATATTAAAAATCCTAATTATTATCAACATCATCTTGGAGTTGAAATGATAAAAGATGATAATTTTTTTTTTAGATTAGGACATTCTTATAAGCATTCGCTATCTATTGGTTTTGGTATTAAAACTTATGTTATGAATATAGATTATGCATATATCTATCTAATTGAAAATAATTTACCTGCTTTTAATCAAATATTAAGTTTTAAAATCATACTGGAAGATTTGATTTTCTTGAAAGGTAAAATAAAACCTTAATTCCATTGTGTTTTATATAAAAAAAATGTTAGTATATCTAACGGAGACTTTATCTTAAATCACGTTCAAACTTAAGGAATAAAATTGATTAAAAGTATGACAGGTTATGGGAAATGTGAAAAACAGACAGATAATGTATGTTTATCTTTAGAGCTACGTACATTGAATAGTCGCTTTATAGATTTTTCACATCGTCTCCCTAAAGTTTTATTGCCATTTGAAGATGATGCATTAAAGTTAATTAAAAAAAAATGTATTAGAGGTAGAATAATTTTATCAGTTAAAATAGATTATATTGGAAATGAAAAAAATAATTTTGTGATAAATCATGGAAAATTAGAAAATTATATGGAATTAATTGAAGAAATTCAAAATACAACATCAATTACTAGTCCAGTTTCCTTAAGTGAAATATTGAACTTTCCTGACATTATAAATAATGATATTAATAATGATGACTCTAAATTAAAGATTATTTTTTTAGATTCTTTAAATGAGGCTATAGATGAAAATGATAAGTCACGTATTTTAGAAGGAAAAAATATTAAAGAGGATTTAATTGATCGTATAAATGGAATGGGGAAAATCATAAGTAACATTGAATCGTATTTAAAAAATAATCATATTGAATATTTTGATAAGTATAAATTAAAGATTAATGAATTATTGAATGATATTGAATTAGATGAAAATCGAGCTTATCAGGAAATTGCTATTATAATGGAAAAAAAAGATATTACGGAAGAAATTGTACGGTTTAATAGCCATGTCAATTTATTTGAGAAATTTATGAATTCAAATGAAAATGAAGGTAAAAAATTAAATTTCCTTTTACAAGAAATGGGAAGAGAAGTAAATACCATGGGCTCTAAAACAGATATAATTGAAGTTAGCCATATGGTTGTCCAATTGAAAGATGAAATAGAAAAAATAAGAGAACAGGTGCAAAATATAATATGAATAAAGGAAAACTATTTGTTTTGTCAGCACCTTCAGGTACTGGAAAAACAACAATATTAAAAACACTACTTAAAAATAATCCTAAATGGAAATTTTCTGTTTCCGCAACAAATCGTGAGCCTCGAGAAGGAGAGATTGATGGTAAGGATTATATTTATATGTCTAATGAAAAATTTGACCATGCTGTAAAATTTGGTGATTTTTTAGAATGGGAATGGGTTCATGGAAATAAATATGGGACACCCGTTGGACCGTTGGAAGATGCATTGGATGAAGGCAAAATCATGCTATTAGATATTGATGTTAAAGGTGGGCTAACTGTAATGGAAGAATTTCCAGATGAAACCGTGGGGATTTTTATTGAACCTCCAGGTGATGAGATACCTGAAAAGTTAGAGATTTTAGAAGAACGTTTGAAAGCTAGGGGGAATGAACCACCACAGTTAATAGTAAAAAGATTGAAACGTTTTGCTTTGGAAATGGAGTATAAAGATAAGTTTCATCATCATTTTATTAATGATAAACTTAACAAAACAATTGAAAAAATAGAGAAAATTATTAAGGAGAGTTAAAATGAATGTAAAAACAGTTCACATGAAGGATCTTTTTAAACAAAATGATGATTTGTATACTTCTGCAATGATTATTGCAAAAAGAGCAAAGCAGATTATTGATGATAGAGTCGTACCTATTGAAGAAAATGAAGAGGTAGAAGATTCTATGGAATTTGATAGACCTATTATTTCTAATTATGAAGAAAAACCAGAAGCTATTGCTTTAAGTGAATTTATTGAAGGTAAATTAGATTGGCGTACAAGCGATGTAGAAGATGAAGCGTTAGATGAGTGATTTTATATCCTTGATTAATTAGGTTGTATATTTTGCAGCAAATTTATTATCAAAATAATAATCAATATTTTACTGGTAAATTAGATTCATTTAATCAATTAATTTCTAATTGTCAAAAATGTTCATTAAGTAAAACACGTAATAATTTTGTTTTTGGATCTGGTAATCCTAATGCTAAAATTATATTTGTAGGTGAAGCACCAGGAAAGCATGAAGATTTAACAGGCTCACCATTTGCTGGTCGTTCTGGGAAAATATTAGATCAAAATTTATCTTTAATTAATATGACAAGAAAGGATATATATATATGTAATGTTTTGAAATGTAGACCTCCTAATAACCGAGATCCGTTACCTTCTGAAGTAGATGAATGTGAGCCTTATTTAATTAATCAACTATATATTATTAAACCTAAATTAATCGTAGCTTTAGGTCGGGTTGCAGCATGTACGATTTTAAAAACTAAAGAAGCATTGAAAAATTTAAGAAATAAAATTTATAAATATGGTGGGATTGACCTTTTAGTTACTTATCATCCAGCAGCATTATTGCGAAATCCAAATTTAAAAAAAAATGTTTGTGATGATTTTAATTTAATATATAAAAAATATATTCAATAATGGCTGAAAAAAAACAAATAATAAAATCACAGCCTCAATCTTTGGAGGCAGAAAAAGCAGTTTTAGGCTGTATGTTAATAGATCCTGATTCTGTTCCTCGTGCATTACATCTATTGACAGAAAAAAGTTTTTTTAATAAAAATCATATGTATGTATTTCAGGCAATATTAAATTTATTTGAAAAAAGTGTTTCTATTGATAATATCAGTGTGACTGATGAATTAGAAAAAATAGGTAAATTGGAAGAGGTAGGTGGAGCATATTTTATTACAGGTTTATCTTCAGAGGCACCTACTGCTTCTAATGTAGAATATTATGTTTCTATAATAAAAGAAAAAGAAGTATTACGTTCAATTATAAAGTCAGCAGTACAAATGAGTACACAGGCATATGAAAGTACAGAAGATGCAACTATTATATTGGATCAGGCGGAACAAATACTTTTTAATCTTTCACAGGATGCAGAAAGAGGTAAGTTTAAATCTATTGAGCCAATTTTACATGATGTATTAGATAATTGGGGGAGTAGAAAAAAAGGAGCGTTAATTGGAGTTCCTACTGGTTATGTAGATTTAGATAATATATTATCTGGAATGCAAAAATCTGATTTGATAATTTGTGCAGGTAGGCCTTCCATGGGAAAAACAGCATTGGCATTATGTATGGCTAGAAATGCAGCATTAGATTATGGACATAGAGTAGGTTTATTTAGTTTAGAGATGTCAAATTCTCAACTCGTTGAGCGTCTTTTAACAGGAGAAGCGAAGGTTGATAGTCATTTAGTTAGGACAGGTAGGCTTCCAAAGAATGAATGGAAAAAATTATCTCAAGCTGCTGGTTCATTATCTGAAGCAAAGATTTTCATTGATGATTCTGCAGGCTTAAACATTATGGATCTTAGGGCTAAAGCTAGACAGCTAAAAGCTGAAAAAGATATTGAATTACTTATAGTAGATTATATTCAGTTATTACATTCAGGAGCTAGAGCTGAAAGTCGTCAGCAAGAAATTTCATATATTTCTCGCTCACTAAAAGCTTTGGCTAAAGATCTTGATATTCCTATTTTAGCTTTATCTCAATTATCTAGAGCTGTTGAAAATAGAACTGATCATAGGCCTGTAATGTCAGATTTGAGAGAAAGTGGCGCAATTGAGCAGGATGCTGATGTTATTTTATTTATTTATAGGAAATTTGTATATTCTAAAAATGAAGAAGATAAGGGCTTGGGTGAAATAATAGTTGCAAAACATAGAAATGGACCTACAGGTTCAGTTGATATATCATTTATAGATAAATATGCAAGATTTGAAAATTTAAGCCAATTTGAATCTGATTATATACCAGATGATATTCCACTTTAATTTAAATGTTATTGGAAAAACTTAAAAAGATCCTTCCTAATAATGATAATGGGTATCCATTAGAATTTCAAAAAATAATTAAAAATTTATATCCTTCATCATCTCCTGATGATGATATTGTATGCTTTATTTGGAATGCATATTTATTTAGTCAAGAAGCACATAAAGGCCAGAAAAGACATTCTGGAAAACCATATTTTACTCATTGTTCTTCTGTTGGAGTTACTTTGTCTGAATGGAAAATGGATTCTAAAACAATCGCTGCTGGACTATTACATGATGTTTTAGAAGATACGGAAGTTTCTCGTAAAGAAATGCTTGATGCTTTTGGTGATGAAGTGACCAACTTAGTAGAGGGTGTATCTAAGTTATCAGGAATAAAATTTTCAAGTAGAATGGAACAGCAAGCTGAAAATTTTATGAAAATGTTTTTATCAGTTGCACAGGATTTACGTGTGATTATTATAAAGTTTGCTGACAGATTACATAATATGTCAACCATACAATATTTGCCATTGATAAAACAAAGACGATTTGCGATAGAAACACGAGATGTATATGCTCCGCTAGCTCACCGATTAGGCATGAATAAGTTGAAAATGGAATTGGAAGATTTTGTTTTGAAAACATTAGAGCCAGAAGAATATAAAAGTCTTCATAAAAAAATAAAAGCTACTAAAAGAGATAGGGAAAAATATATTGATAAATTCATTCATCCTATTGATTTGGAATTACAGAAATTTAATATTAATGCTCAAATAAAGGGTCGTGCTAAACATTATTTTTCCATATTAGGAAAAATGAGAAAACAAAATTTATTATTTGAGGATTTATTTGATTTATTTGCAATTAGAATTATAGTAGATAAAATTGAAGAGTGTTATGCTGTTTTAGGCGTTGTTCATCAATTAAATACACCTTTGCAAGAAAAATTTAAAGATTATATTGCAACACCAAAGAGTAATGGTTATCAGTCAATTCATACAACTGTATTTGGTGATAATGGTAAAATGGTTGAAATACAAATTAGAACTTTTGCAATGGATCAAACTGCTGAAATAGGAGTGGCTGCACATTGGATATATAAAGAGAAAGGTAGTAAGGGGAAAACTGGTGAAGCTGATATTGATCGTCATATGCGCTGGCTTAGAGAGTTAGTTGAAGTTTTACAATCTGAAGAGTCAGATCCAGATGAATTTTTAAAACTATTAAAAGTTGATTTATTTAAAGATGAAATTTTTGTTTTTACTCCTAAAGGAGAAGTTAAGTCCCTACCTGTTCAATCTACTCCTATTGATTTTGCATTTGAAGTTCATACGCAAGTTGGATTGCATTGTAGTCAAGCAAAGATAAATGGCAAGATTGTACCATTAAATACTATTTTAAAAAATGGTGATTCAATAGAAGTAATAACATCAAATTCACAGAAGCCAAGTTATGCTTGGTTAAAATTTGTCCAAACAGGCAAAGCTAAATCGCATATTAAAAGATGGGTAAAAAAAGAACAAACTCAACAAAGTATTTATCTTGGTAAAGAAATTCTTGAAAAAACTTTACGTAGAATGAAACGCATTAGCATTTTAGATAAAATACAAAAAAATCCTCAATTATTAGGGTTTAATGATGATGATTCGATTTATTTTTCTCTAGCAAATGGGCAATTGACTGTTCGGGATATAATTGATAAATATGAACCAGTAATGTCTTCGGAAGAAGGTGTTGTGCCGGAGAGTGAAACTCTTACAGAACGTTTTATTAATAGAGCTAGAAAACATGCAAAAGGAGTAAGAGTAGATGGTGTATCTAATGCCATGTTGATTTTTGCTAAATGTTGTAATCCTATTCCTGGAGATGAAATTGTGGGTTATATTACTAGAGGACGAGGCGTTAGCATTCATAGAACTGGTTGTAATAACATTCCATTCATGGAAGGTGAAGATAGGTTTATTTTTGTTGAATGGGATGTTAGTTCTAGTAGTTCATTTATTGTTAGAATGAAAATTATTTTTGAAGATAGAAAACAGCTACTTAAAGATATTACTGAATCAGTTTCTACTCTTAATATTAATATAACTAGCATAGACATGAAAGCAAATGAAGGAATTGCAACATGTATTATGATATTAGAAGTAAGAGATACTAGGCAATTAGATAGATTAACGACTAGAATTCAAAAAATTCCAAATTTGATTGAAATAGAAAGGATATAAATGAAATCAATTAATTTTAAAAGAGAAGATATAATATTTAAAGCTAGTGATAAATTGAATTTNACGCATGATGAAATGAAAATTATTTTAGATACAATTTTAGATACTATAGTGGAAATACTTACTCAAGATCAGGACAGGATTAGGATTGAATTGCGAAACTTTGGTATTTTTGAAGTCAAGCCAACTCGTGCAAAGCCTCGAGCAAGAAATCCTAAGACTAATGAAGAAGTTTATGTACCNCCAAGAAGAAAAATTAATTTTAAACCAGGTAAAANAATTCGTCAANAATTACAAAGAGAGTGGATAGTTTCCGATTGAGTAGAATTTTAGGATTAGATTTTGGTGAAAGNCGTATTGGTTTAGCNCTTTCAGACCCACTTGGTATCATAGCNAAACCNTTGACAGTAATTGANATTAAAAAAACTAAGGATTATTTTTCTAAAATTNNAGAAATAATTAATAATAATGATGTATCATCTGTTNTCGTAGGTTTACCTCTCACATTAAAAGGGATGCACTCTAAACAAACAGAAACAGTACTATCTTTCATAGATCAATTAAAAAATAAGATTAATTTGCCAGTCATAACCATTGATGAACGATTAAGCTCATTGGCAGCTGAGAAGTCGCTTATTGATCAAGGAGTTAAAACAGGACATAATAAAGCATTAATTGATGAGACAGCTGCTGCAATTTTTCTTCAAGAACATTTAGATTCTTTAATTTAAATGCCAATTGTGTTTTCTCCAATCGCATTGTTGATATCTGCTATTTTAATCGGATTGTCTCAACAGCCTATTGGCCTAGGTTGGCTTGCATGGTGTAGTTTGATTCCATTCATTTTTGTTTTAAATAGAGTAAATGAAATTAGACATTTTATTATAGCTGGTTTGATNTGGGGTTTTGTTTATTATTTAGTAGCAATTTATTGGTTAGCAAATAATATTGGTACTACTCCTTTTATTGGCATGCTTTCCATGNTTTCTGCTGTATTATATTGTACATTAAATATCATTTTAATTTGTCTTGTCATTAAAATCATTAAAAATTACTTTAATGAAAAATGGTATTGGTTCNTACCNGTTGTTTGGACAAGTGTAGAATATGTTAGNCATATGGATATGTTAACTGGGGGTCCCTGGACTTCACTTGCAAATACACAATTAGATTATTTAACATTAGTGCAAAATGCTGAAGTTACTGGAATTTATGGAATAAGTTTTTGGGTTGTTTTAATAAATATACTTATTTATCATTATTTGGTATATCCATATAAAAATAATTTTATTAAATTAATGATAATTTTCTTTTTCCCNTGGTTGACGGGCATGCTATTAGAAGGAAGATTAGTTTTTGATGTTTCTAAACCTTTAGAAACTGCAATAATNCAACCGAATATTAAATTATCTCAAAAATGGAAACCTAATGCTGTACGTGAAAANATTCAAGTTTTAATTGATGAATCTAAAAGTGCAGTTAATAATGCTACTGATCTTATTATTTGGCCAGAAACAGCCACATCAGGATATATTTTACAAGGCAATGATTATTATCTTAAATTAATTCAGAAATCATTGAAAAATAGTAAATTGATATCAGGCATTCCTTATTATGTTGATATAGGCCAAGATAGACAATATTTTAATTCAGCAGCTTTAATTGAATTTGATGGAGTAAAAAACATATATCATAAGATGGAATTAGTGCCAATGGGAGAATATGTACCATTGTCAGACTTTTTTCCAAAATTAAATAATTTAAATTTAGGACAAGGTAACTTTACAAGAGGAACGGATTTTGTAATTATGGACGTGGAAGGTGTTAAATGTGCTACTATGATATGTTTTGAATCCACTTTGCCAACTTTGAACCGTAATTTTGTGAATGTAGGAGCAGAAGTTTTAATATATGTAGTAAATGATGGTTGGTATGAAACTCCACCTCAACCACAGCAACATGCAAAACAGGTCATTTTTAGAGCAATAGAAAATCGCCGGCCTGTTTTACGTTGTGCCAATACAGGAGTTTCAATGATTGTTGATCCTATGGGGAACATTTCTCATGAACTTTCGTTGAATGAGAAAGGAAAATTAGAAGCAACAGTAATGCCTCAAAATATCATCACTTTTTATACTCGTCATGGTGATATATTTGCACAATTAAATGTAGTTATATTATTATTATTGGTATTTATTGGATTAATTAAAAGAAAATGAAAATATATATTTTATTCATATTATTAAATTCTATTTTATTTTCTCAAATGTCACCTTCAGGAGCAAATAAATTAAAATCATTAGCTTTTCCGGGACTTGGTCAATATGCAATGGGACATGATGAGAGAGCAAAATCATATTTTATACGTGAAGCTGCATTATGGATTATATGCTTAGGAGGAAAAAAGTTTTCTTCATGGCGAGAGAGCGATTATAAAGCCTTTGCCGAATTACATGCCAATGTAAATATGGATGATAAAGATTATATTTTTGCTGTTAATTTGGGACATTATGATAGTATGTCTGAATATAATGCTACTAAATCAAGAAAACGTCAAGTTAATGAAATATATAAATCTGGAGAGGGTAATGATTGGAGCTGGGATAGCACGTCTAATCGTATAGATTATGATAGGATGCGTATTGAATCGGTTACTTATGATAAATATGCTCAATTTGCAATTGGTGGATTGATTTTACATAGAATAGTTTCATTGATTGATATTGTTTATTTAGAACGTCAATTAAATATCTCACCAGAATTCTCTTCAAATTCTGCAAACTTGAAATTAAGTTTTAGTTTGTAAATTTATAAATTATCTCAAGATAATTCATATGTTCCTAAATAGAAATTATCTTATTTGATACGTATTTATGTTGATTTTTTAAGAGTTTGGCTTAGTTATGGCTATGTTTTTCATCCCCATGATGATGTTCATGTGCTTCTCCATGGTGGTGTTCTTGGCCATTGTCATGTTGGTGATGTCCACTTTCGATATTTTCTTTATGATGATGATTATCTGTAAAAAAACCATTTAATTGGTAGATAAGTAAGAAAGCACCTGCAATTATTAATCCCCAATTGGAAAATATAGATATTTTTTTAAATAATTTTCCTCTAATTGTTAATAATATTGGAAATACGATGGCTAATGCCATAATTTGGCCCAATTCAACGCCAACATTAAAAGATAATATTGATTGAATTAATCCATTATTTCCCAATTGAATTTGCTGTAGTCTGGTTGATAAGCCAAAGCCATGTATTAAACCAAAAATGAATACCATTAAAATTAAATTAGGAGGCTCGATGGAAAAACATTTTTTAAACCCTCCTAAGTTTTCAAAACCTTTATATATTACGCTAAAAGCAATTACAGCATCTATTAAATAATAATTCGCAGAAATATTGAATAATGTAGCAAAAATAAGAGTCAAACTGTGTCCAATGGTAAATGCCGTAACAAATTTTACAATGTCTAGAAAACGGGATAAGAAAAAAATGACTCCAATGAGAAATAAAATATGATCGAAACCTGTGACCATATGTTTTGCTCCTAGGATAACAAAATCTAATAAACCTCCATGCATGATGTCAGTTTTATCTGATTCTGATATCCCATGCGCAAAGATTGAGCCAAAAAGCATTAATATTGCTATGATTCTTTGCATATTTTTCATTGATTAATATTAATGAAAATAGTTTGATAAATTTGACAAAAAAATGATGAGGGCTATTTATGTTGAAATGGCAGAATTAGAACCTGTGGCTCCTTATCCCAAAGCAGGATGGATTAGTTTAAAATTAAATTTACAAATTGTATTACATCTAATACATCTACAGTACTATCTGAATTTATGTCAGCTACTAAATCAAATTCACCATCTAAAATTAAATTAATTACTATAATAATATCTTGAATATTTATGAGATTATCTTCATTTAAGTCTCCTGGTAAATAACTAGTAATAAAATCAGATAGCCTATATTGTAAGAAAAAATCAACAAGCTCTTGACTAGCATTAAAACCCCAATCAGTTACCCATGAACTACCAAACCAATCATGTCCTCCACCATATATTTTATAATGAACAAAATCAACTTCAGAAACTTCATTATAATATCTATAAATTTCCACATTATTATTAATAGTCTCAATTGAATTTTGATTTAAGTCATTATAATCACTCCAAAATTGAATAGACTGCTCCACAGTTAATGCTCCATCAAAACTTGGGGGGTAATAATTAACAACATCATCCTGAGTACCATGGAAGTGAATAATGGGAATATCTCTATTTTGATCTTGGCAATCATTCATAGAATTATTAATCATAAAATTTCCAGTTACCGATCCAAATGCAGCTATTTTATCAGATAAATCACAAGCCAATCTATAAGACATATATCCACCATTAGACATTCCACAGGCATATACCCTATCTAAATCTATGTTAAAATTTTCTGATATATCATCAATCATAGCACTTACAAAACCGACATCATCATATGGATTACTATCCCAATAAGTAAATACATTCCAAGAATAGTTAAGTCCCTGAGGATATACAACAGCTACATTTTCAGAGTGTGCAAACTGATCCATCTCTGAATATATTTGCTGATTTATAGCGTTCCCACCATATCCATGCATATTGATAATTAAAGGGGTTTCCTGGTTCGCATTATCTGGATATGAAACATAATAAGTTCTATTAACTCCTCCATGATATATGTTAAACCATTGAGAAAATGAAAAAGAAATAGTTAATATTAATATTAATTTATTCATATCATAATATACAAAAATTCCAATTTCATATCTATTTAATTAAAAAAACAAAAAAGCCTCTATAAAAGAGGCTTTCTAATTTATTGTCGAGGTGGCAGGATTAGAACCTGCGACCCCCTGCTCCCAAAGCAGGATGATTTAATTATTCGCAAATATTTTGACATTCTTGCTTAGTGATAAACGCTTCAACTCCACAACACCCCGTTATAAATTCTTCACATTCATTAGTACTTTGATTATAATAATATGTAGGACATATGCCATCACA
>PBDW01000003.1 GCA_002717485.1 Pelagibacteraceae bacterium | reverse complement strand
AGAAGATTTAGGTTATGACATGGCTCGTCATGTAGACTCTACCGTTCATATGTTTGATGAATGGGGTTTACCTATGATGAAGAATGAAAAAACTGGAAGATATTTAAGAGAAGGTAAATGGCAAATTATGATACATGGTGAAAGTTATAAACCTATTGTTGCCGAAGCAGCGAAAAAATCTGCTAACAAAATTTATAACAGAATAATGATCACTCATCTTTTAATGGATGATGAAAAATTCCAAAACAGGACGTTATCAAAGAGAAGGTAAATGGCAAATTATGATTCATGGGGAAAGCTATAAACCGATAGTTGCGGAAGCTGCTAAAAAATCAGCAGATAAAATTTATAACAGAATAATGATAACGCACTTATTAATTGATGAAAATAATGAAAACAGAGTTGGGGGAGCAGTTGGCTTTAATATGAGAACTGGGGATTTTCATATTTTTCGGTCTAAAACTGTTATTGTTGCAGCTGGAGGTGCTTCTCATATTTTTAAACCAAGAGCCGTTGGCGAAGGTATGGGAAGAACTTGGTATGCGCCTTGGAGCAATGGTTCTGCGTATGCACTACCAATTGCAGCAGGTGCAAAAATGACTCAGATGGAGAACCGTATTGTTTTATGTAGATTTAAAGATGGCTATGGGCCTGTAGGAGCCTATTTTTTGCATTTAAAAACTTACACACAAAATGCTAATGGCGAGAATTATGAAAAAAAATGGTATGATCATACAAAGCAATTAGTAGGAGAGTATATTGATCATCACCCAACGCCCACATGTTTGCGGAATCACGCGTTTGTTCAGGAGGTTATGGCAGGTGGCGGTCCTATCCAAATGGTTACAAAAGAAGCATTTCAAGATCCACATTTAGAAACAATTGGTTGGGAAAATTTCCTTGGTATGACAGTTGGACAAGCTGTTGTATGGGCGTCTCAAAACATAGATCCTAAATATATTAATCCTGAATTAACCACTTCAGAACCATACGTAATGGGTTCTCATGCCACATGCTCTGGCGCATGGGTAAGTGGTCCAGAGGATTTATCTCCACCGGAATATTATTGGGGTTATAATAGAATGATGACAATAGAAGGTCTTTTTGGTGCTGGAGATACTGTTGGAGGAAGTGCTCATAAATTTTCATCTGGTTCATTTACTGAAGGTCGTCTAGCAGCTAAGGCTGCTGTCAAATATATAGAAGATCAAAAAGCAATAAATATTAAAGTTAGCAAAAAACAATGTGAAAATTTTAGAGAAATAATTTACAAACCTTTGGAAAATTATACTGTTAATCGTAACGAAATTACAGGAGGGACAGTTTCTCCAAGTTATTTTTCTCCTATACAAGGACTGCAACGTCTCCAAAAAATTATGGACGAATATGTGGGTGGAATTTCAGTTAATTATATGACTAACGAAAATCTGCTTAAAAAGGGTTTGGAATTATTAAATTGGTTAGAAGAAGATTTGGAGAATATTGGTGCCGAAGATTACCATCAACTTATGCGTGCCTGGGAGCTAAAACATCGTGCAATTACTTCGCAATGCGTAACTGAGCATACGCTGTTTCGTGAAGAAACAAGATGGCCGGGATATTATTATAGAGGCGATCATATGAAACTAGATGATGATAATTGGCATTGCCTGACAGTATCACGCCGTGATCCAAAAACTGGAAAATTTAATATGGAAAAAATGCCGGTCTATCATATAATTGGTGATGAAGAGAAAAAGAAAGCTTCATAATTTAACAATCTTAATTCATGAGTCTTGAAAATAAAAAAGACGAGGAAATATTTAAAATTGCCGAACCCCTATGGGACAATCTCATAAAATCATCAAATATGAAAGATTATGGTGGATTCACAAAAGATTTTTCATCACAAATGTTATATGGAGCAAATGAGGTTGAACTGGGAAAACAGTGGGCAAATAATAAACTACTGACAAATTTATCAATTAAGAAAGAGTTTTTAGGATGTTTAAGAAGAAATGATTTTGTTACTATTCTTTTTAAGCAGAAGAGCGATACGATTCCCGGTGACTTTCTAGGTCGATTGGTATTAGGCATGGAAGGTGAAGAAGTTAAAATTTTTGGAGCTACAATTTTTTAAATTAAAAAACTTAGTGAGTAAAACTCTTTTGGCGTTAAAGTTAAATCTAATATTATTTTGATACATACTATTAAAACTAAAATTGACAGAATCCCCCTAA
Source organism: Pelagibacteraceae bacterium (assembly GCA_002717485.1). Taxonomy (GTDB): domain Bacteria; phylum Pseudomonadota; class Alphaproteobacteria; order HIMB59. The sequence continues at coordinate 82,213 of PBDW01000003.1, read as the reverse complement.
GCTCTTCACCTCTTAATTTTGTACCTAATTTTGCACCAATTTGAGCCCCAATAACACCGCCTACAATCATTAAAGATGCTAAAACAATATCCACTGTTTGATTTAAATATGATTGAAAAAAAGTAGAATTAGCAGTTACAAATACGATCTGAAATAAAGAGGTCCCAACAACAACATTTGTTGACATTCCTAAAATATAAACCATTGCTGGTATCATTATAAATCCACCCCCAACGCCCATCATTGCTGAGAGCATTCCAACAATTAATCCAATTAATATAGGTGGGATTACACTGATATAAAGTTTAGATCGACGAAAACGAAATTTAAAGGGCAGTCCGTGCAACCAAGAATGTTGGTGAAGTTTCTGTCTAATTGATGATGTCGTTCTATATTTTCTATAAGTCCTTGCGCTTTCAAACAACATTGATAAGCCAATAATTCCTAAAAATATTATGAAGAGTAATTGAATTACCATATCTATTTGTCCAAACCCTCTTAAAATTTTAAATAAATTTACTCCCAATGTTGAACCTATAATTCCACCAAAAAGGAGAAAGAAGCCCATTTTAAAATCTACATTTTTTTTCCTCCAATGCGCTATTACGCCAGAAATAGATGCTGCTAGAACATGGGGGGCCTCGGTTCCAACGGCAATTGCAGGGGGGATACCTAAAAAAATAAGTAGTGGAGTCATAAGAAATCCTCCACCGACCCCAAACAACCCTGATAAACCACCAACAAAAATGCCAATAAATACTATCAAAAATATATTTACGTTCATTTCTGCTATTGGAAGATAGATGCTCATTGTATTAACTAATTACAGAATTTAACGATAAAAGTAAAATTAATACGAGTTAAATATTTCTAGATTTATCAACAAAAAAATTGATTTAAGGCTTCCATAACAAAAAAGGATATATATTATAAAATTATATTGAGGACTCAATCAAGAGAATCCTATCTTAAGAGAATACTTAAGTAAGATACTCAAGATCTGCCTCTCTTTAAATAAAAAATTTTAAGGAGTGTCGAATGAATCTTGAAAACTTAAGGAAAGTTGTTGTAGTAATTATTATTACAATTTTTCCAACAAAACTTATTTCAAGTGATAAAGTAGTATTATCTACAAACTGGTTAGCGCAGGCCGAGCACGGTGGGTTTTATCAAGCCCTAGCCGAAGGTATATATGAAAAATATGATATTCAGGTATCTATACGACAGGGAGGGCCAGGTATTAATACCAAAGCATTACTAGTTGCAGGAAAAGTCGATTTTAATATTGGTGGAAGTGCTGGGGCATTAAATTTCGTTAATAATGATATTCCATTTAAAGCAGTTGCTGCAATATTTCAAAAAGATCCTCAAGTTTTGATATCCCATCCTAATCAAGGGAATGATACATTGCAAGATTTTACAAATAAAACAATTCTAATTTCAAAATATAATATGGTAACCTTTTGGCCTTTTTTGAGGTCAAAGTTTGGCTTTAAAGATGACCAGGTAAAGCCTTACAACTTTAGTTTGCAGCCATTCCTTGAAGATCCTAAATCTATACAACAGGGATATTTAACAAGTGAACCGTTTTCAATTAAGGCCCAGGCTGGTTTTGATCCTGTCGTTAACTTGCTAGCAGATTATGGTTATATGCCCTACGCAACAACTATAGAAACATCAAATGAAAAAATTACTAATAACCCCGATCTTGTTCAGAGATTTGTAGATGCATCTATAGAAGGTTGGTATTCCTATCTTTATGGAAATCCGAAACCAGCTAACGATTTAATTAAAAAAGATAATAATGAAATGACTGACAACCTGTTAAAATATGCAATAAGTGAAATCAAAAGACGAGGAATAGTTATGACCGGTGATTCTGTAAGTTCTGGAATTGGATCAATGAGTCATAAAAGATGGAAAGAATTTTATGATCTAATGAGAGAGCAGGGATTATTACCAGATGACTTAGATTATACCGATGCCTATACACTTCAATTTGTTAATAAAAAAAAATGGGTTGGATTTGAAAATAAATTTTAATGATATCCGAGCTAAATAAAAATAATTTTAACAGCACTAATTCAATTATAGCAGAGTTAAAAAATGTAACTAAAATTTTTTACAATAGGTTACCTGTAATAGAAAATTTAAATCTTACCATATTTAAGTCTGATTTTTTAACTCTGTTAGGACAATCCGGATGTGGAAAGACGACAATATTAAAAATTCTTTGCGGCCTTCTAAGGCCCACAAATGGAAAAGTTGTTTGGCCAACGTCTACATTTACAAATTCAGAAAATAACCCAGCTAATCTTAGTCTTGTATTTCAGGATCCAAATCTTTTGCCTTGGTTAAATGTCTTTGACAATGTTTTTTTACCATTAAAATTAAATAATGTTACCTTTCAAGAAGCGTCTGAGCCTATAAGTCATTGCCTTAAACTAGTAGGATTGTATGACTACAAAGATTATTTTCCAAATCAATTATCTGGAGGTATGAAAATGCGAACTGCAATAGCAAGAGCGCTTGTAACTAAACCGAAGGTTATGCTTATGGATGAGCCATTTGGAGCACTTGATGAAATAACAAGGTTTAAATTAAATAATGATTTATTAAAAATATATAAAAAATATGATCTTACAATTATTTTTGTTACTCATAGCGTGTTCGAGTCAGCTTATTTATCAAATAAAATTGCTATAATATCTAATACGCCAGGATGTCTAAAAGAAATTATTAATTTATCTAATAATAGCAGAACTGATGAATATAGACTGAGCACTGAATATTCTAACAATTGTAAATATATATCAAAAAAATTACAAAAATATTCAAACGAAAATTTAAATGAATAAAAAATATTTATCTCTTATAGCGCCAATAGTAGTATTTATTGCTCTAATTTTTTTTTTGGGAAATTTCGATTAATCTAACAAACACTCCCCACTATATTGTTCCCAGGCCATCTTTAGTAGCAAAGACCTTATTTAATGAATTTCATACTTTGTTCCCTGCACTTATTGTTACTCTCTATGTAACCATATTAGCTTTATTACTAGCTGTAGTTTTAGGGGTTATTGTAGCAATATTAATATTTCAATTTAAAATAGTTGAAATTAGTTTAATGCCTTATGCAATTATACTCCAGGTTACACCCGTAATAGCTATTGCCCCACTTATAATAATTTTGGTTGATAATACTTTTTTTGCTGCATTAATTTGCGCATGGTTAGTTTCTTTTTTTCCAATTTTATCAAGCACATTAATTGGCTTAAAAAGCGTTGATCATAATTTAGACGATTTATTTAAGTTGTATAAAACAAATAGGATTCAAAAACTATTTTTCTTACAGTTACCATCTGCGCTTCCATACTTTTTATCTGGATTTAAAATTAGTGCAGGACTGTCATTAATTGGCGCTATTGTAGCTGAATTTGTTACAGGTATTGGCGGCTCTTCTTCAGGATTAGCATATATAATAATAGAATCAAGTTATAGACTAGAAATTCCCAAAATGTTTTCCGCTCTTGTTTTAATTGCATTAACAGGCGTTGGTATTTTCTTAATAGTTAATCTTATAAGCTATATTGTTTTAAGAAAATGGCATGAAAGTGAAAAAATTAAAGAATATTAATTATGATATATAGGCTTATTGTTGTGGTTAGCAGTGATGGATTTATAGCAAAATATAGCGGGCATCTCCCATATTCATGGACTTCTAAGGAAGAAAAAGAAAATTTTAAAAAAGATTTAAATTGTTGTGAATGGTCGGTAATGGGCAGAAAAACTCATGAATTATCTTATAATAATTTACGCAAAAGAATAATTTTCACAAGTTCTGTTGAAAAATATAAGTATGCTGGTGATAATAATATTTTATTTAATCCCTCCGCAATTTCTTTTGCCGAGGTGATTGATTTAATTAAACCGGCCAAAACAATATGTATACTTGGTGGTACGAAAATACACGATTATTTTATGGATAATGATTTATTAAATGAAGCTATTATTACTATTGAGCCAATAAAATTTGGAAAAGGAATTTCTTTGTTTACTAATTTTCAATGGACAGATTTTCCATATTTTTTTTTAAAAAAAGGATTTAGATTAAACCGAGATTGCAAAAAAATAAATAAACAAGGAACTCGTTATTATCATTTTTTAAGAATTTGATCATCAATCTCCTTTGCAATTAGCAGATCATTAAAATTATTTATATTAAAAAAAGGATCATATTTAGTATTTTTAATATACTCTATAGCGTAATTGTGTTTCTTGACCCATTCGTCAATTTTACGAATATTGTTTTTTTCAATTGATTCTTTTAAATCTTCTTCTAAGCTAGTATGCCAAATTCCAAATACTGGGTGATTTTTACCATTGCTGTTGGCTAAAACAATGCTACAATTTTTCCTTATCGATGTTTTTAGGAATAAATTAACAATATTTATTGGAAAAAAAGGTGTATCACCTGGAAATGTTATTGCCCATTTATGATTATTATTTTTTGCACAATTAATTGCAGTGTGAATTCCGGCTAAAGGACCTAAATAACCTTTTATTAAATCTGAAAATATGGGTATTGAAAATTTTTTTATATTATCATCATCTATGTTAGAATTAATNACCAAATTAGTTACCTGATCTTGAGATTTTTCTATAATGCGATGGAGAATGCTTTTACCATTAATCTTTTTTAGACTCTTAATCCCACCTCCCATTCTTGAAGATTTGCCACCAATTAATATGCAACCTGTTACCTTTTCCATTTTTATATTAAAAATTAAGTTATTCGAGTATGACCCGATAGTACCAAAAATCTTTTTCCTTTTGCCCTTCCAATTAATGTAAGATTTGTTTTCATAGCTAACTCCACGCCCCATGCTGTAAAGCCAGATCTAGATATAAGAATAGGTATCCCCATTTTTACAGTTTTTATAATCATCTCACTAGTAAGCCTTCCTGTAGTATAAAAAATTTTGTCATTTGTCGTAATTTTATTTTTAAATATAAATCCCGCAATTTTATCGATTGCATTGTGCCTGCCTACATCTTCCATATAAATCAATGGTGAGTTATTTTTGCATAATACACATCCATGTATTGCACCCGCTTCTAGGTACAAGCTTGGGGTTAAAGTAATTTGTTTTGATAATTCATATATCCAAATTTTTTTAATTTTTGTCTTTGATTTAATTTTTGTCTTCTCAATTTCTTCATAAATATCTCCGAATACAGTACCCTGAGCACAACCTGATGTAGTAATTTTTTTCTTTAATAATTTTTCATAATTTGTCTTTCTATTAGTTCTAATAACTATAGTTTGTATATCTTTATCGTATTCGACCTTTCTTATTCTTTCGTTGGGATTTATCATATTTTGATTTAGTAAGTATCCAATTGCTAGATACTCTGGATAATCGTTTATTGTCATTAATGTTACTATCTCTTGATTATTTAAATAAATAGTTAATGGCCTTTCCTGAACAACTTTAGCCGATATTCTTTCTCCTTCTTGGTCTAGTCCTTTAACTTTCTCGTATAATGAGATATCTTCTATATTTGGTTGAATAATATATTTATTTTTTTTCATAACAATATTAAATATGATTATAGATAAATTTAATAAACAATTTAAAATAATCCAAAAATGGAATTTTTAGAAATACTTTATCAATCTATTATTCTTATAATCTCATTTGATTATGAAGTTTATGAAATAATATTACTTTCTTTGAGAATTTCAGGATTGGCAACCTTTTTGTCCTTAATATTTGGAGTAATGACTGCATATTTTTTGGTTATTAATAAATCAAAAATTAATAATTATTTAATTATTTTTCTTAATTCTTTGATGGGTATTCCTCCAGTAGTTGTCGGACTGATAGTATACTTTATCTTTTCTAAAGGCGGCTTGTTAGGCGTTTTTTCAATTTTATATACGCCCACTGCAATGGTAATAGCTCAAATTATTTTGGTCTATCCAATTATTTCTTCACTATTGTATGAAGTATTTTATGACTTTTGGAATAGATATAGAGATACACTAAGACTATTTAATATGCCTGGTTTAGCAATATTATTTACTTTTATAAAAAATTCTTTTTTTATGATTTTAATAATTGTCCTAACAGGATTTGGTCGTGCAATATCTGAAGTTGGAGCTGTTATGATTGTTGGTGGAAATATAGATCATTATACTAGAGTTATGACAACAGCTATTGCACTAGAAACAAGTGTTGGAAATTTGCAGAAGGCAACGTCTTTAGGATTAATTCTGGTATTAATATCAATGATTACATATTCTATTATATATAAATTTAATAAGAGGAAAAATATTTAGATTATGAAAGTAATGGGCATAGTAGGATATAAGAATTCTGGTAAAACAAGATTGATGCAAGAAATTATAAAATATTTTGCAACAAAAAATATACTTGTTAGTACAATTAAGCATGCACATCATAATTTTGCAATTGACCAAGATGGAACTGATAGTTTTATTCACAGAAATGCAGGAGCAGTTGAGGTGCTAATTAGTTCATCAAAAAGATGGGCAAAAATTGATGAAAGAAAAAATTTAAAAGAATTAACATTATCTGATTTATTAAAAAAAATTGATAGAGCGGATATTGTTTTAGTTGAAGGTTTTAAAAATGAAAACCACAAGAAGATAGAGGTTGTAAGAAAAATTGATAGAAATCAAAAACCACTATATAATTCATTAACTAATATTGTTGCAGTTGTAACAAATCAAGAGATAGATATAGATTTACCAAAATTTAAAGATAACGAATTTAAAAAGATAGGAGAATTTATTCTTTCAGAGTGCCAATGAACAAAAAACCACTTAAAAAAAAAGAAGTAATAAATATTCTAAATAATATTAAGGTATTAAAAAGACGGGTTGAAAAGATTGATATAAAGGATTCAATAAATCGAATAATAGCTGAAGATATAACTAGCCCAATTAATGTTCCTCCATTTAATAATTCTGCCGTTGATGGCTATGCAATTCAAAATGTTGATATTAATAAATTTAATAATTATAGAGTTGTTGCGAGAATAGCTGCTGGTCAAAATAAAGTTGTTAAACTTCGTACCGGAGAGGCAGTAAGAATATTTACAGGTTCAAAAATGCCCGACAACGCAAATACTGTTGTTATGCAAGAAGCTGCTATTGAAAAAGATAATTTTGTAAGTTTTATATCCCAACCCTCAAAAAATTCTAATTGGCGCAGGGCTGGAGAGGACATAAGAAAAGGCAAATTAATATTTAAAAAAGGAACTATGATCAAAACTAGTACTCAAAGTATGATAGCTTCTATGGGTATAAGAAAAATTAAGGTTTTTAATAAACTTAAAATAGGTTTTTTTACAAGTGGAAATGAACTAGTTAATCCGTCTAAAAAATTAATTGGATCTAAAATTAATAATTCAAATCAGTACACACTTTTTTCTTTAATTTCTAAATTTGGTTTTCAACCAACATATTTAGGACGTTTAACAGATAACCCAAAAAATATAAATAATTCAATTATAAAAAAAATTAATAAATTTGATGTTATTATTACAACTGGCGGTGCATCAGTGGGTGATGAAGATCATCTTGTTAAAATTATTAAAAAAATTGGAAATCTTATATTTTGGAAGATTGCTATCAAACCGGGTAGGCCATTTGCTTTTGGAATAGTAAAAAGAAAGCCAATAATTTGTTTGCCAGGAAATCCAGTTTCAGTTTTTCTTTTGTTTTTAATGATTATCAAGCCATTTTTAAATAAATTGTCAGGATCTACTTTTAAAGAGCCTAGAAGCTTTCCGGCAAAAATTAATTTTAATATGAATAAAAAAAGTATGAGAATGGAATGGTTAAGAGTAAAGATAGAAAAAAAATATATCAATCAAATAGTTTTAAATAGATACTTGAAGCAAGGATCGGGCGTTGTTAGTTCAATTGAATTCTCCGATGGAATTATTGAAATTCCCGAAAATGTTTCCAGACTTAAAATTGGTGATGTATTTAATTTTTATCCAAATGAATCTTTATTTGATTAATTTGATACTATTTCATATTCTATAGTGATTTGATCATTTTCTTTTAAGCAACCAATATACTTATACTTTTCTTGCTTACAGTAGTGCTGAAAATCCACTTCAGCAAGAGGGTCGGTACATATAACTTTAATCTTATCGCCATTATTAGCACTTTGGGCTAGTTTTCTAGCTCTTAACACTGGTATTGGACATTCCAGTCCTCTAACATCTAAAATAACTTCGTTTTTTTTACTTTTATATTTCATCTTTAATTTTCAATAACTATACACTAAAACAGTATAATATTATGAATAAATTTACCCAGCAAAACAAATTTGCGATTAAGAAAAAAAGAAGAAGATGGCAGCCTAAGGGAAGGCAGGCAGATCCAAAGCTTGTTCTAGAAATACAAAATATTATAGGTCACAATAATTATTCACGTTTTTTGCTAATTGAATATTTACATTTAATTCAAGAAGAGTTTGGAGTTTTGCGAGATGGATACCTTGTTGCTCTAGCAGAACTAATAAGAATTCCTTTATCAGAAGTTTATGAGGTTGCAACCTTTTACGCACATTTTAAAATTGTCAAAGATCCTAATTATAAAATTCCAGAGACTACTATAAGAGTTTGTGAAAGTTTAACTTGTGAAATGTTTGGGTCCAATAAAATATTAAAAAAACTTTTATCTTTAAATAAAGAATCATTAAATATTGTACCCGGCCCTTGTATGGGAAGGTGCCAGCATGCACCAACTGTTAGTGTAGGAAAAAATTATGTTGATAAAGCTGACATAGATAAAGTTTTAAAATTAGTTGAGAATAAGAAATATAATACGGTAATTCCTGAGTATATAAATTTTAAAGATTACAGAGCTCAAAATGGATATGAAGTATTTAATAATCTAATCAACAAAAAAATTTCAGTTAACGAAATAAGACAAATAATAGAAAAAAGTGGTTTAAAGGGAAAGGGAGGAGCAGGTTTTCCAACATCAAAAAAATGGGAGTTTGTGATTAATAACAAAGGCCCAAGATACTTAGCAGTAAATGCGGACGAAGGTGAGCCTGGCACGTTTAAAGACCGTCACTATTTAGAATCTGACCCCCATCGTTTTCTAGAAGGTCTGTTAATAAGTTCTAAAATTATTGATGCTAAAAATGTATATATTTATTTACGGGACGAATATCCCGCAGCTTTAGAAATATTAAAAAAGGAAATACAAGAATTAGTTAATAACAATATTATTGAAAGACATTATATAAAAATTAGGCGAGGTGCCGGAGCATATATTTGTGGAGAAGAATCAGCGATGATAGAGAGCATTGAGGGGAAAAGAGGTCTGCCAAGGCACAGACCCCCTTATGTGGCCCAGGTTGGTTTATTTGGTAAGCCGACATTAGTAAACAACGTAGAAACAATTTATTGGCTGAGAGACATTATTGAGAATGGTGCTGCTTGGTATGCTGATAAAGGTAAAAATGGCAGAAAAGGATTCCATAGTTTTTCTGTTTCTGGAAGAGTTCAAAATCCTGGAGTTAAAATTGCCCCTGCTGGCACAACAGTTCAAGAACTGATAGATAATCATTCAGGAGGTATGATGGAGGGGCATAAATTTAAGGCTTATTTGCCAGGAGGCGCTTCAGGAGGAATCCTTCCCGCTTCTTTTAACAATATCCCACTTGATTATGGGGAAAAAGAATTAGAAAACGAGGGATGTTTTTTAGGATCTGCAGCTGTTATAATCTTGTCAGATAAAGATAAGATGAAAGATGTGGGAATTAACCTGATGCATTTTTTTGAAGAAGAAAGTTGCGGTCAATGCACACCCTGTCGTGTTGGTACAGAGAAAACTGTAAAAGCAATGAAACAAGATAAATGGAATAGATCAACATTAGAAGATTTGTCAATCGTTATGGCCGAGGCTTCAATTTGTGGATTAGGTCAAGCGGCAACAAATCCATTAAAATCTATTATTAAGCATTTTCCTGAAGAGTTAGAATTATATGACTAAAAAAAATATACAATTTACAATTAATAATAAAAATGTAACTGCAGATGAGGATGAGACTATTTGGCAAGTATCAAAAAGATTAGGAATTGAAATCCCCCATCTTTGTTATTTGCCAGAGCCAGACTATAGAGCTGACGGAAATTGTAGAGCTTGTATGGTCGAAATTGAAGGAGAAAGAGTTTTAGCTGCTTCTTGTATTCGCAAGCCTACGGAAGGTATGAAGGTTTTCACTTCAACTGATAGGGCAAAGAAATCAAGAGAATTAGTATTTGAACTACTGCTAACGGATCAACCATCTAAAAACGATTCACATGATCCAGAGTCTAATTTTTGGAAATGGACAGAAAAAATTGATATTGAAAAATCAAGATTCATAAAAAAAGATTCAGTTTTACCTGATTCATCCCATCCCTCTATGGCTGTAAATTTAGATGCATGCATACAATGTAATTTATGCGTCAGAGCTTGTCGCGAAGTTCAAGTTAATGACGTTATTGGTATGGCTTACAGAGGTGAAAATTCAAAAATAGTTTTTGATTTTGACGATCCGATGGGAGAGAGCACATGCGTTGCATGTGGAGAATGCGTCCAAGCTTGCCCCACAGGAGCTTTAATGCCAGCTACAGTTGTAGACGAAAAAGGAGTTGGACACATAGAGATTGACAAAAAAGTTGATAGTATTTGCCCATATTGTGGAGTTGGTTGTCAGTTGGAATATAACATAAAAGATAATAAAATATTATACGTTAATGGAAGGGACGGACCTGCTAACAAAAATAGACTTTGTGTAAAAGGAAGATTTGGATTTGATTACGTTAATAACAAGGATCGTCTAACAAAACCATTAATTAGAATAAATTCCAACAATAAAGTTGAATCACTTAAAATTGATCCATCAAATCCTCTGAGTCACTTTAGAGAATCAACGTGGGAAGAAGCCTTAGATTTTGCCTCACAAGGTTTATTAAACATAAAAGATAAAGAAGGGGGCGATAGTTTGGCTGGTTTTGGTTCTGCAAAATGCTCCAATGAGGAAGCATATCTCTTTCAAAAACTTATTAGAACAGGATTTAAAACAAATAATGTCGATCATTGTACCAGACTTTGTCACGCCTCTTCAGTAGCCGCATTGTTAGAAACAATTGGATCCGGCGCTGTAACTGCACCATTTTCTGAAGTTAAAAATTCAGATGTTATCATTGTAATAGGTGCTAATCCTACCGAGAATCACCCAGTAGCAGCTACCTTTTTTAAAAATGCACAAAAAAATGGAAGCAAGCTTATTGTTATGGATCCTAGAGGTCAGTCTCTTAGAAAACAGGCTGATTATATGTTACAATTTAATCCCGGATCAGACGTTGCTCTTTTAAATTCAATTATGCACGTTATCTTGAAGGAGGATCTGTATGATAAGGAATATATTAATAAACACACTTTAGGATTTGAAAAAATAAAAGAACATTTAGATGATTTTAGTCCTGAAAAAATGTCGAATATATGCGGGATAGAGACAAAAATTTTATATGAAGTTGCCAGACTCTACGGAAAATCAAACAATGCAATAATTTTTTGGGGTATGGGAATCTCACAGCATACTCACGGAACGGATAATGCAAGATGTTTAATTTCATTAGCATTAATGACAGGCAATATAGGGCGAGCCGGCACAGGATTACACCCACTAAGGGGCCAAAATAATGTCCAAGGAGCCTCTGATGCAGGATTAATACCAATGATGTATCCGGATTATAATTTGGTAAATGATAATTCAAATAAAAAATTTTATGAGGATTTTTGGGGCACAGCTTTGAATCCTGAGAAAGGACTTACGGTTGTAGAAATAATGGATGCTGTTCACAACAATAATATAAAAGGTATGTATATACTTGGTGAGAATCCCGCTATGTCAGACCCGGATGTAACACACGCTAGAAAAGCTTTGTCAAAATTAGAGCATTTGGTTGTTCAAGATATTTTTTTTACTGAAACTGCTAGTTATGCAGATGTAATATTACCAGCTTCTGCGTGGCCTGAAAAAGATGGGACAGTTACTAACACAAATAGACAAGTTCAAATGGGAAGAAAAGCATTAAATCTTCCTGGTGATGCAAAGGAAGATTGGTGGATTATTATTCAACTGGCAAATAAATTAGGATTGAACTGGAAATACTCTCATCCAAAAGATATTTATAATGAAATGAAGGAGGCTATGCCTTCTTTAAATAATATAACATGGGAACGCTTAGAAAAAGAAAATTCAGTAACTTATCCATGTGATTCACCAACATCGAAAGGTACAGACGTAGTTTTTGGTGAAGGCTTCCCTACTGAAGGGGGAAGGGGTAAATTTGTAGCTGCAGATATTATTCCATCAGACGAGCTACCTGATAAAGAGTTTCCGATGATTCTTACAACTGGAAGGCAACTAGAGCACTGGCATACAGGAGCAATGACAAGAAGAGCATCAAATTTAGATGCCATAGAGCCTGAACCGACCGTGAGCTTATCTCCAGAAGATATTAAAGATATTAATTCTAAACCTGGAGATTTTATTAAAGTTAGTACAAGAAGGGGTTCAATTAAATTGAGAATTAGAAATGATTCTTCAGTTCCTAAAGGATTAATATTCATACCTTTTTGCTACTTTGAGGCTGCAGCAAACGTTCTAACAAATTCCGCCCTAGATCCTTATGGAAAAATACCAGAATTTAAATTTTGCGCAGCAAAACTTGAAAACTTATCCCAATAAATTTTTTTTTTTTGAAAAAAATTGTTTTTTTTATATTGAAGATATGCTTTAAAACGAAGCATGAAAAAGATATTTATAATTTTAGCTTTTGTTTTTTCAATCAGCAGTTGTTCAACTATATCTGATATAAATGAAAGAGTTAAAGGCGATGGAATACCTTACATACCTGGTCTGTAAGTAGTTTGATTTCTGGTGCCGGCTGAGGGACTCGAACTCTCGACCTGATGATTACAAATCAACTGCTCTACCAACTGAGCTAAGCCGGCTGTTAGTTTAGATATTAATAGCAGAATTATTTTTTTTTTGAAGCTTAATCAGTTTATTTTTTTAAAGTACTCGTATAATGCGATGCTCGTTGCATTAGCTACGTTGAGGCTATCAATTTTTAATTTGTTATTTTTCCTAAACTTTATTGATACTAGGTAATCACAACTTTTTTTAGTTAAATCTCTTAGCCCAGAATGCTCTGAACCAATTACTAACAAACATTTTTTTGGCATCTCAAATTCATCAATTTTATAGTCTGATTTTTCATCTAAACCTACAACCCAAAAACCGTGCCTTTTTATTTCTTTTATTGTTCTAACTAAATTTACTACACTTATGAAATTTACTACTTCAGCACCACCTGATGCAGATTTTAAAATTGTAGAATTTAAATTAGGAGAGTTTTTTTTAGCTACAATTATATTTTTACAGTCAAATAATGAAGCTGATCTAATTATAGAACCTATATTTTGAGGATCTTGAATATGATCAAGCATAATAATTATAGAACTATTCCCCTTTTTTGTTTTTTGTAGCTCTGATTTTAAATCTACTTTTTCAAGATTAAGGGTTTCTAAAATTACACCTTGATTATTATCAAATTTTCCATAAATTTTTTCAAACTCTTTTTTAGGTAAAATTTTAATTTTATCGCATTTATTGTAAAAATCTTTAATCTGAGATTCAGGCAAATTATCGCTGATAATGAGGTTTTTTACCCTTCTTTTAGGATTTTCCAAAGAGGCTACTACTGAGTGATACCCATAAACTAGCATCTCAGCCTTTCTTTTCTTTAAAAATCTACCGTTTTTAGCCATAAATTAATTAAATATAAGCTATAATAAAAAAAAGTAAATTATTGAAATACACCTCTATACAAAATATAGTTTTTTGTTTAGAAGACCTATGCTTTAAGAACAAACATTAGTGCACGTGGAATTTTCAATTTGCCGTTGACAAAAGAGTTATAATACTTAGTAAGTTCATTCCTCTTTATGGAGGGGTGGTCGAGTGGTTAAAGGCAGCGGACTGTAAATCCGCCCGCGTGAGCGTACGTAGGTTCGAATCCTACCCCCTCCACCACAACGGGGTGGTAGATAAATTAAGGCATAGAAATTTTAGAGTGGGGTCAGTTGCGGGTGTAGCTTAGTGGTAAAGCTCCAGCCTTCCAAGCTGGCTACGAGGGTTCGATTCCCTTCACCCGCTCCAAAAAAAATATTGGGGTATAAATTATGGCAAAAGCAAAATTTGAAAGAAATAAACCGCACGCTAATGTTGGGACCATTGGTCATGTGGATCATGGGAAAACAACTTTAACAGCGGCAATTACAAAAATATTATCAGAAACGGGCGGAGCAGAATTTACAGCATATGATCAGATAGATAAGGCTCCTGAAGAAAAAGAAAGAGGAATTACTATAGCAACTGCCCATGTAGAATATGAAACTGAAAAAAGACATTATGCACACGTTGATTGTCCTGGTCACGCAGACTATGTGAAAAATATGATAACTGGAGCAGCGCAGATGGATGGAGCAATACTAGTCGTAAATGCTGCAGACGGTCCTATGCCCCAAACAAGAGAACATATCTTGTTGGCTAGACAAGTTGGCGTTCCTGCAATTGTTGTTTACTTAAATAAAGTAGATCAAGTTGACGATAAAGAGCTAGTTGATTTAGTTCAGGAAGAAATAAAAGAACTTTTAACTTCATATGAATTTCCTGGAGATAAGACTCCTATAATTAAAGGTTCAGCATTGGCAGCAATAGAAGGAAAGGATGATGAAATTGGAAAAAATTCAATTCTTGAACTTATGAAAGCCGTTGACGAACATATTCCTCAACCCGATAGACCAAAAGACAAGCCATTTTTGATGCCAGTTGAAGATGTGTTTTCTATTTCAGGAAGAGGTACAGTTTGTACAGGAAGAATAGAGCAAGGTGTAATCAAAACAGGAGACGAAGTTGAAATAGTAGGTTTAAAGGATATTCAAAAAACTACAATTACTGGAGTTGAAATGTTTAGAAAACTTCTTGATAATGGAGAAGCTGGCGATAATATAGGTGCATTACTTAGAGGTACAAAAAGAGAAGAGGTTGAGCGGGGACAAGTTTTAGCAGCCCCTGGATCTATCAAGCCACATACTAAATTTAAAGCTGAGGCATATGTATTAAAAAAAGAAGAAGGTGGAAGACATACTCCATTCTTTTCAAATTATAGACCTCAATTTTATTTTAGAACAACTGATGTAACTGGTGCTGTAAAACTTCCAGAAGGTACTGAAATGGTTATGCCTGGTGACAATATAACGATGGATGTCGAGTTAACTTCTCCAATAGCAATGGATGAAGGTTTAAGATTTGCAATTAGAGAAGGTGGTAAAACAGTAGGTGCCGGGGTTGTTGCAAAGGTGATTGAATAAATTAAAGAGGGTTCGGATCTCATACCATTTGAAAACTCTCTTTTTATTTTTAGGAGTGTAGCTCAATTGGTAGAGCACCGGTCTCCAAAACCGGGGGCTGCAGGTTCAAGTCCTGCCACTCCTGCCATAGTGTAAATGAGGGAATATATATGACTGACAAAAAAACTTCTCCTGCATTGTTTGTTAGGCAGGTAAGACAGGAATTGTCAAAAGTAACTTGGCCTGAAAGGAAAGATACTCTTATTTCTTCAGCAGTAGTAGGTATTTTAATAATTGTATTTTCACTTTTTTTCTTATTAACAGATCAGGTTCTATCTTTTTCAATAAAACATATTATTAATTTTGGAGTGGGGCTTTAATGGAAGAAGCAAAGTGGTACGTGATTCACGCATATTCTGGTTTTGAAAAAAAAGTAGCGGATAACATTAGAGAAAGATCATATACTTTAGGACTTTCTGATATGATTGAAGAAATTTCCGTACCAACACAAGAAATTGTTGAGGTTAAAAGAGGTTCCAGGGTTAATACTGAAAGAAAATTTTTTCCAGGATATATTCTAATAAAAATGATTATGAATGATGAAACTTGGCATATGATAAAAAATACACCAAAAGTTTCAACATTTTTAGGATCAAAAGGCAAACCAACTCCTATAAGCAATTCAGAAGCAAATAAAATCAGTGAACAAGTGCTTCAAGGTATTGAGAAGCCTCGTCCTTCAATTGAATTTGAAGTTGGTGAGCATATAAAGGTTATAGATGGACCATTTGCTTCATTTGATGGGATGATTGAACAAATTGATGAGGAAAAGTCTAGAATAAAGGTTGCGGTTTCAATATTTGGAAGATCTACCCCGGTAGAATTAGAATATTCACAAGTTGAGAAAGCTTAGTTAGTAATATGGCAAAAGAAATTGTTGGATATATAAAGTTACAAATTCCCGCTGGAGGAGCAAATCCTTCGCCTCCTGTAGGTCCTGCATTAGGACAAAGGGGATTAAATATAATGGATTTCTGCAAAGCTTTTAATGAAAAAACAAAAGATCTTGAAAAGGGATCTCCTATACCCGTAGTGATAACTGCATATAAAGATAAAAAATTTGATTTTATTACAAAATTACCACCAGTTTCATTTTATCTAAAGAAAGCAGCAAATATAAAAAAAGGAAATTCTACACCCGGTAGGTCGCTTGAAGGAAAAGTCAACTCAAAGCAGATAGAAGAAATTGCAGAAAAGAAAATGGAAGATCTAAACGCAGTTGATCTAAAAGGAGCTGTTGAAATGGTTAAAGGCTCAGCAAGATCTATGGGGATGGAGATAATAAAATAAATAATGAAAAAATTAACCAAAAAAAGAAAAGATATATTAAATAATTTTGATATTGAAAAAATATATGCTTTAGATGATGCAATTGATATAATTAAAAATAATTCAAAAGCTAATTTTGATGAGACATTGGACATATCAGTTAATTTAGCTTTAAATCCAGGCAAATCAGAACAATCAGTTAGAGGTGTTGCATTTTTACCTCATGGTTCGGGAAAAAAAATTAAAGTTGCTGTTATTGCAAAAGGACAAAAGGCTGAAGAAGCAAAATCATCCAATGCAGATTTAGTTGGAGATACAGATTTATTAAAATCTATAGAAAAAGGAAATATTGACTTTGATAGATTGATTGCCACACCAGATATGATGGTTGAAGTAGGAAAGCTCGGAAAGGTTCTTGGACCTAAGGGCCTGATGCCAAACCCTAAACTTGGAACTGTAACTTTAGATGTTGCAAAAGCTGTCAAAGATTCCAAGCAAGGTCAGATACAATTTAAAAATGATAAAGGCGGAACGGTTCATGCTGGAATCGGAAAGATTAGCTTCGAAAAAACCAAGCTTGCAGAAAATGTAAAGGTTTTTTTTGAAACGGTATTAAAAAATAAACCCTCTACTTTAAAGGGTACTTTTGTTAAAGGAGTTACCATAGCGTCAACTATGGGAATAGGAATCAAGCTTGATTTTGCAAAGTTGCAAAAGAGCTAGGTTTCTAATTTAAATCAGGGTTTTTTTCTGATTTGTCCGAGACTGTAGGTGTCAAGGTTTGTTGACTTAAATTTCCTACATAGACAGGATCAGCCAATAGGTTGTGTTCTGTTGGACACTAGTGTTAAAAGAATGAGTCTTATAACATTAATAACCGGGGAAACCCAATATATAGCTGGAGTTAAAATTGAAACGTAGCGAAAAAGAAAATTTTGTTTCATCTTTAAATACTGATCTTAACAATTCAAATTTATTGGTTGTTGTTCATAATTTAGGTTTAAAAGTTACTGAAATGGAAGATTTGCGCTCAAAAATGAGAAAAGAAGGTGTAAAGTTTAAGGTAGCAAAAAATAGACTTGCAAAACTAGCACTGCCAGGGACATCCTTTGAAGACGTTAAAGAATTGTTTAAAGGTCCAACTGCGATTGCCTTCTCAGAAGATTCAATTAAAGCAGCTAAGATAGCAGTAGATTTTTCAAAAGATAATAATAAGCTGAAGATAGTAGGAGGATCGTTTGAGGGCAAGTTAGTTGATAAAGAAAAAATTAATTATTTAGCAACTTTACCATCATTAGATGAGCTAAAGTCACAATTAATTAGTATTATTAACTCGCCTGCATCAAAAATAGTCCAAACTATTCAGGCTCCTGGTGGCAACCTTGCAAGAATTATTAATGCTTTTGGAAATAAAACTGCCTAATTAGCGATTTGGGAATTAAAATTAAGGAGAAGTATATGGCTGATTTAGAAAAAATAGTTGATCAATTATCTTCTTTGTCTGTTACTGAGGCTGCGGAACTAAGCAAACTGCTTGAAGAAAAGTGGGGAGTTACAGCAGCAGTTCCTGTTGCAGCTGCAGCAGCACCTGCGGCAGCTGGTGAAGCAGCAAAAGATGAAAAAACAGATTTCGATATTATTCTTTCAGAAGCTGGAGGAAATAAGATTGCTGTGATCAAGGAAGTTAGAACAGTTACAGCTTTAGGGTTAAAGGAAGCGAAAGATTTAGTTGAAGGCGCGCCAAAACCTTTAAAGCAGGGAGTGCCTAAGGCAGAAGCAGAAGAAATAAAATCTAAGCTGGAAGCAGCGGGCGCAAAAGTAGAATTAAAATAAACTTGTTGCCCCTATGTATTTAGGGGCAATGTATTAAAATTGGTATTAGTTAAAAATGGAACCATCAATTGTAGATAAAAAAAGAATAAGAAGATCTTTCGGTAAAATTAAAAATGTAACTACATTACCAAACCTTATTGAAGTTCAAAAAAGATCTTTTGATAACTTCCTTCAATTAGGAGTTGAGCCAACAGAGCGTCTAGACCATGGACTTCATGATGTTTTTAAAACTGTATTTCCAGTAAATGATTATACGGAAAGAGCTACAGTTGATTATATCTCATATGATTTTGGACAGCCCAAATATGATGTAACTGAATGTTCTCATAGGGGTATGACATTTGGAGTACCATTAAAGGCGACATTCAGGTTAACTGTATGGGATCTTAATGAAGAACTTGGAACAAAATCTGTAAGGGATATTAAGGAACAAGAAGTTTATATGTGTGATATTCCATTAATGACAAAAAATGGAACATTCATTATTAATGGCGTTGAAAGAGTTGTGGTGAGTCAAATGCATAGGTCACCCGGAGTATTTTTTGATCATGACTCAGGAAAATCTCATATCAGTGGGAAATATTTATTTTCTTCAAGGGTAATTCCCTATAGAGGTTCCTGGTTAGATTTTGAATTTGATGCTAAAGATCTTTTATTTTCTAGAATAGATCGTAAAAGAAAATTTCATATTACAACCTTTTTACAATGTTTGCCAAGCAAAGAGTCTGAAAAGTATTTAGAAGAATGTAAAAAAAATAAAACTATTCCAGATTCTAACAAAATTCAAGGTATGAGTGGTGAGGAAATACTTAATTATTATTATAAATCAGTAAAATTTAATCAAAATAAATATGGATGGAACTTCAATTTCAATTATGAGTTTTATCAAGGCAAAGTTATACCTTTTGATATAGTTAATAGTAAAACAGGTAGAATTATAATAAAAAAAGCTTCAAAATTAACAGGAAGAATTGTTAAGGAACTTCAAGCAAAAAAAATTAAAGAAGTAAGCGTAACTAATGAATCTTTGGTCGGGATGTTTATAAGCGAAGATATTGTTAATGAAAAAACTGGGCAGATATATGTTGAGGCAGGTACAGAAATAACCCAAGAACATTTCGCATATTTTAAAGATAAAAATATTACTGTTCTTTCAACACTACTTATTGATAATGTTGAAGTAGGTCCTTACTTAAGAAACACACTTGTACTTGATAAATCACGATCAAGGGAGGAGTCTTTATTTGAGATATATAAAATATTAAGACCCGGCGAACCTCCAACTTTAGAAACAGCTGAAATATTATTTAATAAACTTTTTTTCCAAAATGACAGGTATGATATATCATCAGTTGGTAGGGTAAAGATTAATTCTAGATTAAAAATAGATTCTAATACAGATGAAAGAGTATTAAGAAAACAGGATATTTTAGAAATCATAAGAGTATTACTTGACTTAAGAGATGGCAGAGGTGAAGTTGATGATATTGACCATCTAGGTAATAGAAGGGTTAGATCGGTGGGAGAGCTTCTCGAAAATCAATTTAGAATTGGATTACTTCGTATGGAAAGGGCTATTAAAGAAAGAATGAGTTCTTTAGAAGTAGATACAATTATGCCTCAAGATATAATAGTCGCAAAAACAGTTGCAGCCTCAATAAAAGAGTTTTTTGGAACTAGCCAATTAAGTCAGTTCATGGATCAAACTAATCCATTGAGTGAAATTACACATAAAAGAAGAGTTTCAGCTCTAGGTCCGGGTGGACTAAGCAGGGAAAGGGCAGGATTTGAAGTTAGAGATGTTCATCAAACTCATTATGGAAGGATTTGCCCAGTTGAAACACCTGAAGGACCAAACATTGGTTTAATTAATAGCCTAGCCTCATACTCAAGAATTAACCAGTACGGCTTTATAGAAACGCCCTATAGAATAGTGAAAAATGCAAAGGTAACAAATAAAGTTTTGTATTTAAGTGCTATTGAAGAAGAAGATTATGTAATTGCGCAAGCTAATGAACCTATAGATGCAAATGATAAATTTATAAATGAATTAGTTAGTTGCAGGAAGAACGGTGACTTCATACTTACTGATATGGATTCTATTGATTTAATGGACGTTTCTCCTCAGCAGTTAGTCTCAGTGGCATCTTCAATGATACCTTTTTTAGAAAATGATGATGCTAATAGAGCCTTAATGGGTTCAAATATGATGAGACAAGCTGTACCGCTGATAAAGCCTGAGGCTCCATTAGTTGGAACGGGTATGGAAAAAATTGTTGCACAAGATAGCGGCTCTACTGTTATTGCCCATAGATCTGGATATGTTGATCAAGTTGATGCAAACAGAATAGTAATAAGGGTAAATGAAAAGAGCAATTCTAATACTTCAAGAGTAGATATTTACAATTTATTAAAATATCAAAGATCAAATCAAAATACATGTATCAATCAAAAACCTTTAGTTAATGTAGGTGAATTTGTTAATAAAGGTGACGTAATTGCTGACGGTCCTGCTACTGACTTAGGAGAACTGGCTCTAGGTAGAAACGTATTGGTAGGTTTTATGCCCTGGAATGGTTATAATTTTGAGGATTCCATAATTATTTCTGAAAGAATAGTTAGAGATGATGTCTTTTCTTCAATTCATGTTGAGGAATTTGAAGTTATGGCCAGAGATACTAAATTAGGTCCCGAAGAAATAACTAGGGATATTCCTAATGCTAGCGAGGACAGTCTTAGAAACTTGGATGAAACTGGTATGATATATATTGGAGCAGAAATAAAGTCCGGAGATATATTAGTAGGAAAAGTAACACCGAAAGGTGAGACCCCTATGACACCAGAAGAAAAACTTTTAAGATCAATATTTGGAGAAAAGGCATTAGACGTTAAAGATACAAGTTTAAAAGTTCCTCCAGGCGTAAATGGTACTGTTGTAGAAATTAGGGTTTTTTCTAGAAGAGGTATAGATAAAGACGAAAGATCATTGTCAATTGAAAGAGCACAAATCGAAAGATTGGCGCAGGACAGGGATGATGAAATTAGTATTATTGAAAAAACTTTTTCTAATCAACTAAAAGATTTGTTTATAGATGAAATTTATGAATCTGGTAATAAAAATTTTACTACAAATCAAAAACTCAAGCATGAAGATTTGGAGCAATTAACCAAGGAAGATCTCTTAAAAATTAATGTTAAAAAAGATAATATTCGCAAAGAGATAGATGAACTTACAAAAGAATTTAATAATTTTTTAGGCAATATTAATCAAAAATTTGAAGCTAAGGTTGATAAAATTCAAAGTGGTGATGAGCTATTACCAGGAGTTTTAAAAATGATTAAAGTCTTTGTTGCAGTTAAAAGAAAGCTCCAACCTGGTGATAAAATGGCAGGTAGGCATGGAAATAAAGGTGTCATATCAAAAATAGCACCAATAGAAGATATGCCAATGCTCAGCGACGGAACTCCTGTTGACATACTTCTTAACCCTCTTGGTGTTCCAAGTAGAATGAATATAGGACAAATCTTTGAGACACATTTAGGTTGGGCATCAGCGGCAATTGGTAAGCAAATAAGTGATATGTTAAAAATTATGCATATTGAAGGAGAATCTTCAAAACTTAAGAAAAATATTTTAGAATTTTTGGATGACGATAAGCAAAAAAATATAGTTAAAAATTTAAACGACGATGATCTTATTGAATTGTCAAAAAATCTTAAAAACGGCTTGCCTATTTCCACGCCTGTTTTTGATGGGGCCAAGGAAGAAAATATCACTGAAATGTTAAAAAAATCAGGGTTAAACGAATCAGGTCAAGAGATTTTGTATGACGGGATAACCGGTGAAAAATTCGAAAGACCAGTTACAGTTGGTTATATATATATGCTTAAACTCCATCATCTTGTAGATGAAAAAATACATGCTAGATCAATCGGACCATATAGCTTGGTAACACAACAACCATTAGGTGGAAAAGCGCAGTTCGGTGGACAAAGGTTCGGAGAAATGGAAGTATGGGCATTGGAAGCATACGGCGCATCACATATTTTACAAGAAATGCTGACAATCAAATCGGATGATGTTGCTGGTAGAACTAAAGTTTATGAATCAATAATAAAAGGAGATCAAAATTTTGAGTCAGGGATACCAGAATCATTTAATGTTATGGTAAAAGAATTAAAATCACTTGGATTAAATATTGATATGAAATCTACAGAAGATGAACAGGTAGAAGATTTAAGGGGTGCAGAATGAACAAGCAGCTTGTAAATATTTTTAAGCAAAGTCAGGGAATAAAAAGTTTTGATTATATTAAAATTTCAATAGCAAACCCTGATCAAATTAGATCATGGTCATTTGGAGAAATCAAGAAACCTGAAACAATAAATTATAGAACTTTTAAACCTGAAAAAGATGGCCTGTTTTGTTCTAAAATCTTTGGTCCGATTAAGGATTATGAATGCTTGTGCGGAAAATATAAAAGGATGAAATTTAGAGGAGTTGTTTGCGAAAAATGTGGTGTTGAAGTTACTTTGTCAAAGGTTAGAAGAGATAGGATGGGCCATATAGAACTAGCAAGTCCAGTTTCTCACATATGGTTTATGAAATCTCTACCAAGTAGAATAGCATTGTTACTGGATATGACTCTTAAAAGTTTAGATAAAGTTCTCTATTTTGAACAGTTTATTATTACCGAGCCCGGTCTTACTGACTTAAAAATAGGACAACTAATTACTGAAGATGAGTATGTTGAACTTCAAGAGAAGTATGGTGAAGATTCATTTTCTGCTTCAATTGGTGCAGAAGCAATTCAGAGTATGCTTGCTTCAATTGATATGCCTGAAGAAAAAATAAAATTAAAAGATTTACTTTTAAACTCTAAATCAGAATTAAAAAAACAAAAGTTAATTAAGAGACTTAAATTGGTTGAAGCCTTTATTCAATCAAAGTCAAAACCCGAATGGATGATATTAAAAGTTTTACCAGTCATTCCTCCAGAATTAAGACCCCTTGTACCACTGGATGGTGGACGATTCGCAACTTCTGATTTAAATGATCTTTATCGTAGAGTTATTAATAGGAATAATAGATTAAAGAGATTGTTAGACCTTAGAGCTCCAGATATTATTATTAGAAATGAAAAAAGAATGCTTCAGGAGTCCGTTGATGCTTTATTTGACAATGGAAGAAGGGGTAGAGTTATAACAGCTACAAATAAAAGACCTCTTAAATCACTCGCGGATATGCTTAAAGGAAAACAAGGAAGATTTAGACAAAACTTGTTAGGAAAACGAGTGGATTATTCTGGTAGATCTGTAATAGTTGTTGGACCAAATTTAAAACTTCACCAGTGCGGTATCCCAAAAAGGATGGCGCTTGAATTATTTAAGCCCTTTATATTTCATAAATTAGAAATATATGGTTGGGCCAGCACAATAAAGTCTGCAAAAAAAATGGTAGAAAAGGAAGACGCAAGGGTATGGGATATTCTTGAAGAAGTAATTAGAGAACATCCAGTTCTATTGAACAGAGCCCCGACCTTACATAGGTTAGGAATCCAGGCTTTTGAACCTATTCTTATTGAGGGAAAGGCTATAAATTTACATCCACTAGTTTGCACAGCTTTTAATGCTGATTTTGATGGAGATCAAATGGCCGTTCATGTTCCTTTAAGTCTAGAATCTCAACTTGAAGCAAGAGTGTTGATGATGAGTACTAACAATATTCTTTCACCTTCTAGCGGAAAGCCAATAATTGTTCCCTCACAAGATATAGTATTGGGGTTATATTATTTATCAGTTGAAAGAGATGGAGAAAGAGGTGAGGGTAGAGCATTTATGGATTTGTCTGAAGTAGAAAAAGCTCTGCAAAATAAAGAAATTAGCTTACATGCAAAAATTATTACGAGGGTATTTTCACATAAAGAAAATAAATTAATAAGAGTAAATACCACACCGGGAAGAATGATACTCCATAGCGTGTTTCCAGAGGATAAAAATTTGGATTTTGATTTAATAAATAAAGTTTTGACAAAAAGAGAAGTAAGCAACGTTATAGATATAGTCTATCGATTTTGCGGACAAAAAGACACAGTGATTTTTGCAGATAGTATTATGGCACTAGGGTTTAAATATGCTGCTAAGGCAGGAATTTCTTTTGGAAAAGATGATTTAGTAATACCAGCTCAAAAAGATTCCTTAATTGATAAAACCCAAAAGAAGGTCCAAGAATATGTACACCAATATCAAGAAGGATTAATTACTCAGGGAGAGAAATATAATAAGGTTGTGGATGCATGGGCTGAATGTACAGATGATATTTCAGATAGAATGCTTGAAACTATAGCAAATCCAAAAGAAGGCGACCCGCTTAACTCAGTTTATATAATGGCTCATTCTGGAGCCAGAGGTTCAGCAGCACAATTAAAACAATTGGCTGGTATGCGAGGCTTAATGGCCAAACCATCTGGCGAGATTATTGAAAATCCAATTAAATCAAATTTTAAAGAAGGTTTATCAGTAATTGAGTTTTTTACCTCAACACACGGTGCTAGAAAAGGGTTAGCTGATACAGCTTTAAAAACAGCTAGTTCAGGATACTTAACAAGAAGATTAGTTGATGTGGCCCAAGACGCAGTAATTAAAGAAATTGATTGCGGAACTAGCAATGGAGTTGTTGCAGAATCAGTTTTTGATTCTGGAAACGAAACAGTATCTTTGGCAGAAAGGATACTTGGAAGATGTCCTTGTGAAGACATTGCCGATTTAAATGGAGAAGTTATTGTTAAATCAGGAACAATTATCGATGAATCTCATATTGATAAAATAGTTAAAAGAGAATTTAAAAGTCTTAAAATTCGTTCTGTTTTAACATGTGAGTCTAAGCAAGGTGTTTGTTCAATATGTTATGGTAGAGATTTAGCTAGAGGTACTCCAGTGAATATGGGAGAAGCAGTAGGAATAATAGCGGCACAATCCATAGGAGAACCCGGCACACAGCTTACAATGAGAACCTTTCATATTGGAGGTGCAGCAAGCGCAGCTGTTGAACAGTCTTCAATAGAGAGTAGTGTAGGTGGATTAGCATCATTTGAAAACATAAGATTAATTTATAATGATGAAAAACAAGCGATAATAGTTTCTAGAAATGGAAAGATTAAAATATCTGATGACGGTGGAAATATAAAAATAGAATACAAGGTGCCATTTGGGGCAAAATTAAAAATCAAAGAAAAAGATAAAGTTGAAAAATTTCAAGTTCTTGCAGAATGGGATCCATATACAGTACCTATAATAGCTGAAAAAGCTGGAAAGATTAAATTTATTGACTTAGAAGAAGGCATTTCAGTTAAAGAAGTTTTTGACGAAACTACAGGTCTTTCAAACAAAGTTGTTAGTGACTGGAGACAAATTGCTAAATCTAAAGACCTTAAACCACAAGTAGCTATTGTTAATAATAACGATGAGGTTGTAAAATTAGAAAATGGCAATGAGGCTAGATACTTTATGTCAATAGATGTAATTTTAAGTTATGAAGATGGTGATTCCGTAAAACCAGGAAATGTTATTGCTAGAATTCCTAAAGAGTCATCAAAAACAAAAGACATTACAGGTGGGTTGCCCAGGGTTGCTGAGTTATTTGAAGCAAGAAAGCCTAAAGATCCGGCAATTATGAGTGACATTGATGGCAAAATTAGTTTTGGAAAAGATTATAAAAATAAAAGAAAATTAATTATTTCCCCGGTTGACGATCCTGAAAAATCGGTGGTTATTTTAATTCCTAAGGGAAAGCATCTTAATGTTCAGGAGGGTGATATAGTTAAAAAGGGAGAGATTATAGTTGAAGGCACTTTAGTTCCCCATGATATTTTAAGATTAATGGGTGTAGAAGAATTGGCAAGATATTTAGTTAAAGAGGTGCAAGATGTTTATAGACTTCAAGGTGTGGTTATTAATGATAAACATATTGAAGTTATAGCAAGACAGATGCTTCAGAAAGTTGAGGTCATTGAACCTGGCGACTCTTCTTTTCTTCCAGGAGAACAATTAGATAAGATTCAAGTAAATAATATTAATGAAGAACTTGAAAGTCAAAACAAAGAAACAATAAAAGTTGAACCGATATTATTAGGAATAACCAAAGCGAGTCTTCAAACAAATTCATTTATTTCTGCTGCGTCATTCCAAGAAACGACAAGAGTTTTAACAGATGCTGCTGTTCATGGAAAAATAGACAGGCTTGCAGGTTTAAAAGAAAATATAATTGTTGGTAGATTGATACCTGCAGGAACTGGAAGAGCTAATATGGAATATAATAGAATTTCTAAAGAAAGAGACAAGGAGCATTTAGCCTTATTAAAAGCGAAGGAAGAAGAAAAACCATCCAGTCAAAATTGATTTTCGACTGATAAATCGCCACTATTTTAAAGAAAACAGCCACTTTATTGCTTATTTTCCTTGACGTTTCCTCATAGGATACATATATACGTCGCACTTTTATTGGGTCTGGTGGTGAGTAAGACAACTCAAACGCAGATTACGCTAAATAAATTAAAACAAATTAAGGAAATATGCCTACGGTAAACCAATTAGTTAGAAAAGGCAGAAAGAAAGTGCCTAGAATTAACAAAGTGCCCGCACTGGAGTCTTCTCCTCAAAAAAGAGGTGTGTGCACAAGAGTTTATACAACAACTCCAAAAAAACCTAACTCAGCTCTAAGAAAAGTTGCTCGTGTAAGATTGACAAATGGCCATGAAGTATCAACTTATATACCGGGAGAGGGGCATAACCTTCAAGAACACTCAGTTGTTCTTATCAGAGGGGGAAGAGTCAAAGACTTACCAGGTGTCAGGTATCATGTAATTAGAGGCCCACTTGATAGTCAGGGTGTTTCAGCACGTAAGCAAAGAAGATCATTGTATGGGGCTAAAAAACCAAAGTAATTTATTATGTCTAGAAGAAGAGCAGCTACAAAAAGATCCGTTTTACCTGATGCAAAATTTAAAGATGTCATAATAACGAAATTTATGAATAGAATTATGCTTAATGGGAAAAAATCAACAGCTGAAAAAATTGTTTATGGTGCATTTGATATTATCAATAAGAAAACTAAAAACGATCCGCTTATCTTTTTTCATGACGCATTAGATAAAATACGCCCAAACCTAGAAGTTAGATCTAGAAGAGTTGGCGGAGCTACTTATCAAGTTCCAGTAGAAGTTAGGCCAGTAAGAGCTCAAGCACTTGCAATGAAATGGCTTATTGAAAGCGCAACAAAAAGAAGTGAAAGCACAATGAAAGAAAGAGTAGCTGGTGAGCTTATGGATGCTTACAACAGCAAAGGTAGTTCTGTTAAAAAAAGAGAAGAAACTCACAAGATGGCTGAGGCGAACAGAGCATTTTCACATTTTAGATGGTAATTCTTTATGTCCAGATCTCATCCATTAAATAAATATCGAAACATTGGGATTATGGCTCACATAGATGCCGGAAAGACAACTACAACAGAAAGAATTTTATATTATACAGGAAAATCTCACAAAATTGGCGAAGTCCACGATGGGGCTGCAACAATGGATTGGATGGAGCAGGAGCAAGAGCGAGGAATTACTATTACGTCAGCAGCAACTACTTGTTTTTGGGAAGACCATAGAGTTAATATAATTGATACACCAGGACATGTTGATTTTACCATAGAGGTTGAAAGATCATTAAAAGTTTTAGATGGCGCTATAGCAGTTTTTGACGGTGTAGCTGGAGTAGAACCACAATCCGAAACAGTTTGGCGACAGGCTGATAAATATGGAGTGCCTAGAATGTGTTTTGTAAATAAATTAGATCGTACAGGCGCAAATTTTTTTATGACAGTTGATATGATAAAGGATAGATTAGGCGCATATCCACTAGTAATACAGTTACCAATTGGAAATGAAAGTAATTTTGTTGGGGTAATTGATTTGGTTGCTAATCAGTCAATAATCTGGAAAGAAGAAACGCTCGGC
Source organism: Pelagibacteraceae bacterium (assembly GCA_002717485.1). Taxonomy (GTDB): domain Bacteria; phylum Pseudomonadota; class Alphaproteobacteria; order HIMB59. The sequence continues at coordinate 53,581 of PBDW01000003.1, read as the reverse complement.
GCAGAATTTGAAATATCCGAAATTCCTGAAGAATTAAAAGATCAAGCAAAAGAGTACAGAGAAAAATTAATTGAAAAAGTAGTCGAAGAAGATGACGCAATTATGGAATCATATTTGGATGGCAAAGAACCCAGCACTGATGAAATAAAAAGTTGCATTAGAAAAGGCACTATTGCAGGCAAGTTTGTTCCAGTCCTGACTGGAACAGCTTTTAAAAATAAGGGAGTGCAACCCCTTTTAGATGCAATAATTAGTTATTTACCATCACCATTGGATGTTGATAGTGTAAAAGGCCATGACACTAACAAAGGTAGTGAAATATTTAGAAAATGCTCGGACGAAGAACCATTCAGTGCTCTGGCATTTAAAATAATGACAGATCCATATGTTGGTACCCTTACATTTGCAAGAATCTACTCAGGTACAGTTAAAACTAAGGATGGCGTCTTAAATTCTACAAAAGATAATAAGGAAAATATAGGAAGAATGCTGTTAATGCATGCCAATAACAGGGAAGAGATTAAAGAGGCATATGCTGGCGATATCGTTGCACTTGTAGGTTTAAAAAATGTAACAACTGGAGAAACATTATGCGATGCATCGAAGCCAATAATACTTGAAAAAATGGATTTCCCAGATCCGGTCATTGAGGTTGCTGTTGAACCAAAAACTAAAGCTGATCATGAGAAAATGGGAACTGCGCTTGGTCGACTTGCGCAAGAAGACCCAAGTTTTAGAGTAAGCTCAGATGAAGAATCTGGTCAAACTATAATTAAGGGTATGGGCGAGCTTCACTTAGAAATTATTGTTGATAGGATGAAAAGAGAGTTTAAAGTGGAAGCAAACGTAGGTGCACCACAAGTTGCGTACAGAGAAACAATTTCAAATTCTTATGACGTTGATTATACACATAAGAAACAATCAGGTGGCGCAGGTCAATTTGCAAGAGTAGAAATTAACTTTGAACCATGCAAGCCCGGAGAAGGTTTTATTTTTGAAAATAAGATTACTGGAGGGGATATTCCAAAAGAATATATACCGGGAGTAGAAAAGGGACTTCAAGCACAAAGGCAAACAGGCGTAATCGCAGGATTTCCTGTAATTGATTTTAAAGCAACTTTGCACGATGGCGCATTTCACGATGTCGATTCAAGTGTTCTTGCTTTTGAAATAGCCGCACGTGCTGCTTTTAGAGAAGGTATAGCTAAAGCTTCTCCAGTCCTCTTAGAACCAGTAATGAAAGTTGAGGTGGTAACTCCAGAGGAATATATGGGTGATGTTATTGGGGACTTAAATAGCAGAAGAGGCCAGGTTCATAATATGACGACAAGAGGTAATGCTAACATTGTTGATGCAACAGTCCCGTTAGCAAATATGTTCGGTTATGTTAATAATCTTAGATCTTTGTCGCAGGGTAGAGCAAATTACACAATGCAATTTGCACATTATGAAGAAGTTCCATCAAATGTTGCAGAAGAAGTAAAGGCAAAGTTGGCTTAAGGAGAGGTTATGGAAAATAAAGATATTAGAATTAGATTAAGAGCATTTGATAGTAAAATTCTAGACACTAGCACATCTAATATAATTAATACGGCTAAAAGAACAGGAGCAAAGGTTCGTGGTCCTATTCCATTACCAACTAGAATAGAAAAATTTACAGTTAATAAATCACCTCATATTGATAAAAAAAGTAGAGAGCAGTTTGAAATAAGAACGCATAATAGATTGCTAGATATTGTCGATCCTACACCCCAAACTGTTGACGCTCTTATGAAATTAGATTTATCAGCTGGAGTGGAGGTAGATATAAAAATATGAGAACAGGAATTGTTGCAAGAAAAGTAGGCATAACTTCCATTTTTAATGATGATGGAACTAGAATTCCCGCAACTTTATTAAGTGTGAATGATTGCGAAGTTACAAATATCAGATCATTGGATAAGAATGGATATGAAGCTTTGCAAATAGGTATTGAAAATAAGAAAAATAATAAAATTAACAAGCCTCAAAAAAATTCATTTTCAAAATTAAAATCTACTCCAAAAAAACATTTAAAAGAATTCAGAATCACAAAAGATAATATGCTAGAAATTGGAACGAAAATAAATGTTGACCATTTCACTAAAGGTCAATTTGTTGATGTAACTTCTGTTAGCAAGGGAAAAGGTTTCGCAGGTTCTATGAAAAGACATAATTTTGGCGGCGGCAGGGCATCTCATGGAGTTTCAGTTTCCCATAGGGCACACGGTTCGACTGGTAATTGTCAGGATCCAGGAAGGGTATTTAAAGGAAAAAAAATGGCAGGACATATGGGATCAAAAAAAGTCACTATACAAAATTTAAAGATAGTAGATGTTGATATTAAAAATAGTTTAATAATAATTATGGGATCTGTCCCAGGTGCAAAAAAATCAGTAGTTTATATTTGTGATTCGGTAAAAAAGAGTAAATAAAATGAAGTGTAAAGTTTTTGATTTAAATAATAAATTAATTGAGGAAATAGATGTCAAGGATTCAGTTTTTACATCACATATCTTTCCAGACATAATTCACTCGTATTTAAGATTTCAAACTGCAAAAAAAAGAGAAGGAAATCACAAAACTAAAACCAGGAATGAGGTCAGGGGAAAATCTAAAAAGCCATTTAGTCAAAAAGGAACTGGTAATGCAAGACAAGGTAGTAGTAAGGCGCCGCATTTTAGAGGTGGGGGTATTGCATTTGGACCAGTAGTTAGAGATCACTCAATAAAACTTAATAAAAAACAAAAAAAGCTAGCGCTTAAGTGTGTTCTTTCAGAAAAATTTAAAAGAAATGAGGTTGTTTTTCTTAGCGATCAAAAACTAGAAAATCATAAAACTAAAGATTTAAATAATAAAATTAGCAATTTCAAGTTTAACTCCGCAATTTTTATTTCAAATAATAGTGCAATAGATAAGAATTTTTCTTTGGCTTCATCTAATATTCCAAAAGTAAGTTACTTAACCGTTGAAGCTCTGAATGTTAAAGATATTTTAAAATATGAAAAATTATTTATTTTTAAAAATGCAATTAATTCTATTGAAGAAAGATTATTATGATAGAAAAAGTAAGCAAGAAATTTGAAATATCTTTAAGTAAGGCAAAGTCTATAATTCTTAAACCTATTGTCACAGAGAAGTCTACTATGCTCAGTCAATACAATCAGATAGAGTTTAAGGTTGCACGAAACGCTAACGCACGAGAAATTAAAAGTGCTATTGAAAAATTATTTAAGGTTAAGGTTAAAAAAGTTAATACTCTAATAAGTCGAGGTAAAATTAAGTCTTTTAGGGGGCAGATAGGTAAAAGAAGTGATATAAAAAAGGCAATAGTTACCTTAGAGCAAGATAATTCAATAGATATTTCGGCAGGTATATAGATGGCTTTAAAATTTTTAAAACCTTCAACAACTTCACAAAGAGGAACAGTTTTAATTGATAGAAGAGAGTTGTGGAAAGGCAAACCCTATAAACCTCTTGTAAAAGGATTAAAATCTTCTTCTGGAAGAAATAATCAAGGAAAAATAACTTCTAGAAGGATGGGTTCAGGTGTTAAGAGGAATTTTCGTACAATAGACTTTAAGAGAAATAAATTTGATATTGTTGGAAAAATTGAAAGAATAGAATATGACCCTTATCGTTCTGCGTTTATTGCGCTAGTAAAATATAATGATGGTGAATTTAGATACATTATAGCACCCCAGAATATAAGTGCTGGCAACGAAATTATTTCAGCAGAAAAAGCAGAGATTAAAATTGGTAATTGTCTACCTCTCAAGAATATCCCTTTAGGAACAAATATACACAATATTGAAATGAAAAAAGGAAAAGGAGGGCAACTTGCGAGATCGGCAGGTACTTATGCTCAAATATCTTCTAAAAGCGTTTTTGATGTTCAGGTTAAACTTGCTTCAGGAGAAGTCAGATTGGTTAATGCAGATTGTTTGGCTACAATTGGAACTGTTTCAAATCCAGATAATAAAAATATTAAACTTGGTAAGGCAGGCAGAAAAAGGCATCTTGGATACAGACCTAAGGTTAGGGGAGTAGTAATGAATCCTGTTGATCACCCGCATGGAGGTGGAGAAGGAAGAACTTCTGGGGGCAGGCATCCTGTATCACCAACCGGCGTTCCAACAAAAGGAAAAAAAACTAGGAAAAATAAAAAAACAAATAAAATGATAATTAAGAGGAGAAAATAAATTGAGCAGGGCAACGTGGAAAGGACCATTTATAGATAATACGCTGATTAAAAAAGCTAATAATGTAAAAAAGTCTGGTAGACGTGAAGTGATTAAAACATGGTCTAGAAGCTCAACAATTATGCCAGATTTTGTAGGATTAACATTTGGAGTTTATAATGGCCAAAAATTTGTACCTGTCACAGTAAATGAAAATATGGTGGGTCATAAGCTTGGCGAGTTTTCACCAACCAGACAATTTAAGGGTCATACAGAAGCTGACAAAAAAGTAACCACTTCACCAGTTAAGGATAAAAAATAATAATATGAGCGCAGATAATATATCAATAGCAAAAGACAATACGATTAGGGTTAGTCAGAGAAAACTTAACATTGTCGCTCAAAGCATTGTAAAGTTAGGTGTTAACGCTGCTGTTAATCAGTTAAAGTTTAATAAAAAAAGAATATCAAATAATGTTTTAAAGGTTTTAAACTCTGCAATAGCGAATGCAGAAAATAATAAACAACTTGATATTGATAATCTTTTTGTAAAAGAAGCTTTTGTTGGAAAATCTCTCACAATGAAAAGATGGAGGCCTCGTGCAAAGGGGAGAGCTTCTCCAATTATGAAACCATTTAGTAGATTAACAATAGTACTAGAAGAAAAAAAAGTTGAACTTAAAAAAACTAAGAAAAAGGAAGTAAAATAGTATGGGTCAAAAAATTAATCCAAATGGACTAAGATTGGGTGTTAACAAAACTTGGGATTCTAGATGGTTTTCAAAAAAAGATTACCAAAGATTCTTGCATGAAGATTTTAAATTAAGATCCCATGTTTATAAAAAACTTAGTGGAGCAAGTGTTTCTAAGGTTATAATTGAAAGAGCTGCAAAGAAATTAAGAATAACTATTTACAGTGCAAGACCTGGAATCATTATTGGAAAAAAGGGTGCGGATATTGAAAAGCTCAGAAGCGATTTATCCAAAATTTCTTCTGTAAGTGTTGCTCTTGACATAAAAGAGATAAGAAAGCCAGAAATTGAGGCAAGTTTAGTAGCGGATAACATTGCTACTCAATTAGAAAAAAGAGTATCATTTAGAAGAGCAATGAAAAGGGCGGTCCAATCCTCAATGCGTCTTGGTGCTAGAGGAGTAAAAGTAGTTATTGGTGGAAGACTAGGTGGAACAGATATAGCAAGATCTGAATCTTATAATGAAGGAAGCGTTCCACTGCATACCTTAAGAGCAGATATTGATTATGCAACTGCTGAAGCTGAAACTACTTATGGTATATGCGGTATAAAAGTATGGATTAATAAAGGAGAAATTCTAGAACACGATCCAATGGGAAGTGAAAAAAAGCTTATAGAGGGAGGAAGTATTAGGTAAAAAATGAATATGCTGTCGCCAAAAAAAACAAAATATAGAAAGCAACACAAAGGCAGAATTCATGGTCATACTAAGGGTAATGCAATGTTGAATTTTGGAAATTATGGACTTAAGGCACTTGAACCTGAAAGAATTACGTCTCGACAAATTGAAGCAGCTAGAAAAACTATAACAAGGTATTTAAAAAGAGCTGGCAGATTGTGGATTAGGATATTTCCGGATGTTCCAGTTACAAAAAAACCTGCTGAAGTTAGAATGGGTAAAGGCAAGGGCTCAGTTGAATTTTGGGTATGTAGAGTTAAACCTGGTAGAATAATGTTTGAAGTAGATGGTATTCCTCATCAAGATGCAAAAAGAGCGATGGAATTAGCTGCGGCTAAACTTCCGATAAAATGTAAATTTGTAAGTAGGGACATTTGATGGCAAAGAAAAAAAATACAAATCTTTCTATACAAGAAATTAAATCAAAATTATCTGATTTAAAAAAAGAGATGTTAAATTTTAGATTTAAAAAGAGTAGCGGTCAGCTTGAGAATACCTCACAAATCAAAAAAACCAGAAGATTAATTGCTTCAATGAACACAAAATTAAGTCAAAAACAGGGAGGCGATAATGCCTAAAAGAATATTATCCGGTGTAGTTGTCTCAGATAAATCTAACAAAACTATTGTTGTAAAAGTTACAAGACGAGTCAGGCATTCTTTTTATAAAAAGATAATAAAAAAATCAAAAAAATATTCAGTTCACGATGAATTAAATGAATTTAAAATTGGTGATAATGTCAAAATACAAGAATGCAGACCCATTTCTAAAAATAAAACGTGGAACGTTATTACTGAAGAAAATCTTAATGAAAAGCAAAGAGTGAATAAGACATGATACAGATGCAAACAAAAATAGAAGTCGCAGACAATTCAGGCGCTAGAAAAGTTCAGTGTGTAAAGGTTCTCGGAGGGTCAAAGAAAAGATTTGCTAGCATTGGTGAAATTATTGTTGTTTCAGTTAAAGATGCTATCCCAAGAGGAAAGGTAAAGAAAGGCGATGTATACAAGGCACTTATTGTTAGAACAAAGAAAGATTTTTCTAGAATTGATGGGACTACAATAAGGTTTGATAAAAACGCAGTTATTCTTTTAGATAAACAAGAGGAACCCATAGGAACAAGAGTATTCGGGCCTGTTACAAGAGAATTAAGAAGTAAAAAATTTATGAAAATAATTAGTTTGGCACCAGAGGTTCTATAATTAATGAGAGAAGCGCAATGAAATTAAAAAAAGATGATGAAGTAATCGTTATGGTTGGAAAAAATAAAGGAAAAACAGGAAAAATTTTAAAAGTTATTCCAAGTATAAATAAAGCTATAGTTTCAGGTGTTAATGTTGTGAAAAAACATACCAAACCTAGCGATAAGCAAGCAGGCGGAATTATAGATAAAGAAATGCCAATTAGCATCTCCAATATTAGCTACTATGATAAAGAGTTAAAAAAAGGAGTTAGAATTGGATATTCTTTTTTGAAAGATGGCTCTAAGGTCAGAATTAATAAAAAATCAAAGAAAGAGCTTATATAATGACTAGATTGCAAAAACTTTATACTGAAACTATTTCTCCATCTCTAATATCTAGATTTAAATATAAAAATAAATTTGCCGCTCCTAAATTAGAAAAAATAGTATTAAATATGGGAATAGGAGAGGCAAAAGATGATTCAAAGATACTTGATAAAGCAAAGAATGAACTTTCATTAATCGCAGGTCAAAGCGCTACTTTTACAAAAACAAAAAAAGCAATCGCTGGTTTTAAAATCAGAGAGGGAATAAAAATCGGAGTTAAAGTGACCCTTAGAAGAAAAAAGATGTATGAATTTTTAGATAGATTAGTAAACCTTGCACTTCCAAGGGTGAGAGATTTTAGAGGACTGAATCCAAAGAGTTTTGATGGTATGGGAAATTTTTCAATGGGGATAAAAGAACAAATTATCTTTCATGAAATTGAGTATGACAAAGTTGATAAAATAAGGGGTATAGATATTATTATCTGTACCAACGCAAAAAGTAACGAGGAAGCATTGGAATTATTAAAAGGATTTAATATGCCCTTTGTTGACACAACAAATTAAAGAGTAGGAAATGGCAAGATTAATTTTAATTGAAAAAAATTTAAAACGTAAAAATCTTATTAAAAAATATCAGGCTAAGAGAAAAAAGTTAAAAATGTTATTAAAGGACAAAAAATTAACTATGGATTCAAGACTTGGAATACAGTCAAAATTACAAGATTTGCCTAGATCAAGTTCCAGAATACGCTACAGAAATAGATGTGAATTAACTGGTAGAGCAAGGGGAGTTTATAGAAAATTTGGACTGTCTAGAATTAAAATAAGAGAGTTATCACTTTCAGGCAAATTGCCTGGAGTAATAAAATCGAGTTGGTAAGGAGGTAAGATATGTCATTAAATGATACTTTATCTGATATGTTGGCAAGAATAAGAAATGCTCATAAAGTTAAAAAAGATTTTACATACTGCATACTTTCAAAATTAAATCTTAACGTACTTCAAGTTTTAAAAGATGAAGGATATATTAGAGATTTTAGTTCTGAAAATATTGAAGGTGGTATGGTGCAGATTAAGATTGAATTAAAATATGATCAGGGTGAGCCCGTAATCAAAAAAATTAAAAGAATTTCTAAACCGGGCATTAGAGTTTATAGTAAAATTAAAGAATTACCAAAATCATACGGGGGTTTAGGAATTTCAATATTATCAACGCCAAAAGGTGTAATGTCCGATAGTGCGGCTAGGAATCAAAATGTAGGCGGTGAAGTTTTATGTCAGGTATTTTAATAAAATGTCAAGAGTAGCAAAAAATCCAATTCAAATTCCTGAAAAAACTGACGTAACTATTTCAGAAAATGAATTTAAAATAAAAGGTCATCTTGGTGAAATTATCGTACCGATTCCAAGTGGTTTTAAAGTTATTCAGGATAATAACTTATTAAATGTTGATTTAAAGAATGAGATTTTAAGAAATAATCCTGTATGGGGGACATTAAGGTCATTAGTAGCAAATGCTGTTAAGGGCGTTTCAGAAGGTTTTGAAAAGACCCTTGAATTAACTGGAACCGGATTTAGAGCAAGTTTGTCAGGAAAAATATTAAAATTGCAATTAGGATACAGCCATGATGTAAATTATAATATTCCTGATGGGGTAAAGATTGAATGTTCTAAGCAAAATCTCATTAAAATTTCAAGTCATGATAAAGAATTGTTAGGAAGAGTTGCGGCTGAAATAAGAAGTTATAGAAAGCCAGAACCCTTTAAAGGTAAAGGAATAAAATATTTAAACGAATATATCTTCAGAAAAGAGGGTAAGAAAAAATAGTGAAAAAAATTAATCTAAAAACTAGAAGAAAATTAAGAAACAGAAAAAAAATAAGAAAATATTCTGATAGGAATAGATTGTCGGTATTTAGATCTAACAAAAATATTTATGCACAAATTATTGATGATAAAACAGGAAAAACCATAGTAAGTGCATCTTCAATGGAAAAAGAGATAACAACTGTTGAGTCTAACAAAGATTTTAATATTGAGGAAAAAGTAGGAACATTAATTGCAGAAAGATCATTAAAAAAAGGTTTAAAAAAAGTAGTGTTTGATAAGGGTTCGTATACTTATCATGGTAGAATTAAAGCATTAGCTGAATCAGCTAGAAAATCTGGTTTAGAATTTTAGAAAGGATTAATCCAGTGAAAGATAAAGAAAATTCTGATATTGTTGAGCACTTAGTGGCCGTAAATAGAGTAGCAAAAGTGGTTAAAGGAGGGCGAAGATTTGGATTTGCTGCTATAGTTGTAGCAGGTGATACTCATGGTAAAGTAGGGTATGGAACAGGAAAGGCCAAGGAAGTTCCAAATGCAATAAAAAAGGCTGCCAATGAAGCTAAAAAAAATCTTTTTAGAGTTAATCTTAAAGAAGAGAGAACAGTTTACCATGACGCTGTAGGAAGGTTTGGTGCTGGCAGGGTTATAGTAAGATCTGCGCCTCCTGGAACCGGAGTAATAGCTGGTGGTGCGATGAGGGCAATTTTTGATTCACTGGGCATAAAAGATGTTGTTGCAAAATCAGTTGGATCAGCCAATCCGCACAATGTTATTAAGGCTACATTTAATGCATTTAATAATATTGCGTCGCCTAAAAGTGTTGCTGGCAGGAGATCAAAAAAAGTTTCAGATATTATCGTAAATACTAAAAAGGCTTAGATTTTAGGAGAATTTAGAAAATGAAATTAAATGAAATTAAACCTTCATACGGATCAAGAAAAAAAATCAAAAGAGTTGGTAGAGGATCAGGTTCGGGTTTAGGTAGAACAGCTGGAAGAGGATTTAAGGGCCAAAAATCAAGATCAGGTGTATCTATTAATGGTTTTGAAGGTGGGCAGATGCCAATTTACAGAAGATTGCCAAAAAGAGGTTTTAGAAATATATTTTCAAATAAAATTCAAACTTTAAATCTGTCAAATTTACAAAGTGCAATTGACAGAAAAAAATTAGATAGTGAAGCTATCACTGAAGAAGACTTAATAAAGGCAAAAATATTGAAAAAATCAAAAGGAAAGTGCAAAATTCTTGGTAACGGAAATTTAAAAAAAGCTATTAAATTATCTGTAAGTTATGCATCAAAATCAGCCATTAAAAAAATTGATGATCTTGGCGGTTCAGTTAATCTAACTATAAAAAGTGGAGCAAAATAAATGCCATCAGCAGCTGAAAGACTAGCTTCAAATTTAAATATGGGAGCATTTTCGCAAGCGACTGAGCTCAAAAAAAGATTGTGGTTTACTTTAGGTGCTTTAATTGTTTTTAGAATAGGAACTTTCCTGCCAATACCTGGAATTGACCCTAACTCTCTTCAAGCTTTTTTTACACAACAAGCAGGGGGAATATTAGGAATTTTCGATACATTCTCAGGAGGAGCATTAGGTCGAATGGGACTCTTTGCATTAGGTGTTATGCCTTATATCTCTGCTTCGATAATAATGACATTGTTACAAAGTAGTATTCCTAGTTTAAAAAACTTAAAGGAGCAAGGAAGCCAGGGAGCAAGAAAGAGAATTCAAATTACAAGATATGCAACAGTTTTAATAGCAGCAATCCAGGGTTATGGGGTTGCGGTTGGTTTAGAATCATTGCAGAATACCGGAGGACAGGTTGTAATTGAACCAGGACTATTTTTTAGATTTACTACTGTCGTTACTCTAACAGGAGGAACAATTTTTTTAATGTGGTTAGGCGAGCAAATAACCTCAAGAGGTGTTGGAAACGGTATCTCTTTAATAATAACAGCAGGGATTGTTGCTAATCTACCCCGTGCGGTAGTTAGTACTCTTGAATTGGGGAGAACTGGGGCAATCAGCTCAGTATTTATCCTATTACTTATCATATTGGTTATTTCATTAATTATTTTCATAGTTTTTATTGAAAAAGGTCAAAGAAGGTTAGTCGTTCAGTATCCAAAAAGACAAGTAGGAAATAAAATGTTTGGAGGGCAAAGTTCGCACCTACCTTTAAAAATTAATACTGCAGGTGTAATACCAGTAATTTTTGCTTCTTCAGTTTTACTTCTTCCAACGACATTAACTGGTTTTGGGGCCGGATCTGAAAGTGGTGCTTTTGCATTTATATCAAGTTATTTAGGAAGGGGTCAGCCACTTTATTTACTAATGTTTGGCGCTATGGTTGTATTTTTTGCATTTTTTTATACAGCAATAGTTTTTAATCCTGAAGAGCAAGCAGAAAATTTAAGAAAATACGGTGGTTTCATCCCAGGTTATAGACCGGGAGAAAATACATCTAAGTATATAGATTATGTTTTAACTAGATTAACAGTCATAGGTTCAATATACCTTGCCTTTGTAGCATTATTGCCTGAACTATTAATTTCAAGATACTCAATACCGTTTTATTTAGGAGGAACAAGTCTCTTAATAACTGTCGTTGTAATGATGGATTTTATGATCCAGGTTCAATCCCATTTATTTTCTCATCAATACGCAGGTATTTTAAATAAAACAAAATTAAAAGGTAGAAATAGATGAGACTTGTATTTCTTGGACCTCCGGGTGCAGGCAAGGGTACACAGTCAAAAATTATATCAAATGTTCTAAATATACCCCATTTATCTACTGGGGAAATTTTAAGAGATATGTCTGAAAATAATGATTACATTGGTAAAGAATTAAAAAATATTATGTCTAAAGGAATGCTTGTTTCTGACGATATGATAACAAGCGTTGTTAAAAAAAGAATTTTAATGCAAGATTGTAATAAAGGTTTTATACTTGACGGATTTCCAAGAACCCTGCCTCAAGCAAATAGTTTAGAAAGTATTATGAGTGAAGAAAATTTAAAAATTAGTAGTGTTATTTTGGTTGATGTTCCAGAGGATGAACTCCTAAAAAGAATAACTGGAAGACTGCTTTGTAATAAATGCTCAAAAATTTATAACAAATATTCTAATCCATTCCCAGAAAATGGTTGTGGGAGAAAAGATTGTAGCAAAGAAAACATAATGGTCAGAAGTGATGACGAAGAAGAGGCTTTTAAACAAGTGCGTCTAAAAAAATACTATAATGAAACCTTCCCATTAATTGATTACTACAAAAGTAAAAATCTTCTTAAAAAATTTGACGGATCTGGATCGGCAGAGAAAATTAGTAAAAAAATTATTGATTTTATTAATGTAATTTATTAATCGGCTAAAATCAGCCCTTTTTTTGTTATTTCTTCACTTGACTTCATTGTTCTAATTCATATAGTCACCCATCATTTCATAAAAACGGAGTATATATTTTGGCTCGTATTTCTGGTGTTAACATACCAAGCAATAAGAGGGTTGTCATAGCCTTGACCTATATATATGGCATTGGTCCTAAAACTGCTAAGAATATTTGTAATAAAGTTAAGTTGCCTATATCAAAAAGAGTTAGCGAGTTAAATGATGATGAAATTTCTAAAATAAGAGAAGCGATTGACGCAGACTTTGTTGTCGAGGGAAACTTAAGAAGAGATATCTCGATGAATATCAAAAGACTTACTGACCTTGGATCATATAGGGGTTTAAGGCATAGAAAAGGTTTGCCTGTTAGGGGACAGAGAACTCACACCAATGCTAGAACAAGAAAAGGTAAAGCTGTGGCCATTGCTGGTAAGAAAAAGGCTCCAAAAGGTTAAATATGGAAGAAAAAAAAGATCAAAAAAAGAAAGTTTTAAAAAAAAAGAAGGAAAAAAGAAAAGTTATTAATGGAATAGCCCATATAGTTTCATCATTTAATAACACTATTATTACAATAAGTGACGAACAGGGGAACACTTTAGCTTGGTCATCAGCGGGTACAAAAGGTTTTAAGGGTTCAAGAAAGTCTACACCTTTTGCTGCACAGGTTGCAGCGGAAGATGCTGGAACAAAGGCTAAAGACTTTGGATTAAAAAATCTTAAAATTGAAGTTTCTGGACCTGGTTCAGGTAGAGAATCTGCACTAAGATCATTGCAGTCAATTGGATATAATATTTCTTCGATAAAAGATATTACACCAATACCTCATAATGGTTGTAGGCCGAAAAAACAAAGAAGAGTTTAAAAAGCAGGGAGATAAAATTGTTACAAAAAAATTGGACAGAATTAATAAAGCCTAACAAAATTCAATTAGAAAATAATGACAAGGCGCAGGAAAATTTTAGAACTGCTTCGATAATAGCCGAGCCATTGGAAAGAGGTTTTGGTCTAACTATCGGAAATGCCTTAAGGAGAGTTTTATTGTCATCTCTCCAGGGTTCTGCAATAACATCAATAAAAGTTAAAGGTGTAATGCATGAATTTTCTACAATACCAGGTGTAAAAGAAGATGTTACAGATATAATTCTTAATTTAAAGAATATTGCATTAAAAATGCATAGCCAAACTCCAAAGAAATTGATCTTAAAGGCTAAGGGACCAGGAGAAATAACCGCAGGTGATTTTGAAGCCGATCCTGATATAGAAATTATGAATCCTGAAAATATAATTTTTACACTTGATGACAATGCTGATGTTGAGCTGGAAGCTAAAGTTGAAAATGGAAAAGGATATGTATCAGCTGCAGTAGGCAATAATGAGGAGAAAATTATTGGGGAAATTCCAATTGATGCACTTTTTAGCCCGATTAAAAAAGTATCTTTTAAAGTTGAGAATAGTAGAGTAGGTCAGGTAACAGATTATGATAAATTAATTATTAATGTTGAAACAAATGGGGCGGTAAGTCCTGAAGACGCTGTTGCTCTAGCTTCAAGAATTGTACAAGAACAATTTCAACCTTTCATAAACTTTGATGAACCTGAGGCAGTAAAAGAAACTGCCACAGAAGATGCATTGCCTTACAATAAAGGATTATTAAAAAAAGTTGAAGAGCTTGAATTATCTGTAAGATCTGCCAATTGTTTGAAGAATGATAACATTATATATATTGGAGACTTGGTCCAAAAAACAGAGAATGAAATGCTAAGAACACCAAATTTTGGAAGAAAGTCATTAAATGAAATAAAAGAGGTCTTAATGCAGATGAATTTAAATTTAGGCATGACAGTTCCAGATTGGCCACCAGAGAATATACAAGAGCTGTCAAAAAAATTTGAGGATCCATTTAACGGATAATAAAATTTATGAGACATAATTTAGCAGGTAGAAAATTAAACAGAACTTCTTCACACAGGAAGGCCCTATTGATGAATTTGTCTAATGCGCTTATTAAACATGAACAAATTAAAACCACACTTCAAAAAGCCAAAGAGCTAAAACCATTTGTAGAAAAACTAATCACTCTCGGGAAAAAAGGTGATTTAAGCTCAAGAAAGAAGGCAATTTCAATTTTAAATGAAAAAAAAACTGTCGATAAGTTATTTAAGGTTTTTGCAGATCGTTATCAAAAAAGAAATGGTGGTTATACAAGAATAGTTAAAATTGGATATAGATATGGAGACAGTGCTGAATCTGCTATCATTGAGCTTGTCGATAGGGACATTGAAGCCAAAGGAAAAGATAGCGGACCAGTTCAGGTAAAGAAAAAAGACGAAGAATCTGAAGCTGTTCCTAGTTCATAGATTCATCTAATATTTTTTATCAAATTGGAAGTCTTTAAAGTATCATTTCAGGAAAACAAGATTAGAATTGATAGATGGCTTAGAAGAAAGTTTAAGAATCTTCCTCAAAGTTTTTTTGAAAAAAAACTCCGAAAAGGTATAATCAGGTTAAATAATAAAATTGTAAGATCAAATACTTTAATCAAAGAAAATGATCTCATTAAAATTAAAGATTTTGATAAGACAGTATATGCAATAAAAACAAAAAATATAGCTATTGCAGTTTCTAAAAATCAAATAGAAATATTTAATTCTTCTATTATTTTCCAAAATAATGAATATTTGATATTAAATAAATGGAAAAACATTGCAACTCAAGGTGGTAGCAAAATTAAATTATCTCTTAATGATATTCTAAAATCAATATCAGAAAATATGAACCTTGTTCATAGATTGGATAAGGATACTAGTGGTGCAATAATAATTTCTAAAAATTATTTAGCTTCAAGAATTTTTGGTTCGTTGTTTAAAGAAAGAAAAGTAAAAAAAGTTTATTTTGCTATTTGTAATAATCGACCATTAAAGAAATTTGGTGTTGTAAAAATGAATAATAGGAAAAATGAGTCCAACGATGATAATAAGAAATCCCATAAAGAATCTTATTTAAGTGTTACAAGGTACCGGGTAATTTCATTTAATAAGGGTTTTAGCTCAATTCTTTTCTCCCCTATAACTGGCAGGATGCATCAAATAAGAAGAGTAGCAGAATATTTAGGCTGTTCAATTGTAGGGGATAGAAAATACAATAAGAAAAACTTTATTATTAAAAATAAAAAATGCTTAATGTTACATTCCTATTATCTTAGTTTTAATTATAATAACCAAGAAAGAGAATATTATGCAAAATTTCCTGCAGAGATTGAAAAAGAAGCAAATTCTTTAGGATTAAAGATTGTAGACAAAAACCATATAGAAAAAATGATTAATATTTAAATTTTTGAACAAATTTTTTAATAAAAACTTTATCAAATTCACTTACTTTAATATCTACTCCTAATTCTTTGAGAGATGTAGCTTCATAATCTTTTATCCCACATGGATTAATTTTTTTAAAGAAATCTAAATCTGGATTTATGTTAATGCTCAGCCCATGATATGAAACCCATTTTCTTATTCTAATACCTATTGAACCAATTTTTTTTTCTTTTTTAAGTTTTATATTATTAATTGCAGTAGCCCATATCCCGATTCTATCACTATTAGATTTACAATTCACATCGAATTCAAGCAATGTTTCAATAGCTATATCTTCTATTTTGCTTATAAAGTATTTTATATCTTTTCTTTGATGTTTTAAATTTATAATGAAGTATGCTACCCTTTGACCGGGGCCATGATATGTTATCTGTCCACCTCTATTTGTTTTAATGACAGGAATTTCAGGGGTTTTGAGGAAATCATTTTTGTTTGAAGTTGATCCATAAGTATAAATACTTGGATGAAACAATAACCATAATAAATCTGAATTTTCATTATTAATCACTGAATTAACTCTTTTTTCCATAAAATTAATTGCTGTTTCGTAATCTATAATCTCATTTGATATGATTGTTTCGATAGATTTTTCAATATTCTTATAATTTGTTTTAAGCATATATTGATACTTATGAAAGTATCTGATAATTGCAAGAATAAAGTTCAGCGGCTGTGGCGGAACCGGTAGACGCGCAGCGTTGAGGTCGCTGTAGGATTTATCCTGTGGAAGTTCGACTCTTCTCGGCCGCACCAAATAATAGAGGTATATATTGGATAATTCAAATATCACCGTTAACAAAGAAAATACCGATCAGGATGTTTCAAAAGAACCTTATCAATTAATAAAATCTTTATTACAAAAAAATAATATCATAGAAATTAAAAAAATTCTAAACGATAATCACGCTGCTGATATTGCCGAATTAATCCAGAATCTTGAGGATATTCATAGGAATAAACTTCTTGAAATTTTAAGGGAAAAATTTGATTTAGAAATTTTAACATATCTTGACGAAAATATAAAAGATGAAATAATTGAGTTTTTAGGAATAGAAACATTAGCCCCCAACGTTAAGCAACTAGATGTTGATGATGCGGTTGATGTAGTCGAAGACCTAGAAAAGTCTGATCAGGAAACAGTTCTTAATTCCTTGCCAATTGATGAAAGGAAGCTTATCGAAGAAGGGCTAAATTACCCTGAAGATAGTGCTGGTAGGTTGATGCAAAGAAATTTTGTTTCAATAGACACCGAATGGACCGTTGGTCAAACAATTGATTATCTCAGATCAAATACAAACTTACCGACAGATTTTTATGATATCTATCTAAAAAATGATCAAAATATAATAAAAGGAACTGTCCCTCTAGGTAGATTAATGTCATCAAAAAGAGAGATTCTCCTTAAAAATATTAAAAATAAAGAAAATAGAGTTATATTAGCAAACACCGACCAAGAAGAGGTGGCATATATATTTAATAAATATGGTCTTGTGAGTGCTCCAGTCGTTAATCAAGACAAAGAACTAATTGGATCTATAACAGTTGATGATGTTGTGGATGTAATAGAAGAAGAAAGAGAAGAAGATATTTTAAAATTAGGTGGCGTAGGACAGGCAGATTTATTTAGTGCAATTACTAGCACTACTAAGTCAAGATTTTCCTGGTTGCTTGTAAATTTATTAACAGCAATAGTCGCATCTATCGTAATAGGATTCTTTCAAGCTTCAATAGAAAAAGTTGTAGCTTTGGCGGTCTTAATGCCAATTGTTGCATCAATGGGTGGCAATGCAGGAACTCAGACTTTAACAATTGCGGTAAGGGCCTTAGCAACAAAAGAGTTAACTGCGTCAAATGCACTAAAAATTGTTGGAAAAGAAACATTTGTTGGTGGAGTTAATGGGTTTATTTTTGCTTTAATACTAGGAACAGTATCAGGTTTTTGGTTTAATGATAAAATGTTAGGAATAATCATTGCTTTAGCAATGATTATTAATTTAATAATTGCTGGTCTTGCCGGCACACTTATCCCAATTACACTAAATAAACTTAGAATCGATCCTGCCTTGGCGTCTGGAGTCATATTAACTACTATTACAGATGTCATAGGATTTTTGTCTTTTTTAGGGCTAGCATCAATATTACTTATTTAAATTAGACACACTTTAACTATTGAAATAAGTATTTTTATAGTATTAATTAATACGATTATAAAAAATGAATAACGAAGCATTTATAAGTTTAATTTGGCCATTGGGAAAAGCCTCAAACCTAATTAGAAATCTAACACTTGTTTTTTTTGGGAGCTTAATATTAATATTATCTGCAAAAATAGAAGTTGGCTGGCCAATTCCAATGACAATGCAAACCTTTGTTGTATATCTATTGTCAATAACTTATGGTTGGAAATTAGCATCAAGCACTTTTTTACTTTATCTTTTGCAAGGACTAAAATGGCCAGTCTTTGCATTTGGTGGTGGTGTCAGTTATTTTATCACAAGCCCAACAGTAGGGTTTTTATATGGAATGTTAGCTGCAACATTAGTAATAGGGATACTGGCAGAAAAAGACTTTAATTCTTCCAAGCCTAGCATTATTCCCTTCGTAAGTATTTTCAGAACCTTACTTCCCATAATTTTAGGTGCATTTATAATATTTTTCTTTGGTTTAACGTATATGTCATTTTCTATGGGATGGGAAAAGTCAATTCAGTTAGGGTTAAAACCTTTTATTTTAAGCGAATCTATAAAGATAATTCTAGCTGCTATACTAATGCCTTATGCTTGGAAGGTTGTAAAGTATATAAAAAACAAATAGCTAATCAATTTATTAATGAGAATAGGAATAGATCTTGGTGGCACAAAAACCGAAGCATTACTAATAGATGATAAAGGAAATGAATTATTTTCTAAAAGAATTCCATCTGAACAAAGTTATCAAGGCGCAATTAATGATATAGCAAATTTAGTAAACGAAATAGAAAATAAATTTTCAAAAGTTAAGTCTGTAGGCATAGGAATGCCAGGAGCCGTTTCTCCAGAAACATCTTTAATTAAGGGTGCTAATTCAACCTGGATCAATGGAAAACCCTTTCGCTCGGATTTAGAATCAAAACTTAAAAGATCTATAAGTCTTGAAAATGATGCAAACTGCTTTGCATTATCAGAAGCTGTAGATGGTGCCGGCAAGGATTTTCAAGTTGTTTTTGGAGTGATTATCGGAACTGGTACTGGAGGAGGAATAGTAATAAATAAAAAAATTCACAAAGGTAAAAGCTTAAGCGCTGGAGAATTCGGACATAATAGCTTGCCAAGAAGTAATGATAACGAAATTAAACTAGCAAAGCAATGTTATTGTGGATTAAACGGATGCATCGAATCATTTCTTTCTGGTCCGGGTTTTACATATATTTATAACAAAACTCATAGCACATCTCTAAGTACAGTAGAAATAGTTGAGCTTTCAAAAAAAAATGATGAAAAAGCATTGCAAGCTCTTGAAAGCTATGTAGACAGACTAGCAAGATCTCTTTCTGATGTAATTAATATACTTGATCCAGATATTGTTGTCTTAGGTGGCGGAATGTCAAATATAGACTATATATATAAAAACATTAACAAAGTTTTACAAAAATATGTTTTCAGCAACGAAGGTTACACGAAAGTTTTAAAGAATGTGCATGGAGACTCAGGTGGAGTAAGAGGGGCCGCTTGGTTATAAAGAAAACATAATCTATATTCCTGCAATATTTATATACTTTACCTCTAAAAAGTCATCTAAGCCATATTTTGATCCTTCTCTCCCGAGACCAGATTCTTTTATTCCGCCGAATGGAGCTTCTGCTTTTGACATTATACCTGTGTTAACTCCAACCATACCATATTCAAGTGCTTCAGCTACTCTCCATATCTTTCCAATATCTCTAGAATAAAAGTATGAAGCAAGACCATAAGGACTATCGTTTGCCATATTTATAACTTCATCCTCATTATTGAACTTATAAATTGGCGCCACTGGTCCAAATGTTTCTTCATAAGTAATTCTTGCTTTATTTGTAACATTAAAAAGTACTGTTGGTTCATAGAAGGTGCCTCCTAACTTATGCTTCTTTCCACCTATTGCTATTTTTGCACCAACGTTAACAGCATCATGAACATGCTCTTCAACTTTTCTAAAAGAAAATTGATCAATTAAAGGTCCCGATATAACACCTTCTTCTAATCCATTGCCTACTTTCATATTTCTGACTTTTATTGTAAATTTTTCTACAAATTCATCGTGGATTTTTTCATGAATAAATAACCTGTTAGAACATACGCAGGTTTGTCCAGTATTTCTAAACTTACTTAAAAAAGCTCCTTCAACAGCTTCATCTATATCAGCATCTTCAAACGCTATAAATGGAGCATGGCCTCCTAATTCCATAGAAACTTTTTTAACTGTTGATGAGCATTGTCTTAAAAGTATTTTTCCAACTTCTGTCGATCCAGTAAATGATAATTTTCTAACAATTGGGTTTGTTGAAAGCTCCTCACCTATTTCTTTTGCTGACCCTGTTATAATGTTTATGGTCCCCTTTGGAAAACCTGCTTTTTCTGCGAGTACTCCAAGCGCCAAAGCAGAGAAGGGAGTTTGACTAGCGGGTTTAATTACTACTGGACAGCCAACAGCTAATGCGGGAGCGCATTTTCTAGTAATCATCGAACTTGGAAAATTCCATGGAGTAATAGCCGCTACCACACCTACTGGCTGCTTTATAACTAATATTCTTCTATCTTGAAAAACATCAGGGATAGTATCACCATAAACTCTTTTTCCCTCTTCTGCGAACCATTCAACAAAAGAAGCGCCATATGTGATTTCTCCTCTTGACTCTGTTATCGGTTTGCCTTGTTCAATAGTCATGATTCTAGCAAGATCTTCTTGATTTTCTTCAATCAAATTAAACCACTTTTTTAGAATATTTGATCTTTCCTTTGAGGTTTTTGAACTCCAGTCCTTCCAGGAATTTTTAGCAGATCTAATAGCACTTATAGTTTCATCTTTTCCACAATTTGGTACATTTCCAATAATTTCCTGAGTTGCAGGATTATTCACATTAATAGTCTTACTATTTATAGCATCCACCCATTCACCATTGATAAAGGATTGTTGCCTAAAAAGATCTTTATTCTTAATATCCATTAATTTCTATATTATCATTGTATTTTGAAATTGCAATTGGCTACTTGTATTGATAATGAATACAGCTTAAAAATCCATAAATAAAATAATGACAAATAATACAGTTGTAAATTCTTGGAATGAATGGGACCCTTTAAAGCATGTAATTGTAGGCAGAGCTGACGGATGTTGTATACCCCCTGCCGAACCTGCCACTGATCCAAAAATACCAGAAGATAGTGATATGAAAGGAATGCATGGTCCAAGATCTCAAGAATCAATAGACAAGGGAAATTTACAACTTGACGGATTAGCATCCATATTAGAAAAAAGAGGCATTAAAGTTGATAGGCCAACAGCCATTAACTTTAATCAAAAAGCTGCCACTCCGGATTGGGAAATAGAATCAATGTTTGGATGTATGCCTCCAAGGGATGTGATCTTTACTCTTGGAAATGAAATGCTTGAAGCAACAATGTCTTATAGATCTCGATGGTTTGAATATTTATGTTATAGGCCCCTTTTGCAAAAGTATTTTAATGAGGATAGAAATATGAAATGGGAATCTGCTCCAAAACCTCGTTTAACTCATAGATCATATAGAGAAAATTATTTAAGTGAAGGCATTACAATTGAACAGAGATTGGAAATGGTTAGGAATAGAAAGTTTGTTACAACCGAGGAGGAACCATTATTTGATGCAGCGGATGTACTTAGAATGGGTAAGGATCTTTTTATTCAAAACGGATTTACTACTAATTTAAAGGGAGCAAATTGGATTCAGAGACATTTTCCAGAACACCGAATTCACATTCTTAACTTTCCTGGTGATCCATATCCAATTCACATAGATGCTACTTTTACACCTCTAAAACCTGGGTTAGTACTAAATAATGCAAGCAGAAAATTACCAGAAGAGCAAAAAAAGATATTTTATAAAAATGATTGGCAAATTGTTGATGCTGCACCGCCAGCCCATAATGAATCGCCACCTTTATGTTACTCAAGTGTATGGTTGAGTATGAACGTATTGGTATTGGATCCCAAAACTGTTTGCGTTGAAGAAAGCGAAGTTTATCAGGCAGAACAGATTGATAAATTTGGTATGGAGGTTATTCCTGTTCCCTTTAGAGATGCTTATCCTTTTGGCGGAGCACTTCATTGCGCAACTGCAGATGTATACAGAGAAGGAAACTGTGAAGATTATTTTTCTAAACAGCTTTAACAACTGATCACTAGCAAGTATGATTATGAATTTTAGCCAAGAAGAATTCAAAGAAAGAGTTAATAAAACAAAATTAGAAATGTCAAATAGGGGCCTAGATGTTCTTATTTTATGTGATCCATCAAATATGTATTATCTAACAGGTTATGATGCTTGGTCCTTTTATGTACCGCAAGCCCTAATTGTAAGTCTTAGTGATGATAGTCCTATTTGGTTTGGTAGAAAACAAGACGCTAATGGAGCTAGAATTACTACTTATTTAGAAAATAATAACATTATAGGTTATGCTGAAAAGTTAATTCAGTCCCCACCAAGTCATCCGTTTGACGATTTAACAAGTTTTTTGCAGAAAAAAAATTTAGATAATAAAAACATTGGTGTAGAAATGGATAGTTATTATTATACAGCCGAATCACATAATAGATTAGTCAGTCAGTGCCCTAATGCAAATTTTCACAATGCTTATCTATTAGTAAATTGGATACGCCTAGTAAAATCTGAA
The DNA here is from genome assembly GCA_002717485.1 of Pelagibacteraceae bacterium. Lineage (GTDB taxonomy): Bacteria > Pseudomonadota > Alphaproteobacteria > HIMB59. Next base: position 30,958 of record PBDW01000003.1, on the reverse strand, counting down.
AAAGAAATTCTATATATGAAACAAGCAGGAAAATTGGTCGAACTTGGTATGCAAAGGGCGTATGATTCCATAAAACCAGGGATTAGGCAGAGCGAAGTATCTGGAAATATACACCAAACTTTAATTTCTGGTGATAAAAATATGGGCGGTGAGTATTCTGGATTAACAATAATTCTAGCTAGTGGTAGCGCGGCATCTGCGGCTCACTTAACACCATCAGATAAGAAATTTTCCAACAATGAAGGTACGATTATTGAATTAGGTGGGGTTAAAAATCGTTATCATTGTCCAATGGCTCGGACGGTATTTATTGGAAAGCCAGATGAAAAGATTCAGGATACAATGAAAATTACTAATGAAAGTATTGAAAATGCAATTAAAAATACAAAACCAGGGAATACAGCACATGACGTCGCAGTGGCATTTTGGGATGTGTTAAGTAAATATGGATTAGAAAAAGAATCTAGAGCGGGATATTCAATTGGTGTTGGATATCCCCCTGATTGGGGAGAGCATACTCTAAGTATAAGAAAAAATGATATGACAGAATTAAAACCCAATGTGACATTTCATCTTATGGCCGGTATGTGGATGGACAAGTGGGGTATTGAAATAAGCGAATCAATTCGTGTAACTGAAAAGGGATGCGAACTTTTTTGTAATTTTTCTCGCGGACTCTATATAGTTTAAATATAATATAAATTATGAATACAAATCCTGAAATCACTTTTGGAACAAGAATAAGAAAGTCGCCTTTTTTTGAATCAACAATGAAGTGGGGCGTTAAAGGATTTACCGTTTACAATAAAATGTTTATGCCGACATATTATAAATCATATTTGGATGATTATTTATCACTTGCAAATGATGTTACAATCTGGGATGTTGGGGGAGAGCGTCAAGTTGAAATTACTGGTAAGGATGCCGAAATATTCATTGAATACATTACACCAAGAGATATTTCACAATGCAAAGTAGGACAGTGTATGTATATTTTGCTTACAGAAAAAAATGGCGGTGTGGTAAATGATCCAGTACTCTTAAAGTTAGCAAATAATCATTATTGGTTATCAATAGCTGATAGCGATGTTTTACTTTGGTGTAAGGGCATAGCATCTTCAAAAGACTTTGATGTTAAAATTATAGAGCCGGATGTTTCTCCTTTGGCACTTCAAGGTCCAAAAGCGCCCCAAGTAATGGAGAAAATAGTTGGAAGCTGGGCTAAAGATTTAAAGTTCTTTTATTTTAAGGAGATAGAAATTAATAAAATTCCTGTAGTTCTTGCAAGAAGTGGTTGGAGTGGAGAAGCGGGGTATGAAGTTTATTTAAGAGATGGAAAATTGGGAAATAAATTATGGGAAATTTTTATGGATGCCGGTAAGGAATTTAAAATAGCCCCAGCTGCACCTAACCAAATTTGTAGAATTGAATGCGGTATGTTGTCTTATGGCAGTGATATGACTTTAGAAGAAAATCCATATGATTTAAATTTTGATAAATTTGTTAATTTAGAAAAAAAACATGAATTTTTAGCAAAAAATGCTTTAATTAAAATAAATAAAAATGGTGCAAAAAAAGAACTGGTAGGTATAGAAATACTCGGAGATCCATTCTTAGATTATGTAGGAGATCACCTTCCAATGTATTTTGATCAAAAGTCTATTGGAAAAATAACCTCAAGTGTTTATTCTCCTAGGTTAAAGAAAAATATCGGCCTTGCTTTAATAGAACGAAGAAAACAAGATATTGTTAAAGGTTATAATTTAAAAATCAATAATCAATCTCTTGAAGTTAGGATTTGTAAGTTGCCTTTTTTAAGGAATAAATAATAAATTTAATCATTATCATCACCACCTCCTGCACCTTTTTTCCTAGATTCTTTTGATTCTGGAACAAAGCTTTTATCTGCAAAAGATGATACAATCTTCCAATTTTTGATGTTTGGGCTTATTGCCTCACCAAGTCTTTTTTGAGTACTTCTTTTATTAATCATTGAATATATTTTTGTATTTAGTTTAGAGAGCAATCTTTTTTTTGATAATTCCAATATTATTTGATTTTTCTTTATACCAGAAATTCTTTTGCTTCTTTTTATAATAGTATTATCTACGCTACTTCTTGCTTCAATTAAAAAATTTTGTTCTAACCAATATGAATTAAGATATATATTATTTTTACAAAGTCTTTCTGCTAATGGGATTACAAATATTGGATCTATGCAATTCTCAATTATATATTGATCATTATTTTTTTTTATAAATCTTTGACCTAATAAGTCAAAAAGACCTGGTCCCTTCATTAATAATGATGATTTTTTAATATTAATCTTATTTTTAATAAAAAGATTTTTCGTATTAAGCGTTCCATTATATTTTCTATTTTTTTTTCTTAATAAGCTAACTAAATTTTTTAAACCATTCAATCTATTAAGCTCTAGCCACGAAACTATAAAAGCAGCGTCCTCATCAGCTCCATAAGGAAACCCAATTGCTGATAACGCTCTTAAACATGTTGTATAAATTTCGTAATAAGAAAATGACACTTTAATTTTATTTATAAGAATTCATTGTTGAAAAACCCCATTGTTCAACATTTTTTTTGTTAAGGTTTTGATAATAAGGCGCGCCTGCAAAAAAACTGACTCTTAGCCACCTATCTGATTTGGGGTCATAGCGCGATGCGCCAAAAAATGATAATTTAAATCTTAACATATCAATTGGGAGAACATTTTTGTGGAGGATATTGTCTTTTACTTCTCCATATTTATAATCACTTAGGGTTTGAATACGTCTAATAATTCCTCTAAATTGGGGATATAAAATTAGAAATTTAATAATATTTAATTTGAGTATTTTTTTATTTTTCTTATTAATAAATTCATATAATTCATTAACCATCCTACCAATCCCAAGTGGCTGCTCTAATTCGGAGCCTTTTTCATTATATCTTTCGCCCAGTCTGGGTTCCAATTTTTCCTTAGACACATACCAAAATAAGTAAGTGTTTATTTTGGTTTTAAAATTTGTTTTTAAGGCCCAATCATAATTTTTTCTAATTATATTCAATAAATCAGATACCAGCATATTATGCTTGATATATTGATCATCGCCCATTGACATATCCTCCGCAAGTTTGTCAGCAATATTAGGATATAATTCAATTATTTGAACTTTTACTATTTCTTGAAGATCGTAGCAATAATTTTTTTCAGCATATTTGATTAATTTTGCCCAATTAAAATTATTTAAAGAATTTTTTCTAATTTTTTTACAGTGTTTAATTATCAATATTAAATCTTCTAATGTTTTCTTATTTTTAATTTTTTGAATTTTATCATTTGTATCTACTTCGCTTAAATAGGTTTTAGATTTTTCTAGCAATATAATAAATTTATTAAATGAAGAATTTTTAATTGATTTAATAATTTTAATTTTCATTAATGTTTTTTCAAATTGTCTAATCCATTTATGGATAAGTTTTGGATGCTTAATTATAAAGGGAGCCATACCTAATCCCGTAGAGTTCCCTATACCAAGGTGTTGCTTTATCTTGTTTTTAATTTTTACAGCCTTCTTTGGGTTTCTGTTGTAAGCTATGTGTTCAACAAGATGTATGCTAAATTCACGAATTATATATACAGCTAGCATTTCAGCCCTAAAGGGCTGATTAAAATTAGTTACAACTTTAGTTCTTGAAAAGTCAGAAAGTCCAAATTTTCCACTACCGTAAACTGCCGTTGTTCTCAATAGGTATCCAACTTTATTGAAATCATTGATATCTGGCTGATTACCTTTTGATAAGCAATCAACTACTTTTTCAAAAAGTCTAACACTTTTATTTGCTCTGCTTAATATTAGTTCTTTGGGCGAATTTCTTCCTGCTTCTTGGAGAGGTATGTTTTTCTTAAGTCTTTTAAATTCTAACTTAGATATCTTTCCAATGTGTAAGGTATAAGCTGTATCCCATTTATCAGCAATAACTCTATCACTTCTTTCTTTATCATCAAGATATTGTGAAAAACATAATAAGGAATAGATTTGCTTTGGTGTTGTTACCTCATATACGACACTACCATAACCCTCTTTGTCTAAATCAAATATAACTGTTTTGATACGCCATTTTTCCCTTACCATAGCCCTTAACATACTTCTTGAAAAACTTAAGCGAGATGGATATCTTGCCCCCATTCTCTCCAAGGTCATTATATCCTTTAATGTTGTTTTTTTATTAATATGAGATGTTTTTTTCATCATAGTATTATAAAACATATATATATGTAATAATATTATTTCAAAAAAAAAAAATGAATAATCCTTTTAAAAATCAAATAATTATTGATGGATTGCAATATTGCAATTGGAACAGGGATTTATTCGAAGATGCTTTAAATGGTGGCTTAACTGCTATACATGCTACATTGGTATATTGGGAAAATACCGAAGAATCTTTTCAAAAAATTCAAGATTGGCATAAAATAATTAATAATAATAATGATATTTTGTGCCATGCAACTTGTACTAGCGATATTTTAAAGGCAAAAAAAGAAAATAAACTAGCAATAATATTTGGATTCCAGAATTCGGCACCAATAGCTAATAATATTTTTTTAGTTGAAGATTTCTTTTTAAAAGGATTAAGATTTATGCAATTAACTTATAATAATCAAACTGCTTTAGGCGGAGGATGTTTTGAAGAAAATGATTCTGGTGTTAGCAGATTTGGTAAAGAAGTTATTAAGGAAATGAATCGTTTAGGAATGATAATTGATTTGAGTCATGCTGGAAAAAAAACATGTTTAGATGCCATTGCATTGTCTTCAAAGCCTGTAGCAATTTCTCATGCCAATCCAACTTTTTTTCATAAATCAAAAAGAAATATCGAAGATGTCATTCTCAAAGAACTTGCAAGCAAAGACGGATTTATAGGATTAAGCTTATACCCTTATCATTTAAAGGATCACAGTAATTGTAAATTAGAAGATTTTTGTGAAATGATAAAGGATTTAATAAATCTGATAGGCATTGATCATATTGGCATAGGTAGTGATCTCTGTAAGAATTGGAGTGATGATGTTGTAATGTGGATGCGGAATGGAAAGTGGACTAAAGAAATAAATTATGGAGAATCTAGCAATAAAAATTCAAGTTGGCCAAAACAACCTCCTTGGTTTAAGAAAAGCAGCGATATTGTTAATATTTATCATGGTCTTGATAAGATTGGTTTGAGTGAAAAGGACATATTTAAAATTTTAGGTTTAAATTGGTTTAATTTTATGCAAAAAAATTTTAGTTAAACTAAATTATATTTTCTTGAAGTTATAACTAATGAGAATATTACAATAGCTGCTCCAAACAACTGAACTCCAGTCAAGGATTCGTCTAATAATATTATTGCTGAAATTATTGCTATTATTGGCTCTCCATATAATAATAACGAAGTACGTGTTGAACCTATGCTTTTTACGGCTAGTAATTGAGAATAAAAAGCTGCACAGTAACAAAATGAAGCAAATAAAATATAATACCAACCGTTAAAATCTTTAGGCAAATTAATATCAAAATAAATAAAAATTAATATGCTACTAATAAATAAACAGAAAAAATTTACAAAAGCATTAATTACTATTGGATGAAGAGATTGTGCTAATTTTTCATTCACTATTAAGACTGTTGAGGCTCCGATAGCTGCCAAAAAGGCTAAAGAAATTCCAATGAAATTTAAATTATTAAAACTTGGACCTAATGCGATTCCTAGGCCTATGAATGCACTAAAAAAACCTATTGATTGGAACTTGCTTAACTGGGATCCATTTATAAAAGACCATACCAACACTATTAAAGGATAGGTATAAAATATTAGTGCAACTAAGCTAACAGGTATATATATAACCGAGGTCAAGAGGCCAAGAGTCAGAAGGATCGAGCCTATTGAAATTGATACCAATCCTTTGAGATTCCCACTAATTTGTTTAAATTGATTTTTGATCGATATAAGTGGAAGTATAATGATTAATATGGCCAAGAGGTATCGAAAAATAATGGCTAAAGGTGGATTTGCCCCCAATAAGTATGATATTTTTGTAGTACTTGGGATCAATCCAAATAAAGTGGCTGCTATTAAGGCAAAAATAATTCCATTAAAATTCATTGATCACCAAAAACAATAGATATATAAAACAATAACCAACTAGACATTTTGAAAAATAAAGTCAAATGTCTATTTTTTTTTGGGAGGATTAATTTGGAATTAGAAAATGGTTTTGTAAGGTTTGATAAAATTGACAAAAGCTATGATGGAGAAGTATTAGTTGTAAAAAATCTAAATCTTAATATTCAAAAAGGGGAATTTGTTACTATGCTTGGGCCTTCAGGGTCTGGTAAAACAACAACTTTAATGATGTTAGCAGGTTTTGAAACTCCTACTAATGGAGAAATATTCCTAGAAGGAAAACCAATCAGTAAAATTCCTCCATATGAAAGAGAGATAGGTATGGTGTTTCAAAACTATGCATTATTTCCACATATGACAGTTCAAGAAAACTTAGCTTTTCCTTTAGAGGTAAGAAAAATACCAAAGTCAGAAATTAAAGACAAAGTAAATAAAGCACTGGATATGGTTGAGTTAGGAAATTTTGGAACAAGATTCCCCGCGCAACTTTCAGGAGGTCAGCAACAACGTGTAGCTTTAGCAAGAGCTTTAGTTTTTGAGCCACGATTAGTTTTAATGGACGAACCGCTTGGAGCTCTTGATAAAAATTTACGTGAGCAGATGCAATACGAAATAAAGCACATTCATGAACGTATTAACATTACAGTTGTCTACGTAACCCACGATCAAAGTGAAGCATTAACAATGTCTAATCGAATAGCTGTTTTTGATGATGGCGTTGTTCAACAATTATCTACTCCTGATATTTTATACGAAAAACCTGAGAATGCGTTCGTTGCACAATTTATAGGAGAAAATAACAGATTTAATGGTGTTATAAATAAAATTGAAGGATCGATATGTCATGTAGATTTAGATAATGGTGAAAAACTGCAAGCTCTAAAGGTTAATGTTGAGAACCAGGGTCAAAAAACACAACTTTCTGTTAGACCAGAAAGGGTAGTTATAAATGCCAAAGATTCAACATTTCAAAATAATTTTAAAGGTCAGGTTCGAGAACTGATATATTTAGGAGATCATATAAGAGTAAGACTTAATGTATGTGGAAACGAAGAATTTATTGTTAAAGTTAGCAACGAAGGATCAGTGAACTTTTCCAAGAACGATACAATAAATGTAAGCTGGTTAGCTGAAGATATAAGGGCTTTAGACTTTCCTAAATAAATAGCAAAATCCTTGAAATATCTGGATAAACAGCCAATTTTATAACAAATTAAACCTTTTTTTCATTTCCATTCGTGTTATAAGGAACGACTTTGAATAAGTACTTAATCAAACAAATAATAATATAGGAGGAAATGATTATGTTAAAATTCATTAAAGCCTTCTTATTTGCATCTTTCTGCGTTATTTTTTCATTTTCATCGAATGCTGTTACAGTAGCATCATGGGGTGGAGCTTACACAGAAAGTCAAATTAAGGCATACGCAGATACGTATAGCGATCCAAGCGCAATTAAATTTGAAAATTATAATGGCGGTCTTGGTGAAGTACGTACACAAGTAGAAAGTGGAAACGTTGCTTGGGATTTAGTTGACGTTCTTCCTGATCAAGCTATCACAGGCTGTGACGAAGGTCTTTTCGAAGACATATCAGGTGAATATGATAACTTCATAGCTGCTGATAACGGTGACGGACTAATTGCAGATATGGAAGCTAACGGAGTTACAAATCTTTCAGACTGTTGTGGTCCTCAGATTTTTTGGACTTACGTAGTATTTTTTGATCCGACAGCATTTCCAGAAGATGCACAGCCATCAAGAATTGCAGATTTTTTTGATGTAGCAAACTATCCTGGTAAAAGAGGCGTTCATACTTGGGCAAACGGATTTATCCAAATGGCAATGGTTGCAGATGGTGTGGCTCCAGACGCTGTTTATACAGTGTTAAAGAACCAATCAGGTGCAGTAGATAGAGCATTTGCTAAAATGGATACAATCAAAGATAGTATAGTACATTGGTCTGCTGGAGCCAAACCACTAGAATTAGTAAAAAGTGGAGAGGTTTCTATGTCAATCGCTTACAATGGTCGTGTTGGCGCAGCAGTACTAAGTGAAGGTGAAAATTTTGAATATATTTGGGAAGGACAGTTACTTGAACAAGAATATCTATGTTTAATGACAGGTGCTCCAAATAGAGATCAAGCTATGGATTTCTTAATTCATGCTACTTCTCCTGCTTCACAAGCTGAACAAGCAAAATACATCACTTATGGTCCAATGAGAGCATCAGGTATTGACATAATTAAAGCTGGTGAGCCATGGTTCCACACAGGTATTGATGTTATGCCTCATATGCCGAACACTCCTGAAAGATTAAAAATTTCAGTTATGGGTGATCCGGAATGGTGGTCTGATAATGGAGCTGAAATTGACGAGCGATATGCAGCTTGGATGGGTAACTAAGCTTGATTTAAAGCTAAAGTTGATTTAATTTAAAGGCGAGATATATATCTCGCCTTTATTATTTGGAGGGTACAATTTCTAACGGAACACAAATATTAACCACCGACGGTATTCCTTTAAAGGTTAGTCTAAGAAAGACTGAAAGGAAAAATAAAATAAGGGCATTCTTGTTAGTTTTCCCTTTACTTCTTTTCATAGTCGTAACCTTTGTAGTACCTATAGCAGATATGCTTTTTAGAAGTGTTGATGATAGCCATATCAATACTGTTTTTCCTAATACCTTTGAAGAATATGCCAAATGGGATAGGGAGGATTTACCTCCTGAAGCAGTTTACAAATCTCTTTTTCTTGAGCTAGCAACTGGAGAGGGGATCCAAGTAGGCAAAGCACTAACAAGAATGAATTATTCTAAATCTGGCTGGAAGAGTCTTATTAAAAAAACAAGAAGACAGGTTAAAAAAATATACAAAAGTGGCGAAGAGCCTTCGTCCTACAAACAAACAATGATAGAAATTAATAAAGGTTGGGCAGATCCTACTTTTTGGATAGCGATGGCTCAAATGCTAAATGAAACTACGCTAATTTATTATTGGAATGCAATTGATAGAACTTATGACATAGATCAAAAAGTTATAATGCAAAATGAAGAAAGAAGGATGTATGTTAAAACGTGGTGGAGAACTTTCAAAGTAAGTATTTATGTGACATTTTTTTGCTTAGTCCTAGGATTTCCGGTTGCACATTTATTAGCCAATTTGCCATTAAGATATAGTAATTTATTGATGATTTTTGTTCTGCTGCCTTTTTGGACTTCCTTGCTAGTGCGAACAACAGCATGGATAGTTATGCTTCAACAAAAGGGTGTTATTAATGGCGTATTAGTTTGGCTCGGTATACTTGGCGACGATCAACGTATACAAATGGTTTATAATATGACTGGAACAATTATTGCAATGACGCAAATACTTCTGCCATTTATGATTTTACCTCTTTATAGTGTTATGAAGGTTATCCCCAAGAGTCATATGAGAGCTGCGCAAAATTTGGGCGCAAAACCAGCAACAGCTTTTTTTAAAGTCTATTTACCACAGACTGTTCCCGGAATGAGCGCAGGGGGACTTTTAGTTTTTGTTCTGGCTATAGGGTATTTTATTACTCCCGAATTAGTTGGAGGTAAGGATGGTCAGTTAATTGGTCACTGGATTGCTTATCATTTAAAAACAACTTTAAATTGGGGTTTGTGCTCAGCGCTAGGAAGTATTCTTCTGGCAGTAATGCTAGTGTTGTATTGGCTGTATAACAAAATTGTTGGAATAGATAATATAAAGTTAGGATAATTATGGCTCTACCAAGTTACGCAACACCAGGACAAAGATCAATTTATTACTTCTATTTATTTTTTTGCGGGTTTGTTTTCTTTTTTCTTATTGCTCCTTTAATAGCAATAGTACCTATATCCTTTAGCAAGTCGCCTTTTATGGTTTTTACAGAAGGAATGATGACGTTTCCACCAGACCCAGATGCTTGGTCATTAAGATGGTATCGTTATATGGTGGGGATATGTACTGATAAAACTCTTACTACCCCGTGTAGCACTAAATGGATGTATGCCACAGTTAACAGTTTTTTTGTTGGCTTTACTTCAACTTTTTTTGCTACTGCACTGGGAACGCTTGCAGCCTTGGGGCTAAGTAGGCCTAATATGCCATACAAAGGTATAATAATGTCAATTCTTATATCTCCTATGATAGTTCCATTGATAATTACAGCTGCTGGTATGTTTTTTTTCTACGCAAGATTTAATCTCGTATACACTTTTACAGGAATCATAATGGCGCATATTGCACTAGCAACACCTTTTGTCGTAATAACAGTTACTGCTACATTAGTGGGTTTTGATACAAATATGATTAAAGCTTCTCAAAGTTTAGGCGCTAGACCAGTTAAAACTTTTTTTAAAGTAATAATGCCGCTTATTCTTCCAGGCGTGATATCAGGTGCACTGTTTGCATTTATAACATCTTTTGACGAAGTTGTGATTGTTATGTTTATGGCTAGTCTTGACCAGTTAACAATTCCTAAACAAATGTGGGCAGGTATTAGGCAAGAAATAAGCCCAGTTATACTGTGTATGGCAACTTGTTTAGTTATTCTTTCAATTATGTTATTAACTACTGTTGAAGTACTTCGTAGAAGATCAGAGAGACTTCGCGGTATCAAACCAAGATAAAATAAATATTTTATAGTTGTATACCTACATTTTTTACTTGTAAGTAACTCTTTAGAGCTTGTTGACCTTTTTCTCTGCTATATCCAGATTGTTTGTATCCACCAAATGGAGTTGCAATGCTTCCAGTAAACCAACTATTAACATATATTTGTCCTGCTTCTAGCTGGTTCGATGCTCTAGTTGCCTGATCAATACTGTTAGTGAATACTCCAGCAGCTAGACCGTAATCGGTGTCATTTGCAATTTTTATAGCCTCTTCATGTTCTTCATATTCTATAATTGATAATACTGGTCCAAAAATTTCCTCTCTTGCAACTGTCATATCTTGAGTTACCTTGTCCAAAACAGTTGATTCAAAAAAATAACCTTTTCTATCATATGCTTTTCCACCTGCAACCGCTTCGGCACCAGCCTGAATGCCTGAGCGCGCATAACCTTCAACTTTTTCCAATTGATTTTTTGATATTACGGGAGTGCAGTCAACTCCTTCTTCATAACCGGGTCCAACTTTTAATGATTTTGTCAAGTTTACTAATTTTTCTACTAATTCATCTTTTACTGATTTGTGAACTACCAATCTTGACATTGCAGAACAAATTTGTCCCGCAACCCCAAAAACTGCAGTTTTAGCGCTATTGACTACTTTATCAAGATCTGCATCAGGATATACAATTCCTGCTGATTTCCCACCTAATTCTACCACTGCAGGTATAGCCTTATCAGCAGCTGCATGTAATATTTTTTTGCCTGTTGGGACAGATCCAGTAAAGGCAATATGATTTACATCAGGGTGAGATACAAGATAAGCGCCTGCTTCATCTCCGTATCCACAAATAATATTAATAGTTCCTTTTGGCACACCTGCTTTATCTATTGCTTGAGCAAAAAAAGAGGCAGCAGCAAGTGGTGTAAGTTCAGGAGTTTTAATTATAGTTGAATTTCCAGTAGCTACTGCACATGCCAAGGATCTTCCAATCATAGAAATAGGATAGTTCCAAGGAATAACATGTGCCGATACACCATATGGTTCTAAAATTGTGTAATCTACGACACTCTTTGATACAGGAATTGATTGACCCTCTAGCTTGTCAGTTAGACCACCGTAATAATCAAAATAATTTGCCGCATCAATAAATTCATATTCTGCACCATCAAGTAATTTTCCATTTTCGTAACACAAAAGCTTTCCCGCTTCTTTGGAAACCTTTCTTAGCTCCTCTGCTATCTTTCTCATTAATTTTGCTCGATCCATAGGATTCATATCAACTAAAGTTCTTTTTAAAAATGAAGTCTTTGCCGCCTCTACTGCAAGATCAACATCTGAGTTATTGGCGCAAGAAACTTCACCTATGACTTCTTCTGTCGCGGGATTATCAACAGTTATAGTTTTTCCTGAAATGCTGTCTAACCACTTACCATTAATATAACTTTGATATTTTTTCATATTTGATTATGCTTTCCTCAATATAAATTTCTACTATAAATTTAATTAGTTTTAAAGGTTGTTTTTATTATTATCATAACATATTGTCCATATTCATAATATAGAAAATCAATAAATTTATGCCAAGTATTATTCGTTCATATGTTAATTTTATAGACTGGTTATGCATTAAGGTTGGACGTTTTACAATGTATATTGTTTTCCTAATGATGTTCATACTGGTCCTCTCCTTTGTAACAAGAAATATTATCAATATTCCTCTAATATGGATTATTGAGATGGCACAGTTTATCATCACAGGTTATTACCTACTTGGCGGCGGATACTCGATGATCACAGGAGATCACGTTCGAATGGATCTATTTTATAGCAAGCTATCAGAGGTAAATAAGGCAAGAATGGATATGTTCACTAGTATATTTTTGGTTTTTTATTTAATAACTTTGCTATTTGGTTCAATAAGCAGTTTAATTTACACTATTGACACAAACCAAAGACTATTTACAGCTTGGGCTCCGTATGTATGGCCTATAAAATCAATTATGCTATTTGGTATTTTATTAATGCTGCTTCAATCAGTATCAATGTTTTTCAAAGATTTGGCAAAGGTAACTGGACGGACAATATAGGATGATAGCAGATTATTTCAGTTATGAATTTATAGCTATCTTTATGTTTACAACAATGCTTTTAATGTTGCTGACAGGTCAGAGGGTTTTTGGTGCAATTGGCTTCGTATCTGCAGCAGCAGCTTTGCTTTTATGGGGAGATGGAGCAATTGAAATGCCATACACTGCAGCGTGGAAATTATTTAAATGGTACCCGATGCTTACTTTGCCATTATTTATTTACATGGGCTATATGATATCCGAATCTGGTATTGCAAATGATCTATACAAAATGTTCCACGTATATTTTGGTGGAATTAAAGGAGGTTTGGCAATTGGAACAATGGGTATGATGGTAGCTATTTCGGCAATGAATGGTTTAAGTGTTGCAGGAATGGCTATTGGTGCAACGATAGCTTTACCTGAAATGCTTCGAAGAAATTATGACAAAAGAATGATCACTGGTGTAGTGCAAGCCGGAAGCTCTTTAGGAATTCTGGTCCCTCCAAGTGTTGTACTTGTTTTATATGGAATGATTGCTAGGCAACCAGTAAGTAAATTGTGGCTTGCTGGGGTGTTTCCTGGTTTGATGATGGCTACTTTGTTTATATTATATATTTACATTCGTTGTAAATTACAGCCTGAACTTGGACCGGCTTTACCTAAAGAAGAAAGAGAAATGCCATTTGCTCAAAAAATTAAACTTTTAAGAGCTGGTATAGTTCCTTTCGTTATATTTTTTGCAATGACTGGATTATTTTTGATGGGTATAGCTAGTTTAGTTGAATGTTCTGCCGTAGGGGCATTATGCGCTACAATTGCCGCTGCTTTTAGGAAAAAATTAAATAGAAAAGTTATCGACAATACTCTTAGAAAAACTTTAGGAGTATCTTGTATGTTTATGTGGATTATTTTAGCAGCTTTATGTTTTGGTGCAGTTTTTGATGGAATTGGAGCAGTGAAAGCTATTGAAACTTTATTCATTGAACGTTGGGAGCTTAGCCCATGGGGTGTTTTAATTATGATGCAGCTATCATATATTTTAATGGGAATGTTTTTAGACGATACAGCTATGTTGGTTATTGTTGCCCCATTATACGTTCCATTAATTATTGCATTAGGGTTTGATCCAATATGGTACGGCGTGCTTTATACTATCACATGTCAAATAGCTTATATGACTCCACCATTTGGATATAATTTATTTTTAATGAGAGCTATGGCTCCCAAAGAAATCACTCTTGCAGATATTTATAGATCTATATTTCCATTTGTATTGGTTATGGTATTAGGGCTATCAATAGTTATGATATTTCCAGAAATAGCTACCTGGCTACCAAGTCAACTTTAATATAAGGATATATTATCATTTTTTATTAATAAAAATTAAAATTTAATTGGATAGACATTCCATCAATTTAGAGCTAGTATTTTATAAATTGTTTATTTTTTGGAGGAAAATAAAATGAAAAATAATCCTAAATTGACTAAACGTCGTGATTTTTTAAAAAAAGCAGGTTTAGTTACTGCCGGTGCAGTAGGTGCTAGCACATTAAGCGCACCCTATGGTTATGCTGCAACTAATCCAATTAAATGGAGGCTTCAAACATACTCAGGAGCGCCATTAGGAGCACATGTGGTGGCTCCACAAATCGAAGCTTTTAATAAAGCAGCTCATGGAGAGATGGAAATTGAATTATATTTTGCAGACCAACTAGTTCCAACTGATGAATTATTTAGAGCTATGCAAGCAGGTACAATCGATGCTGTGCAAAGTGATGATGCTACTATGGGCTCACCCGTAGATATATCAGTTTTTGGAGGATACTTTCCATTTGCAACTCGATTTAGTTTAGATGTGCCTGCAATGTTTAAATATTACGGTCTTGATGAAATCTGGGCTGAAGCATATGGAGAAGTAAAGAACGTCACATGGTTGAGCACTAGCGCGTGGGACCCATGTCATTTATTTACAGTTAAAAAACCAATCAGATCTCTAGCAGATATGAAGGGTTTAAGAGTATTTGGAGTTCCGACAGCTGGCCGATTTATGGCTCAGTACGGTTTAATTCCTGTGATAGTGCCTTGGGACGATGTTGAAGTTGCAATGCAAACTGGTGAGTTAGACGGTGTTTGTTGGTGCGGATTTACAGAAGCTTATGAAGTTGGATGGGCAGATATCTGTAGTTATGCATTAACTAATTCAGTTACAGGAGCATGGTTTGGTTCTTATTTTTCTAACACTAAAAGTTGGGAAAAACTATCTCCAAAACTTCAAGAGTTATTCAAAATGTCTATTGATCAATCACACTACTATCGTCAAGTTTGGTATTGGGGCGGTGAAGCGGATCTTCGTGTAAATGGTGAAAAAATGGAATTAACAAGTTTACCGGCTGATGAATGGTCTGGAGTAGTACAAGATGCTGGAAAATTCTGGGATGATGTTGCAAGTCAAAGTCCTAGAAGTGCAAAAGTTGTTGATGCATTTAAACTTTATGCATCTACAATGGAAAAAGCAGGTTATCCATATAGGTAATTAATTAAAATATAAAACTCTGGCACTCAACTTAGTGCCAGAGTTTATTCAAAATTTAGTATTTAATCTTACGGTCTAGCCGTTATTCCACCGTCAACAACAATTTCTGTTCCAGTAATATAATTAGATTCTTCACTTAAGGTAAATAAGACTACGTTAGCAATATCATCGGCATTCCCAATCCTTTTTAGAGGTATTATTGCCTCAAGTTGTTTTTTTGCTTTTGGATTTTTTTTCCATCTTTCTTGCATTGGGGTATCTATCGATCCTGGTAAAATAACATTTGATCTAATGTTAGATGAAGCAAATTGAACTGCTATAGATTTTGATAATCTTATCATTGCAGCTTTTGATGAACCATATGCATCTTGTGGTTTACTATCTCCAGATAGCGCATCTACGGAAGAAATATGTACCAGCGAACCAAACTTCCCTTTTTTCATTTTAGGTATTATTAATTTAGATAGATAGAGCATTGTTTTAAGATTTATTTCAAATACTCTGTCCCAGGTTTGAAAATCAATATCAACAACTGAAATGTCTTTTTCAAACCATAAAACACCTGTTGTATTTATTAAATAATCAATAGAAGAATGTTTTTTATAAAATTGATTAATTATATTTTTTAAATCTTTAAAATTTGTTAAATCTATTTTTTTATAACTTGCATATTTATTTGTTTTTAGTAATTCTTTTGGAGGTTCTTTTAAATCTAACATAAGGGTATTAATTTTATTTTTTATAAGTTTTTTTGTAATCTGCAACCCCATGCCGCCACATGCTCCACTCACAATTGCATTTTTTCCTTTAAAGTTTAATTTCATTTATTATTTTATAAAGCTTTTCTTAAGTGAAAACTTTTTGGTTTAGTTAAATGTTCATAACTTATCTCAGATAATGAGCAACCTTTTCCGGTTTCCTTGACTCCAGTCCATGAAAGCCCAGGATCTAAATAATCGCATCTATTCATAAAAAAAGTGCCAGTTTCTATGCGATTTCCAATTTTTTCAGCGATCTCCATATCACCTGTCCATATCGATGCAGTTAATCCATAAGGACTATCGTTCATTAGTTTTATAGCATCCTCTTCATTGTCTACTGGCATAATCCCAACTGCCGGACCAAACGTTTCTTCTTTCATAAATTTCATAGTATGATTAACATTTATTAATACCTGAGGAACTAAATAATTATTGTGCTCCCTTGGAAAATTAAATCTAGATTCATTTATTAATTTTTTTGCCCCATCATTCACTGCTGAATCTATTTGTTTTTTTATAAATTCAGCAGATGAAAGCTTAACTACTGGACCAAGATTTGTTTTTTTATCTAATGGATTCCCTAATGTATAATCATATGTTAGTGAGACAAATAATTCTAAAAATTTATCATAAATTTTTTGGTCAACATAAATCCTTTCTATACCGCAGCATGATTGACCTGAATTAAAAAAAGATCCGTCAACAAGATTCTCTACAGTTTTTTCAAGATCAGCATCATTTCTTACGTAAGCAGGATCTTTTCCTCCTAATTCAAGTGCAACATTAATAAATTTATTATTCGTTGCCCTTTGAACTTCATATCCAGCTTTAACGGATCCTGTTAACGATACAAATCCTATCCTTTTGTCACTTACAATCTTTAAACTATCTTCATGATTTAAATGCAAGTAATTGAAAACATTATTTGGTAATGTTTTGTTTGCACTTTCAAATAGCTGTTCAGAGCAAAGAGGAGTTTGTGCAGAATGTTTAAGAATTATTGCATTTCCTGCAGCCAAAGATGGTATTATAGAATTTACAGAAGTAAGATAAGGGTAGTTCCAGGGAGCTATAATAAAAGCTACGCCAGCCGGAATCCTTTTTATATAAGTTTTAAAATTTTCCCTTTCAGGTAAAACAATTGGAGCTAATTTATCTTCTGCTATTGACAGCATATAATCTGCGCGCTCTTTAAATCCTTTTAACTCACTATATGCCTGACTTATAGGTCTTCCAATTTGCCTTGTAATTTCTTCTACAATCTGATCTTCTTTAGATAAAAAATTACTTACAAATTCATTTAAAAGATATACTCTCTCTTTTATTGATAAATTTTCCCATTCTTTTTGGGCTTTTAATGAATTATCAATTGTATGTTCAATTTTGTTATTACTATATTTTCTTTCTAATAATACTGAATTATCAATAGGTGTAATTGTTTGAAACATTGTTTATATTTATATTTTTAGGTGATATTTTCAACCACCCATTTGTGAAAATGATGTGTGGGATTATCCATAATAGGTGAAAAATTTCCCCCATTATATATGGGAGATTTTCTTCCATCTTGCATACCCTCAATAATATTTAGATCTTCTGATTGAACACTATGCCACTGTTTAAAATTTTGTTCCCTTAAGGATTTATATTCTTTAGAATTTGCAGCCTCATTTCCTACATAATAAATCTCCATATGTTCCAATGTGTAAGTTAAGCTGATTGGTTCAAGCCAATATGCATAGTAATGATCCTTATGAATGCCTAACATGACATTTGGAAAAAGAGCAACATATTCAGCTATTTTTTCTTTATCCCTTGGCCAATTTGGAAAACATGGAAATAATTTACCGCCTTTAAATTTTGGATTATAAACAACTGTTCCTTGTCCCGCAAATCTATTAGGAAGACCTTGAATGTGGTAATGATCATCAATTCTTGAATAAGAGTTTAATCCTGGATGAACCCATGGTAAATGATAACTTTCACAATAGTTCTCTATAGCAAATTTCCAATTGCATCTGGCTTTTAGCAGAAAGTAACTATAATCTTTTGAATAACTAATTAAATTACGATCTTTTTCTGGCCAAAATTTTTCCCATCTATCGCTTAAAGGTTTAATGTATGTTTTAAAATCTTCTGCATTACCTGATATGTTAACCATAATCATATCAAGCCATACATAAGTTCTTACTTCTTTAAGATTACTTTTAGACTTGTCAAATCCGTCAGCATCATGTTTATTCATGCCACCTAGATGTGGAGTAGCACTTAAATTGCCATCCAAACCATAACTCCATGAGTGATATGGACACCTAATAACATTCTTAATATTACATTTTTTTTGGAGAAGCTTATACCCTCTGTGACTGCACACATTATGAAAAACCCTAATATTATTATTTTTATCTCTTAGAATAATCAACGGAATCCCAAGTAATTCAAAGGGTTTTGCGTCTCCTATATTAGGTATCGAACTTGCAACACCAATTACAACCCACTTGTCTTCAAAAAGTTTTTTTCTTTCAATAGTTAAATATTCCTCATTAAGATAACATTCATTTGGAAGTCCGTGTGCTTTCTCAATGGGTTGTGAGACAGCATTTAGCTTTTCTTTTGAAATTACATCATAAATACTTTTCATTTATCTAAAAATTAGTTAATCATTTAAAATGAAATTATTCAAGAAATTTAAGAAATAAATAGTATGAATTTATTTAACAATAACGAGCGAAGAATCGGCCCCAAGGTTGGTAAAGAGAATATTACATCAACTAATCAAAATAATTTTAAACCAAAATTATATGAAGATAGAATTAATTTTAATCGTATGAAAATGTATCGATTAAATAGAGTCAAAGATCAATTATTAAAAAATGATATCGGAGCATGCATTCTATTTGATCCAATCAACATCCGTTATGCTACTGATACTAGAAATATGTCTATATTTTCTTTCCACCTAATGACCCGCTATGTTTTTATTGCTGCAAATGGACCGGTAATATTGTTTGAATACCCCAACTGCGAACACATACATAAAAATAATTGTACAATAGATCAAGTAAGAGAAGTTATAAGCTGGGATCATTTTTCTTGGGGTAACAATGTTTATGATAAGGCTCTTGAATGGTCTAAAATTATTGATGATTTAATGAAGCAATATAGTTCTGGAAATAATAATCTTGCTATTGATGTTTGTGATCCCGCAGGAATTAATGCTTTAAACAATAATTATAATTACAAAATAACTAATGCTCAAAAATTTTTAGAAATTGCCAGATCAATAAAATCAGAAGATGAAATAATATGCATGAAGGCTTCAGTGAAAACAGCTGAAAAGGGCATTTTACTTATGTATGAAAATTTAGAAGCAGGCATGACTGAAGAGGAGTTATGGTCAATTCTTCACAAAACCAACATAGAAAATGGAGGCGAATGGTTTGAGACAAGATTGCTTAATTCAGGACCAAAAACAAATCCATGGTTTCAGGAATGTAGCAACAAAATTATTCAAAAAGGTGAAATTGTTGCTTTCGATACTGATATGGTTGGTCCTTATGGGTATTGCGCTGACATTTCTAGAACATTTGTTGAGGGAAGAAAATTAGGTGATTATCAAAAAAAGATTCATAGTTTGGCATATGAAAATGTAAAATATAATGAGCAATTAATTAAACCTGAGGTATCCTTCCGAGAGTTTGCAGAAAAAGCCTGGCAACTTCCTGATAATTGTTTTGATAACCATTACCCTTGCCAGATACATGGTGTTGGGATGAGTGACGAGTGGCCTTTTATTCCTTATCCAGATAAAGATTATAGTAATGGCGATTATAGTGGTAAATTTGAGGAAAATATGGTGGTTTGTGTTGAAAGTTATATTGGAGAAGAGGGAGGTAGTGAGGGGGCAAAGTTAGAAGATCAATATTTGGTTACAAAGGAAGGTTTAGAATTGCTCTCGTCCATTCCTTTAGATAAAATTTAAATTATTTAAAGTTTTCGTGCTACACAGAACCAAGCTTCTACATCTTTATTAACAATATAAGTTAATTTTTTTAATTCTAATATTTTTAACTTATTTTTACTTTCTAATTCTTGAATTTTTTTATCAAATTTATATTTCTTATAAATACCTTCGTTAACAGAAAAACAAATTAATCCATTTTTTTTAAGAATACGAATAAATTCATCTAGTGCGTGAGATTTGACATGTCCGTAAGTAAATGTACCAACACAAATTATTGCATCAAAATAATTATCAATATATTTTAACGGATTGTTTAGATCTATTAATTCGAGCTTTTGATATAGATCTTTTGGCACAAGTTCTAACATATTTTTTGAAAAATCAACGCCAATGAAATTACTATAACCCTGTTTTAATAGTTCTTTAGCAACTAATCCTGTTCCACATCCTGCATCTAAAATACTAATTGATTTATTTGAAGCATACTTACTAAACATTTTGGCGGCATTTTGCGGACCTGTATAATCCCAATCAATCATATCTTGATTATATTTGAAATTACTGGTCCAATTTTTATAGTATTCTATAACCTTTTCTTTTGAATTCAGTTTATATATTGGCAGTTTATTATCTACATCTTTTTTTGTCATAGTTTTACCTTATGCCTCATAAACAAATCCCTTTTCAATTCAATAAAAATATGATTAAAAATATATATATAAGAAACTGAATGAAAAAAGATTTATTAATAAGATTAGATCAGGGCCCTGTTTTATGCGCAGAGGGATACCTGTTCGCGATGGAACGAAGGGGTTACCTGTCAGCCGGAGCCTTTGTTCCCGAAGTAGTTTTAGAGCATCCTGAGGTTTTGATACAGCTGCATAGAGAATTTATAAGAGCTGGTTCAGAGGTAGTTCAAGCTTTTACATATTATGGTCATAGAGAAAAAATGAGATTAATTGGAAAGGAAGAACTTCTTGAACCTCTGCAAAAAAATGCATTAAAAATTGCTCAAAATGTTGCAAAAGAATTTCCTGATAATAATTTAATGGTCTGCGGAGACGTAGCAAACACTAATATTTACGATCCTGATGATAAGCAAAGTCATATTGAATGTCAAAAAATGTATGAGGAGCAAGTTCGTTGGGCAAAAGAATCAGGAGTAGACTTTATTGTAGCTGAGACGATAAATTTTGTTGGAGAAATGAAAATCGCATTAAAGGCAATTAAGGATGAAGGGCTTATAGCTGTTACAAACTTTGCTATTCCTAAAGGTGACTTAACCAGAGAAGGAATAAAACCTGAAGACGCTTGTAAAATGATGGAAGACCAAGGTGCCGATGTTGTTGGTCTTAATTGTTACAGAGGACCAAAAATGACAATGAAATTATTGCCCAAAATAAGAGAAAAAGTTTCTTGTCATGTTGCTGCACTTCCTGTTCCATACAGGACATCAGAAGAATATCCTGGCTTTTTAAATCAACCTAAGCAAATTGTTGATAGTGAATGTACGTGTATTCCTGGAGATAATGCTTTTCCAGTAGCTTTAGATCATTTGTATTGCAATAGATTTGAAATGGGAGAGTTTGCTAGAGAATGCAAAGAGAAAAAAATTAATTTTATTGGAATTTGTTGTGGAGCTGAACCACATCATGTAAGAGAAATGTCCGTAGCTTTAGGAAGAAAACCTATTTCATACAAATATTATCCAGATATAAGCAGACATTGGTTGCATGGAGAAGATAGGTCCTTTTTAAAAATTAATACTGATCTCAGTAAAGAATACTAACTTTACGATATGGAAAACAACGCGAAAGTTGTAATTATTGGCGGTGGTGTTGTTGGATGTTCTATTTTATTCCATCTATCTAAATTTGGGTTAAAAGATTGTATTTTATTAGAAAGAAATGAATTAACATCAGGTTCTTCTTGGCATGCTGCAGGGAACGTTCATGTCATTTCTTCTGATCCGAATATCTCTAAATTAATGGCATATACTATTAATTTGTATAAAGAAATTGAAGAAACTTCAGGACATTCAGTAGGTATGAAACAAAACGGAGGTTTTTATTTAGCTTCAAACAATACTTGGTATGACTACCTTAAAAGAGAGAGATCAAAGGCTCGCTATATGGGACTTGATCAAGAGTTTATTTCTTTAAAAGAAGTTGCAAAAAAAAATCCTTTAATAGATCCACAACATTACATTGCCGCTTTGTGGGATCCAATAGATGCAGAAGTTGATCCGACAGGAGTGACTTATGCGTATGCAAAATCTGCAAAAGTTTATGGAGGAAAATACTATACTCATACTCCAGTATTAGAGACTAATCAGAGAAACGATGGTACTTGGGACGTTATTACGGAAAAAGGAAATGTTCATACAGAAATACTAATTAATGCTGCAGGCTTGTGGGCACGCGAAGTAGCAAAGTTAGCAGGTATTAATTTTCCTATTCAACCAATGGAGCATCATTATTTAATAACTGAATCAATTCCAGAAATTGAGTCTCTAGAAAAAAATAAAAGACTTCCAATTGGCACTGACTTTGACGGGAACATATATTTTAGACAAGAAGGAAATGGTATGTTGCTTGGAACATATGAAGCAATATCAACCCCTTGGCAGATTAGAGGTACACCAATGAATTTTGGCCATGAACTACTGGATCCAAAATTAGAAAATATTCAAGACAGATTGGCAATTGGATTTAAAAGAATTCCAGCTTTAGAAAAAGTCGGCATTAAAAATATAATTAATGGGCCATTTACTTTTGGTCCTGATGGAAATCCATTAATTGGTCCTGTGCCAGGTAAAAAAAATTATTGGGCTGCTGTTGCGATTATGGCTGGGTTTTGTCAAGCTGGAGGGGGTGGGAAATGTATTGCTGAATGGATTATTGATGGAGAACCTTCGATAGACGTTTGGGCTATGGATGTTGCACGTTTTGGGAATTATGCTACTCCAGAATATGGAACAATAAAATCTTCTGAAAACTATGAACGAAGATTCATAATGACATTTCCTAACGAAACTCTCCCTAAAGGGAGAAAACAAAAAACTACATCTATTTATGATCGTTTAATTTCTAAGGGAGCAGTAATGGGAGATAATTTCGGTTTAGAAAATGTAATGTGGTTTGCAAAGAACACAGAAGATGCATATGAAGAACCAACATTCAGAAGATCTCGTTCTCATGCATATGTAGCCGATGAAGTTAATGCAGTAAGAAACGCTGTTGGTTTTACTGAAATCGCAAATTTTGCTAAACATGAGATTACCGGTGAAGACTCAAGAAAATTTCTCAATTATATTTTAGCAGGTAAGATTCCTTTGCCTGGAAGTATATCGTTAAGTCCAATGTTATCAAAAAAAGGAAAATTAATTGGAGATTTAACGGTCGCATGTATGAATGAAGAAAATTTTATTCTTTATGGGTCGGGAGTTGCGCAAGAAATGCACAGAAGATGGTTTGAGAATTTTATTATGGAGTATGATGTTGTATATAAAAATAAATCTGATGATTATCATGGAATAGCAATATCAGGACCTAATTCAAGAAAATTACTTTCAAGGATTTCAAGAGAAGATGTTTCAAATAATTCTTTTCAATTTAAAAAAACAAAAGAAACATTTATTGCAGGTGTTCCTGCAATTTTAAATCGCTTATCTTTTTCAGGAGAGCTAGGTTATGAAATATATGTGGCTCCCCATTTTCTTTTAAAATTATTTGAAACAATAGAAGCAAATGGAGAAGATTTAGGATTAAAGCTATATGGTAGCAGGGCACTAATGTCGCTGAGGTTAGAAAAAAATTGGGGAGCATGGACGTTAGAATACAGGCCAGATTTTACAGCTCACGAGTCAGGTTTGGATAAGTTTATTGATTGGAATAAAGACTTTATTGGAAAAAAAGAGGCAATAAAAGAAAAAGATAATGGTCCCAATAAAAAACTTGTTACTATGGTCGTTTCAACAAAAGATATTGATGTAATTAGTGATGAAGCCATAATAAAAAATAATAATTGTGTAGGATATGTAACTTCTGGAGGGTATGCTCATTATATCAAAAAAAGCATTGCATTTGGCTATGTTTCTATAGAATGTGCTAAAGATGGAACAAATTTAGAAATCGAAATTAATGGAAAAAATTATTCAGCATATGTAACGAATAAAATTTTGTATGATCCTTTAGGCGGTAAAATGAGGAGCTAAAATGAAAAATCTAATTGAAAGAGACAAAAAAGTCATAGCCGATATTGAAAAAATAAGATTTTTTCCAATAGCCCCAATCGGGGGAGAAGGTTGCTACATTATTGATGAAAACAGAAGACGTCTATTAGATTTTGCTGGTTCTTGGGGAGCAGCGGGTTTGGGATATAGTCATCCTGCAATACAAGAATCTATTTCAAACGCTTCTCAGAGTATGGCTTCATCAAGTCTGCTTTCCTATGCCTCAGAACCTGCAATATTATTTGCAGAGGAATTATTAAATATAGTTCCAGGAAATACCTCTAGAAAAGTTTGGTTTGGTCATTCCGGTTCAGATGCCAACGATACAATAGTTCGTTTAGCTGAGGCATATACTGGAAGAAAAAGATTCATAACATTTCACGGAGCTTATCATGGTGGTGTAAGTGGTTCTATGTCAGTATCTGGCCACAGCTCCCAACAACACAATCCCAAAAGGGATGGAGTTGTGTATCTACCTTATCCTAATCCTTATAGACCTCAATTTGAAGAAAACTTAAGTGAAAATATTTTAAAAATGCTTGACGAAATTTTTTCTACAACTTGTCCACCAAATGAAGTCGCAGCTATTTTTATCGAACCTATTCAATCTGATGGAGGTGTTATAGTGCCACCAGAGGGTTTTTTAAAGTCTATAGAAATGAGATGTAAAAAATATGGAATACTTGTTGTAGTAGATGAGGTTAAAGTTGGTCTTGGTAGGACTGGTTTAATGAATGCATTTGAACATGAAAATCTTGAGCCAGATATTGTTTGTTTTGGAAAAGCTTTAGGGGGAGGCTTGCCGTTATCAGCAATTGTAGGACCTACAGAAATTATGGATTTCGCACCAGCCTTCTCAATAATGACAGCTTCAGGAAACCCAGTATCTATTTCTGCCGGCAGAGCTGTTCTTAAAACTATATATAATGATAATTTAATTTATAATTCTATGAAGGTTGGCAAGGTTCTAACTGAAGGGTTTCAACAACTTTCAAATAAGCATAATTTAATTGGTGATATACGAGGTAAAGGTTTAGCTATGGGAGTAGAAATAGTAACAGATAGGTTTAAAACAAAAAAGGAAGCGAAAATTGAAACTGCTAAAATTGCTTATAGAGCTTATCAATTAGGTTTAATAATATTTTATGTCGGTATGAAATCTAACGTTTTAGAACTTACTCCACCATTGATTTTAACAGAGAATCAAGCAAAAGAAGGTTTAGAAATATTAGATAAAGCAATTGAAGATGTCTCTAATGGACGTGTAGAGGATTCCGTTTTGTTAGATTATAAAGGCTGGTAAAAAAAATTTATACCAATAATTACGTGTGAATAAGTCTAAAAAACCTACAGTTTCCAGCGGTTGTTGAAGTATTTGTTAAATAGACATTCAATTTAATTTAGTTAATATAAAGACAATGCGCATTTTATAAACGGAGGAAAAATGAAGTATAATATTAATAAGTTAGGAGTTGTTTTTTTATCAGCAATCTTCTTTTTGTTTAATGGAATGTCAGTAAACGCAAAGGAATTGTTAATTGGTGGCGCAGCTTGCGAAACAGGAATGCAGGCTCCACTTGACACTCCAGGTATTAATGGCGCGAAAGTTGCCGTAAAATATCTTAATGATGAAAAAGGTGGTATTTTAGGTAGGCCTGTAAAGTTTGTTAATCTTGATGGAAAATCTGATCCTGCTACAGTTGGAAATTCAGCTTTAGAGGTTCTAGACCAAGGTGCTGAATTTATAATTGCACCGTGTGATTTTGACTTTGGTGGACCAGCAAGTACAGCTGCACAAAATGCAGGAGTAGTTGGCATGTCTCTTTGTGCGTCTGATCCATTATACAGTTCATGGTCTTTAGGTGATAAACAATTTACATTATCTATGTGGAATACTACTATGAGCGCAACAGCAGCTGAATTTGCCTATAACGAAATGGGATGGAAAACAGCCTATGTTGTAACTGACCAAATTATTGCATATACAAGAAGTTTATCTGAGTATTTTCTAGTGCACTTTGATGCTATTGGTGGAAAAATCTTGTTAGAAGATACTTATACTAACGGAGATAATGATTTTTCTGCTCAGTTGGCTAGACTTAAGGCTTTAAATGAAGAACCAGATGTAATCTTTATTTCATCTTATGGAGTAGATATAGCATTAATAACTAAAACTTTAAGGGAAGCAGGAATCACTGCCCCTGTTCTAGGTGGAGACTCGTATGATGATCCAGGAGTTTGGGAAGCGTTAGGTGCAAAATTTGGATCTGATGTTTATTTTGTGACTCATACTTGGATGCAAGGAACAGAAGGTCATCCTGATATGCCAGAATTTGTAAAACTTTACACAGATTACCATGGCTCAGCACCCGACACAGCATTCGTTGCTACCGGTTGGGACACTGTAATGTTGTTTGCTCAGGCTGCTGAAATAGCAGGAACGACCGATGGTGCTGCTGTAGCTAAAGCTCTTGAAGATAATGAATTTAATTTATTAACTGGAGATTTAGATTATAGTAATGCTGCCGATGGACATTATCCTTATAAGGCTGCTGCATTAGTTGCTTTAACCAAAGGTGAGCCATCATTTTTAGGTTGGAGAAATCCAGAAAATCCTCCAGCACCCTAATAATNTNTAATTNAAAAAAAGGGGAATANNNNATTCCCCTTTTTNNTATNNATGAAATAATTTAATGNAACTTGCTTGTAANAATATNACTGTNGATTTTTCTGGATTAAGAGCNTTNGATAAAGTTTCNCTNTCTGTTNAAACAAATGANATATTAGGCNTAATTGGACCTAATGGATCNGGNAAAACAACATTNCTTAANGTTTTAGGNGGTCANTTAAAATCAAANGAAGGCTCNGTAACNAAAGANANNNTAGATATTACAANAATGCCNCCNAGATTAAGAGTTAAAAATG
The DNA here is from genome assembly GCA_002717485.1 of Pelagibacteraceae bacterium. Taxonomy (GTDB): domain Bacteria; phylum Pseudomonadota; class Alphaproteobacteria; order HIMB59. Next base: position 3,683 of record PBDW01000003.1, on the reverse strand, counting down.
GTTTAGCACGNTCTTTTCAAATTGTTAGAACTTTTGACTCNTTATCAGTTTTTGAGAATGTNAAATCTGCNTCNTTNATTACAANTANNANTAATNTNGAAAAAAATAATTATTGTNATGAAATTATTANNTACATAGGTCTTAATAAAATTAAAAATGAACTAGCNAATACATTAAANTNTGGAGATAGAAGAAGATTAGANATTGCAAGAGCAATGGCAACAAATCCTGANTTTTTACTTTTAGATGANCCNGCTGCAGGAATGAANGATAATGAATCAGAAATATTATTAAATACTCTAAATGTAATNCCAGAAAAATTTAAAGTNGGAATTCTNATNATAGANCATGATATGTCATTAATTATGAAATTGTGNCATAGATTGCATGTATTAGAATCTGGTAAAACTATAGCNGAAGGATCAATAGAATCAGTAAAGAAGCATCCTGAAGTTATTAANGCATATNTAGGAAAAGATTTTTGATTATGAATATTTTAGAAGTAAAAAATTTAAANGTTAATTATGGNCANGTAGTAGCNGTNAAAAAAGTTGANNTNNATGTAGCNNAAGGTGAAACTGTAGTNTTATTAGGAGCAAATGGNGCNGGAAAATCATCTACNCTNCTATCTATAGCNGGAGTTTCTAATAAAGGANNTGGNGAGGTNGACTTTTTAGGNTCAANTATAACAAAANTNTCTCCAGAAAAAATTCTTTCGTTGGGNATAGCNACTGTTCCNGAAAATAGNGATATTTTNCCTGATTTGCTNGTNGAAGAAAATTTANTNTTAGGTGGCTATATAAATCGTAAAAATTCAAAAATTACNAAAAANACNANAGATGATNTTTATGATCTTTTTCCAATATTATTTGAAAGAAAAAATCAAGTTGCGGGAACACTNTCTGGGGGAGAACAACAAATGNTAGCNATNGGANGAGCNTTGATGTCAACNCCTAAAATGNTACTNTTAGATGAACCATCACTTGGATTGGCACCAACTATAGTAGAAAAAATATATGAACATATAGCNCAACTGAAGAAAAATTCTNATTTAACAATTTTATTAGTTGAACAGCATGCAATGAAGGCTTTATCAATTGCTGATAGAGTATACTTTTTAAGATTAGGTGAAATAGTTTCATCAGGAAAAGCGTCTGAGTTAAAAGATACAACNGACTTTAAAAAAATATATTTTGGAGAATAAGAATGATATTGCAGTTTATAGTTGATGCTTTGAGTCTTGGAAGTTTATATGCTCTTTTTGCACTCGGATTAGTTCTTGTTTATGGGATACTGAAACTTGTAAACTTTGCTTATGGTGAATTAATTTTAGTTATTGGATATTCAATTTTTCTTTTGAAAGGCAGTCCTTTTCCTTGGTTCTTTATGGCTTTTGTAGCAATCATAATGTGTATATTCACTTCAATTGCTACAGATTATGTTGCATTTAGACCAGTTAGAGAAAAATCAGTTACAGCAGTGCTAATAACATCTTTTGCATTTGCAACTTTACTTCAAAATGCAGCATTATTACTTATATCAGCAAAACCAAAAAATGTTCCTATGCCAAGTTTTTTGTCTGATAGTGTCCAATTTTTGGGAGTCATAACGCCAGTGAGAAATCTTATTTCAATTTTAGTTGCCTTTGTATGTTTATTTATTTTTTTTCAATTTATGAAAAGATCTTTATTAGGATTAGCTATGCGAGCTTCAGCAACTAATTTTAATATGGCTAGGATGTTAGGAATACCTGCGAATTTAGTTATAACTACTGCATTCGCTCTCAGTGGATTATTGGCTGGCATTGCCGGAACGCTTTGGATGAGTAAAATTTCAATGGTTTTTCCAGGAATAGGCTTGGAACCACTTCTCATAGCTTTTATAGCTACTGTCATTGGAGGAATGAGAAGTATTCAAGGGGCGGTATTAGGAGGTTTTATTCTTGCCTTTGTAGATATGAGTTTTAATTATTTACTTCCTCAAGATATTTTAAAATTTAGAGACGCTTTTACCTTTTCATTTGTTATCTTAATTCTTTTAATAAGACCTCAAGGCCTGATTAGAGGGCCTGCAACAGGAGCAAGAACTTAATGAAAAATTTTGGTAATGATAATATTATAAATATCCTATTTTTTTTAGGATTATTTCTTGCAATTTATTTACTTAATATTTTTATGGGAACCGCAATTTTTGAAAGAATAGTTACTAATCTTTTTATATATATTATTCTTGTTGTTGGGCTCCAAATTTTTATGGGAAATTCAGGAATTTTATCTTTCGCACATATAGGTTATATGAGCATCGGTGCTTATTGTTCAGGCATATTTTCAATACCAGTAAAGATGAAAAGTATGGCCCTTCCTGATTTATATCATTTTATACAAATAACTACTTTTGATCCTATAATTTGTATTTTTATTGGAGGAATATTTGCAGCAATAGTTGCTGCAATTTTAACATTACCTTTAATGAGATTGAATGATGCAGCTGCAGTCATTACTTCATTTGCTGTATTAATGGTTATACATTCGATTGTAGTTGGATGGAGTGCTGTAACTAATGGCCCAAGAACATTTTTTGGAGTTCCAAAAGCAACAACATTAGAGTTAGCAATGATATTTTCTTTTGCTGCAGTAATAATTGCATTTTTATATAAAAAATCTCGGTTTGGTTTATTATTACGTGCAACTAGAGATAATGAAGTTGCAGCTGAGTCTATAGGTGCAAATACTGTATACCTTCGATGGTTTGCAGTTATTGTTAGTGCTTTTTTAGCTGGTATAGCAGGTGGTTTATGGGGTCACTTTATTACTTCTTTTTCACCAAAGTCATTTTATTTAAGAGAAACATTTCTTGTAATATCCATGATCATTATAGGAGGATCCTTTACTGTTACTGGAGCTATAGCAGGAGCATTATTTGTGACAATAGGTTATGAATTTCTTCGTTGGACAGAGAAAGTAATAAAATTTAGTGATGCTATAAAATTTGAATTTATAGGATTAACAGAAATAGTTTTATCTATTACTATGATTGTATTTTTAGTAACAAAACCAAAAGGATTATTTCCATTTTTAGAAATTGGAGAAATAATAAAACAAAAATTTTTTAAAAAGGAGTAGAAAATGAACTGGAAAAAAAGACATAGAAGTTTTTATTATAAATACGCTGAAGATCCAGAAGATATAATATTAAAAGCTAGCGAAACAGCACATTTAATCATTGATGTTCAAAAAACTTATCTGGAGCCTAAAGAAAATACTCAAGAGAATAAAGAATGGCAACCATTTTTTGATCGAATGAAAAATACTGTTATTCCAAATATTCAATCGTTAATTTCTTTTACCAGGAATATAAAAGTTGAGAATATTTTTGCTAGAATTGCCTGTCATAAAGATAGTGGTCTGGATAGATCTTTAAGTCAAAAAAAACCAGGTTTTAATTATTTGTTACTTCCTAAAGATACCCCTAGTGGTCAAATTGTTGATGATCTTAAACCTGAAAATGATGAAATAGTTGTAATGAAAACTACTGATAGCGCGTTAACAGGAACTAACCTTAGGCTTATTTTAAGAAATATGGGTATAAAAAATGTCGTCTGTACTGGTATTTTCACTGATCAGTGTGTATCATCCACAGTTAGGAGTTTAGTAGACGAAAGTTTTAATGTAATTGTAGTAGAG
>PBDW01000002.1 GCA_002717485.1 Pelagibacteraceae bacterium | reverse complement strand
AAGAATTAACACCGTATTCTTCAGCTTCGATCATTACGTTCAAAGACCATCTTACGATATCTTCCCATACTGAATCACCTTGGCTAACAACTGGACCTAATGGTTCTTTAGAAATTGTTTCAGGTAATACTACGTGATCGTCTGGCTTGCTCAATTTAATTCTTTGAGCAGCTAAACCAGATTTATCAGTTGTATGAACATCACAACGACCTGAGTCGTATGCTGCAACAACCTCATCAGCTTTTTCAAAAACAACTGGCTCGTAACTCATGCCATTTGCTCTGAAGTAGTCTGCAAGATTAAGCTCAGTAGTTGTACCTGTGTTAACACATACACTAGCTCCATCTAATTCCAATGCACTTGAAACACCAAGTGATTTTCTTACCATAAAGCCTTGACCGTCATAAAAATTAACACCATTAAATGTTAAACCAATTTTAGCATCACGTGATAAAGTCCAAGTAGTATTTCTTGAAAGAATATCATACTCACCTGCAGTTAACTTTGTAAAACGTTCTTTTGCAGAAACTGGAAAGTATTCTACTTTATCAGCGTCACCAAAAATAGCAGCTGAAACGGCACGACATACATCAACGTCAATACCTTCCCAGTTACCGTTAGCATCTGGATTAGAGAAACCAGGCAATCCCTGACTTACTCCACAACGTACTATGCCTCTGCTTTTTGTATCTGAAAGCGTATCTGCAATTGCAGAACTTCCAAATGACAAAATTGCAGCAGAGATTAAAATTTTAAATACATAAGAAATTTTCATATATATTTCCTCCATTTTTAATAATATTATTAAATTGGTTTACTAAATGCTCTATGTTGACAAAATGTTCAACAATTATTTTTATTATTACAATTTTATATCAAATAGTATAATTATTTATATATATAGTAGTATGTTAAATAAATTAAACAATATATAGTAATATGAATTGGTTTATTGTAGTGTATTTTCTTGTGAATGGAGAATGGATTGAGGCTGATAAGCTAAAAAAAGAAGGTTGGTCGAAGATTGAACAGCCAAATTACAGCATTTGTATCAAAAAAATTAATGAAACAAATTCAAGATTTAAAAAAATAGCTGAATCGAAAAACACAAAACTAGATATTAAATTTAAATGCGAATGTAGAGAAAATTTAAATAATTTAAATAATATTAATTGCAAAGAAAGAAATTGGTTTCAAAAAATTTGGGACAAATTATATTTATTAAATTAGTATATAAACATGTTATATTTAAATGACACATATCAAAAAGAATTTGAATCATCAATAAAATCAATTAATTCTAATCAAATTATATTAAATCAAACTTATTTTTATGCGAAAAGTGGTGGCCAACCTGGTGATACAGGAATATTTATAATAGAAAATAATGAGATTCAAGTAACTGATACGATCAAAGATCAAGAAAACAATACAGTCCATATAATTAGAGAAAATGTAAACTTGCATAATAATCAAAAGGTTTTTTGTAAAATAGATTGGAATAAACGTTACAAATATATGAGAATGCATACTGCACTACATCTTTTATGCTCAGTAATACCTTACGGAGTAACTGGTGGTCAGATTGGTTATGAAAAAAGTAGATTAGATTTTGACTTAAAAGATAATATTATAGATAAAAATGAAATTGAAGAAAGATTAAATATATTAGTATTAGAAGATCATAAAATAGAATATTTATGGATTACTAATATTGAATTAGATAAATCACCAAATTTAGTGAGAACTATGTCGGTTAAACCTCCAAAGACTAATGATAAAATCAGATTAGTTAAAATAGGAAATATTGATTTGCAACCTTGCGGAGGAACTCATGTAAAAAGCACAAAAGAAATCGGAAAGATAACAATTAATAAAATAGAAAATAAGGGTAAAAAAAATAGGAGAATTAATATATCTTTAATTTAGTGGTTTAAGATCTGACTTAGAAATAATTTTGTTCTATCACTTTCGGGATTATTAAAAAATTTATCAGGCGCAGCTTCTTCAACTACAGAGCCTTCATCCATAAAAACCATTCTATCAGCGACAGTTTTAGCAAAGCCCATTTCATGAGTTACAACAATCATTGTCATTCCATCATTTGCAAGCTGAATCATAACGTCCAAAACTTCTTTTATCATTTCTGGATCTAAGGCAGAAGTTGGTTCATCAAATAACATAATCTTAGGATTCATCGCTAAAGATCTAGCAATTGCAACTCTTTGTTGTTGACCGCCTGATAGTTGACCTGGGTACTTATTTGCTTGTTCTGGAATTTTTACTTTTTCTAAGTGTGTCATTGCTAATTCATCAGCTTTACTTTTTGGCATCTTTCTTACCCAAATGGGCGCTAATGTTATATTTTCTTTAACTGTTAAATGTGGGAAAAGATTAAATTGTTGGAAGACCATACCAACTTCCTGTCTTACTTTTTCAATATTTTTTACATTCCCAGTTAATTCGATGCCGTCTACTACAATTTTTCCTTTTTGATGTTCTTCTAAACGATTTATACATCGTATCATTGTAGATTTTCCTGAGCCAGAGGGACCACATACTACAATTCTTTCTTTTTTGTTAACCTTTAAACTAACATCTTTTAAGGCTTGGAAGTCACCAAACCACTTGCTTACGTTTTCAAGTAATATAATTTCGCTATCTGACATATTTTAATTATTTATCTAAAAGGAGGAGCATATAATAATCCTCCTGAATTCCAAGGCTTATTTAAACCTCTTTTTAGTTGAAGCAAAGTCTTTTCTCCAAGATTTTTATCAAATATTTCTCCATAGTTTCCTAGCTCTTTAATTATATTATATGCCCAATCGTTATCCAATTCCAACATATCACTATAATTACCCACAACTCCTAACATTCTTTGACTTTCTTTATCTCCGTATTCTAAAAAATCATCTACATTTTTTGAACTGATTCCTTTTTCATCAGCTATAATTAAAACATATAAAACCCATCTTATTAAATCGCCCCATTGATTATCTCCATGCCTTATTAATGGTCCTAATGGTTCCTTGGATATAACTTCATCTAAAATAATATGAGAATTTGGATCAGGAATTAAAGCTTTTGAAGAAGCTAAAACGGTTAAATCAGACGTCAAAGCATCGCACTTACCATCAAGATAATATTTTCTTGATTCATCAGTAGATTCTAATAAAATACTTTCATATATAATTTTATTATCTTGAAAATACTTTGTTGTATTAGCTTCAGAACTTGATCCTGCAACCAAACATATTGTTGAGCCTTGCAAATCTAAAATACTGTTAATTTCAAGATCTTTTCTTGCCATAAAGGCTTGACCATCATAGAAATTTATACCTAAAAAATCAAATTCAAGGTTAACATCACGACTGAAACTCCAGGTAGTATTTCTAACTAATAAATCTACATCTCCAAATGCCAATGATGGAAATCTTGACAATGTTGTTAAAGGCACAAATTCAACTCTTTTATCTGATTTTCCAAATATACTTATTGCAACAGCTTTACAAAAATCTACATCAAAACCCGACCAATTACCTTCATCATTCATTGAAGAAAAACCTACAAAATTATCTGCAACACCGCATTTTATATAACCTCTGTTTTTAACATTATCTAGCGTATCTGCTTTAGCTGAAATAAAGAATATTAAGTTAATAAATAATGATAATATGAAAAAATTTATTATTAATTTAGCAAAGATTGGCATATTGAATAAAATTATATATTTAATATACTATTATATAAAGAAAATTTATGAAAATAAAAACTCAAATAAATAAAATTGGAAGAAATTCAAAAAAACAAAAAGGGTTTATAAATCCTCCTATATATAAGGGCTCAACAATAGTCTTTAATAATTTTAAACAATATAAAAAAGATTTAAACATATATGAAGGATTATATGGTTTAAATAGAACTCCCTTAAGTGATTCATTCGAAGAAGCAGTGAAAAAATTATATCGCTGTGATGCTGTTGTTGCTGTTTCCTCGGGTCTTGCTTCTGTAGCAGTGCCTCTTCTTGCATTACTTTCACAAAACCAACATATTATAGTGACAGACTCTCTTTATTCACCCACAAGAAAATTCATTGAAAATCAATTATCTAAGTATGGTGTTGAGGTTGATTATTATGATCCTCTTGATTCAGAAAATAAGATTGAAAAACTAATTAAAAAAAATACAAAGATAATATACATAGAATCACCCGGAACAGGAACTTTTGAAATTCAAGACATACCTAAAATTACTAAAATTGCTAAAAAACATAATATTGCAACAATAGCAGATAATACTTGGGCTTCATTTCTGTTTTGCAATCCTTTTGAGTTAGGAGTAGATGTGGTTGTAGAAGCTGTAACAAAATACATAAATGGTCATTCAGATGTATTAATGGGTATAGTAGCTTCAACAAAAAAATATTCAAAAGTAATTAGAGATACAGCAAAAGGTTATGGCATTTGTTGCGGTTCTGATGAGTTATATTTATCATTAAGAGGCTTAAGAACTATTTCAATTCGTATGGAAAAATCTCAAGAAAATGCTTTTTTATTAGCTGAACATTTACAAAAAAACAAATTAGTTTCAAATGTCTTACATCCAGGATTATCAGGAAATAAAAATTACAAAATATGGAAAAGAGATTTCACTGGAAGTAGCGGATTATTTGCATTTGAATTGAAAAAAAAATATTCTGATGCAAAAATGGAAAAATTTTATAAAAAATTAAAAATTTTTGAATTAGGTTATAGTTGGGGCGGTTATGAAAGCTTAATAACATTTCCAGATTTATCTGAAAGGATTATTAAAGATAGATACAAGGGTTCCATTATAAGGGTTCATTGTGGGCTTGCAGATATAAAAGATTTAAAAGAAGAAATGGATAAAGCATTAAGGGCTTTAGAATCATGATTGATGAAATAAAATATAATTCAGAAGGTTTAATTCCTGTTATTATTCAAGAATATAAAACAAATGAAGTATTAATGCTTGCTTGGATGAATCAAGAATCATTAGAAAAGACTATAAAAACTAAACAAACTGTTTTTTGGTCAAGATCGAGAAATACTCTTTGGAAAAAAGGAGAAACATCAGGAAATATTCAAATAGTTAAGGAAATAAAAATTGATTGTGACAGGGATGCACTAATTATTAAAGTTGATGCAAAAGGTCCCGCATGTCACACCGGTGAAGATTCTTGTTTTTTTAAAAACATCTAAATTAATATATGTTTGATTTTTATTTTTTTCTTACTGCAGTTCCTGCTGTAATGATTTTTGGCATATCAAAAGGTGGATTTGCTGGTCCAATTGCCATATTGGCAGTTCCTTTAATGTCTATGGCCATAAGTCCTAACATTGCTGCCGGCATCTTATTACCAATTTTAATAGTTATGGATATTACAGCTTTATATTTTTATTGGAATAAATGGAAATTGAATATAGTAAAAATCATTATTCCTCCCTCAATAATAGGCATAATAATTGGTTCATTAACATTTTCTTACATATCTGATGATGGTGTAAGAATCATAATTGGCTCTATTGCAATATTATTTATTTTTTTTACAATATTACAAAGTGGAAATTTATTTATAAAACCCAGCAATATAAAAGGAGTATTTTGGTCAACTGTTGCCGGATATACAAGTTTTTTAATACATGCAGGGGGGCCTCCATTAAATTTTTATCTGCTTCCTCAAAAAATGCATAAGACTGTATATGTGGCAACCTTTACCTTAGCTTTTGCAATAATAAATGCTGTTAAATTAGTGCCGTATTATTTTTTGGGTCAATTAGATCAATCATATATGAAAATTTCATTGATTTTGTTACCCTTAGCGCCAGTTGGAATAGTAATGGGATATTTTCTTCACAAAAAAGTTTCAGAAAAAATATTTTATAAATTTATATATTTTTTTCTAGCAATAGGTGGAATTAAGTTAATTTATGATGGAATTTTTTAATCAATGCCTTCGGCAATATGTATAATTCTATCAACTATTTCATTATCTAAAAAGCTTAATGCGTATTGATACTCTTTTGAGTTATAGCAATCTTTAGCCTTTTGAGGTGATTCAAAAACTGAAACAACTATTCTTTGATAATTTTTTCCTTCTATGTTGTCTACGTTATTACCTCTAACCAAAAACTTACCTCCGTGAAAATTTATAGCAGGCCCAGCCAATTCAGCATATTTTTTAAATTTTTCTTTATCTTTTACATTTACACAAGCGACCCAATAACCTTTAGCCATTTATTTTTTTCCTTTAAAATCAGTTTTATAGTCGGCTCTTTTATTTTTTCTAAATCCAAAAGGACCGGGTATAAATAATGTCATGGTATCAGTATTGTTTTTGAGATCAACTCTGTGTAAATGGTCAGCGGATCTAAAACCTATATATCCAGGAGGTCTCCAAAATTTACCTGTTATGGTTGTTTCCCAATAACCTCCTTTAAGTATTATAGTTATGTATGGGCACATATGATTGTGAACACCTTCTCCGTGATCATTATCAAGCATTTTATGTATAATTATATTAAATGGAAACCATTTAGGTCTTTTTTTAAATAATAAATAATAACGCTCCATCCATGGTTTAGCTTTATTATATTCTGGATGAGAAGGTCCTCTATCAAGTATTAGCTTTTTTCTTCCTATTTTTTCTAATAACTTTAATAACACACGGAAATAATAATAATTTATTTTGATTTTTCAATAAAATTAAGCCAATTAATTAATTCTCTATTTCTAATATTTTTATCCAAAATATCTTCACCGATTTCCAAATCCTTACCGTCATTTTTATTTTCAAGGATTTGTTCCATTATTGATATTATTTTATCAGCATGATCTTCATTATTAAATATATTTTCTTTTACTAGAATTGATTTTCTGGCAATTAAAATTCTAGACATAATATTAAAATTAAATTCTGGATGATATTGTGTTCCCCAAAATTCTGCTCCATTAATTTTGAAACTTAATGCCTGAACTTTACTATGTTTATTCTCAGATAAAACTTTAGAACCATTAGGAATTGTTTCAATTTCATCTAAATGTGAACAAAATGCATCAAATTTTTTCATTTTATTTTTGTACATTTGATGATTTTCACCAACTTTGTTAATCATTATATCACGAGCAAAAATCATTTCTCTGCCTTTAGGGTTTTTTCTTACTGAACCTCCAGCTGCCTTAACATAAATTTGCAAACCCCAACAACTTCCAAAAATATTAACATTCTGTTTTAATGTTTCTTTTGCTAAATCAATTTGTCTAATAATTGGTGCAGTTGAATCATAAATATTTAAACTACTACCAGTCCATACAATTCCATCAAAGTCATTCAAAGATAATCCTTTTGGCAAATAATCAATTTTTTTACCTGGATGTATTGTAATAATTTTAAGAGGAGGTTTAGAAATTTTTTTTAAGGTGTTAGAATAATGTTCAAATGCATCTATGCAACTAGCTTCATTTAAGCTTTTCCAGCCATCATAATCATAGCCATCAACCATAAGTATTTTTAAAGTCATTTGAGGAATATATAAATATTTTATTAAAAAATTATTACAAGTAAAATTTAATGTATAATTATAGTAATTTATCTAAAAATAATTTTGCACCTTTTGAGCAATTTTGTAACCAATCTTTATCAGAATTTTTGTTAATATTATCTGTAATATATTTATAACATTTGAAGTTTATATTCTTAATTTTGCACACTTTTGCTATTGCATATGCTTCCATATCAACTACATCACATTTTATTGAAATTTTTTCTTTCAAAAAAGAATCTCCTGTTGCACAAATTTTTCCATCAGAACCAAATTGAATTGTTGAAATTTTATCGAAAGGAGTTTCACCTAATTTAAAATTCAAAAGACCACGAGCATCCATATCGCGCTGGATAAACTTAGTACACTTAATTAAACCTGAGAGATTTTTATTTACGGAACCAGCAGTACCATAATTAATAATCATATCAGGTTTGAATTCACTAATTAATTCCAAAGTCATTATAGTTGCATTTATTTTGCCTACACCTGAATGAAAGAATTTTTTAAGTCCTATTGTTTCTTCCTTTAAAGCAGCTATATATATTTTTTTCATATCATTCATTGGCGCGCCCTCGAGGACTCGAACCTCGGACCCTCGGTTTAGAAAACCGATGCTCTATCCACTGAGCTAAGGGCGCTAATTTATTATTAATATCATAAATATTTTTAAATTATAAATATATAATCTATATCATTCAAATAAAGGAATAATTTTCATTTTATTTACATCCACTAACCCTTTATTGGTTATTCTAAATTCTGGTATTACTGATAAAGGCAATAAATTAAAGCCCATATAAGGTATTGCGCACTTATATTCATCCCAATATTTTTTAAAATTTCTTGTTTCCTCTGCAACAATATTAGCTCGTTTATCAGATAAAAGTCCTGCAATTGGTAAATCAACTTTTGATATAATTTCACTGTTATCAACAATAACTACACATCCTTGTGATTTATAAATTTCATTTAATGCAATTGACATATCATTCTCATTAGTTCCAGCTATTATTATATTATGGGCATCGTGGCCAACACTACTTCCAACAGCTCCGGATTTAAGATTAAAGTCTTTTATGAAACCATGTGCAATTTCAGATGTCTTTCCATAGCGTTCAATAACTGCTATGTGAGTTAAATTATATTCATTTAAAACATCACTCCAATTACTAAACTCTTTATCAATCTTAATTTTATGATGTTTAGTTACGATTCCTGGCAGTTCAGTCTTGATAGTATTAATTGTGACTGGAAATTCTGGCAAAGGGGGTAATAATTTATAGTCTTTTGGTATCTTAATTGTTTTATATGCTTTTGATGGGTATTTATATCTACCTGTTTCTAGCTGTCTCTCTAATAAGTTAGTTATTTTTTTATCTTCAACAACCAATTCACCACCTAGCCAAGTATTTTGTACCTCATAATTTTCATTTAAAAGAACTATATCAGCCCTTCTCCCGCCCCCTAGTGCACCATAATCTTGATCAATATTATATCGTTGCGCAGGGTGTAATGAACCCATACTCCATGAAGATTCTGGAGTTATGCCTGATTTTATTGATTCTCTTACTACCCAGTCGAGACCAAAAAAATGTAAATCATCTGCATCCCTATCATCAGTGCAAACACAAACTCTTTTATTACTTGCACCCATCTCTGTTATAGCCTTAATAGCTTGTGGTAAACTATTCCAAGGAGTAGATGGATTGCCTCCTCTCAAAAAAATCCATAAACCAGAATCTAATAAATCTGATGTTAAATCTTTATCTTCTGATTCATGGGTATCAGTAATACCACTAGATGAATAAGCGGCAACAAATTCTCTTCCAAACATATGCCCAGATATAGGTTTGTTTCTTTTTAGAGATTCAGAAATTATTTTATGACTTCTTTCATTGCTGTCACAAACAGAAACAAAATCCATCTTTTCTCCTAAGGCAACTGCTTCAGGCCATTTATCAAAAATGTTACCAACCTTGTAAGCTGTTAGATCTCCACCTGCAGTTTCAATGGTATCATTTGTTGCGGGAATTGTACTTGGTATTGTTAAAAAAATAGATAGTGGAGCAAGTCTACAATCTTCCAGCATCCATTCAATACCCTCAGTATCACATACATTACCTATCTCATGGCTATCACAAAAAATTGTTGTAGTACCATTAAGTAATGCTGGTTCAGAATATGCACAACCAGTCATCATACTGCTTTCTATATGCATATGAGGATCAATTAATCCAGGCCCTATTAATCCTCCTTTTGCATCATAAATATTTAAGTTTTTATCAAATACTTTTGTAGAATCTCCATTATCTTTGATACAGGCAATTCTTCCAGATGATATCCATACTTCTTTATTTTTTAAAATTCTGTCAGTATAAACAGATAAAATATCACAGTTTGTTATTATTAAATCAGGTCTTAATTTATTTGAAGCAACACTTGATAAGGTAATAGTAGAATCTGATAACGGTTTAACGGAAAAACGATTGATCATATCTTAAAAAAATCAATGAGTCCAGGGTTCTTTTTTATTATATGCAAAGTTTGCAGCATAATTTTTTGGAATAAGATTTCTATCTTGTGATTCTATAACTTCATATTGATAATGTTTTTGTTTTGCCCAGTTAATTGCTTTTTCCTTGGTATCAAAAAAGATTTTAACTTGGTTGTTTGTATAATTAGAGCTTATCCATCCCATTAAAGAATCTTTTTCCTCACTATTTTTATCTACGTATTCAACTAGCCATTTTTTGGTCTTGTTTCTAGCAGATTGCATAGATGTTTTTGTAGGTTTATAAATTTTGACAATCATAATTTAAAAGCTGAATCAAAATGAGAATCTTCAAAATCATTATAAGTTTTAGCTCCTGATAGTATACTAGACATTATTGATCCAGTTTCTGGCAATATTTTAGTCATAAAGTATTTACCAGAGTTAATTTTAGCTAGATAAAAACCATTTGGATCATTGTTAAGTTTATTGAATGCAATTTCTGCATAACGTGTCCAAACATATGCAGTTGCTACAAGCGCAAACATTTTTAGATAGTCACTTGCAGGTCCTGATGCTTCATCTGGATCTTTTAATCCTGTGGATGCAATATATGCTGTAACTTGTTGTAATCTATTAAATGATTTAGTGAGAGAAGGCATAAAATCTTTTAAGTTATAATTAAAACTATTCTTTTCAATATATTCTTTGACAAGATGAAAAAATGCTTTCAACAATCTGCCAGTATGTAAAGGCATTTTTCTACCAACAAGATCTAAAGCTTGAATACCATTTGTTCCTTCATAAATTGGAGTTATTCTAGAATCTCTTACTAACTGTTCAATTCCATGATCTTTAATATAACCATGACCGCCATAAATTTGAACTGCAAGATTTGATGCTTCACAACCAACATCAGTTGCAAATGATTTTAAAATTGGAGTCATTAAAGAAACCCAATCATCAGCATTTTGTTTTTTAAATTTATCTTTTTCTTTTTTAGCAATATCAACTTGTAATCCTGTCCATAACATCAAACCTCTAAGACCTTCAGTTAAAGTTTTGATTTTTAGTAAACTTTTTCTTATTTCTGGATGCACTAATATTGGATCTGCGTCTTTATCTAAGTTTTTAGAACCTTTTAATGAACGTCCTTGCAATCTTTCTTTAGCATAATTTAGTGCTGACTGATATGCTATTTCAGCAATTCCCAATCCTTGAACTCCAACCATTAAACGTGCTCCATTCATCATTATAAACATCGCTTTCATTCCTTTGTGAAGATCGCCAACTAACCAACCCGTTGCTTCATTATAATGCATTACACAAGTGGGGCTTGCATTAATACCCATTTTTTTTTCGATTGAGCCACATTCTAAATTATTTCTTTCTCCTAGAGATCCGTCCTTTTTAGGAATAATCTTTGGAACAACAAACAAGCTTATTCCCTTAATTCCCTTAGGGCAATTAGGGGTTTTTGCTAAAACTAGGTGAATGATATTTTTACTCATATCGTGTTCACCACATGTAATAAATATCTTTGTGCCAGATAATTTATATGATCCATCATTTTGAGGATTGGCAATAGTTTTTGTTAATCCCAGATCTGTTCCGCAATGTGGTTCAGTTAAATTCATAGTTCCGCTCCATTCACCTGAGGCAAGTTTTGGCAAATAAAGATCTTTAATTTCATCAGAAGCACTTTTTTCAATTGCATCAATTGCATTAGATGTTAATCCTGGATATAAACCAAATGACATATTTGAAGAACTTATCATTTCATCTAAGAACATATTCATAAAATAGGGCAGCTCTTGCCCGCCGTACTTCTTATTTACAGTTAATCCTTGCCAGCCATTATCTACAAATTCTCTATAAATTTCTTTAAAACCTTTAGGAGTGTTAACGTTTCCGTTTTCATATTTACATCCTTCTTCATCCCCAGATTGATTTAATGGCAATAATTTTTCTTCACATAATTTAGAAGCTTCCTCTAAGATCATTTCTAAATCAGATAAATCTATATCTGAATTTTTTAACAAACTGTTTGATTCAGAGTTTATAAAATCTCTTAAGATAAACTTCATATCATTTAATGGAGCTTTGTAAGTTTGCATTTAATTCCTTAAATATTTACCAGTTTCTAAAATGTATTCTAAACGTTCAATTGTTAAATTTTCCTTTAATAAGCTATAAATAGCATTTTTTTCCAGTTTTAAAATGTATTCTTCATCTACTTCGCTAATAAAATCAGTATTTCCGCCTGAAATTACCTCTGCAATGCGATTTCCAATCTTAAGATCATGATCAGAAATTAATCCATTTGAATGCATATTATTCATAGTTAATTTTAAAGCAGCGACCCCACTTTTTCCAGGTAAAAAATATTTGTTCTTTAAAGGTTTTTCATAAGTATTTATCATTTCTAATGCTTTATTTTTAGCGTCAAACAACAATCGATTTCTATTCATAGTAATACCATCATTATCTTTTAAATAACCTAATTCTATTGCTTCATGAGCAGAAGTAGATACTTTTGCATTACCGATTAGATTGAAAGTTTTTAAAACAGATGGCATTGGACCTTTAGGCGATTTAATATCAGATTTAAATCTTGATAACATTTCTTTACAACCTCCCCATGCAGGTATTATACCTAAAGCAGCTTCAGTTAATCCAATATACGATTCTATATGTGCTTGAACAAAATCAGAATGAAGTAAAATTTCACAGCCTCCACCTAAGGCAATATTTGAAGGAGCGGCAATTACTGGAAAATTACTGTATTTCATTTTTTTATATACATTTTGTCCTTTAGAAATAATATTATTATATATTTCTTCATCAAGACCAATATTTCCAAGAAATAAAGCTTCTCCGAGATTTGCTCCTGCTGAAAAGAATTCGCCTTCATTATAAATTATCATTGCTTTGTAATTGGCTGAAACAATGTCAATTGATTGATCGAGAAAACTCATAGTGTTAATATCAATAGAATTTCCCTTACTATGTATTTCGAAAACTGTAATACCATCACCTATATCCCATAAACTTGCTGTAGAAATAGATTTAATTGGTTTTGATATTCTTTTGAAATCCGACAATGATAAAATGCCGTCAGGTACTTTTAGTTTTTTGTATTTATTTATTTTAAAATCATAAAGAAATAATTCATTATTTATAACCTTATAAAATAAATCATCATTAATTTTATTTAAAAGATTAGGAATTTTTCTACCTGTATTTGAAATATGTTTTTTTAAAAAGGATATACCTAATTTATCGATCATTTCAAAAGGACCTAATTTCCAACCAAAACCATCACGCATAGCGGAGTCGATAGCGTATATATCAAGCGAAATTTCCTCAGCAATTATTAATACATAATAGAGAACATCTATTAATATTTTGGTAGCATAATTTATGTATTTATCGTTTATGTCATTTTCAATTAAATTTTTATAATGATCAAAATTTATAATTATTTTATTAATTTTTTTACTTTTTTCATACTTTTTTGATTTAAGATTAAGTGAATATTTAACTTTTTCTCCATCTGTAATTTTTAATTTATAGAAGCCACCATCACCTTTTCTTCCAATCATATTATTTTTGATCATATAATCAAATAATTCAGGTTTTTCGTGTAATGAATGATAAAGATCATTTTTAGGTATATTGGAAAGTAAAGAATTAATTACATATGGGACAAGATCTAACCCAACAACGTCTATTAAGCCAAAAATTCCTGTTTTTGGAACATTAAAAATATTTATTATTATTTGATCTGCCTCTTCGACTGATAAATTAAATTTAATAGCCTCAACTGCTGCTCTTTCAATCCAGTAAATACCGATTCTGTTTCCTATAAAGCCGGGTGTATCTTTAGATTCAATAACATTTTTTCCAAGTCTAATATCACAAAATTTAATAATTTTATCCTTTATATCCTTATTTAAATTTTTTGATGTAACAATTTCTAATAATTTTAAATATCTAGGAGGATTAAAAAAATGAGTAATTAAAAAATTATTTGCAAACTTTAAAGACATACCTTCTGTTAACTGTGAAAGTTTAATTGTTGAGGTATTGGATGAAATTATTAGGTCATTTTTCATAATTTTTTCAATTTTTTTATATAAATTCTTTTTAATATTTAAATCTTCAAAAATAGCTTCTATAACCCATTCGGAAGAATTAATTACTTCTAAATTATCTTCTATATTTCCAGTTTTTATGTACTTTAGATTTGATTTTAAAGTGAGAGGAGATGGTTTAATTTTTAATAATTTTTTTAATGATTCATCTGCTAAAAAGTTTCTATTTTTTTTATCCTTTAAAACTATGTCCAGCAAATAAACATTACAACCAGCATTTGATAAATGAGCAGCGATTGTAGATCCCATTAATCCTGAGCCTATAACAGTTACATTGTTAAACATTAATTTATTGATTCTAGAATCGTTGCTATGCCTTGACCTAATCCGATACATTGAGTTGAGAGAGCATATTTTTTTCCCTCTCTTTTTAATAATTGTGCGGCTTTACCTGTAATTCGCGCTCCGGTAGCGCCAAGAGGATGGCCTAATGCAATTGCACCACCATCCAAATTAACTTTTTTTTGATCGATACTCAAATCTTTGATACACGCTAAAGACTGTGATGCAAAAGCTTCATTTAATTCTATAATATCTATATCTTTAATATTTAAACCTGCCCTTTTAAGAGCTTTTTCTGATGCTCCTATGGGTCCTAACCCCATAACTTCAGGGGCGCAACCTTCTACACCAATTGAAATAATACGAGCAAGAATTTCTAAATTTTGGCTTTTAGCATATTCTTCTTCACATATAAGTGTTGCTGCTGCTCCATCTGTAAGAGGTGATGATGTGCCCGCAGTAATTGTTCCATCTTTATCAAATGCTAACTTTAAACTGTCCAAAATGTTTTGGTTTGTATCTGGCCTAATTCCGCCATCAGTTGAACAATTATTAATTGTGGTTATTTCATCATTAAATTTTCCAGACGATTGTGCCTCAAATGCTTTTTGATGACTTGATATTGCAAATTCTTGCTGCGATTTTCTTGTAAGTTGATATTTTTTTGCAACATTCTCTGCGGTAGAACCCATAGATAAATAAACATTTGGGTTATCTTTTAGTAATTCTGGATGAGGCATTGGATTAAAGCCAAGCATTGGAACTCTTGTCATACTTTCAACACCACAACTTATAAATGCTTTTCCAGCACCTAAGGCGATAGCGCCAGCAGCAATATGTACAGATTGCATAGAAGATCCGCACCATCTATTAACTGTCATACCTGCAGTTTTTAAATTCATTCCTGACATAAATGTAACAACTTTACCTATATTAAATCCTTGCTCACCTTCAGGAAATGCACAACCTGCTATTATATCCTCTATATCTTCTGGATTAATTTTTGATTTAGTAACAAGATCTTTTATTACTTCAGACAATAAATCTTCTGGTCTAATTGAAACTAAATCACCCTTATTTGCAATTGTAAATGGTGATCTTGAATATCCTACTATAACTGCTTTATTCATCTTTTAATTTTCTTCTTAATATTTTTCCAACATTTGATTTTGGAATTTCATCAATAAATTCTATGATTTTTGGTATTTTATATCCAGTTAAATATTTTTTACAATGTAAAATTACTTCTTCCTTAGATATTTGTTCATCGGGAAAAGTTGAAACAAATAATTTTACTGTTTCATTGCCATTATTTATTGTCCCTATACACCCAGCTTCAAAGATTTTTTCATGCATCATTGCTACTTCTTCAATTTCGTTGGGATAAACATTAAAACCTGAAATAATTATCATATCTTTTTTTCTATCAATCAATTTTGGATAACCTTCATCATTAATAATTCCAATGTCGCCTGTTTTGAACCAGCCATCAGCACTAATAACTTTTTTTGTTTCTTTTTCGTTATTCCAATATCCTTTCATTACTTGAGGTCCTCTAATGCATATTTCTCCTGGTTTATTGGGTTCTAGAAAATTTCCATTCTCATCTTGTATTGAAATTTCTGTTGAAGGTAGCGGTAATCCTAAAGTATCTGAGAAGTAGTTTACGCCAATTGGATCAATTGAAGCAGCAGGTGATGTTTCTGATAAGCCATATCCAACACTTAAAACGCATCCAGTAACAGATTGCCAGTGTTCAGCTACTTTTTTTTGAACAGTCATTCCGCCTCCTAATGTTATTCTGAGTTTAGAGAAATCACACTTTTTAAAATTCTTGTCATTAAGTAATTTATTAAATAAAGTATTAACACCACTAATAAATGTAAATTTATGTTTTTTTAGTTCTTTTATAAAAGATTTTATATCTTTTGGATTAGAAATTAAAATATTGTTAGCTCCAAAATAAAAAAATGTTAACGAATTACATGTAACAGCAAAAATATGATAAAGAGGAAGTGCACAAATAGCTATATCTTCACCAAATTTTAAATGAGATCCAAGCCATTCTTTCACTTGAAAAACATTTGATAAAATATTTTTATGAGTCAACATAGCAGCTTTAATCTGACCACTAGTTCCACCCGTATATTGCAAAAAAGCTATATCATCTAAATTTGAATCAGGAAAATCATAATCTTTACTTTCTTTAATATTTATCGCATCAGAAAAATTATAATAATTATTAATATTAAAACTTGGTACAGCTTTTTTTATTTTTCTGATCATAAAGTTAATCATAACACCTTTAATACCTAACAGTTCACCCACAGAAGTGATAATAATATTTTTAATTGAATTATTTTTTACTGATTCTTCAATAAGATGAACAAAATTTTCTAAAATTATGATTGTATCAGTCTTTGAATCTTGAATTTGTAACTCTAATTCCCTTTTTGTATATAAGGGGTTGATATTTTCAACAATTAAGCCAGCCTTTAATATTCCAAAAGTGCATATTGGATATTGCAATATATTTGGCATCATTATTGAAACTCTTGAACCTTTTTCTAATTTAAGCTTATTTCGTAAAAAAAATGCTAAAGAAGTTGATTTGATCTTTAATTCTTTAAAAGACATTTCAACACCAAAATTTGTGAATGCAATTTTATCATTAAATTTGTCGCAGGTTTTTTCAAACATATCGTTTAAGGATAAAAATTCATCAAATTTAATTTCGGGAGAAATTCCTTTAGGATAGTTTTTTAACCAAATTTTATTTAAATTCATAATTAAAAGAATATATTACTTTTTATAATAAATGAAATAGCTAATATTAATCAAGAAAAAGATCTTCGAATAATTTGTTTCCTGGTTTAACTGCATATTTATCAAAATCATCTTCACCATCATTTCTTAAAACATCTTCATCAATAAAAAAATTTCCTGTGCAAGTCTTTGAATTTTGTTTTAAGATTGAATATGCAGCATCTGCAACTATTAAAGGTTGCCGACATTGTTCTGGTCTTACAAAGCCTCCTAACATAGATAACGCTGATGTGTTAATCGCTGTTTTAGTCCATAGTGAATTTACTCCAATATTAAATTTTTTATACTCTGAAGACATACCTAAGGTGCACATGCTCATTCCAAACTTAGACATCGTATATGCAGTAAAGTTCTCAAACCATTTAGGTTTTAAGTTAATTGGAGGACTCAAATTAAGAATATGTGGATTTTCTGATTTCTTTAAATATGTTAAACAAGTTTTTGAACATAAGTATGTACCTCTCACATTAATATCAAACATTAAATCATAACGTTTCATTGGAAGAGATTCTGAATTAAATAAATTTATAGCGCTAGCATTATTTATTAAGATATCTATTTTTCCAAAAGTATTAAATGATCTTAAAATTGCTTCTTCAACTTGATCAGAAAAGCGAATGTCAGTTTTTATTGGCAAAACTTTTGTTCCAAATTCTTCAATTTCTTTTGCTGCAGTAAAAATTGTACCTGGTAATTTTGGATGTGGTAAATCTGTCTTTGCTAATATGGTAATGTTAGAGCCCTCTGAAGCTAATTTTTTTGCAATAGATAAGCCTATACCTCTACTTGCCCCGGTAATAACAATGTTCTTATCCTTAAATATAGACATTAAAATTCCATTAAAGTATGGATTTTTATTCCAATATTTTCTAATTTTTTTTGACCTCCAAGTTCTGGTAAATTAATAATAAATCCGGCACCAACAATATTTTTGTTTGGAAATTTATTTATTAGATCAACTGCAGCTAATGCGGTGCCACCAGTTGCTAATAAATCATCAATAATTAATAAATTCTTATGATCATATAATGCATCTTTATGTATATGCATTTCAGTTGAACCATACTCTAAAGTATAAGAAACTTTAAAAGTAGGTCCTGGTAGTTTATCAGGTTTTCTTAGTGGAACAAAAGCCGTTTTAAGTTTATATGCTATTGCACCTGCCATAATAAAACCCCTAGATTCAATGCTTAATATTGCATCGATTGTTGTATTTTGCCAGGGTTCAGTCATTTCATCGATTACCTTTTCAAAATGTTTTGAATTTTGAAGTAATGTGGTTATATCTCTAAATTGAATACCTTTAACTGGATAATCAGAAATAGTTCTTACAAATTCTTTCATTTATATTCTCTTAATTCTTTAATATTAAATATAGATACAGGTGCAAAGGTTGTTTCGCAATCATAAGTTTTAGTATGTGGATATTTTTCAAATGCTATTTTAATTTCACCAACTATTCCTAAATGTTTTTCAAACATAGATATCATTAATTTATTTGGATTTGCATGAGGGGCAATTGATCTTAAATATTTAATATTATTTTCAACATTATTAGGGTTTAATAAACACAAAATAAATGTTGCTGTTGCCATTGATCTTGAAACACCGCACCAACAATGAATTACAATAGGCTGAGATTGATCCCATGTAGAAACAAAATCTACAATATTATTAATATGATTGTCATTTGGAGGTATTTGATGACTTAATTTTTCATTTTGCCTATGGATAATGTTATTTTTACTAACTGCAATAATATCATCAAAGCCAAGCTTAAGGTGTTTTATTGTGCTGTTTGGAGTGGATGGCTCAAAACCTGGATCAATAACAGAAATTAAATGACTGGGGTTAACGCTTTCACATACACTCAGGTGATCTTTTAAAGAAGTTACTATAATCATAATATGTAAAAAAGGGCGGTATATATTCCGCCCTTAAAAATTATTATAAACAATTATTGAGCTATAGCATCTGCGAGTATTGCGTTAGCTTCATCATTAAGGGAATCCAATGTTGATTTAATATCATCACCATTAATAATGGCAGCATATGCTTTCTCAATTTCACCACGTACTGAATAATAACCAGGAACTGACGGTTCACCTTTGCCGTATTTAATATAACTTAAAGATCTGTCATATTGAGCTAAGTCATTCCTTTTTTGTTGAATTAATGGATGATCAGCAGATGATGTTCTAACAAATCCATAACCACTTTCCGTAGACCAAACTGCAGAATTTTCAGTATTAGAAATATATTTCATCCACTGATAAGCAGCAACCATTCTATTTACGTCTCCAGTATCGCCCATAATTAGACCTCCACCATATAAATTAAGCACAGGAACAGGAGTTGTATGAGGAACTTTTGAAATTTCCCAATTACCATTATAACCTTCTTCTATGGCTTTTTGAAAATAGGTTATTCCAGATGTTGAACCAAGCGCAAACATTACCGAACCTAATCCTAAATATTGTTGATCGCTATATTTTCCTCTTGTAACTTGAGCGCATCCTTTATTTGACATACCCTGAATAAATTCCATTGCTTGAATTGCTTTGGCGCTATTAAGGATATATTCTCCCTTATTATAATCAAAAACATCTCCACCATGTGCAAAAACCCAAGCAGCAAAATTACTTGCATCAGTATCAATTTCATAACCTAAACTTGGTGTATCACCAATTCTTCCACTATAAACGCTGTTTGTTGCAGCGCAAGCAACTTCTGCAAACTGTGAAGGATTTTCAGGTTCTTTTAAACCAAGTTCATTTAACCAGTCTTTATTATAATAAACAACTTCAAGAGACTTTCCAACTTCATGTAGTAATTTTGGATTGCCATCGAAATATGGAGAGAACCCAACTTTCCAATTAGCACCCCAATCATTTATGTCATCTTGAGTAACACCCCATTTTTTGCTGTTAGCAAGTAATGTTTGATCAATTGAAGCACCTATCATATACATATCTGCAGCTGCATTACCATATCCACGTGCAACGTCACCAATATCCTTGGTACCTGCTGCTGACATCATAGCTGACTGAACTTTTCCATAATGACCTTTGTAAATTACATTGACAGTAATTCCAGATTCATTTTTAAATCTTTCTGCGCGAGCCTGCATAGCTTCTAATCTTTCATCAGAATATTGGACCCAAAAATTAATAGCCTGACCTGATGGGTCTGCGCTTTCAATTGCTTCTGCAGTAATATGGCCATCTGCTTTAACTTGAATAGTAAAAATGCAATTTAACATAATTGCAATTATCATAAAAATTTTTTTCATATTTAGCCCCTATTATTTAGTAAGAAAAACAATAAATAATACACTCTTTATTAAATATTTATTACATAATTAAGTAGATTTTATGCACATTATCCTTTTAGTCCAAAATTTGATATGCTCTCTAAAAAAAGTCTTTGTGTAAAGAAATATAAGACCAAAATAGGTAAAATTGAAATTACACACGCTGCCATTAAAAGATTAAAATTAGGACCGACTTCCCTAATAAAACCGTATATTGATACTGTAACTGGGAACCATTTATCTTCAGTTAATATTAATAATGGCCATGCAAAAGCATTCCAAGCGAGTATAAATGAAAAAAGACTTACTGTAACAATGATAGGCAGGCTTAATGGAATAATTACCTTATATAGAAAATAAAAGTGACTAGCTCCATCCATTCTGGCAGCCTCCCATAGTTCTTTTGGAATCTTTTTAAAATATTGTCGAAGAAGAAAGATAACAAAAATGTTGCCCATAAATGGAACTGTTAAACCTTGTAAACTGTTCATCCAAGAAGGACCGAAGGGTAAGGGTATAATCTCACCTCTAATAATTAACAAGTGTGGTAAAAGCATAATAATTTCAGGAATCATAAGTGATATTAATAAAAAGTAGAAAATAAAATTTTTAAATGGAAAATCAATTCTTGCAAATGAATAAGCTGCAGGAATGCTTGTAAACAATATTCCAGCAACAGTTATAAAGGCAATAATTAAACTATTAATTGTATATTCTTGAAAATTATTTGACTTCCAGACTTCAAAATAATTTTCTATAATAATTTTTTTTGGAAATAAGTATTGGTTAGTAGCTTCACCAACTGTCATAAATGAAGTCGAAATCATATAGAAAAATGGGTAAATCGAAAAAAGGACTATAAAAAAAAGTATAATATAGGGTATTCTAGTTTCTGTATTAAAAATTTTATTCATAGTTTAATTTCTTTCTAAAAAAAACAAATTGTGAGATTGCTAAAACATTTAATAATATAAATAGTATAACGCCCTCAGCCGCCGCGTATCCATATTTAACTCTTCCCCAGAAATGATCAAATATTTCTATAGTAACAACATCCATACTATCTCCCGCTGATGATGTCTGCATAACAAAAATATGATTAAAGGCTTGGAATGTATTAATAAATCCGGTTAACATTAAAAAGAAAATAATAGGAGTTAAAAGTGGTACAGTAATTTTAATAAATGTCTGCCAACGTGATGCTCCTTCTGCCTTTGCAGCATCATATAAATCGTTTGGAATAATTGAAAGTCCCGCTAGTAATATTATTGCATAATAACCTGTGTAAGACCAAATTCCATAAATAATTGCAGATACTAAAGCAAGACTTGGTCCAGCAAGAAAACCATTTATTTTAATTCCAAATAATATTTCAGTAATTGGTCTTTTATCAAATAACCATAATTGTGGATCATATCCAAAGAAACCAATAAATTCATTTAGAATTGAATTTTGAGATTTTCCAAAAATTATAAAAAAAACTGCAGCACCCATAACAGCAGGAGTAATATAAGGAAATAATAATATCATTTGAAAAAACTGCTTGCCTCTTAATTTTTGATACAAAGAAAAAGCAATTATTAATCCTAACCCAACTTCAAAAGTAATTGTAAAAAATGAATAATAAAATGTATAAATTAAAGAGTTTAAGAAATCATCGTCACCTTTGATTATCATATTGGACCAACTAATATTAATTATAAGGATGGATATCAAAAATATTATTATACTTAATAAAAAAATTAAATATTTATTCTTAAATTTGTCTTTGAATTCTGACCAAGTCCAATAAGATAAAATTAATAATAATAATCCAAATACGAATAGCCAAAAAGAAGGAATATCACCTAATATCCTTTGATAATTTTCAAATCCTAAGAATCTACCTTTAAACACTTTCCATTTATGAAAACTCATATAGAAACCAAAAAAAACGGGAAAGATTCCAAATAAAGATATTAATATTACTGCTGGGCTAATAAATAAGTAACCTGTTATAGGATCAGAATATTTTCTTAAAAAATTCATATCACATTTTATATTTACAATATTAATAAATTGATAATATTAAATACTTTATTTTAAATTATTGTTAAATTATCATTATTATGAATTATGCCAGAATTTAAGGGTTTTAAATAAACTCCAAAATCGCTGTGGCCAAAATTATTCAGTAATTCCCTAGGTATATTCATATCTAAATCATAGTTTTGTGGATTAATATTGGTTATTTTGCATCTTGGGATTTTTCCAGAAACTTCAAATTTTATATTGCCAATCAATAATTTTTTATCAATAAAATTAAATTCTTCCCAAGGTTTAAGATTTTCAATGTATAAATTTGCTCTAAAACGTTCAAAATGAATATCTTTATTTAAAATTTTTTCTAAATCTTTAATGGTATTAAGATTAATCATTGAAATTGAAATATTAGGAGCAGTATCAAAAAAAGGGATTTTGTTATTATGAATTAAAAAAACTGGTTTCTTTATTTTTGAGTCAGTATTAGTTATAAAATTTTCAATATTTTTAATATCATTCTTATTAAGCATATTTGTATTTAATATAAGCTTGTTATCTTTATATAATTTTATAAATTTTTCTTTATAATCAAAAATAAAATTAAATTTTTTTAAAGATGGTGTATTTCTAAGAGTTAAAAAATTATTAAGATTTCTAGTTTTAGGAAAATTTTTATGTTCATTTGATTGAATAAGATTTAATCCACGGGTGAATGCAAAACATCTGTCATTTATTATACCAATATTTTTATCAATTTTAGCGAGACTTAATTCATTAAATGACAAAGATTTGATAGGACAATAATATATTTTTTTTAAATTGCCATTATTCATTGTCTGAAGATTAAATTTTATTGTACGATGAGATTGTTAAAAAATCTACAAAATTATCTGATGTGCAAATTTTTTCAAATATGTCAGAAGCTTCAGTAAATTTTCTTTTATTAAATTCAATATCGCCAATTTTCTTTTTTATGTTAATTATTTCACCTTTTAATAAATCTAAAAAATATTCTTTCGTTATTGTTTCACCTGATTCAATGACCGATTTATGTTTAATCCATTGCCATATTTGAGCTCTTGAAATTTCTGCTGTTGCTGCATCCTCCATAAGATTGTAAAGTGGCACACAACCATTTCCGCTTAACCATGATTCTATATATAAAATTCCAACATTTATATTTGTTTTAATGCCTTCTTCAGTAATCACACCCACCCTACCTCCTGAAGTTTTTACAGGTAATTTTAACAAGTCACTTGCTGTAATACTAACATCTTCTCTTTTGTTGCCTAATTGATTTTTAAAATAAAGATGGTTGTCAAAAATTTCTTTTACCATATTAACTAGTCCCGGATGGGCAACCCAGGTACCGTCATGACCATTATAAGCTTCGATTAATTTGTCATCATAGACTTTTTGAAGAGATTTTTTATTAGCTTTATCATCATTTTTAATAGGTATTTGTGCTGCCATACCTCCTATCGCATGTGCTCTTCTTTTATGACAAGTTTTTATAAGAAGTTGACTATATGATTTCATAAAATGAACTCTCATTGAAACCAAAGACCTGTTAGGTAAGACAAAATCATTGCGATTTTTAAATTTTTTAATAAAACTAAATATATAATCCCATCTGCCACAATTAAGTCCTACTATATGATTTTTTAATTCATATAAAATCTCGTCCATTTCAAATGCAGCCAATATAGTTTCTATTAGTACCGTAACCTTTATAGTACCTTTTTTAAGATTAAACTTATCTTCTGTGAAACTAATAACTTCTTCCCAGAGTCTTGCCTCATAGTGATTTTCAAGTTTTGGCAAATAATAGTATGGCGCTGTATTATTCTTTGTTAAAGTTTTGTAATTATTAATAAAATAAACACCAAAATCAAACAAGGATGCAGAAATTAGTATATTGTCATATTTAATATTTTTTTCATCTAGATGCCAGCCTCTCGGTCTAACGATTAAAACTGCATGTTCTTTATTAAGCTTATATTCTTTTTCAGTTTTATTATCTTTGAAATCAATTTTATTTAAATTAGCCATTTTTAAATTTATTTGACCATTAATTATATTTTTCCAAGTTGGTGATAAGGAATCTTCAAAATCGGCCATAAATGTATTTGCTCCTGAATTTAAAGCATTCACAATCATTTTTCTTGACGGTGGACCGGTAATTTCTACCCTTCTATCTAATAAATCTTTTGGAGTTGATAAAATTTTCCAATTTGAATTTCGAATATCATTTGTTTCTTCTAAAAAGTCAGGTAACCAGCCTTCATCAATTTTTCTTTGTATTTCTTTCCTTTTTTCAAGAAGATTTAAACGTTTATGATTAAATTTTTCATGAAGTAATTTAAGAAAATCTAGACATTCTGAATTTAAAATATCAGAAACATTTTTATCTGAAATACTATTAATTTCTATATTCATATTTAAGCTTCATATTATTTTAAAGGAATATTTGTTGAATTTTTTATTGACTGATAATTTTCTGAAAGTTGAGAATAAGAATTTTGTATTTTTTTCATCAATGGTTTAATAATATTTTTTTCGTCGTCTGACAAATTATTTATTAAATCAATAATATAGTAACTTTTCCAATAAGAATTATGCTTCCTATAATTTCCATCATTAATATTAAAAACTTCTCTTAATATATTTAAATCATGTGGAATATTGTATTTAGAAGCAGTTTCATTATATGAATAAAGATAATAAAATTCAGTAAAACCTGCCCATGTAATAGCTGAAAGACATAATGAACATGGTTCATGTGAAGATAAAAAAATGCAATCTTTTGGAGAAGGACGTATAGATTCTGATAATTCATAATATTTATTTAAAGTATGGATTTCTCCGTGCCATAAGGGATTTTCTATTTCATTATTACATTCAGAAATTACTAAAGAAAAATCATCTCGTTTTAATATTGCTCCACCAAAAATCTTATTTCCTAACGATACTCCTTGCCTAGTTTTAGGAATTATTTCATTCATAAATATATTTAAAATTTTTAATAATAAATTAAGATGCATTATTTTACGAAAAAAGGGCGGTTAATAAACCGCCCGTAATATTGAGTTAAATTAATCTTTTGGAAGTATTGCATTTAAAATAAATGCAAGCACACCTGCCGGAATTAAGCCTGTAGTCAAAAGCAGAGGCAAATTAATACCAAGATCAGGAATATGACTAGCAAATTCTGGCTTTAAATACATTCCAATACCAAATGAAAGAGAAAGCCCGAGTATTAATAAATTTCTCTTATTTAATTCAGATTGAGCAATTAATTTAATACCTGCTGCTGTAATTAAACCAAACATTACTATTGCTGCTCCACCTAATATTGATTCTGGCATTGCTGCAATTATTCCTCCAAGTTTAGGAAATAATCCTAGTAATACTAATATGATCCCTGCAATTGTTCCTACAGCTTTATTTACAACTCCGGTGAAAGCGACTAAACCAGCATTTTGTGAATACGAAGTATTTGGCATAGCATTAAATAATGATGCAAAAACTGTTCCTAAACCATCAGCCATTATTCCTCCAGAAATTTCATCATCAGAAGCTTCTCTATTTGCACCACCCATTGTTGTGGCACTAATATCACCAATTGTTTCAATGGTGGTTACCAAGGCCATAAACAGCATTAAAATTATTGCGCCTGGAACAAAATCAATACCATATTGCAAAGGCATAGGAAGAGCAAACCATCCAGCATCAGCAATTTTTCCGAATTGTATCATCCCCATAGGAATTGCAACAAGATAGCCTACACCCATACCGATTAATATTGATGCTGAACCTAAAAAACCTTTTGAATATTGGTGGACTAATACAGTAACTATCAAAACAGTAAATGCTAAAAATAAATGACTACCGTTTGCAAAAACTTCTGGCTTATTATTTAAAAGCCAAGCACCACCACCTGCATATTGGAATCCAACACCCAAAAGACTTACACCTATCATTAAAACAACTATTCCAGTGACTAATGGTGGAAACATATGTCTTATCGGTTGTAAAATTCGACCAAGTATAATTTGAAATAATCCTCCAATAAATGCAGCAGTAAATACTGCTCCTAAACCGACTTTTGCAAATGGAGCCATAACTGGAATGAAACCAAAACTAGTTCCTTGTATAATTGGAAGTCTTGAGCCAATTTTTCCAATACCAACAGTTTGTATTAAAGTTGCAATACCTGCTACAAATAATGCCATTTGTATCAAAAAAATCTTTTGTTCAGGTGTTTGACCAAATATTCCCGCTATAATTATTGGAACTGTAATATTGCCTGCAAACATAGCTAAAACATGTTGAATTCCAAGCGGTATTGATCTGGATAATGGAATATTTTTATTACTATCAATCATAAATCCCCCTAAGTTAAAAAAACATACTACACTATTTTTAATAAAATCTATTAAAAATTGCCCTTTAAAATGTCTTTAATTGTGGACTTAATTATTAATTATAAAATTTATTTATTTGAAATTGCGAGAAGTAATTTTTTTAAAAAACAAATAAATTAGGAATATTAAGACTAATAGAAAAATATGGGGTATATATGCCCTTACATCAAATTTATCCCAATACACAACGTCCATGACTGGGCTTATATAAAATAGTATTGGCACCCATATTAACATTTGTTCAATAATGTTAGAGCCAAAAAATTCAATTTCACCAATAGCTAAAGAATATGCGCCATAGTTAGTATTATTAAATATTTTAACTATATAACTGCCATTCTGAAGAGGAATACTTTTTTTAAATTCGCCTCCAACATCTTTACCAATTTCAGGTCCCTTATAATACCAATCTCTAGCATATGGTTCGTACCACGGCTTCCATATAAAATTATTTCCATCAGCAATAAAAATTATTTCATTATTATTGTTTATCACTTCAATAGAAAGCTTATTAAAATTTTCATCAATTTTTGGAACTAATATTCCTACATAAAACATAAAATCTATATCTGATTCTATTTTGTAATAATGAGGATCACCGGAGAGTTTTCCATAAAAGGCTTGTGAAATTTCAGGATCAGAGACTGTATATATATTATCTTTATTGGGGTTATCAAAAACCAAGCGCGGCTGATGTGCTATTGCATTATTTGTAATTAAAATAAAAAATAAAAATAAATATTTCATTATAATTTATTAAAATATATTTCAATTACTTTTGAGTATAAAGACATAAATAATCCCCAAAAGAAAAACATTAAAATAAATGCTAGATAAATATTTGTTGTATAAGAAATATTTAATGGAATTCCTGAATAATATGAAAGTGGTCCTAAAATTGATCCGAGTATGAAGGATAATATAATCCTATTTCTCAAGAAAATTAAAACTGAAAGTAATAAAGTATTAAATGATAACCATAAGGTTAAAAGCCAAATTGGTAAATATCCTACATTAAATGCTGAATTAAAATAGTATAAGTTATTATATGATAAGATTGTATCAAATGTATATCCAATTATAGAAAAAAATAAATATAAAAATAAAAGATTAGTTTTTATTTTAATAAAACGAAAAAAAATAAATAAATACAAAATTCCAACAATGAAACCTAGTAAT
The DNA here is from genome assembly GCA_002717485.1 of Pelagibacteraceae bacterium. Lineage (GTDB taxonomy): Bacteria > Pseudomonadota > Alphaproteobacteria > HIMB59. The sequence continues at coordinate 33,829 of PBDW01000002.1, read as the reverse complement.
GGATAATTGTAATATTCTCCAAATATAGATGATAACCAAGTAATTTGAAAACCAGATAAAATTAAAAAAATCTTCATTTTTTTATGATAATATTGAAGAGTTAAATATGTCTATTTCATTATCAAGATCAAGAAATTCATTATATTTATTGTCCCAAAATTTTTGACTTCTTCTTATATCAAATTCTTCTATAGATATTCCTTGTTGCTCAACCCAAGTATAATATCCTAGATTAAATATCCTATTTTTATCAAATTCTGATAATTCTAACATATTATCTGTATCAAGAGATTTGAAAAATTTGTTGAAAATATTTTCACATGAATTGAAATTAAACTTTCCATCAAATTCACATAAGGATTTATCCAATTCGGTTTCATAAAGATCGGAACCATCAGTTGCTACTGTAATAATGGCATCTTCAGATGATAGTTTCATATACTTTGCCAATTTGATGGAAGCGATTATATTTGCGATCGAAGAAAAACCAAAATTAGGAAGTTTTTCTACAAATTTTTTATCATAACCATTAACCTTCAATAAATATTTGTGACCAATTTCTGTATTAAATAATATATTTAAATTATTAGTAGCTTTGTCGGAAACAGCAACGACAAAGTCAGTATTCATCACATTATGAATTAAGGGTATATGCTTATCTCCTATACCTTGAATATTATGATCCCCGTAACCATTATCTAACATTGTAGAACATTCAATAGGCTCTACAGCTGCTATAGATAGATTAAATTTTTCTTTAAGATAATCTCCTGCACCTAATGTGCCACTTGATCCCGAAGCTGCAACATATAATTTAGGCACAAGATTGGTATTACCTTTAAATTTCAAAAAAGAGTCTTCAAATGATGGGCCAGTAACTGACCGATGAACAGAATAATTATTATATTCTGTAAATTGATTAATAATTTTATTTTTTGGATCTTTTGCAAGATTGTTGCAAGCATCGTATATTTCTTTAACATTACTTTCCGTCCCAGAAGTCTTTATTATATTTTTTGAATTTGAAAGCCATTTCTCTAACCAATTGAAACGTTCTCTGCTCATTCCTTCGGGCAAAATGGCAATACTATCAAGTCCTAATATTTTTGAAATTGCAACACCGCCCCTACAGTAATTACCTGTAGAGGGCCATACAGCTTTATCATTTGTATAATCAAATTCACCTCTTAATAGACGTGGTAAAATACACGCATAAGCAGGTAGTACTTTGTGAGCTGATATTAGTGGAAAAAGTTTTCCAATATTTACAATAATTTTTGCATCAACTCCCGTAAACTCAGAAGGTAAAACTATAAATTCAGGGATTTTTGCAAACTGTGTTTGGTTTAAATTATTATACCAGTGAACTCTAAATAAATTTAAAGGATTTGTGTCATTTATATTAATTAATTCTAATTTGTTTTGAATATCTTTGTTTATTGAATGAGGATTTCTTAATTCAGATATTTTTGGAAGTATTATACCTTTATTCTTAAAATATTTTATAGTTTGATCAATAACAGATTGATTCATATTCATTAAATTTTATTTGATATAAATAAATTATAAGTGTGCCTGGCAATTGCTGTATCTTGAACTCCAGTTCCTGTCAAATCACAGATAGTTATATCATCATTTGATTTTCTTCCCAAAGTTGGGTTATTTATTATTTCACCTAATTCATTAAATTTTTTATCCTTATTAATTAATCCATTTTTTATAGCATGATGTAATTCACCTAAAATTATTGTCTGGGATTGTTTATCTGGAACATATGAGTCGCAGTTACGAATAATTAAAGGATCAATTTCATTTTTATGTTCAGCATCAGAACCCATAGCGGTAATATGAGTACCTTTTTTTACCCAATCATTCTTAATTAATGGTTTGTCGCTTGGAGTTGTGGTGATTAGTATTTGACAATTTTTACATAATTCCTGAATATTTTTAGAATTAATAAAGTTAACATTTATTTTCATTTTCATTGTTTTTATATATTTATCTGCCTTAGCCTGATCCCTTGCCCACACATATACTGTTTTTGGATTTCTAACCATCATCAATGATTCTAATTGAAGTTGGGCTTGCATTCCTGATCCTATTATTCCAACATTTTCAATATCTAAATTTGACAAATACTTAGAAGCAATTGCACCTGCTATAGCTGTCCTGACGTCAGTCAAATATCCTTGATCTAATAATATTGCTTTTATTACACCTGTTTCAGAATTTAATAAAACCATTAAGCCTCCAGAAGACGGGAGTCCTTTTGAAGGATTATTAAAATATCCTACTGCAATTTTAATAGCAAAACTGTCTAAGCCTTTAATATAAGCAGCTTTAACATCTGCTTCTCCATAAAATTCTTCAATATCTAGTCTCATAATTGGGGGAGTAACTGTTTTATTTTTTGATAGGTTAATAAATCCTTCCTCTATAATTGGAATTAAAGATTTATTTAGAGGAATAATTTTTTTAATCTCATTATAATGCAAAATATCTGTCATGAGATAATCTTTGCAAATAATTCTGAATTTATATTACCACCACATATTAAACAGATTACATTCTTACCGATAGATTTAGATAAACGATCTCTAATTGCTATAACGCCGGTTGCTGCAGCACCTTCAGAAATTATTTTATGTTTTTCAAAATTAATTTTAATTCCTTCAGCTATTTGATTTTCATCTACAAGTACAAAATCATCTATATATTTTTTTGCTATATTAAATGTATATTTATTATTTAAACCAATACTACCACCTAAACAATCTGCAAGAGTTTCCTCTTCTATTACATCAACAGGTTTTCCATGTTTGAGACTTTCATACATTGATGGACCTTTTTTCATAGACACACCAATAATTTTTACACTTGGTGTTTGAAGTTTTACCGCCATAGCGATACCTCCAATTAATCCGCCTCCAGAAGTAGGTACTACAATAGTGTCAACTTCAGGTAAGTCTGAAAACATTTCTAAACCTATCGTTCCTTGTCCACAAATTATATCTAAGTCATCAAATGGATGAATAATTTCTATATTATTTTTTATAGCATAGTCAGTGGCATACTTATCAGCCTCATCACTGTTATCTCCAATAATCTTAACTTGTGCTCCCAAATCTTCAATTGCTTTTTTTCTATACTCAGGAACTAATTTAGACATAAATATTAAAGATTTAATTTTAAGAATATTAGAAGCATAAGCAACACCTTTACCATGATTGCCAGTAGATACCGCTACAACGCCTTTTTCTTTTTGGTCAGCAGAAAGATTTAATAACTTATTAAGTGCCCCTCGAAATTTAAAAGAACCTGTGATTTGCATAGATTCGAGTTTTAAAAATATGTTAGATTCATTTTGAGATAGATAATTAGATTTAATTAAAGGAGTTTTATTAATATAAGGAAGTATTTTACGTTGTGCTGATTGAATTTCTTTAAGTCCTATCATTATTAATAATCTTTTAACAATTTACCATAACCTATGATACTATTATTTATATTAGCAGAACGAAGACTATCCCATATCATAGCCTGATTACTAGAAAGAACCGGTTTTGATATATCTTTTTCAACATAATTAATGATTTCTAATGCCTTTAAAGCAGTACATGAGATAAATATAGATTCTGATTCATCATTATTTATATTTAATAATGTTTTATATAAAAAATCTTTATCGACTCTTGCTATATCAAAATCACTTTCAAGATTAAATGAGTAAAAATTAACAATTTCAAAATTATGTTTTTCTAAATATCTGTGAATTGATTCATTAACATTAACAGGATAAGGAGTTAAAATTGAAATTTTGTTAATTTTCATTTTATTATATGCCTTGATCGCTGCTGTAATAGGTGTTGTAACATAGGCATTAGGTTTTGCTTTCCTTATTTCTTTAAATATTTCATCTTCACCAATAATAATAGTGCCAGAAGTGCAACCATAAGCCACAACTTCAATTTCCTGTTTGGGAAGAATATTATAAGCAACATCTTTGAGATATTGCTTCATAGCAATATAATTTTTATTATTTAAAGGATTTGAAAAGGGTATTCGATTAAAAAAAATATCTACATTCAGGTTATGACATATTCTATTATAATCTTGCTCAATAGTAAAATCAGTAGATAATGCTATTACTCCAATTTTAGGAATTTTAAAATTATTAAATTCTACTGATAAATTTTTTTGCTCAAAATTTTGTTGCATAGTGAAATTAGAGATATAATCTTTGATAATAAAAATTGATACAAATATATATAAATTTCTTATACTTCTAATACTAAATTAAATACTTTTAAATGCCTTTAAAGCTCTTTTTCTGGATACTTTTAAATCAATAATGGGATTTGGATAATCTTTTCCAATAATACATTTAAAACGTATTTGATCTTTTAAATTTATATTCCAAGGACTATGAATCATCTCTTTAGGTATGTTTTTTAGCTCTTTGATATATTTTTTGACATACTTACCATCTGGATCAAATTTTTGACCTTGAAGAACAGGATTAAAAATTCGAAAATATGGAGCAGCATCCGCTCCACAACCAGCAATCCATTGCCAACCTGCAGAATTTGACGCTTCATCTGCATCAACCAAATTCTCATAAAACCATTTTTCACCTTCACGCCAGTTTATTAAAAGATTTTTACACAAAAAAGAACCTACTATCATTCTTACTCTATTATGGATCCATCCAGTTGCAAGTAATTGTCTCATTCCAGCATCAACAATGGGAATACCTGTAATGCCACATTTCCATAAATTTAAATGTTTATTATTTTTTATCCAAGGAAATTTATTAAATTTTTTTCGAATCGAAATATTTTTTATATCAGGATAATTATAAAATAAATTGTAAGAAAATTCTCTCCATCCTATTTCTGCAATATATTTTTTTTTATCTACAATGCTTAATGATTTTAATGAATATATTTTATTATATATTCTTTGTGCAGATATTTGTCCAAAATGAAGGTATGGAGAAAGTCTTGAAGTTAGATCTTTATCTGGTCTGTCTCTTCCAAAAGAATAATTATTTATTTTATTCTTGATAAAAACATCAAGTAATTTATTTGATTCAGATTCACTGGGTAACCAAATCTTTTTTAAATTATTAATTCTAATTGAATTATTTGTTTTAATATTCAACTTTTTTAATTCTTTATCAAAATCATTTATTTTAATATTATGTAAAAATTTTTTTGGATATGTAGTTAATTGATTTATTTTAATATTTTCTAAACATTTATTCCAAAATGGTGTAAAAACTTTAAAAAAAGATCCTGAATTATTTTTAATTATCCAAGGATCAAATATTAAATAACTATTATAAGTTTTTACTTCAATATTTAAATTAATAAGATTCTTTTTTATTTTATTATCCCGACTTATTGAATATTCATCATACAATCTATTCCAATAAACACAGCATACTTTTTCTTTTTTTATAATTGAATTTAAAATTTTATAAGGTGATCCATAAAATAAGTTAAGATGAGAATTTAGTTTATTTAAACTGTTATTTAAATTTTTAAGTGATTCATGCAGCCACCATTTTGAAGCTTTACCAATTTTTATTTTTGGATCAATAATATAAATTGCTGTTATTTTTTCATAATCTTTAATTATGTTTGATAGCGCAAGATTATCTTTTATTCTGAGATCATTTCTAAACCAAATAATAGCATTTTTTTTAAGCATAATTATTAGATAGTGAAAAATATAATAAATAAAAGTATGTTTTTAGGGTTTTTTTACAATTATTTATTCTTGAAAATTAATATAAATTACATAGTATTTATATTAAATATTATGATTGCAAATTTTGGCGGGTTTACATATTTTATTTCGTTTCTAATTATACTTTCGTTATTAGGATATTATTCATATAGATTTTTATTTACCAATTTTCTTACTAATCTAGGTTTTAAATCTGAAATTAATACATTGGGGAAAATGTTTGGTTCTTATAACCTTTCACTTTTTATTGTTGGAATTATAATACTTTTTAAAAATAATGGTCCGAATGGCATGTGGTCATATTTTTTAATTATATCTTTGGCGTCGTTTCTCATATGCGCAATTAATTTATTGTCGAATCTTGGAATAATTAAAAGATATGGAATACCTGAATATTGGCGCTCTGTTATAGCAAGTGGTTTAATATTTATATTATCAATTTATATTAGCTTATTTGGCATATACGACTCTCTATACTATTCTTTTATTAATTAATTTATAGATTGGTCGGGGAGAAAGGATTTGAACCTTCGACCCTCTGGTCCCAAACCAGATGCGCTACCAGGCTGCGCTACTCCCCGAGAAAATAGCTTATAATTGTTAATTTTATTAAAAACAATGGAAAATTTTAACTTGTATTATTTAAAAAAAACATTAATTTACAGATAACTCTACGGGGTGCTGAAATGCTGAGATTAAAACCCGAGAACCTGATCCGGGTAATACCGGCGGAGGAATATGAGCTAAATTCAAAAAGAATTAAGTTTTTTATTCATCTGTTTTAAGAGAAAACAATGAAAAAATTTTTAATATTTATATTCTTAATAATTCCAATGCATGCAAAAGCAAATGATAAATTAGTTATTTATACATATGATTCATTTGTCTCTACATGGGGGCCTGGACCTGAAGTTAAGAAAAGATTTGAAAATTTATGTAATTGTGAATTATCATTTGTATCAACAGATAGTGCAGCAAGTTTATTATCAAGAGTTATTTTAGAAGGTGAATCCACAAAAGCTGATATAGTTCTAGGTCTTGATATGAATCTTTTAGATCAAGCTAAAAATACAAAGCTATTTAGAAAACATTCATTGATAAAAATTGAAGACAAATTAATACTTCCTATTAAGTGGTTGGATGATACTTTTATTCCATTTAATTATGGTTATTTTGCATTTGTGTATAACAATAAGAAATTTAAAAATCCCCCATCTTCGTTTGATGAACTTATTTCAAAAACTAATGCTAGAATAGTTATACAAGATCCGAGAACGAGCTCACCTGGATTAGGACTTCTTACTTGGATGAAGGCAATTTACGGCGATAACGCTAAAATAAAATGGAAAAATCTGAATAAAAAAATTATTACTGTAACCAAGGGTTGGACTGATTCTTATTATAATATCTTTTTAACAGGAGAAGCTGATCTAGTTTTTAGTTACACAACATCCCCAGCAGCCCATATTATGTTTGAAAATAATTATGATTATTCATCAATAATTTTTAAAGAAGGAAACTATTTATCTGTTGAATTTGCAGGAATAATAGAATCATCAGAAAAAAATGAATTAGCAAATGAATTTTTAGAATTTATGATATCTGAAGATTTTCAATCATTGATTCCTATTACCAATATAATGTATCCAGTAATTAACATTGGAGATCAGCTACCTGAAGCTTATAAAAAGATTAATAAACCGCATAAAAGTATTCAAATAGATCCTAAAATAATAAATAATAAAAAAGAGATGTGGATTAACGAGTGGAAAGATTCCTCATATTAAATAATTGGTAAAAAAATTATATTATTTCTATGTCCTAATATTGGGAATTATTATATTATTTCCGATTTCAGGAATAATTAATAAATTTAATTTTGATTATACTTATATAAAAGATTTCTTTCAAAATAGGTATAATTTGAGATTAGTATATTTTACATTTTATCAAGCATTTTTATCTGCATCAATAAGCTGTATTTTAGCAATAATATTTTCTCTATCAATGTTTAGAAGAAGAAAAAATTTCTTTACTAAAATTGCTATATCTCTTAGTGGCTATTCATTTGTATTACCAACAATTTTAATTGTATTTAGTGTAATAGGAATATTTGGAATAAATGGATTATTAAATAATATATTTAATTTTTATAATCTATTAAACATTAAGTCAATTTTTGGTTTAAAGGGAATTTTAATAGCACATATATTATTAAATACACCTTTTGCAACGAGAATATTTTATCAAAATCTTAATTCAATACCAAAAAATTTTGTTGATGTTGCTAAATCAATGAACTTTAATTTTTACAGTAATTTTATAAATATTGAATGGCCAATTATTAAACAAAATATTTATTCAACATTTTCAATAATATTTATTATTTGTTTTTTAAGTTTTCCAATAGTTATGGCATTAGGAGGTGGCCCAAAAAATTCAACATTAGAAGTTAGTATTTATGAATCTATATTTTATGAATTAAATTTTAATAAGGCAATTATTATAAGCTTTGTGCAAATAATTATTTGTTTAATTTTTCTAATTTTTGGTTTCATTAAATTCAAAGGATCGGGTTATTTTAATATCTTAACTGATGATTTTGATTATATATTCGAAAATAATAAAATTATTAAATTTTTAGATAATGGAATTATATATACATTTTCATTAATATTTTTTTCACCAATTTTATTTATATTAGTAATTTTTTTAAAACAAATAATAGAATTGGATCTTAATTTTAATGAATACATTATTCACCCTCTTACAAACTCTATAATGCTAAGTAATTTGACTGCTATATTAGTAACTTTTAATGGATTAGTTTTATCTCAAATTTTAATTTTAATGAGAAATGATTATCTAAAACAGCAATTTTTATTCTTATTAACTTCTATAATTTTAGTTGTTTCACCTATAATTATTAGTCTTGGTTATTATATAAATCTTGGGGAATTGCGGTATTTCAATGGTATTAATTTTTTTATTATAATATTAATTAATTTTATATTTATACTTCCCTTCTCTATTCTTATATTTTTTACAAAATTAAAAAATATCTATATTGACTTCCAGGATATAAAAAATTCTTTTAATATTTCTAATTTAAGCTTCTTTAAAATTATATTTCCTTTAATAAAAAAAGAAATTTATTTTATTTATGCTTTTTCAACAGCATTGAGCTTTGGTGATTTTACAGTAATATCTTTCTTTAAAAATGAAAATTTTCAAACATTGCCTACTTTATTATATAGACTCATAATATCATATAGATTTGAAGAAGCTTCTTACGTGGCCGGTCTGATATTGATAATAAGCTTATTTTTTTATTTAATTATTGATTATAAGTTTTACAAGTTTATGCCGGATAAAAGAATATGAACATAAATGCTTGCTATATAACCTAAAAAGATCACTGGTGACCATTTTAAGTGTCCAAAAAAAGTATAATAGCCTCTAGCTTGACCCATAAGAGCTACTCCTGCCGCCGAACCTATTGATAATAAACTTCCTCCAACTCCAGTTGTTAATGTTACGAGTAACCACTGTTCAAGTGGCATTTCAGGATTCATTGAAATAACAGCAAACATAACAGGTATGTTATCAACAATTGCTGATAGTATACCGACTAAAATATTTGCATATGTTGGTCCTATTCCAATATAAAGATATTCGGAAACAACTGTTAAATAACCAATAAAGCCTAACCCTCCGACACTTAAAATAATTCCAAAAAAGAACAAAAGCGTATCCCACTCAGCTTTAGAAACTTTTCTCATAAAATCAAATTTATTATCTTCATATTTACTATTATAAGTAATTTTTAAATAAAAAGAATAAAGGCCTAATAACCCCAAGCCAAACATCATTCCAAGCATTGGTGGTAGATGGAGAATGTTATGGAAGTTAACAGCTGAGAATATTGTAAATAATCCTAAAAATATTATAAATTTTCCACCTCTTTTAATTACAACTTTTTCAGAAGTAACTTTTGGCATTTCGTTTGGTATATATAAATACATTATTGCAGCAGGAATTATATAATTTACTACTGACGGTAAGAAAAGTTTAAAGAATGTAAAGAACTCAACTATACCTGCCTGCCAAACCATTAAAGTTGTTATATCGCCAAATGGACTGAAGGCCCCGCCTGCATTGGCAGCAACAACAATATTAATACATCCAAGAGTTAGGAATCGTGTATTTCCCTTTCCACAAGCCAGTACGACTGAACACATAACTAACGCAGTTGTTAAATTATCAGCTATTGGTGAAAGAAAAAATGTTATTATGCCAGTTAATATAAATAGTTTTTTAAAATTATAACCTTTAGATATTAATTTGTATCTAATTACATCAAATACATTTCTTTCCTGTAAAGCATTTATATAAGTCATAGCCGTTAACAAAAACAGGAATAACTCTGCAAATTCTAATACATTTTTTTCCAAAGCATGTTCAATTTCGTGAGTAAATGAATCGGGTTGGAATGAATAATATGCTCCTATAAGTGCCCAAATAATAGCAGCAGATAAAATAACTGGTTTAGATTTTCTTAGATGAGTAAACTCCTCAATCATAACAACAAAGTATGCTATTACAAAAAATATTAAGCTTAAATATCCAATAAAATGTGTGGTTAAATTAATTTGGTGCATTTTATATTTTTTCTATAAAATTAATAATTTTTTTAGCAATACCATAATCATATAAATTGTTATGCATCGCTTCGTCAATATATAGATTAAATTTTTTTATTTTAGTTTTTTTATACAATTCAACACCCATATTAAAAGGAACTATTTCATCTTTTTTACCATGTATAAATAATATTGGTGAAATATTATTATTAATTTTTGATAAATTATCGAATTTATCTAAAACTAGATATGTAACTGGATATATCGGATACATTTTTTTTGCAATATCAACAATAGATGTAAACGGCGCCTCAAGAATAATTGATTTATATTTTTTATTTTGACCTAGATGGATAGCGACTCCAGTCCCCAATGATTCACCATATAAAACTATCCTTTCATCATTTATTGATAGTTTTTTTTTAACCCAATCAATCATAATTTGTGAATCTTTATAAATGATAGTTTCATTAGGTGTGCCTTTATTTCCACTAAAACCCCTATATGCAGGAAGTAAAATTCCATAACCATCATCAACATATTCTTTAACCCTATATGCCCTTTCGCCAATATCAAAAGAATTGCCGTGAAAATATATTATTATGGGTTTATTTCCTCTTGGTGGACAATACCATGACAATAATTTCAAATCTTTTGAAACTCTAATATATTGTTCTGAAACGTTAAATAATCCATATTCACTAGGTTTATAAGGTTTGCCAGACCTATTATATGTAAATTTTCTTTGAAATACGAAAAGTCCTAATCCAACAAGTGTATAGATTAGAAAACCTGATAATATATATTTTAGCATTTTTTTATAAATAAATTGAATAAATAATGATATAGGTTTAATAAAAAAAAGATGAACAGGCGAGAAAAATCATTAAAAATTAATGAGTCATACCATAAGGCCATAAATATACTTGAAAAAACTGGTATTAGAATAACTAGTCAAAGGAAAATACTAACAAAATTAATATTTCAAAAAGGAAACAGGCATTTAAGTGCTGAAGAATTGTTTCATGAAGTCAAAGATATGAAGGTAAATATATCTTTAGCAACAATATATAATACTTTAAGAAACTTATCAAACTATGGGTTATTGAGAGAGATTGTTGTAGATCAGAATAAATCTATTTATTGCACAAATCATATGCCTCATTACCATCTGTATATAGAAGATGAAGAAAAGATTATTGATATTCCAAATCAAAAGATTGATCTTTCAAATATTCCTGAAATTCCAGCATGTTTAAGTCTTCACGATATTGATATTATTGTCAGAATTAGAACATTAAAAGATAAAAAAATAAATTAAACTTCAATGACTAATGATTTTTTATGGTCACCAAAGAATTTAAAAACAAATTTGAAAGATTATATAAATTATTTAGAAAAAAATAATTTACATAAGTATGAAAGTTTTACTAAATTACATAAATGGAGCATTGATAAAAAAGAGTTATTTTGGAAATCAATTTGGAACTATACAGAAATAATAGGAGATTATAAAAATCCTATAATTAAAAATAAAAATAATTTTATTAAATCATCTTTTTTTATTAACTCAAAAATAAATTTTACTGAAAACCTTCTTAAAAAAGATAATGATGAAGACGCAATAATATTTTACTCAGAACAACAGAAATCAAGAAAAATTTCATGGAATGAGTTAGGGAAACAAGTAAATAATTTATCAAGTTTTTTTAAAACCTTTGGTATAAAAAAAAATGATCGAATTGTAGGTGTGCTTCCCAACATACCAGAAACTGTAATTTCTTTTTTAGCAACAGCTAAAATTGGAGCTATTTGGTCTTCTTGCTCTGCAGATTTTGGAACAACCGCTATAATTGACAGATTTCAACAAATAAAACCTAAAATTTTAATTGTGTGCGATTATTATTATTATAATAATAAAAAAATTGAAACACTTAGTAAAATTAATGAGGTATTAAATAAAATTAAATCAATTAAAGAAGTAATAATTATTCCATACGATGTTTCTTACAAGAAATACAAAATTGATTTTAAATATATAAATTGGTTATCTATATTTAAAGCAAAAAATAAAATACTTAAGTATTCAAAATTTAATTTTAACCATCCATTGTATATACTTTTTTCTAGTGGGACTACTGGGAAGCCAAAATGTATTGTTCATAGTGCTGGAGGAGCATTAATTCAACATAAGAAAGAACATATTCTGCATTGTAATATTAAAAATAATGATAAAGTTTTTTATTTTACAACTTGTGGCTGGATGATGTGGAATTGGCTAATTAGTTGTCTGGCTTCAAATGCAACAATTTTGCTTTATGATGGTTCTCCTTTTTTTCCAAATAATAAATATTTATTTGAAATTATAAATAAAGAGAAAATAACTTTTTTTGGAACTGGAGCTAAATATTTAGATACAATCAGACAAAATAATATCAATATAATTAATAAATTTAGCTTACCTAATTTAAAAACTATTTGTTCGACAGGATCTCCATTAATTCATGAATCGTTTAATTACGTTTACAAAAAAATTAAAAAAAATGTTCATCTCACTTCAATTAGTGGTGGTACAGATTTAGTTTCATGTTTAGTTTTAGGAAATCCTAATTTACCTGTTTTTAGTGGTGAAATTCAATGTAAGGGTTTAGGAATGGATGTTGCTATATTGGATCAAAAGGGTAGAAAGTTAAAAAATAAAAAGGGTGAATTAGTATGTTTATCAACATTTCCTTCAAAACCAATATATTTTTGGAACGATAAAAATAATAAAAAAATTAAAAAAGCATATTTTTCTAAATATAAAAATATTTGGCATCATGGAGATTATGCAGAAATAACTAAAAATAATGGTTTCATAATTTATGGTAGATCTGATGCAACTTTAAATGCTAGTGGCGTTAGAATTGGGACTGCAGAACTTTATAGAGTAGTGGAAAATATAAAAGATATTAATGAATGTATTGCAGCAGAGCAAAAATTTAATAATGATACACGTATAATAATGTTTATTAAGCTATCTAATAATAAAACTTTAGATAATAAATTTGAAATATATATTAAAAATGAAATAAAAAGACTTCTTTCGCCAAAACACATACCATCTAAAATATTTCAAGTAGACGATATACCACGAACAAAAAGTAATAAGATAGCTGAAATTACTGTCAAAAATATTTTAAATAATAATAAGATAACAAATTTGAGTTCTTTGCAAAACCCTGAGTGTTTAAAAATTTATCGACAGATTAAAAAAATTAGTCTGTAGTGGCGACCCCTACGGGAATCGAACCCGTCTTTCCAGGATGAAAACCTGGTGTCCTAACCGATAGACGAAGGGGTCATAAATATTTGACAAAATATCTTATAAACTAAAAAAACATCGATTCAATAATTTTAATTAGAATAGCAACCGTCTATGATTAATAATTGAGTTGAATTATTGCCTAAAAAATTATCTCTTTTTACAGAAGTAATTATATTAATTTTATTTTTATCATTATTTGTTAAGTAAGAACCAAGCCTTGTATTAATACTATTAAATGACATTGCCTTTATTGAATTTTTTCTTTGATCAGTTAAAATTAAGAAAATATGCTTATCATTTATAACTTTAAATTGAGTAATTTGTAAATTCTGTATGAGAAATATAGGTTCAGGATTTCCTTGACCATATGGCTCTAATATTTCAAGGTTTTCTAGAAAAGTATCATTAATTTGTTCTAACTCAATAATAAAATCATATTTTAAGACATAATTATTAATAGATTTTTTATAATTATTAATTTTATCATTAATATATTGGGAAAATAATTCAATTTTATTATTAAAAATTTTTAAACCAGCTGCCATTTTATGGCCACCACCTTCAATTAACAATCCTTGATTTTTAGATTCAATTATTAATGAACCTAAATTAATGTGAGGTACAGATCTTGCAGATCCAATTCCAAAATTTTTATTCTTAGATATTATAATTACTGGTTTAGAAAATTCTTCTACTAATCTGCTAGCTACTATTCCTATAACGCCTGGATGCCAATCAAAAGAACTAACTATAATTACATTGCTTTTATAATTTTTCTCAGCCTGAATTTTTGCCTCTTGCAAGATTTGTGTTTCTATTAATTTTCTTTTTTTATTTAATAAATCTAGCTTTTTTGAAATACTTTCTACTTCAACAATGTTGTTGCTGTATAGTATTTTAGCGGATAAAGTTGAATCTCCAATCCTACCTGCTGAATTTAGTTTTGGTCCTATTAAAAATGATAAATCAAACACTTTTGGTTGATGACGAATATTTGAAGAATCAATTAAATTTGATAAACCAATGTTTAGTCTTTGGTATAAGATTTCAAGCCCTTTTACAACAAAAGATCTATTAATATTTTTAAGAGGAACAACATCGCAAACTGTCCCTAATGCGACTAAGTCTAAATAACTTGTTAAATTATGTTCTTTAAGATTATTTTTTTTATAATAATTTTCTTCTCTTAGCTTCCTCCTTAAAGCTACAAGAAAAATAAAGGTGACTCCAACTGCTGCTAAATCTTGTAAATTATTATTTTCATCATATCTATTCGGATTTATTAAACCAAATATAATAGGAAATTTATCTTCACTTACATGGTGATCAATAACTATTGTATCAATTTCTTTTTTTAGTTCTTTATCAAAAACTTTAAAAGCAGTTGTTCCACAATCTAATGATATTATAAGTTTTATATTATTTTTTTTAAATAAATTAATTATTCTTTGATTTGGTCCGTAACCTTCGGTAATTCTTTTTGGTATTTCAATGTTTATATTAATATTAATTTCATTAAAAAACCTAGTTAATATTGCTGCAGACGTTGAGCCATCTACATCATAATCAGCTATAACACCAATTTTTTCATTAAAAATAATTGATTTATACGTCCTTTCAACTGATTCTTTCATATCTTTTAAAGTAAAAGGTTCAGGAAAATTATTTCTAATGTTAGGATTTAGAAATTCTTGAATCTTGTTTTCCTCTAATTTTCTATGAGTAAGTATTTTACTTATTAAATCTGACAAACCGTATCGTTGAGCAATCATCAAGGATTGCCTTTCGTCTAATTTTTTTAGTTCCCAAGTCTTATTTGAAAATGATTTTTCAATTAACAAAGTATTTATTGAATTATTTTTTTATTAGTTAAGTTATGAATAGCTTCAATAAACCTTACTGTTTTTGTTTTAGATCTCATAACTATAGAATGTGTTTTGGCTATATTATTAGTTATTCTAACACCTTTTAGTAAAGTTCCGTCTGTTACTCCTGTTGCTGCGAACATTACATCTCCGGAAGCAAGTTCACTTGTCGAATATATTTTGTTAAAATCTTTTATACCTGATTTTATAGCTCTTTTTTTCTCATTTTCATTATTAATTAATAGTTTTCCTATTATTTTTCCACCAAGACATCTTAAAGCTGCAGCAGCAAGAACTCCTTCAGGTGCTCCACCTGAACCAATATATAAATCTACACCGCTATCTTCTATTGTTGTGGAAATCACTGCACTTACATCACCATCCATAATTAACTTTATTCTTGCGCCTGTCTTTCTAATATCTTGAATTAGTTCTTTGTGTCTAGGTCTATCTAATATACATACAACAAGATTTGCTGTATCTACACCTGATTTCTTACTTAGATTAAATACAATTTTATCAGGGGGCATATCAAAGTTTATATCAACATCTTCATATTTTTTCCCAACAGCAATTTTATCCATATAAACATCTGGTGAATGAAGAAAACCATTATCTTCAGCCATAGCAATGACTGATAATGCATTTTCACCACCATTAGCAGTTATTGTTGTTCCCTCAAGTGGATCCAATGCTATATCTACCTTTGGGCCACCAGCACCTACTTTTTCACCTATATATAACATTGGTGCGTTATCTCGTTCACCTTCACCAATTACAACCGTACCCTCAATAGATAATTTATTTAAAAAAAAACGCATTGCATTGACTGCATTGCTATCTGCTGCTTTTTCATCTCCTCTGCCCATTAAAAGAGAGCTTGATAAAGCTGCTGCTTCAGTTATTCGTACAGCCTCAAGAGCTAGATTTCTACTTAAACTGTTATTCATATCTTAATATTTATACTTTATCTATCTGAATCACAACAGGTTCGTTATTAATATTTTCAAGAGAAATAATTTTATTAATACTATTTTTAATATTATAAAAATATGTTTTATGAGTGATAAAAACCAAAGGAATAAAATCATCTTGAAATTCCTCATCTTTTGGATTTTGTATTAAAGTTTCAATCGATATATTATGATTTTTTAAGTGGGAAGTAATATCAGCTAAAACACCTTTTTGATCCTTAACATTTAATCTAATATAATAAGAATTATAGTGTTTTAATGGATCAACTATAGATAAATTATCAGATTTTTTTAAATTATCAAATGACATTCCCAGGGATGGTTGAATATTATTCTTAGATATTTGCACTATATCACTAATAACAGAACTTGCAGTTGCAGGACCTCCAGCGCCATTTCCTTGAAAAAAAATCTTCCCTAATTCATTGGATGTTATTTCAATTCCATTTAATACACCGTCAACTTTGGCTAATTGTAAATTCTTGTCAATCATAATAGGTTTTACATATTGGATTAATTTATTTTCTATTATTTCAGCAACTGAAAGTAATTTAATTACAAAATTTAATTGCTTAGCATATTTAATATCAATTTTATTAATTTTTGATATTCCTTCACAATAAATAGAATCAAATTTTGTAAGTTTATTTTTAAAACATAGTGACGATAGAATAGATAATTTATGTGCACTGTCAATTCCATTAATATCAAAATCAGGATTAGCTTCTAAGTAACCTTCATTTTGAGCATTATCAAATGCTACTTTATATTCTAATTCATTATTAGTCATATTTGATAATATATAATTAGTTGATCCATTTAATATGCCTGAAATTTTAGTTATATTATTGCCTAAGAGGGATTCTTTTATGATTTTGATAACAGGTATTCCACCTGCCACTGATGCCTCAAACAAAAAATTAATATTATTTTTTTCTGCAAGAGGAAATAATTCATTTCCATAATTAGCAATTAATGCCTTATTTGCAGAAATTACATGAACATTATGTTCTATTGCATATTTAATGGAATCATAACTAATACCTTTTTCCGTTCCAATTAATTCAATAAAAATGTTTGGTGATGTTTTTTTTATCATATCAACTGGATCATCAAACCATACATATTTATTTATATCAAAAGACCTACTTTTCTTAATATTTGATGCACATATTCCCACTATTTTAATTTGATTATTAATATTTTTAGATAAATAATTATTATTCTTTTCTAAATAATTAATTACAGAAGATCCTACCGTTCCCAGACCAGCTATGGCAATTTTAATCATTTTCTTCATTGCTTTGAATAAGTTTAAAAATATTAATACGATCTTTGGTAGTAATTTCTAAATCTTGATTTTCAGGAATATCATCAACATCTGGATAATTACAACTTGAAATAAATATAAATAATAGAATAATTAATCTCATAAATAAATTCTACTATATAATAAATTCTAAAGATTGATTTTCAGGAAAATTCATCATTATATTCATATTTTGTACTGCTTGTCCACTAGCTCCCTTTACTAAATTATCAATTACACATTGTAATAATATTCTATTTTTTGTTTGTTTTTTAATAACTTTAATTAAACATAAATTAGTATGAATTACATCAAATATACTTATATCTTTATCTTTTTCAATTTTAATAAATGAGTCATTTTTATAAAATTCTTCTAAGAAATTTTCAATTTTATTAGAATTATTACCATTTTCAATTTTACAATAAATATTTGTAAAAATTCCTCTTTCAAATGGTAAAATATGAGGATTAAAAAATATATTAATTTTCCTGTTTGCAATTAACGATAGCTCTTGCTCTATTTCTGGAATATGCCTGTGATTGTTTGTTTTATAACTATATAAATTTAAGAATTTATCATTTATTAGATTATCTAAATTAAATTTTTTACCTGCACCACTGTAACCTGATTTTGAATCTATTATTATATCATCTTTACTAATTAGAGAATTTTTTATTAATGGAATAAGTGGCAATAAGATTGAAGTAGGATAGCATCCAGGAACGCTCACATTTGATGACTTAGAAATTTTAATTCTGTTAATCTCACTTAAACCGTATGTGAAAGGATTATTTCCTTTGTTAGTAATTTCTGATTTTCCATACCATTTTTCCATTTCATTAATATCTTGAAGTCTAAAATCTCCTGATAAATCAATAATTTTACTCTTATTAATTATTTTAGATATAAATTCTTTTGAATCACCACTTGATAAAGCAACAAACACAACATCAATACTATTAAAATCTAACTCGCTTCTTTTAATTAATATCGGAAGATCAAATGAAGAGAATTCTGGTATTATTTCAGATATTGTTTTTGAATAATTTGTTTCACTTGTAATGCTACAAATTTTAATTCCTTGATGTTTGCTGAGAATTTTAATTAATTCAATTCCAGTGTAACCAAGTGATCCAACGATAGCTACGTTTACCGGTCTTGACATTTTAATAAAATTATTATCTTTTAGAAAATTGGAAGCTTCTTCTAGCTTTTGCTAATCCAAACTTTTTTCTTTCAACAACTCTTGAATCTCTAGTTAAAAAACCTATTTTTTTTAACGGTGGTCTAAAATTTATATCGTAGATACTTAATGCTTTGCTAATTGCATGTCTTAATGCACCTGCCTGTCCGGATAATCCGCCCCCTTTAACAGTCGCAAGGATATCAAATCCATTTTCAGAATCAATAACTTCAAAAGGTTGATTTATCATCATTCTAAGAACTGGTCTTGCAAAATAATCATTACTTTTTTTTCCGTTAACTAATATTATACCATTTCCTTTTTTAAGCCAAACTCTTGCAGTAGAATTTTTTCTTTTACCAGTAGCGTAAGACCTATTCTTAATATCTAGATTTGGTTCTTGATTTTGATTATTTATATTTATTTCTTCCATTATTATATACTTATATTCTTTTTATTAATTTCTTTGATATCTATAATTTTTGGATTCTGCGCATTATGAGGATGATTATTATCAGGATATATTTTACAGTTTGTTAATTGTTTATAGCCAAGTGGTCCTGTTGGGATCATTCTTTTAATTGCTAATTGAATAATTTTTGATGATTTTCCTTTTTTTATCATATTCTCTGGATTATCTTTTTTTAATCCACCAGGATATCCAGTATGCTTATAATAAACTTTATCTTTCATTTTTTTCCCAGTAAGTTTTACTTTATTAGCATTAATAATTATCAAATAATCGCCACAATCTTGATTGGGAGTGTAATCGACTTTATTCTTTCCTCTCAAAACATTTGAAGCTATAACAGCAAGTCGACCCAAAACTGCATTCTCAGCGTCTAGTAAAATCCAGTTTTTCTTAATTTCTTTTTTCTTTAAAAATTTTGTATGCACGATTTGGGCTATTATATACAAATCATAAATTAGTCAATTATTTATTAATACATACTAAAGAATTAGATTAGGTTTTATTAATTATTGATCTGATTTTTGACGAAATGGTTTTAAGATTATCCATATAATTGGGTAAAACTTCATAATTAGATTTTGAATTAAGCTCTTTAACAACCCCTTTCATTGTTAATTTTTTATTATAAAGAAGAAATTTTATTCTTTTTAACACGGTAATATCAGTATCTCTATAGTATCTCCTGGCATAATTTATATTTCCACTATTTTTTTTGTTACCTTTTGTTATTGATAAAACATTGCTTCCAAGTTGATTTAATCTATTTTCCCAATGCCTTAGAACATGTTTTTTCACGCCAATTAGCTTTTCTACATCATTAATATTTTTTAATAATTTGTTCTTATTTTCCATAAATTTTATTTAAGATCATTTAATAGATTCTTTAATTGATCACTAACCTTAAATAAAATAACATTTCTAGAAGTAATATTAGCCGGTTCTTTAGTTTTTGGATTTCTTCCCATTCTTGATTTCTTATATCTTAATTTAAAAGTACCAAAACTTGGAATTTTCAAAACTTTATCTTTTACTAATCCTTCTGATAGCATGTCAATTATTTCATCAACTAATGAAATGCACTCTGACTTAGATAATCCTATTTCAGCGAAGATTGTTTCGGCAAGTTCATTTCTGGTAATACTATCAGTCATTTATAAAATTAACCATTTTTAATTCATTTATTATAAGATTATTAACATCAGATTTTAGAAAATTAAAACAATTATTTAAAGCTTGTGCAAAACCTGCTGAATCTGTATTCCCATGACTTTTAACAACTACTCCGTTCAATCCTATAACCATTGCTCCATTATACTTAGTTGGATTTACAATACTAGAGAATTTTTTAAGGTCTTTTTTAATTATTAAATATGCAAGATTATTTATTATATTTTGAGAAAAAATATGTTTAAAATTACCCATAATGAACCTTGATAGACCCTCTGCAGTTTTTAATGCAATGTTACCTGTAAATCCATCGGTCACAATAACGTCAGCCTTGCCACTTGTTATTTGATCTGGTTCTATAAATCCTATAAAATTATTTTTTAAGAAACTTTTAGTTATTAAATCTGATGCAGCTTGCAAATAACCCTTTCCTTTACCTTCTTCAGTTCCTATGTTTAAAATTGCAACTTTAGGTTCTGAAATATTATTAATTTTTGCAAATGCATGTCCCATAATAGAGAATTGCAACAAATGATTTTCATTACTTTCCTTATTAGCGCCAAGATCTAACATAATACAAGCACCAAAAGATGTGGGTATCATAGAACAAAATGCAGGCCTTTTAATATTTTCTAATGTGCCTAATAGTATTGTAGATAAAGCTGTAACTGCACCGGTGTTTCCTGCAGATACAAATCCTATATTTGGATTTTGTTTTACATATTCTAATGCTTTCCTCATACTGCTTTCTTTTTTTGATCTCAAAACTGATGAAGGTTTATCTTCATCTAAAATTACTTCATCACAATGAATAAACTCTACAATTTTATAATATTTTTCTAGAAAATTATTATCTATACGACTTTTATCACCAAATATAATTAAATTTGTATTATCATTTTCTTTTAAAAAAATATCACAACCATCAATAATTTTTTTTGGAGAATTGTCTCCACCCATAGCATCAATAGCAATTGAATAATTTCTTATTTTGTTCATTTGATTTTATAGATTAATTAATAATTATTTTTTTGGATCAATAATTAAACGACCCTTATACATTCCTGTGGAAGCATCAATTCTGTGTGAAATCCTAGGTTCGCCAGATTCTTTATCCTCGATAATATTTAACGATTTTAAACTATGATGAGACCTTCTCATATCTCTTTTAGATTTAGATGTTTTTCTTTTTGGTACTGCCATTTTAATCAATTATGTGTATTATTCATAATATTATATTTTTCAAGTTATTAATTATATTTAAAAGAAAAATTAGATAAAATGTCACTTTTTAGATATAATAATAATTATTATAAAATGCAAAAATTACATATTATTACTGTATTAATTTCGTCATTTATCCTTTTAAGTTGTAGCAGTCATATAAGCAAAAGTGGCATAAGTAACACTGAAAGATTTTCTATGAATTTCGAGGGTTTAACTGATGGTGAAATTAAAGAAATTTTAGGTGAACCTAGTTATATTGATCCTATTGATAATAGTTATATTTATTATAGTGAGGTTATTTTAAAAAAAAATATCTTTAATAATAAAGTTATATCAAGAGATATATATTTAATAAAATTTGATAATAATTTATTTAAAGAAATAATTGCTCTTAATCTTGATAATAATAATGAACTTAAAATATCAAAAAATTCTACACCTAATAAAATAATCAAAACTGGAATATTAGAGAAGATATTTGGAGGGGTTGGTAAGAAAAGAGATTTACCTGGAGGCATTCCTACAACAGGTACACCCTAATTAGCTAGCAATTGCTACTAGTAAGAGTAAAGCTACAATATTAGTAATTTTGATCATTGGGTTTACAGCTGGTCCTGCAGTATCTTTGTAAGGATCTCCTACAGTATCTCCTGTAACTGCAGCCTTATGTGCTTCACTGCCCTTACCTCCGTGATTACCATCTTCAATATATTTTTTTGCATTGTCCCATGCTCCACCACCTGCTGTCATTGAAATTGCAACAAAAAGACCAGTTATAATAATGCCTAATAACATTGCTCCAACACATGTAAGAGCTGACGCTTGATCTGAAACTAATGATATAATTAAATATATAATAATTGGTGAAAATACGGGCAACAAAGAAGGAATTATCATTTCCTTTATTGCTGATTTTGTTAATAGATCAACGCATTTTCCATATTCAGGTTTAGATTTGCCATCCATAATTCCATCTATTTCTTTGAACTGCCTTCTCACTTCAACTACAACTGATCCTGCGGCTCTACCAACGGCTGTCATGCTTAAAGAGCTAAAAAGGTAAGGTAATAAACCACCTATTAATAAACCAACAACAACATAAGGATTTGATAGTTCAAAACTTACGTTTGGAAGAAGACCCTCACTAGCAAAATGTTTTAAGTCTTCAGTATAAGCTGCAAACAATACAAGTGCTCCTAAACCTGCAGAACCTATAGCATAACCTTTTGTAACTGCTTTAGTAGTATTTCCAACAGCATCTAAAGCATCTGTGGTTTTTCTGACACTATCATCTAACTTTGACATTTCCGCTATACCGCCAGCATTGTCGGTTACTGGACCATAAGCATCTAAAGCTACTACCATTCCTGCTAAAGCTAACATTGTAGTAACAGCTATTGCTATACCAAAAAGTCCTGCCATTGAATGTGTGACCAAGATACCAGAAACTATAATAATTGCTGGTAATGCTGTAGATTCTAGGCTTATTGCTAGACCTTGAATTACATTTGTTCCATGGCCTGTCGTCGACGCCTTTGATATACTTTGGACTGGTCGAAAATTAGTTCCAGTATAATATTCAGTTACCCATATTATTAATCCGGTGATAACTAAACCTATTATGCCGCATATAAATAAGTCAAAACCAGAAAATGTAATAGTATTTACGGTTAAATTTCTATTCATACCAATTACATATTCAGTAACTGGCCATAACAATATACCGGAAATAATTGCTGTGGCCAAAAACCCTTTGTAAAGAGCAATCATAATATTGTTATTTTTTCCAAGTTTTACAAAAAACGTTCCTAAAATACTTGCAATAGTACAAACACCTGCAATCGCTAATGGATAAAGCATAAATGTATAAGTATCAATATCAGCAAAAAATATTGATGCTAACACCATTGTTGCAACAACTGAAACAACGTATGTTTCAAATAAATCTGCTGCCATACCAGCACAGTCACCTACATTGTCTCCAACATTATCAGCTATTACTGCCGGATTTCTAGGATCATCTTCAGGAATACCTGCTTCAACCTTTCCAACAAGATCGGCCCCAACATCTGCTCCTTTTGTGAATATTCCACCTCCAAGTCTTGCAAATATAGAAATTAATGAAGCTCCAAATCCTAATGCGACCAATGGTTCAATTACATCCCTTCCAGACATATTTTGTTGACTCGTTAAAAAGAAAAAATAACCAGCAACAGATAGTAACGCTAAGCCTGCAACTAACATTCCTGTTACTGCACCAGCTTTAAATGCAACAGATAGACCTTCTTTTAAACTTGACGAAGCTGCGCTCGCTGTTCTGACATTTGCTCTTACAGATATATTCATTCCAACATAACCAGTAGCACCTGAAAAGAATGCACCAATTAAGAAACCGAATGCTTCTAACGCCCCCAACGTTATCCATACAATTGCAAATATAATTAACCCAACAACTGCAATAGTAGAATATTGTCTATTTAAATATGCTTTAGCACCTTCTTGAATTGCATAGGAAATTTCCTGCATCTTATCGTTACCGCTATCAAGAGATAATATTGATCTGGAAGTCAAAACTCCGTATGCAACAGCTAATAAGCCACAAATTAAAATGAATGATATCATAAATATATAATTAATTGACGCGATTTAATGCCAGAAAGATTTAGAAAAGGCAAGTAATTAAATCTTATGTGTATAAGATTTTTTAATACCTTTTAATTTATATCCTATAAATTTTAACTTTTTTGAAGAATCTATAAAACCAATTTTAGTAATTTTTACATCATATAATTTTGAAAATCTTCTTATTTTTCGCTCGTTTATGGGACTGCTAGTAAATAACAACTGATAATCATCACCACCAGATAAGATATCTTTATAATCTAGCTTTTTTTTATTTATTAACATTTTTAGTTTTCTAGAAAGTGGTATTTTATCTGCAAATATTGTAGATCCTTTATTAAAATTTATGGATATTTTTTCAAGATCACCCAAAAATCCATCTGAAATATCAATAGCGGAAGTCATTATTTTATTTAGTTTATTGCCAATAATGACTGGAGGTTTAGGAAAATAATACGAATTAATAAAATAATTTTTAATTTTTTTATTTGAAATAGTTTCCTTCTTTTTAAGTATTTTAAATCCTAAATGCGAATCACCAATATTTCCCGTAATCCATATGTCATCATTGATTTTTGCACCACTTCTGAGAATATTTTTATTTTTATTTGTAAGACCAAAAATAGTTATTGAAATAGATAAAACCTTGCTTGCAACTATATCACCACCAATTAAATAAATTTTATATTTTTTTTGCTCTTGATACAATGCATTTGAAAATTTCCGTAACCACAAATTATCAATATTCTTACTTAATGAAAGAGACATAGAATAAGAAATAGGAATTGCTCCCATAGACATAATATCAGATAAATTTGTTCTTATAGATTTTAGAGCAATTGATTTGGGAGAATCATTTTTAAAAAAATGCACATTCTCAATTAAAGTATCATTAGAAATAACTAATTCCTTTCCTTTAGGAATTGTAATTGAGGCACCATCGTTTTCAAAATTAAATACAGTTTTTTTATTAAAGTTTAATTTTTTTAAAAATTTATTTATTATATTAAATTCATTTAGAGGTATTTTTTTGGATTTTTTATTTGGAATCATATATTTTGTCCAGAATTGCATTTATGAACGATACTTCAGGTTTATTTAAAAAACCTTTAGCTATTTCAATATATTCATTTATTATAATATTTTTTTTGATATTTTTATCATTGTAAATTTCACTAGCACCAACTATTAAAATTGATTTTGTTATAATATCCAACCTTTTATATGGTCTTTTTTCCTTTATATATAATGAAAAAAAATCTTCATAATCATATTTTAAATCAAATTTCTCAATATATAAAATTAATTTATTATAATAATCTTTATCATAATTTAATTGAACGTTAAGTTCTTCATATTTCTTATTAAATCTGTGTTCGTTAAATTCCAAAGCAACTCTATTTAAAGATTCTTTAGTAAATAAAGATTGAAATAAAGATTGTACCGCAGCTAATCTTGATAAAGTTTTAGGAATCATTTTATTAAATTAAGATGATATTAAGTTGATATTCCGGCATATTTTTTGCATATTAACGCATGCTATTGCGGCTTCAGCACCTTTATTTTTATTATTTTTTCCTGACCTTTCTTTAGCTTCATCCATATTGTAGCAAGTAATTATACCATAACCAATTGGCAATGAATGCTTTAACATCAACGAACTAATTGCTCTTATAGATTCATTAGATATAAGTTCAAAATGATAAGTTTGGCCTTTAATGATACATCCTAAAGCAATATATCCGTCGTAAATTCCTTTATTGGCTTTAATTTTGCAACTAATTGCCAATGGAATTTCAAAAGCACCTGGAACTAATAGAGTATCAAATTCTATTTTTTTAGAATTTAAAACATCAGATGCCCCAGATAACAAACCTGAAGAAATTCCTTTATAATAATCAGATACAACAATTAAAAATTTCATAATTTAAAAACTTTCCTGTTTTAAAATTTTTATACCAAATCCATCTAAACCTATTACTTTTTTTTCATTATTTGTAAGTAAAATTATTTTTTTTAATCCAATTTTTCTTAGTATTTGTGCGCCTACTCCATATTCTTTTAATTCAAATTTATCATCCTTTTTTCTACTAAATTGCTTCTCTATTTTTGGAGCATAATTTCCATTAATTATTACAATAACACCATTTTTCTTTTGTTTAATGATTTCAATAGATCTTTTCATCTGATCATCAAATAAATTTTTATCCGTCAAGATATCTTTTACAATGCTATGTTTATGCATTCTAACAAAAACTGGGGAATCAATATTCGTATTTTTATAAACTAAAGCGTAATGCTCTTCATTGGATAAAGTATTTTTAAAAGTATAAAGTTTAAAATAATCTTCGAAATATTCATTAAAATCACTTTCAGCTATACACTCGACAATTGTATTATTTTTTAACCTATACGCAATTAAATCTGTAACGGTACCTATAGGTATTTTATGTTTTTTTGAAAACTCAATTAATTCTGGCAATCTTGACATTGTACCGTCATCATTCATTATCTCACAAATTACTGCCGAAGGATTAAGACCAGCTAGTTTTGCGATATCAACTGATGCTTCTGTGTGACCCGCCCTAACTAACACTCCACCATCCCATGCCATTAAAGGAAAAACGTGGCCCGGTGAAATAATATCATCTTTTGATTTATTGTTATTTATAGCAACAGAAATTGTATGCGCTCGATCAGCAGCAGATATGCCTGTAGAAACACCCTCTTTAGCTTCTATTGACACGGTAAAGGCGGTAAGGTCATTATTTTGATTAATAGGATTCATAAGGGGTAACTTTAATTCATTAATTCTTTTTTTAGTTAACGACAGACAAATCAAGCCTCTACCATATTTTGCCATAAAATTAATTGATTCAGGAGATATTTTTTCAGCAGGTATTATTAAATCCCCTTCATTTTCACGATCATCTTCATCAACCAATATAAATATATTACCATTTTTTGCATGATTAATTATTTCATGAATTGGTGAAAGATATTTTGAATATTCTGTTGAATTGTCCATAAAAATTATTTTTTAAATATATATCTAGCCATCATATCATATTCTATATTTACTTTGTCATTAATAAATATATCAGAAAAATTTGTCACTTCAAGGGTATGAGGAATAATATTAACACTAAAAGAATTTTTTAAAATTTTTGCAATAGTTAATGATATGCCATTAATAGTAATTGAGCCTTTTTGTACAAAAAATTTTTTTTCATTTAAATTAGGGTAAGAAAAATAAAAATACCAACTGTTAGGAAGTTTATTAATTTTTTTAACAATAGAAACACCGTCAATATGCCCATAAACAAAATGACCTGAAATTTCTTGATTTAAAATCATAGATTTTTCAAGATTAATTAAAGTATTTTTTTTCCAATATTTAATATTAGATTTATTTATAGTTTCTTCGCTGAAATTTAATCTTACCATATATTCCTTATTAATTTTTTTCTTATTAATTATGGTTAGGCAAATTCCATTACAAGATAAAGAGGAGCCAATTCCAGTACTATGTAAGTCTAATTTAGTTTTAATATCAACAAAATTATCTTTTCCAAAATGTATTTTGAAAACTTTTCCTCTTGATTGCACGATACCATTAAACATATCTTAAACTATAAATTGTAATTATAATATAAGTCATTTCCAAAGTTTTTTTTATATATAATCTTATTTTTAATTTTATTTAGAAAATTAATTTCTTTTCCCAAATACATCGGTAATCCATCTTTGCCAATTATTTTTGGTGAAATAAATAAATGAAGTTCATCAATAAGATTGTTTTCATACATATTAGTAAATAGTTTACCTCCTGCCTCGACCAAAATATCACTTATACCAAGTTTGTAGCATTCTTTTAATATCTTTTTTAAATTCAATCTCTTATATGAATCATTAAGAGCAATAATTTGACAATTTAATTTTTTTAATTTCATAATCTTTTCTTTAGATCCAGATTTTATAAAGATAATAATTTTTCTTTTCTTTGAACTTTTTATTAATTTAGAATTAATATCAATTTGAAGTTTTGAATCTAAAATAATGACAGGATTTTTATATCTGGGATAATTTCTTAATCTTAATGTTAATCTCGGATTATCATATTTGACAGTTTTATATGTTGTAAGAATAGCATGACTTTTCAATCTTAAATTCTGAGAAAATTTTCTGCTAATTTTATTAGATATCCATTTACTATCATAGTTTTTATATGCAATTTTTTTATCATATGAAATTGCTAATTTATATTTAATATAACTTCGATTTAATTTTTTATTAAGAAAAAAAAACCTATTAATTAATTTAGTATCTAGTTCTTTTATTCCTATGTATACTTTTATGTTATTTTTTTTTAATTTTTTTATGCTTTTATTGTGTGTTCTGTTATCAGGATCTAATGAAGCTATAAAAATTTTTTTTATTCCTGAATTAATAATTTGATCTACACATGGTGAGAACCTTGATTTATGAAAGCATGGTTCTAAGGTTAAATACATAATCATATCTTTAGAAACATTATTAATTTTCTTTAGCGCAACTTCTTCTGCATGTGGTCTGCCAGATTTTCCTGTTACTCCAAAGCTTATGATCCTACCTCTAGAAATATTTTTGTAATCAACAATNACACAACCAACAGAAGGATTTGGGTGCGTCCAACCAAGAAAATTTCTTGATTTTTCTTGTGCTAGATTCATATATCTTAGATGATCCTTAATATTTGGCATAAAAAGGATTATTTTTCTTCTAAATTTCCTAAAAAATCTTCAAAATCTTTTGCTTCTCTAAAATTTTTATAAACGGAAGCAAATCTTACATATGCTACTTGATCAAGATTAAATAGCGCATCCATTATCAGTTCACCTATAAGGCTAGTTTTGATTTCTGTTTCACCTAAATTTTCTAATCTTCTTACAATGCCATTGACAATTCTTTCAATTTTTTCTTGTTCAATATTTCGTTTTCTTAATGCAAGAGAAATAGATCTGAAAATTTTATCCCTATCAAAAATTTCTTTTTGATTATTTTTTTTAAGAACAATCAAATCTCTAAGTTGAATCCTTTCAAATGTAGTAAATCTTGCACCACATTCACAAAAACGTCTTCTTCTTATAGCTGTATTATCCTCTGTGGGTCTTGAATCTTTAACTTGAGTATCTTCATTACTACAATATGGACATCTCATTTAATATGGTTCCTTATAGATTGGATACTTTGAGCATAGACTGATTACACTTTCTCTAATTTTTTTAGATACCATCTGTTGTTTTTCATCATTTTCTAATAAAGCATCTAATACATCCCCTATCATATTTCCAACAATTCGAAAATCTTCATTATTAAAGCCTCTTGAGGTTGCTGCTGGTGTGCCAAAGCGTAAACCTGATGTAATTTTGGGTGGATTTGGGTCATATGGAATTGCATTTTTGTTACAAGCTATCCCTACTTCTTCCAATATTTTTTCAGCCTTATCTCCTGTTAGATTTTTAGGACTTAAATCAAGCCAAACGATATGAGAGTCAGTTCCGCCTGTAACAATTCTAAAACCTCTTTCTACTAAGACCTCTGCAAGAATTTTAGCATTACTAACGACATTTTTAATATAATTCCTAAATTCAGGTTTCAAAGCTTCTCCAAAAGTCACTGCCTTGGCAGCCATAACATGCATTAAAGGGCCGCCTTGAAGTCCAGGAAATACGGCTGAATTAATTTTTTTTATAATCTCTTCATTGTTTGTTAATATCATAGCACTTCTAGCGCCTCTTAGAGTTTTGTGTGTAGTAGAAGTCACAATATCAGAGTAATCTATAGGATTAGGATATTCCTTAGCTGCTACTAAACCAGAATAATGAGCCATATCAACAAGAAGATAGGCATCGATTTTGTTTGCTATTTCTCTAAATTTTTTCCAATCAATAACTCTAGGGTATGCCGAAGCTCCAGCTATTATCATTTTAGGGCGATGTTTTTCCGCCAACTCCTCAACCTCATCATAATCAATTAGGTCTTTATCGTTACCATCTTTTTTGACACCATATTGAATTGCATTAAACCACTTACCTGACATATTTGGTTTTGCACCGTGTGTTAAATGTCCTCCTGAAGCAAGTGACATCCCAAGAATAGTATCGTGTGGTTGAAGTAATGCTAAAAAAACTGCTTGATTTGCTTGTGCTCCACTATGAGGTTGAAGATTTGCAAACTTACAATTGAATAGCTCCTTAACTCTTTTTAAAGCCAATTCTTCTGCTTCATCTACAAACTCACATCCGCCATAATATCTTCTACCAGGATACCCTTCAGCATACTTATTTGTCATAACTGATCCTTGCGCATTTAAAGTAGATAATGACGCTATATTTTCTGAAGCAATAAGTTCAATTTGATTTTGTTGTCTGTTAAGTTCTTTTCCTAAAATTAAATCAACATCGGTATCTGTTTCTTTTAATCTTTTAAAATATAAATCTGATGTGTTCATAAGTCTATTTTTTTAATCCTTCTACTATGTCTTCCGCCTTCAAAATTTGTATTTAAGAAATTATCTATACATAATTTTGCAGTATTAACATCAATAAATCTTCCTGGTAAGACTAATATATTAGCATCGTTGTGCTTCCTGGCCAATATGGCCATATCGGAGTTTGAACATAAGGCTGCTCTTATTCCTTCATATCTATTAGCAGATATGGACATACCTAAACCGCTCCCACATATTAGTATCCCTTTTTTATTTGAATCTATTTTCATTTCATTAATCAGTTTTTTTACATAGTCAGGATAATCAACACTTTTATCTGAATCGGGACCCAGATCTTCAAAAAATTCAGTACCCATTAAATCTATTAGTGAGTTTTTTAGTTCATATCCTGCGTGATCTGAGGCGATTAATAAAACTTTACTCATTATTTAAGATTTATTTATATATCCTTATCTATATACAATGTAAAATATATCTATGAATAATCAAAGCATAAATTGGAAAGATCCACTTTATTTACATAGTTTTCTTACTGAAGAGGAAAGAAAGATTTCCGCTACAGCTAAGGAATTTTGTGAAAAACATTTGTTTAATAGAGTAAAGTCGGACAATAATAACAAAAATTTTGATAAGAACCTATTTAAGGAATTTGGAAGGCTAGGTTTTTTAGGACCCACTATAGAAGGGTATGGCTGTGCAAACGTTTCCAATATATCTTATGGTTTAATCGCTAAAGAATTTGAAGCAGTCGATAGCGGATACAGATCAGCTATATCTGTACAATCATCTCTTGTTATGCACCCAATTTATAACTTTGGATCTGAAGAACAAAAGAAGAGATATATACCTAAACTTTCCAAAGGTGATCTAATTGGTTGCTTTGGCCTAACAGAAAGTGAAGCTGGTTCAGACCCATCGTCAATAAAAACTAAATTAATTAAAGATGGAAAAAATTACAGGCTAAATGGTTCTAAGAATTGGATAACAAATGCTCCAATTGCTGATATATTTATAATTTGGGCAAAGGATGAGGATAATTCTATAGTTGGAATTATAGTTGAAAAAGAAGATAAAGGAATTTCTACTTCTTTAATTGATAACAAGCTAAGTCTTTTACTTAGCCCTACTGGTCAGATTTATATGCAAGATATCATAATACCAGAAAATAGAATATTACAATTAACAAAAGGTTGGAAATCAGTTTTTTCATGTCTTAATAAAGCCCGGTATGGAATAGCATGGGGAGTAATGGGTGCAGCAGAATTTATTTGGCATCAATCTAAAGAGTATGTAGAAAACAGAATTATGTTCAAAAAACAATTAGCTGGTAATCAATTAATTCAAAAAAAATTAGCTGATATGCAAACAGAAATTACTATTGGCTTAAATGCCTGTTATCAACTTGGCAAACTAATTGACCTTAATAAGGAAGTTAATATAGGCATAAGTATGTTGAAAAGAAATAATTGTAAAAAGGCAATCGAAATTGCGAGGGAGGCAAGAGATATGTTAGGTGCTAATGGTTTAACTGAAGATTATCATATAATGAGACATCTTATAAATCTAGAAACTGTAAAAACCTACGAGGGAACTGAAGATATTCATGCCCTTATATTGGGCAAATATCAAACAGGAATAAGTGCCTTTTAGTTGATTTTGTTAATAATTGGCTCTTTTCTGTCTGTTTTTAAAATATTATAAATTATTAATATTATTTGTTGTTTTCATAATAATCATAAACTGATAGATTTTTTTCATTAATTTTTTTTCTCGGGAGGAAATAAATGAGTAAAAATATAAAACGCCGTGACTTTCTTAAAAAAGCAGCAGTTGGAGGTGCGGCTGTAGCTGCATCATCAACTTTAGCTGCTCCAGCTATTGCAGCTGATAGAGTTGATATTGCAATGGTTGCAACGTGGCCTAGAGATTTTCCAGGTCTAGGAACTGGAGCACAAAGATTTGCTGAAAGATTGTCAACTTTAAGTGATGGTCGATTTAATGTTGAATACTTTGCTGCTGGTGAACGTGTCGGAGCTTTTGATTCATTTGATGANGTAGCTTCAGGTAATGCACAAATGTATCACGCTGCTGACTACTACTGGAAAGGTAANCATCCTGCTTGGGCATATTTTACTGCAGTTCCTTTTGGTTTCAGTTATTCTGAAATTAATGCATGGATAAGATTTGCAGGTGGTCAAGAACTTNGGGATGAACTTGCTGATGATTATGGTCTGAAAAACTTTATGTGTGGTAACACTGGAGTTCAAATGGGTGGCTGGTTTAATAAAGAAATTAATTCAGCTAGTGATTTTAAAGGACTTAAAATGCGTATGCCTGGGCTAGGCGGAGATGTCCTTGCTAAATTAGGAGCTTCTCCAGTATCACTTCCAGGTGGACAAATTTACGAAAACCTTGTTTCAGGTGCAATTGATGCTACTGAATGGGTTGGTCCATGGAATGATGCTTTCATGAAATTCTACGAAGCAGCAAAATATTACTATTACCCAGGAATGCATGAACCTGCGTCAATGCTTGCAGCGGGATGCAACAAATCTTGGTTAACAAGTTTATCAGCATCTGATCAAGCGATGATTGAAGCGGCAGCAACATGTGAAAATGATATTATGATGTCAGAATATAATGCAAATAATGGTTCATCTCTTAAAAAACTTATTAATGAACAAGGTGTTGTATTAAAAGAGTTCAATGATGATGTTTATGATGCATTCTCAGAAGCATCAGCAGAAGTGTATGCTGAAGTTGTTGAGCACAGCGATCTTGCAAGAAGAACTCATGATAGTTTTGTTAAT
>PBDW01000001.1 GCA_002717485.1 Pelagibacteraceae bacterium | reverse complement strand
TTCATATCTTCCACCAAAAAAACCCGATGTTACACCCAAAAATGTACCTAAAAACATAGCAAACAATATTGAAGCAAAACCAACAATTAATGATATTCTTGACCCATAAATCATTGTTGAGAGCATATCTCGTCCTTGTTGATCAGTCCCTAAAAGGAAATTTGGATCTCCTCCATCTGTCCAAACTGGTGGAATAAAAGCATCTAACAATGAAATACTGGCAGGATCAAAAGGATTATAAGGTGCAACTAGCTCAGCAAATGCTGAACAAAAAAGTATTATTAAAAAAATAATCGATGAAATAATAGCTATTTTTGATTTCATAAAACTATAACCAATATCGTTATCAATAATTTTATTTATTATTTTTGAAATCATTCTGATGCAACTTCCTCTTTAATTCTAATTCTTGGATCAATTACATAATACGTTATATCAACAACAAAATTTATCATAACAAATATAAACGCAACCATAATTAAATAAGCAGACATAATTGGAATATCTACAAAATGGACTGCGTTTATAAATAAAAAACCCATACCCGGCCACTGGAATACTGTTTCAGTAATTATTGAAAATGCAACAAGAGTTCCAACGTTTATACCAGTAATTGTAATCACAGGTATTAGTCCATTTTTTAAAGCATGTTTAAAATTAATAATATTTTTTTGAATTCCTCTAGCGCGAGCAAACTTAATATAATCAGTTTGAAGTATTTCCATCATCTCTGCTCTTACTAATCTGATTATATAAGTCATTTGAAATAAACTAAGTGTAATTGATGGAAGAATAATTGCTTTGATACCACTTAAAGTTAGAAATCCTGTGTTCCAAAAACCAAGATCAACGACTTCTCCTCTTCCAAACGAAGGGAGTATTCCTAAAATTACAGCAAATAGATATATAAATAATATTCCTATAACAAATGTTGGAAGAGAAACTCCAAAGAGGGATATGATTAGGATGATATTGCTTAAATATCCATCTCTATTTATTCCGGTGTAAACACCAAGAATAACTCCCGAGATTATAGCTATAAGTGCAGAAATAAAAACTAATTCTAAAGTAGCTGGCAATCTTTCAGCTATTAACTCTGAAACAGGTCTTCTTAATTGGTATGAGATTCCAAACTCACCCTTAACTGCGTTTCCAATAAATCTAAGAAATTGCGTATGAACAGGATCATTTAAGCCCAGTTTCTCCCTAATTTCTTGTCTTTTTTCTGTAGAGGCCTCCTGCCCAACCATATTGTGAACAGGATCACCAACATAATTAAAAAGCGAGAATGAAACAAACGCAACTACAATCATTACAAGTATAGATTGTATAAGTCTTTTTAAAAAATAGTTTAACATTAGGATTTTAGAAAATACTGGCCAGAATATTTATAACTGGCCAGTAATTTGAATTTATAAATTAATTCACTTTTGCGTGACGGAATAAAGGCTCGTTATTTGTTCTAATAGGAACATCAACGTTGCTTTTACTTCCCCACGATATCACTTGGTGATGAAGAGGCAAATAAGGCATATTATCTTGAACTATAGCCCAAGCTTCAGCAATATTTGCATTTCTTTTATCAAGATCAGTTTCAGTTAACATAGTGCCAACTAACTCATCTACACGCGCATCGCTAAAGCCAACTTTATTCCAACTTCCTTCAGATGCCAATAAAAATGAATAAACATAATGGCTGTCAAAAGTAGGAACTCCCCATCCAAGCATATAAAAATCACTTAGATCATTTTGTAGATCCTTAAAGTGAATACTTTTAGGTTGAGCATCTAAATTAACTTTAATACCAACCTTTGCGAGCATACTGACAGCAGCAACACAAATTGCTTCATCATTGATATAACGATTATTAGGGCAATCTAGAGTGATTTCAAATCCATCCGGATAACCAGCTTCGCTAAGAAGTTGTTTAGATTTTTCAGGATCATAAGGTAAGCGAGTATCTAGCGCTTTAGTATAACCTTGAACTCCTGGAAAAGTAATCATTCCGGCTGGTTCACTCAAGCCTCTCATAACCTTATCTTTGATCGCATCCATATCTAAAGCGTGATACATAGCAAGTCGAACTCTTTTATCCTTTAATGGATTGGCTCCTTTAATGTTTGATGATCTTAATTCATCAGAACCTTGATCCATACCAAAGAAAATTGTTCTTGCTTGTGGAGTGCTCTCAACTTTATGACCAGAAGAACTGTTAATTCTGTTTATGTCTTGTGCTGGAGTAAAATTTGT
The DNA here is from genome assembly GCA_002717485.1 of Pelagibacteraceae bacterium. GTDB lineage: Bacteria > Pseudomonadota > Alphaproteobacteria > HIMB59. Next base: position 37,438 of record PBDW01000001.1, on the reverse strand, counting down.
AAAATCAATATCACCAGATAATAAAGCCGCAACTCTTGTTGCGTCATTGTTAATTGGCAGCAATTCTATTTTATCAATATTATGCTGAGATTGATCTCCCCACCAATTTGAGTTTCTCTCAAAAACAGTTCTTGTATCTTGCTCTCTTAATGTAATTTTAAATGGACCAGTTCCCAATGCATTAATTGAACAAAATGTTTCTTCAGATGCATCAAAATCTTGAGGCGACTCACATCCGTTTTTCTTAGACCATTCCTCAGACATAATAAATATTTGAGACAATTGATTCAAAAGAATAGGATTTGGCCCCTCTGTTTTAATTTCCACCTTTTTGTAATTTAGAGCTTTAACAGATGTAATACTTTCAATTAACTCTATCATATCTGATGCTCCAGATAATGCTCTGTTAATGCTAAATTCAACATCACTTGCATTTAAAGCTGTGCCATCTGAAAAAACTACTCCTTCGCGAAGATCAAAAACCCACGTTTCAGGATCTTTGGCTTTCCAAGATGTAGCTAATTGAGGCTCTATTGACATATCAATACCTCTGGTAACCAGACTTTCATAGACCTGTCTAGAAACCATATGGGTTGGACCCTCATTTTGTGCATGAGGATCAAGTGTAAGTGAATCTCCTGGCATTGACCATTTTAAATTTGCTGAATAAACTGGTGAGACAAATCCAACAAACAAAAAGGTCAAAAGAATCTTCATAAGATTTTTTATATTCATTTTTCCTCCCTATGATTATAATAATTAGGTATCAGGTATAGAGCAAAAAAGTAATATGTTAAGAAAGAATATACTATATTAGTTTTATCTTAGAGGTTTCTCTGTGGAAATAGGAGTTTTTCTTATATTTTCTCTAAAAAACATATACATTCCTGAAGCAATAATAATTATTATTCCAATTAAATCCTTAAAACCAATCACATCTCCAAACACTAACCATCCTAAAGAAATAGACCAAAAAATTAATATATATTCAAATGGTGCGATTGTCGGTGGTGAGGCAATACGATAGGCTTGATGAAGACAAAAAAATCCTCCTGCTCCTGACAATCCGATTAGAAATAAAAAAATAGTATTTTCATTAAACCCCAAATGCCATTCTCTAAGTAAAAATTTTAATGCTGGGTCGTCATATTTATTAAAACTTCCATCACCAATAAATAAGGAAATTAAACTACTTAATATTAAGGCAGAAATGTAAAGATGAAATATTTGTGAATATACTGAATCTTTATCTGAAGTTTTTTTAATAATAATCATTGATAGGGAATAACAAACTGCGCAATAAACTGGTAATAAATAAAATAAATTTAAATTTTCAACTTTTGGATTCATAACGATTAAAACTCCTAAAAATCCAATAATGATCGCTGCCCAACGTCTTATGCCAATCCGTTCTTTTAGAAAAATCATAGANAAAATAGTTATAAAAAATGGAGAAGTAAAAAATAAGGTATTAGCTATAGCTAAACTTAAATTAGATAAAGAGATATAAAAAGCTAGGAAAGCTGAGAAGAATAGCACCACGCGCAATAATGTTAAAAGGGGATATTGTGACTTAAAAATAACCTTTTTTCTAGTAAGGGATAAATAAATACCAATGACCAATAGGCCTACAATACTTCGAACAAAGAAAATTTGAAATACTGATGTTGAATCAGATAAATATTTTACTAAAACATCCTGAATTGAAAAAATACTCATACCAAAAATTATTAACAAAATACCCTTTTGGGAATTATTAAGCATTTTGAAAAACAATTTTTTTAAAATTATTATATATTATTTTTGAATATCCATTTAGTTCATATATATTTTTCATTGCACTTTCGTGAAATTTTTCTAGGGCCCCATCACCCAGGGTCTTTTCTAAAGCTTGCTTATATTCGGGCACACAGCCCCAGTCAGAAACTGTATTATCCTTAATTTCAATATGAAACTGAATTCCGTATGCATGTTGCTTGTATTTAAAAATTTGATATTTTGTAGTTGGTGACGATCCAATTACAGTAATATCATCATTATTTTCTAATCCTTGAACTTCATATGAATGCCATTGTAATGCCTTTATTTTGTCTGGGAATGTCCTAAATAATTTATCATCTAATTTTGTAGAACTTAAATTCACATCAAGCATACCAATTTCAACGGGATTAGATTTTACAACATTTCCTCCTACGACTTCTCCAAGCAATTGGCAGCCTAAACAAAAGCCTATAAAAGGNTTTTCCAAATCTACTACAAATTCTTTAATTTTGTTTTTCTCATCTCTTAGCCACTTATAAGAATCCTCCATCCAGGTATCCATTGGCCCGCCCATACATAGCATTGCGTCAAATTTATCTAAATTCTCAGGTATTTTATCGCCCTCGTCTAACTCAACAGTAGTCAGTTCGCATTTATCTTCAATCATCAAGTCTTTAATATAACCTGGATCTTCAATTTTTATATGCTGTAAGACAATTACCTTCATAATTATTAGTTATATTATTTTTGTTTTTCCTTGCCAATTAAAATCATTCCTACACCAAAAAGAATAATTACTCCTCCTATATAAACTTCAATGCTTGGTCTTTCACCAAGCAATAAAATAGCCGTGATAACTCCAGTAACTGGTAGCAACAAATGCACTGGCATTATTTTATTTACTGCGTAACGCGCTAGAACGTAATACCAAAAACTATAACCTATGGCGTTCATTATCAAACCTAAATATAGAACTATAATCCAACTATTTAAACTGGCTGATCTTATATTGTTTAATGTATTTCCCTCAATTAGGGCAGATGCAAAAATTAACTGAATACCTCCCATAATACCAATCCAGGCTGTTAAAGTCATAGCCGGAATCTTTTCACTCAATGGTTTTGCTAAAACCTGACCAAACGACCAAGTAAATGCTCCAGAAAGTACAAGAAATACTCCTAAATATTTTCCCTCAAGATTAGGTGCTCCTGACAAAACATACAAACCGATAAATGCAATTAAAAGACCTATTAAGTTTTTTGTTGACGGTCTCTCTTTTAATAAAAAAAAAGCAACTAGTACTCCAAAGGGTACTTCTGACTGCACAATTAATACGGCTGACGATGCGTCTATCATGCTAACCCCAGTGTATGTTAGTCCGTATTGCAATGTACATCCAACAAAGGAAACAAGAAAAATATTTTTTAAAAATTTTCTTGGAACTGGAAACCACCAAACCAGGACTAAACCTGTCAAAATCCAACGCAAACCATTAATTAATAGCGGAGGAAGTTCCTCCATCCCAGGTTTTGAAATCACAAGGCCAAATCCCCACAGGCAGGGTACACTTATGGCTATTATCAAATCTCGAATTGGCATTTATATGTTCAAATTAAATCTATTTAATAGAATAATATATATCCAGTAAATTATTCCTGTAATAAAGACTGAAAAAATAATTGAATAGAAGAATGGTATATTAAGTTTCAGAGCTAAGGGTAGTATTATAAAGAATGTAAGGGAAGGGACAATCATCAATAAAATACTATTAGATAAGTCAATTACTTTTTGACTATCATTGGTTTCCCAGTAAAGCCAAATAAATGCCAAGAAAGATGTCAGGGGTATGGATGCTAGCAAACCAGCTAAAAGAGATGATTTTTTTGCAATTTCCGAAACAGCTACTATAACTATAGCTGTAATAATTGTTTTAATTATTAAATAAGTCATTTAATTTTATCTCTGATTAAGAAATAATGAGTTGTCAATCAAATAATCGTGTGTATTAAAAATAATTTTATATTTAAGTTTTCTTTAATTAATTTTCAACTATATTAAAATTATGAATATTGAAAGCCTACCACTTGTTATACCAATTTTTCCTCTCGATGGGGCTTTGCTTTTACCTAAAGGCAATTTGCCTCTGAATATATTTGAACCTAGATATATTCAGATGTTAGACTATTCAATGAAAAATGAAAAAATGATAGGTATGATACAGATTAATCAAAAATCAAAAAAAACAAACGGTTTGTACACAACAGGGTGTTTAGGTAAAATCACACAATATAATGAAACAGATGATGGTAGATATATGATTAATCTGAGTGGTGTTATCAGGTTTCATTTTGTGAAAGAGGAAAAAACTAATGAAAAATTTAGAAAATTAACAGTAGATTATTCTGCATTTAAAAATGACATTACTAGCAACTTTAAGACCACAATTGATAATAAAGAATTTTTAAATGAAGTAAAAAACTATCTTGCAAAAAATGATATAAAGGTTAATTGGAGTGCTATAGATAATATTGATCAAACTGTTTTAATCACATCGCTTGCTTCAATTTGCCCCTTTAGTATAGCTGAAAAACAAATGATATTGGAAAGTCCAGATATTAAGACAATACCAGAAAGAATGCTGAGTCTGTTTAAAATGAGTTACACTGGTACTGCTGAAGAAAGAATAAACTAATTTATAAAAAAATCTTTATCTTGACCAGAAATTGATAATATTTTTCTATTTAATTTTTGATAGGCTCTGTTTTCAATTTGCCGAACTCTCTCTTTGCTAACGCCAATTTTGTTTGATATTTTTTCTAAGGTTAAAGTTTTATCATATAACTTTCTACTAACAATTTCCCTTTCTCTATTACTTAGAGTATCCAATGCTTGGTATAACCATTTAGCTCTAGATTTATTATCCTTCATTGCCGCTACAATATCTTCAGGATTAGGTCTATTATCAGGTAAGTTTGACAATAAATCATTATTTGAATCATCACTGTAGTTTTCATTTAATGATTTATCTCCCAATGCCAGCTTTGATTCCATCTCAATAACAATCTTATCCTTAACTTTAAGGGATTTAGCAATATCATCAATTTTTATATCGGAAATTATATTGTTACTTGATTTAGCTATTAGTTTTTTTATTCTATTGAGACCAAAAAAGAGAGATTTTTGTTTGGCTGTTGATGCCATCCTTACGATTGACCAATTTTTTAATATATAATCTTGCATAGCTGCACGTATCCACCATGAGGCGTAAGTTGCTAGGCGAAGATTTTTTTTTAAATCAAATTTATCAAGCGCATGCATAATGCCAATTACACCTTCATTAACTAGATCTTCCTTTGGTAGACCATATCTTGAAAATTTTCTTGCATAAGCCTCTGGCATTCTAATATACGCCCTTATTATTTTATCCAAAGAAGTATTATCACGATAGGTTTGCCATTTTTTTATCAATTTATATTCTTCTTTCTTTGATAAAAGAGATACTGAATTAAATTTCATAACTAAGAAATAATTATTTTAAATCGAAATATAAAGTCTATTTATGTACTTTTTGTTACAATAATTGATACTAATAATAATTAGTAAATTACTTTAGAAATTTTTTTTATCTTAATAAATTGATTTTTGTTAAAATTTTAAACCAATTTGATATCGTCAAACCAGATTTGCATATCATTTATAGTTTTTGAAGATGGTACAATAAGATGAACCCTCTTATCATTATCCTTCAATACGCTGATAAAAATATTTTTTTCTATCGCTCTATCAACTAACTTATAAACACTAGATTGGTTCATATTCTGGCTAATTCCGTTAACAACGTTTGCTACCAAATTTTGTTTTGTTAACTCTTTATTTAAATAATAATTTACCATAACCTCTACTATAATCATACACCCAGTTGGAGANGAGAAAACAAGATCTATGCTATCATTACTTTTATTAAGAGTGTTATTAAAGAATGAAAGTAGTTTTTCAGAAGATTTAAGATAAAAATCTTCTTTATCATAAGTTTCATCAAAATTATCTATTGTTTTATTTTTTTTTGCAAATGCCATGTTTATTTTATAAATAAAATAATTGATTTACCTTTTAAGTAATTATTAAAGTAAAAACTAGTTTTTTTATTAAAATTAATAATATACATTTTTAAGATACAATCCATCAGCTGGAGCAGTTGGACCAGCTTTTTCACGTTTTTTTTCTGAAATAATTTTCTTAATCTCATTAGCTTGAATTTTACCCTCTCCTACATAAACTAAAGTTCCAACCATAATCCTAACTTGTGAATGCAGGAAGGACTTAGCTTTAATATTAATTTTGATATAATTATTTTTTTGGAAGATTTCAATATGATCAATTGTTTTAATTGATGTTTTTGATTGACAATTAATAGATCTAAATGCGTTTAAATCATTTTTTCCAATAAAAAACTTTGCACCCTCTTGCATTAATGCAACATCTAAATTTTTATGGACAAGCCAGGCTAAACCCTTTTGAACTGTTAATGGAGATCTTCTATTAATTATAACATATTCATAATGCCTCTGAATTGCTGAGAATCTTGCATGAAAATCATCTGAAGCTTCTTTTACTTGCAATATTGAAATAGGCTGAGGTCTTAAATGTTGGTTTAATCCATCCCTAATAGTATCGGTTGGAATTAAATTCTTAAGATCAAAGTGAACCACTTGACCTAAAGCATGAACTCCGGAATCTGTTCTGCCAGCTGCAAATACTTCAACCTCTTGATTGGTCTGTTTTTTTATGGCATTTTCAAAAGATTCTTGAATTGATATTCCATTTTCCTGTTTTTGCCATCCTACATATTCACTTCCGTTGTATTCTATAGTTGCTCTATACCTAGGCATATTAATATATCTTATCTTCTTTGGAAAATCTAAAACCTAATAAAAAATCTTCAACCTTCATTACTCTTTTGCCTTCTCTTTGAATTGTTAATGGTTTGATAGAATTATCATCACACGCAATAATAAAATCATCAGAAATAATTGTTGATGCTTTTCCTTTCTTATCAATGATCTTGCAGGATAAGATTTTAATTCTTTCACCATTAAAATTAAACCAAGCGCCTGGCAGAGGAGCAAATGCCCTAATTTTATTATATACCTTTATAGCCGTTTCAGAAAAGTTGATCTTTGTATCAATTTTTTTTATCTTTGGAGCATAACTTACATTATTCTCAATCTGAGGAAATAAATTCAATTCATTAGAGATATATCTTGGAAGAATATCGATTAATAGATTTTTTCCAATATTGTTTACTTTACTCATTATATCATCTTTATTTTCATGAATAGAAATTGTACATTTTTTTACCCCTAAAATTAAACCTGCATCCAATTTGTTATTTAATTTAAAAATCGTAACCCCAGTCTCTTTTTCACCATTTATTATAGCATATTCAATTGGAGCTGCTCCTCTCCACTTCGGAAGAAGAGATAAATGAATATTTATAAATCCTAAATTACATTCATTTAAAATTGTACTTGGCAGAATATTCCCGTAACCCATAACTATTCCGAGATCTGCTTTAAGATTTTTAAATTTTTCTATTTCTATATGACTCTTAAAATTTTCAGGATTAAAAAGTGGTAAAGAATTTCTCTTTGCTAAGCTAGAAACCGGACTGTCTCTGCCTTCCATTCCTCTTCCACTTTTTCTAGATGGTTGAGAATAAACACCAACGATATTATAATTATTATCCAATAATGTTTGTAAATATATTTTTGAAGTCTCAGGCGTCCCCATAAAAACAATACGCTTACTTATTTTCAAAATTCCCCACTTTTTCTAACTTAATAACTTTTTTTATCATAATATTACGCTTNAAAGGCGACAAATAATCAATAAATAACCTTCCTTCTAAATGATCAACTTCGTGTTGAATCACTCTAGATTCAAATCCAGAAACTTCTTTTTCTATTTCTTTTGAAGATTCGTTTAAATATTTTACACGTATACTCTCTGATCTTTCAATTTCAGCAAATTGTCCCGGAACAGAAAGGCACCCCTCCTCTAAAACTATTTTTTTTTTGGAAAAGGATATTATTGATGGATTAAAAAGTGCAAATGAATTATCTTTCATCTCATTGTCTTTACGAATATTAATTGTAATTATTCTTTCTAGTTTTCCTAGTTGTGGTGCAGCCAACCCCACTCCGGGTGCCGAGTTCATTATTTTTATCATTCTTTTAGAAAATAAAATTGCATTTTTATCTATTTTTTCTACTGGTAAAGATTTTTTTCGCAAAAGCGGATTAGGTACTACTAGAATTTGACTCATAATATTATATGTTTTAAGTAATTTTTTTTCTTGCCTGAAATGCAGCGTTCAAAGTATTCTCATCAAGATAATGTACCTCTCCACCAATTGGCACTCCTTGTGCTAAACGGGTTATTTCAACATTATATTTTTGAATTTTATCGACAATAACATGGCTAGTAGTTTGGCCCTCTATCGTTGCTCCAAGAGCAAAAATAACTTCTTTAATTTGTTTTTTTTCCAATTTATTAATAAGACTATTTAAATTTAATTCATCAATACCAATTCCGTCAATTGCTGAAAGCGCCCCTCCGAGGACATGGTATAGTCCTTTATAAAAACCAGTTCTCTCAAAAGCCCAAAGATCAGAGATATCTTGGACTAAGCAAATAGATTTTTTATCACGTTTATGGTCTCTGCATATTGAGCAAGGACTTGTCATATCTATATTTCCACAATCAACACAGTCAACAATTTTTCCATCAGCTTCTTGGAGGGATTTGACTAAAGGGTGTAAGGAAAATTCTTTATTCTTTAATAGATGCAAGGCAATTCTTTGCGCAGAACGTCGACCAAGTCCGGGAAGTTTGGCAATAGCAATAATTAAATTATCAATTTCTGAACCAATCATTTAAAAAGGTAACTTCATACCAGGTGGTAAAGAAATACCCCCTGTAAGATTTTTCATTTCATTTGCAGCAGCTTCTTCCGCTTTATTTTTTGCATCGTTGACAGCTGCCAAAATAAGATCTTCTGCAATATCCTTTTCTTCAGCTTTCATAAGCGATGGATCAAGTTTAATTTTTTTTATTTCACCTTTTGCGTTCGCAATAACTTCAACAATTCCTCCACCTGCGGATCCTATTACTTCAATAGATTTAAGTTTTTCCTGAACTTCACTCATTTTTTTCTTCAAATCCTGGGCCTGTTTCATCATATTGCTAAAGTTTGTCATATTTTCTCCCGTTTTAATGATTTCGGTTGCAACCCGGTAGTTTCTTTATTTTTTGAATCTTCACTTGTAGAAACTGAATGGATTCTTGAACCTGGAAAAGTTGATAGTATCTTTTTTATATCAATATCTTTCTCTATCAACTTTAAATTCTTCTCTTTTTCTATCAAATCTTCTTCCGCCAATGTTTTTCCAGTTGTACTATCAGATAAATTTACTGTCCAAATTCGACCGGTCCACATAGAGATTAATTTTGTAATGCTTCTTGCAAAATTTTTATTATTTATATCATTAATATTTATAACTATTTTACCTTCTTCAAAACCTATTAATTTCACATCATTGTACATCTGCGTATACAGTATACCCTCACGATATTTATAAAATAACTCTACAAGTTCTCTAAATGAATTAATTTTTTTTGTTATAGCGCTTTGTTCCTGACTAACTTTTGACCCTTGTTCAAATTGCAACTTATTTATTGTTTCATTTTTTCTTGTTGCGACCCCAGGATCACCTTTGCCTTTTGAATTATCGTAATCAGTTTTATCTATTTTGTTTTCTGCAATTTTTATTAGATCAGAAGGTGGGGGTAAGTTAGATAAAAAGATTAGACGAATAATTATCATTTCAGAAGTTTGAAGAAGATGCGAAGTTATTTTAAGTTCATTATATCCTTTAAATAGCACTTGCCATGCCCTACCCAATTCCGAGATGCTTAGCTTATCAGCCATCTCCTTACCTTTAACACGTTCAAGTTCAGGAATAGAATGATCGTCTATTGCTGAAGGCAAAACCTTTAATTCTGTTATAAAATGAATTAATTTTAAAAGCTGATCAAAAATCATAAGTGTATCGGCACCATGATTGTAAAGTTTTTTTAATAACGAAAGAGATTCAGATGGTTGCCCTTTAAAAATATGGTCCAGTAATTGAAAAATTTCTCCTCTATCTGCGAGTCCAAGCATTTTGACCATATTGTCAGACTTAATCTCGCCGCTAGTGTTAGCGATAGCCTGATCTAATAAACTTAAAGCATCGCGCACTGAACCATCTGCTGCACGAACAATTAGAGCTACGGCATCTTTTGTTATTGAAATTTTTTCTTTTTCAGAAATATTCATTATGTGTTTAATTAATAATGAATTATCTACTCTATTAAGGTCAAAGCGTTGGCATCTTGAAAGAATAGTAACTGGCAATTTATTCACCTCAGTTGTTGCAAATAAAAATTTTATATGCGGAGGTGGTTCTTCTAAGGTTTTTAGCAATGCATTAAATGCATTCTTCGACAGCATATGCACTTCATCTATAATATATATCTTATATTTAGATCCAGATGGTTTGTACTTTACATTTTCAATTATTTCCCTAACATCCTCAACTCCAGTTCTACTAGCTGCATCCATCTCAATTACATCCATATTCTTTTCAGAAATAATATTCTTACAAGAATCGCATTCCGAACATGGTTCATAATTATTTTTCTCTAGTCGTTCACAATTTAGAGCTCTTGCTATTAGTCTAGCTGTAGTAGTTTTTCCTATACCTCGTACGCCTGTAAGTAAATATGCATGCGCAACACGATTAAGCTTTATTGCGTTGCTTAAGGTTTCTACAATTGTTGCCTGCCCAATTAATTCTGAAAAAAGTTTAGGCCGGTATTTTCTTGCAAGAACTCGATAGGTCATAAAATATATTTCTTTCGATATAATTATTTTCAATAATTAGGAAGGCCAAGGTGACCCGAAAATTCTTGTTACGGCTGCTTCCTTTCAGACCTGACCGGATTAGCAAGGTTCTCGCCCACAAAGCCTTCCTCAAACAATATACCATCATCTAGAAAAAGAAAAATAAAGAGTTGGTGGATAAAACTATTTTTTTCTAAATTCTGCCCCTTTATAAACTCCCAGAATCTTTAAATTCTTTGAGTAAAACTTTAAATCCTCTATAGCTAATTTTACTTTTGCATTTTCTGGATGTCCTTCAAAATCTATGTAAAACTGTGCCACATCAAAGCCCTGAGGGTGAATATAGCTCTCAAGTTTAGTAATATTAACACCGTTAGTAGCAAAACCTCCAAGGGATTTATACAAGGCTGCTGGGATACTTCTTACCTGAAACAATATGGTCGTAATAATTCCCTCCTCGTCTGGATCAATGGATGGGGATTTTTTTCCCATAATTAAAAACCTTGTTATATTTCTTTTAACATCCTGAATGTTATTTTCTAAAATATCAAGACTATATATCTCTGCCGCTAAACTTGATGCGATAGCTCCTTCTTCTTTATCATTTATTTCAGCAACTTCTTTTGCTGCCCCCGCAGTATCTGCTACAACGAATAAAGAAAGGTTTTTTGTAAGTAAGTTTTTTCTACATTGTGCTAAAGCCTGTTCGTGACTTCTTACTCGCTTCAATGAATTAATACTTGCCCCTTTTGGAGCTAGCAAACAATGGTCAATATTTAAAAAATATTCTCCTATAATATTTAGATTTGAATTAGGAATTAATCTCTGTGTGTCGGCAACTCTGCCTGAAGATGAATTTTCTATTGGGACCATTGCGCACTCAGTTTCATTATTTTTAACTGATTCAAACATATCTTCAAATGTTTTACAGGAAACAGACTGGGCTGATTGGAAAACCTTAGATCCGGCAAGTTCACTGTAAGCTCCATTGATTCCTTGGAAAGAAAAATTTTTTACTTCGTTATTCATTTTTTATCTTTTATAATTTTTTCAACAATATTTAAATCATCCATAGTATCTACACCTAGAAGCGAATCTTTAACGTAGTTTATTCCTATTGATATATTATTATCTATTGCTCTCATTTGCTCCAATTTCAATTTTTTCTCTCTCTTGCTAACTGGTAATTTTACAAATTGTTTTAATGCACTTGGTTTAAATCCATAAATTCCAAGATGGTGATAGACATCTTTTTTACCAATTTCATCAATATTTTTATTAAAATCAACTGCCTCACCCATTATTTCCTTCTTAATCCATTGAATTCTTACTTTTGTGATGTTTTGACTGGATTTTTCATTATCACTTAAAAATGATGTTGCTAGTGTAGACATATCATAACCTTGAATTAATGGCTCTATAACACTCTCAATGCTATTCTTATTTATTAATGGCATATCTCCCTGAAGGTTAATTATGTTGTCAGAAATAGAAAATTCTTCATCATTTTCAATTGCTTCATATACCCTATCAGTTCCAGATGGAAGATCAGGATTTGTAAGAACTACATATCCTCCATTAGATTCTATACAGTCTTTTACATCCTTATCGCAACAGGCTACAACAACCCTTCCTAAATTCGATTCTACAGCTCGTTGCCAAACATGTACAATCATAGGAGTTCCGTCTATTAAGGCCATCGGCTTGTTGGGAAAGCGAGATGCGGCCATACGGACAGGGATTACAATTACTGTTTTCATTAATTTGCTAGAGTAATAAAAAAGCTAAATGAGAAATGATTTGCTTCCATTAATTTTTAAAATTATGTATATATCCTTATCATGTCCTTTTTTGAAGCTAATAAAATTCTTGCTGTAATAATTACTGTTTCAATTATATTCGTCATTATTGTTATTATTAGTAATCTACTTATACAACCAAAGATCCCAGAAGAACAAGCCTATAAAATAGAAATTCCGGAAGAAAGTATTTCAAAAAGTACAATGGAAACATCAAATATTGGTCAGGAAGTTATAGAATCCATAGTACCTTTGCTTACTAAAGCTTCAATTGAAAAAGGAGGAAAAATTGCCAAACAATGTTCTGCTTGTCATAGCTTTAACAACGGTGATCCTAATAAGTTAGGTCCAAATCTCTACGAAATTATAAACAAGCCTGTCGCAAGCGTGAATGGTTATAATTATTCTGCCGCTCTTAATAATCTTGGTGGTAATTGGAATTATGAACAATTAAATCAGTTTTTATATAATCCAAAAAATTATGTCCCCGGTACAAAAATGAGTTACAAGGGTCTTAAGAAAACTGAAGATCGCGCAAATCTTATATTATGGTTAAGGGAAAAAGCTGAAAATCCTGCCCCACTTCCATAATTACATAGGAAAAAAATGCTGTTAAGTAAATGCCCAAAAGAATTTTTAAACTTTAGTCATATGCTTTCAGATGAATCTTCAAAGGTAATATTAAAATACTTTAGAAGTAAATTTGATGTTGAATCCAAAAAGGATAATACTCCTGTTACAATAGCAGACAGAGAAACAGAATCTTTAATAAGAGATATGATAGGTAAAAAATATCCTGATCATGGAATTCTTGGTGAAGAATATGAAGAAAAGAATAGTGAAACTGAATTCAAGTGGGTCATAGATCCAATTGATGGCACTCGAAGTTTTATTGCAGGACATAAAGATTTTGGCACATTAATTGCGCTTTTACAAAACAATAAGCCAATTTTAGGTATTATTAACTGTCCGGCACACAATGAGCGATGGCAGGGTTCAATTAACGAGAATACTCTTATAAATGGAAAACCAACTTTTACATCTAAAATCAATTCTCTTGCAGATTGTTATTCTTTTACCTCAGGTCTGTACTTTGAGAGCAATAATTTCAAAGCATTATATGATAATTTAATTGCTAAAATTAAAAATTATCGTTTTGGAGGTGATTGTTATATGTATGGAATGTTGGCCTCAGGATTAATTGAAATTGTTGTTGAAGACACTCTTAAAACACATGATTATATGGCTCTTGTTCCAATAATTGAAGGTGCTGGGGGTGCCGTATCTGATAGATTTGGAAAAAAAATAAATTTAAATTCTGACGGAAGCTTCGTAGCAACTTGTTCCCAATCAATTCATAAACAAGTTATTCAAATATTAAATCCTTAAGATATTTTTTAAAAAATGCACTATTTTTTAAATTTTTGTTAGTTCAATTTAAAAAAAAAGTTTATATAGAATTGTTATGTTAAAATTATTATTTGTAATATTATTTATATTTGGCAATTTCCCAAGTTTTGCAGAAATAAATACATCAAATGCAATAGCAATGCATGGGACGCCTAAATATAGTAAAAATTTTGATAATACAGATTATACGAATCCTAATTCAACAAAGGGTGGAGAAGTTATTTTTAGTTCTATTGGAACATACGATACATTTAATCCATTTACACTAAAGGGCACATCAGCAGATGGAATAGGTAATTTATATGAGACTTTAACTTCGTCATCTAGTGACGAAGCTTTTACAGAATATGGTCTACTTGCAGAAACTATTGAATGGCCAGAAGATCGTTCTTGGGTTGCCTTTAATCTTCGTAAAGAAGCAAAGTGGCACGATGGCAAAAGCGTTACCCCAGAAGATGTGATATGGACATTTAATATATTAATGGAAAAAGGTCATCCATTCTATAAATATTATTATGGAGATGTTGTTGAAGTTTTAAAAGAAAGTGATTCAAAGGTTCGTTTTAATTTTAAAGGAAGCACTAACAAAGAACTTCCTTTAATTGTTGGACAACTTCCGGTTTTACCAAAACATTACTGGGAAGGTAAAAATTTTGATGAAACTTCCCTAGACATACCAATTGGAAGTGGTCCGTATAAGATCAAATCTTTTGATCCAGGCAGATCAATTACTTATGTATTAGACCAAAATTACTGGGGATTTGATGTTCCAATAAAGAAGGGTACAGAAAATTTTGGGATAATAAAATATGAATACTACAAGGATAGAGGGATTGAACGAGAAGCGTTTAAGGCAGGTGAGATAGATTTTTTTTCGGAAAATAGCTCAAAAGAATGGGCTACTAGCTATGAAATAACGGCTGTGAAGAATGGCCTTATAAAAAAAGAACTCATTGATCATGAAAATCCTCAAGGTATGCAGGCTTTCGTGTTTAATATACGTAAAAATATTTTCAAAAATAGAAAAGTACGTGAAGCTTTATCATATGCTTTTGATTTTGAATGGACAAACTCAAATCTTTTTTATGGAGCATATAAAAGAACTAATAGTTTTTTTGAAAATTCTGAACTTGCTTCCTCTGGAATACCTCAAGGAAAAGAGTTTAGAATTTTAAAAGAGTTATCTGATGAAAATTTTAATTTGGTACCAAAAGACGCTTACTTAAAAGAATTTAACCCCCCCAAAACAGATGGTTCAGGATTTATAAGAAAAGAATTATCAAAGTCAATTTCTTTGCTCAAAGAAGCAGGATGGGAGTTAAATGAAGGAAGGTTAATAAATAAAGATACTAAAGAAAATTTTGAATTTGAAATATTATTGGTATCACCTGCCTTTGAAAGAATCGTTCTCCCCTTTAAGGATAATTTAGAAAAACTTGGAATATTTGTTACAGTAAGAACAATCGACAGTTCCCAATATCAACAAAGATTGGAAACTTTTGATTTTGACATGGTAGTTTCTTCATTCCGTCAGTCTTTATCACCAGGAAATGAACAAAGAAATTTTTGGGGATCAGATGCTGCTGATACTGATGGTTCCAGAAATATTATTGGAATTAAAAATCCGGCAATTGATAATCTTATTGAGAAAGTTATATCTGCTGAAGATAGAGAAGATCTTATAATCGCAACAAGGGCTCTAGACCGCGCTCTTTTATGGAATCACTATGTAATACCACAGTGGCACATATCTTCTTACAGGGTGCTTTATTGGGATATTTTTGGAAAGCCCAAGATTAGGCCAAAATATGCTCTAGGGACTAATTCCTGGTGGGTAGATGCTATAAAAGCAGGTACAATTGATGAGAGAAAAAAATCATTACAATAAAAAATATTAGTTTTGAAAGCATTATTATAAAATGACGGCCTATATTATTCGTAGGCTTTTTCTAATTATTCCAACTTTATTTGGAATAATGATTATTAATTTTGCAATAGTACAAATTGTTCCAGGTGGACCAGTTGAACAAATGATAGCTGAGATGACTGGCACTGCGGTGGAATCTACAGCAAGATTTTCTGGAGAAAGTGGTAGTGAAAGTTTAGACAATTTTGATATGAGCAGTAGCGGCGACTCAAAGTATCGAGGAGCTCAAGGGCTTGATCCTGATATTATTATGGAAATCAAACAAATGTATGGTCTTGATAAACCTGCCCATATCAGATTTGTTAATATGCTAAAAGACTACATAACCTTTGATTTCGGGGAAAGCTTTTTTCGTGACCAGAAAGTAACGGATCTAGTCTTAGATAAAATGCCAGTTTCAATATCACTGGGATTGTGGACGACTCTTTTAATTTATTTAATTTCTATACCTCTCGGTATTCGTAAAGCAGTTAAAGATGGTACACAGTTTGATATTGTTTCAAGTTCTATAATTACTATAGGTTACGCGATACCAAATTTTTTATTTGCAGTTATATTAATTGTACTTTTTGCTGGAGGAAGATATTTTGATATTTTTCCTCTAAGAGGTTTAGTTTCTAGTAATTTTAATGAACTTGATTTGTTTGGTAAAATATTAGACTACTTCTGGCATTTAAGCCTGCCATTAATTGCTATGGTTGTAAGTGGATTTGCAGGATTGACGCTGCTTACAAAAAATTCTTTTCTCGATCAAATAAACCAGCAATATGTATTAACTGCAAAGGCCAAAGGCTTAACTGAAAACAAGGTTTTATATGGACATGTCTTTAGAAATGCGATGTTAATTGTAATAGCTGGTTTTCCTTCAGCTTTTATAGGTATCCTATTTTCAAGCTCTTTATTCATAGAAGTGATTTTCTCACTTGATGGTCTTGGTCTATTGGGATACGAAGCAGCTCTTACTAGAGATTATCCAGTTATATTTGCAACATTATATTTCTTTTCACTACTAGGATTAATAATGGGGATTATAGGTGATGTTATGTATTCCATCATAGATCCGAGAATTGATTTTGAATCTAGGGATCGCTGAGTATGAATCTTTCCCCATTAAACAAAAGAAGGTTAGAAAATTTTAAATCTAATAAGAGAGGTTTGTATTCTTTCTGGATATTTACTTTATTAATATTAATATCTTTGTTTGCTGATTTTATTTCAAATGATAAACCATTATTAATTAAATATAATGACAAGATCCTTTTACCTATAATCAAAGAATATCAAGAAACTTACTTTGGGGGTGATTTTGAAACTGAAGCTGATTATAAAGATCCTTTCGTTAAAGATTTAATTAATAAAAAGGGATGGATGGTGTGGCCAATTATACCGTATTCTTATGATACTATAATACGTGACCTTGATGTACCCGTACCCTCCCCGCCTTCAAAAAAAAACTGGCTAGGTACCGATGACCAGGCGCGTGATGTACTTGCAAGACTTATCTATGGGTTTAGAATATCAATACTTTTTGGTTTTGTTTTAACATTTTTTTCTATG
Organism: Pelagibacteraceae bacterium; assembly: GCA_002717485.1. Taxonomy (GTDB): domain Bacteria; phylum Pseudomonadota; class Alphaproteobacteria; order HIMB59. The sequence continues at coordinate 20,037 of PBDW01000001.1, read as the reverse complement.
CTGATCGGTGTAAGTGCTGGTGCAGTGCAGGGATATTTTGGCGGTAAAACTGACCTAATTTTCCAAAGATTTATGGAAATCTGGTCCTCAATTCCCACACTTTATGTATTAATTATACTTGCAAGTGTAATACAGCCCAATTTTTGGTGGCTTCTTGGAATATTATTACTTTTTAGCTGGATGGGCTACGTAGGGGTAGTTCGTGCAGAATTTCTTAGAGCTAGAAATTTTGATTATGTTAGGGCGGCTCAAGCACTTGGCGTTTCAAATATTAAAATAATGTTCAGGCATTTATTGCCAAATGCCACTGTTGCAACAATAACTTTTTTACCATTTAGTTTAAGTGCAGCTGTCACAGCACTTTCTGGTTTGGATTTTCTTGGTTTTGGATTGCCTCCCGGATCAGCTTCTCTTGGTGAAATGGTTAACCAGGGAAGAAATAATCTTCAGGCTCCCTGGCTTGGTTTAACTAGCTTTTTTACTCTTGCAATTATGTTAAGTCTTTTGGTTTTTGTAGGAGAAGCAATTAGAGATTCACTCGATCCAAGAAAGACCTTTGTAAATTAAAATGTCAAACATTATTGAAATAAAGAATTTACAGGTTGGCTTTCGTTCTCAGGAAATTGAAATAAAAGCAGTTAAAGGAGTAAACATATATATACCAAGAGGCAAAACAGTAGCTTTAGTTGGAGAATCAGGATCTGGAAAATCTGTCACTGCTCTTAGTATTCTAAAATTACTTCCATATCCTAGCGCTTTTCACAAAAGTGGTGAAATAATATTTAATAATAAAGATTTGTTAAAACTAGATGAAAATGAAATGCGCAAAATAAGAGGAAAAAGTATAACTTCCATTTTTCAAGAACCAATGACAAGTTTAAACCCTCTTCACACTGTAGAAAAACAAATAAATGAGATTATTATGTTGCATTCTGGAGTTTCCTTCAATCAGGCGTCGAACATCACAACTGATTTGTTAAAGCAAGTTGGCCTAAATGATATTGCAAAGCGTATCAAAGCATTTCCACACGAACTTTCAGGAGGACAAAGACAGAGAGTTATGATAGCAATGAGCATAGCTAACAAGCCAGAATTATTAATTGCTGATGAGCCTACAACTGCTCTCGATGTAACTATTCAACTACAAATACTAAATCTTCTTAAATCCATACAAAAGAAAATGAATATGGCAATGCTTTTTATAACGCATGATTTAGCTGTAGTTAAAAAAATGGCAGATTTTGTATATATAATGAAGGACGGTCAGATCGTAGAAAACAATAATATAGCTGAAATATTTGCAAATCCTAAACATCCTTATACTCAAGATTTAATCAATTCTCATGCAAAAACAAAAAAGGTAACTGAGGTAAATAAAAGCAATATTCTTAGTACAGAAAATTTAAAAGTATGGTTTCCAATTAAAAAAGGTATTCTGAGAAAAACAACTGGCTACGTAAAAGCTGTAGATGAAGTAAGTCTTAGTATTCCTAAAAATTCAACTTTAGGAATAGTAGGAGAATCTGGGTCTGGAAAAAGTTCTCTGGTACTTTCTTTGCTTAAATTAATTCGTTCAAAAGGAATAATAAAATTTAATAATTATAATCTTTCTAAAATAAGCAAAATGGAATTACGCAAACTTCGAAAAGATATTCAGATAGTATTTCAAGATCCGTTTAGCTCTTTAAGCCCAAGAATGACTGTAAATCAAATTATTGATGAGGGACTCGTTATTCATGAACCAAAAATGAATAAAAGTAAAAGAGATGATTACATTAAAGAAATTTGTAATGATGTAGGTCTAGATTTTGATTCTATAAAAAACAGATATCCTCACGAATTTTCAGGCGGGCAACGCCAAAGAATTTCTATTGCTCGCGCTCTAGTATTAAAACCAAAACTTTTAATTCTTGATGAACCAACTTCCTCTTTGGACGTAAGTATACAATCACAAATTCTTGATCTACTGAATTTTTTACAAGTTAAAAATAAATTATCATATATTTTTATTAGTCATAACTTAAATGTTATAAAATCAGTTTCCGATTATATTGTGGTTATGAAAGATGGAAAGATAGTTGAGGAAGGCAGTAAGGATAAAATAATTAATAATCCTGAAAATATATATACAAAAACCCTACTACAGGCATCACTATAAGATTTATGATTAACAAATTTTTTGATAAAAAATAAAATGAATTGGAAATAAAATGAAAGATCAAAAAAATCTTAAAATTAAAATTAAAACAGGTGAAGAATTTTTGCTAGATGACACGAGAATTGCTGTTTGGGAACGTTTTATACCTTATAAAAAAAATGAAAGCTTTTTCAAACACTATAATAGGATTTTACAAAAAGGTGGATTTTATGATTCATTAACAAAAAGAACCAAGATGTGGAGTTTAGCAAATATTTTAGAAAAAATTATCAAAAAAAACCCTAATTATAATGTGGCTGAATGCGGATGTTTCAAAGGACTTTCGACATACATAATGGCAAAGATTTTGGAAGAAAATAATTTTTCACAAGAATTTTTTGTTTTTGACTCCTTTGAAGGATTTCCAGATTTAACAGAACATGATTATAAAGGAATAACCAACAGTCCTTATAAAAAAGGTAGTTTTAGCATTTCTGAAAAAAAATTTAGGGATAACGTTGGGGATTTTAATTTTATGAATGTCAAAAAAGGGTGGATACCAGAATGTTTTGAAAATATTACTAGGAAGAATTTTTGTTTCGTTAATATTGACGTTGACATATATCAACCGACTAAAGATTCCCTTGATTTTTTTTATCCGCGACTTGTAGAAGGAGGTTGNATACACATTGATGATTACAATTTTCGAGAATGGCCAGGATGTTATAAGGCGGTAAAAGAATTTGAAGAAAAAACTAAACCAGCATTTTCTTATGAAATTCCACTGGGCGGTTATTTCTTAATTAAGTAATATATTTTTTATTTTATGTTTATACGGAACGAGTAATTCCCCCATCTACACGTATATTTTGACCAGTAATATAAGAAGATCCATCAGAGGCTAAAAAGCTAACCACTTCTGAAACCTCATTCATCTTACCATATCTATTCATCGGAATGCGCTTCTTAAATTCTTCTTTTTCTGGCAAACTATCGATAAATCCTGGTAAAATATTATTTATTCTTATGTTATGAGCAGCATATTTATCAGCAAAAAGTTTTACGTAAGATGCAAGACCGGCCCTAAAAACACCTGAAGTTGGAAATATTGGATCAGGCTCAAAAGTTGCAAATGTGGAAATATTAATTATTGAACCTGATTTTTGTTTTTCCATTATAGGAGTTACAATTCTTACTGAGCGTACAACATGCATAAAATAAGTTTCCATTCCTTCGTGCCATTCTTCATCAGTCAATTTTAGCAGCTCACCTCGTGGACCATGTCCCGCGCTGTTAACTAAAACATCAATTCTTCCCCATTCTTGAACAGCCTGATCAATAAGATTTTTTAAATCATTGCTATATTTATAGGAGCCAGTCAAACCTATACCGCCAAGTTTTTTAGCTAAGGATTCACCTTTTCCGGAAGAAGATAAAATCGCAATCTTAAATCCATCCTTTGACAACCTTTTAGCTGCATCAGCACCCATACCGGAACCAGCAGCAATTAGAACAGCAACCATATTTTTTTTCATAAACTTATCCTACCATAACAACAAGAAATGTTTAGCAAAAAAACATATTATATACTTTTTAATTATTCTTGTTGTTGCAGAATGATTTTTTTAAGGATAAAATATTCTCAATGCCTAAACCTGAAATACAAAAGAGTCCATTTATAGTTCCGACTGAAGATAAAAAATTGATAGAGGAGCATTTTGGAAGAGCCAGTATTGGTGGAAAAGAATTAAGCATAGCTCATATGATAGCTCCAGCACAATGGACAGAACCATATCAAAAACCTGATTTTGATGAATATACTATGGTAGTAAAAGGCATACTATCAGTTGAAGTTGATGGAGAAATTTTTCAAATAAGCAAAGGTCAATCAATACTTATAAAAAAAGGAAGCAGGGTTAGATATTCAAACCCTTATGAAGAAAAATCTGAATACTGGTCAGTTTGCAATCCTGCCTTTAGTATTGAAACGGTAAACAGAGAATGAAAAATGTTAATTTATCTTTTAAGCGTTATTTAATGAAGCAATTAACCTATCCAAAAACTGTCCCCCTTTTTCAAGCTGATTAAGAGATATATATTCATTCGGCTTATGGGCCTGATTAATACTACCAGGTCCACAAACAACAGTTGGTAATTTTAATCTATTATTAAATAGCCCTGCTTCTGATCCAAAAATTACTTTTTTATGAATATTATTGTTTAATAACTCTTTTATATATTTCACATTTTGTGAATCTTGAGAAACTAAAAAACCTGGGTAGGAAACATTTTCTTCAATATAAATACCAGTTTCTTTGGAAATATTATGCATATCTGGGATCAAATTTTCTAAAGTATAGTTTTTAATTTTATTAAGTAATTCATTTGGGTCATCCTTTGATATATGCCTTATTTCAAATTCAAATTTACAAAGATCAGGAACAATATTAAGAGCCTTTCCTCCTGATACAATGCCTGTATGAAGAGTTGTATAGGGAATTTCATAATCATAATCAAAAGGACCATTAATTGATTTATCTATAGCAAGCTCTGATATGTGTAAAATCAACTTAGCAGCAAAGTTAATAGCGTTAACTCCATTTGGAGCATGGCCTGAGTGACATGGCAGACCTCTAACATTAACATTGTAACCTGACTTACCTTTGTGACCAACAACCACTTCCATACCAGTTGGTTCGCCCACTATGCAGAAGCTAGGTTTATATGGTTTTTTTTCAATAATATCCAACATTCTATGGACGCCAACACAACCAATTTCTTCATCATATGAAAATGCAAGGTGTATGGGCTTAGATAAATTAACTTCGATCATTTTGGGTACTCGACTCAAAACTAAAGCTAAAAAACCTTTCATATCAGCACTGCCACGTCCTAATAATCTATCATCTTTTCTGATTAAATTAAAAGGATCACTATCCCAAGTTTGATCTGCAACGGGAACAACATCAGTATGTCCGGAAAGTATAACTCCGCCGTTATTTTTTGGTCCTATTGTGGCGTAAAGATTAGCTTTAGTTTTTGATTCATCATAAATTAACTCTGATTCAATTTTGAAACTCTTAAGATATTGTTTTATAAATTCAACTAACTCAAGATTTGATCTATAGCTTGTAGTATCAAAACTGACTAAACTTTTTAAAATATCAATTGAATTTTTTTCTTTCATAAAGTTGCTAATTGAAAAGATGATATCAATAAAACTATTATAAATCTCCAGGAACACCATAACTTGGTGCCTTGCTTGGATCAATTGCGCGTGCCGTATAATCTATCATTTGGGGTTCATATGCATGCCATAATTTCATTAGATCTGTTAACGGTTCTTCATCTGCCCAGTCAATTCTTAAGTCGACCAAAGGCCATAAATACTTATGAACAACCTTTATTCCAGCTGAATGAACGGGGCCCTCCTCACCACCTGCATCCAAACCCGCCTGAAGAGAAAGCAGGAGTCTTTCGGCAAGATGAAGGTTTTTATTTGATGAAAAAAAATCAGTCATATTACTTACTACCTTATCTGAGATTAACAAGTTGCCAGCAGCTATACAGTGTTCACCCTCAGATACTGAATTATTTCCAAGAGTTTTTGAGCCAGTATAGCTAGCTACATTACCTTTAGAATCTACTAATGCAAGCTGTCTATATTCAATAAAATTATTCTCACTAACTATCTTTTCTATAGATTTGTTAACACTCAATCCTTTTTGCAAATAATCGAGCATAGAGTTTCCTAAGCTGGGATCAGTAACATTTTGAGTTACCGCTGCTCCAACGCCGGCTCTGACCCAAGGACACCTACTTGCAACACAAATACTTGAGGTTGTTATTGCAACCCCTAGCATACCGGTTTTTTCACAATAACCAGAAATAGAAAATGTCATTACATCGCTTCCTTTTCAGTACCTTTTTGACCCTGGGCTCCAAAGAATGAATCAGATTTATAATGTTCTGGTAGCTCTAAGACTCCTTCACGGAAACGCACATTTCGACTTGCTTTTCCTGCGACAATTTTTCCAGTTTCATCAGCAGGAACGATAGGGGGCATTAGTGGATAGTTGTCTGCAGATGTATAATCACAAATTAACATCCTTCTTGGTTTTTGAGATAAATTTGCCTTACCTCCATGTAAGCACCATGTGTGCATTAGACATATATCTCCTGCGCTTCCCTCTATATTGCTCGAATCACGACGACAAATTTGTTGTATTTCTTCTGAAACTTTTCCAACAAATTGATCACCGTCATAGTGACTGTATCGCGGTCCTAAATGTGAGCCTTTTAAGACCTTTAAACACCCATTCTCCTCATTCATATCATCCAAGAGAACTAATAATGTCAAATGATCATCGTTTGTATGCATATCGAATGGCTGGTCTTGATGGTAATCAACACGAGTTTCCATTCCGGGTAATTTTATATTGAGCTTACAATGATGAAATTTTATATCTGGCCCTATTAAATCAACTATTGCATCAATTGCAGGCCCTCTAAATAAAACATTTCTGAAAGCTTCTGAAATGTCTGTTGGATTTGCAACTCGTCGAAGTTTTGGTTGTGTCGCAGTATGCCCTTTTTCTAAATCAAATCGCGCTTTACCATTTTTCGTCTTTCCATAATTGTCTTGATAACTTTTACTTTCTTCAATCCATTTATCAATTTCATTTTGCATCCCATATAAATCTTTAGTAGATATTACATTTGGCAATATGACATAACCATCTTTTACATATGCTTCTTTTTGTTTTTGGTTTAACATAAAACTTTAAAAATATTAATTTTCATCCTCTGGAACTACCGCCTCAACATCAATTTCCATTACCATTTCTGGTCTTGCCAAACCTTTTACAATTAAGCCAGTTGAACAAACATGAATTCCTTTTAAATGCTTGCCTATAACTTTATATACTTCTTCGCGATAAGATCTGTCAGTTATATAAATTGTCGTCTTACAAATATGTTCTAATTTTGAGCCAGCTTCTTCAAGCAATGTTTTAACGCATTGCATGGCCATTTCTGCTTGCTCCGCAGGACTTCCAATTCCTGTCATATTTCCCTCCAAATCAAAACCTGTTTGTCCTCTTAAAAAGATTCTGTTGCCTGCTTTGACAGCCATACACAGATCATTATTCATATCCTTTCCAGGGTACATCTCTGATGTATTAAATTTTCGAATACGTTGATGCACCATAATATATTATTTCATAACCTTATCTGACAAACCCGCAGAACGCTTGACAAAATCCAATGGTCCAGAAAAGTCAAAATTATTGTAAACTGCGTTAAGATGCGCAAACGGTGGTGATTGTGCAAACAGTTGAAAGGTTAACTTATGTCCAGCATAGCTTGAATTGAGCAAGTCTCTTCCGAAAGCTAGCAAACGACGTCTATCTTCTGAGGCCCAGTTTTCATTAATCGAATAAAACTTCTCTAACCAAGGCTTTGTGTCAGCATTATAAAAATCCGCGTGATCTGGTGTCACACATATCTGTCCTCCGCAAAGTTCTCGCGCAAGGTGGGCCATTTCAGGCAATTGACTACAAGCATGAACCCTTCCTGTGTAAAGAAAAGATTGGTTTGGCATTAACAATCCACCAGGACTTGTTTCCGCATTAGATATAGCAGCAGTTAAATGCGCATCAATACCCTCTCTATAACAAATTAGTTTAGCAATTTTCTCTCTTACAGCTTGTTGATGCTCTAAACCAGTTTGACGAACATTATGCAGTGCTGTACCGATCATAAGATCAGCAATATGAAGAATTCTTTCAACAAAAGCTAAGGCACTATAGCGATGTAACGTACCTCGAATAAAAGTTGCTGCCTTTGTGTGTTGATAGAAAAGAACATCTTCCCAAGGAATTAATACATTATCAAATATAAGCAAGGTGTCGACTTCATCAGCTCGGTTGCTAAGTGGGTAGTCCTCAGGATTTGAACGTCCTGCAAAACCACTTCTACAAATATGTTTTAAACCAGGAGAGTTCATAGGACAGATAAATCCTAATGCATAATTTGAAAGTTTTTGATCTCCCCAGTTTGCTATTGTTGGCTTAACAAAAGCCTGATTTGCATATGCAGCAGCAGTTTCATATTTAGCTCCACGCACCACTATTCCCTTATCTGTTTCTTCAACAGCATGCAAAAGCATATCTGGATCTTGATCTTGCGGAAGTTTTGAACGGTCACCCTTAGGATCAGTATTACCCGAAACATGAAAAATATCATTCTCTAAAACGTTCTGAATATGATTGGCAATATTTTCTCCAAATCTCGGATCTACTTCATTTAAAATATCTGTTCCATCGTAAAGAGACCACATTTCACCTGCCGTTTCATCTCCAACTCTCGTTACTACGGCGCCTACTTCATACATAATTGTTTTGATAGCTTCTCTTTTTAAAGACCAGTCATTTTGTGTTCTTGGAAGTTTTGAACCTATACAGTTTTGTTCGCCACTATCTTTATCAACATAGGTTAATTTTTTTGTAAATTTTGACTCTTTTGCCATATCATAAATACGTGCTCGAATATCCACAATAGGTTTAAAAACTGGATGACTAGGAACATCTTCAACTTTTTTCCCATCTACCCATACCTCTCTTCCATCTCGAATTGAATCTCTATACTGATCTCCTGTACGCAACATAAATTTTACCTCCAAAGAATAATTTTTAACAACTATACATAGAAGGTTAGGCTTTACAACAAATATTAGCGTTAAACTTTTTGTTATTAATTTAGAATTATAAGCCGAAGTTCGATTTTCCCCGGAATTTTTCAGCAGGATACTTAGTCATATTTTTTTTCATTTTTTCAAAAAAGGCCTCTTCTAAGTCTATATTCATTTTTTGACATATTCGAACTAAATAATAAAATATATCAGCAATTTCATCTTTTGCCTTGCTTATCGTTTTTTCACTACTTTCTTCATTCATTTGCCACTGAAAAATCTCAAGAAGTTCTGAAGCTTCTACAGATAAAGCCATAGATAAATTTTTTGGAGAGTGAAATTTGTTCCAGTCTCTTTCTTCCACGAAATTTATAATTTCATTTTGTATTTTACTATAGTTCATATTCATCCTTCCAAAATATTTTATTCGAAAAAATTTCTAATAAATATATTTATTTTAACACTAACCTTAAAAAAAGTTTATTAAAAAATTTTCATTTAAGTGTAATAAAATTATTTATTGTGCTTTAATACTACTGAATTTTCAATTTGTTTGAAAGGAATTTTCCAATATTGTTTTAGTAATAAATTTGTTTGTACTTTTGTTTGGAGAACAAAACCAAAATTTTGATAAAAATTTATTGCCCAAGTGGCATTTTTCCAAGTACCCACAAGTATGGAAGAGTTTTTATTAATTTTAAAAAGATATTGTAGCAATGACTTTCCTATGCCCTTTCCCTGATAATTAGTTAAAGTATAAGCATGTCTTATAAGGGTTACTTTATTAAATTCTTGTATTCCCATAACACCTAAAAAATTATTATTTTTTTTATAAGCAAACATGCGAACACCATTAGCAATTTCGTCTTTTAATTCTTGCTTTTTCATATAAGGATAATGCCAACAGTCATCTGGAATAATACCTTTGTACTTTATAGCCGCGTCATTGATTACATCAATGATATTTGAAGCATCGTTTGCAATACATTCTTTTATCATTATAAAAATAAATTAATTTATATTAACTAACTAATTAATTCTGTCACCAACCATAAAAATTTTTAAATTATTTTTAGACATAATACATTTTCTTCTCTATTATGATACTTAACTTACTTAAAAAAGATATTCTAGAATAATATGAATTATAAAGCGCATAAAAAAAGATATGAAAAACTAAATTACAGAAGATGTGGAAATAGTGGACTGCTCTTGCCCCCAATAACTCTTGGGTTATGGCATAATTTTGGTGGAAGAAATAGGATGTCCGATGAATCTAAAAAAATGCTATTTCGAGCTTTTGATAGAGGGGTCACACATTTTGATCTGGCCAATAATTATGGTCCTCCTTACGGTTCGGCTGAATCAAATTTCGGCAAAATATTCAATTCGGATTTAAAAAAATATAGAGATGAATTAATTATTTCAACTAAAGCTGGCTATGATATGTGGGATGGCCCATATGGTGAATGGGGATCAAAAAAATACCTTATAGCGAGCTTAGATCAAAGTTTAAAAAGAATGAAATTGGAATATGTCGATATTTTTTATTCACATCGATTTGATCCTTTAACCCCCTTAGAAGAAACTGCAGATGCCTTGGCTCAAGTTGTATACAACGGTAAATCTTTATATGTTGGAATCTCCTCTTATTCTTCAAAACAAACAATCATTATGAATAAGCTCCTAAAGGATAGAGGCGTACGTTGCTTGATCCATCAACCATCGTATTCAATGATTAATAGATGGATAGAAAAAGACTTAATCAAAACTCTCAAAAAACTGGAAATGGGATGTATAGCTTTTTCACCTTTGGCTCAAGGAATGCTTTCTGAAAAATATTTAAAATCAATTCCTAAAAACTCAAGAGCAGCTGAAAATTCTTCGTTGGATAAAAAAATGATCACTAAAACTTATTTATCAAAAATTTCGAATCTATCCAAAATGGCTAAAAAAAGAGGACAAACTTTATCTCAAATGGCTTTGGCTTGGGTTTTGCGTCATCCAACTATGACTTCCGCATTAATTGGAGCAAGAACAGTTAAACAGCTTGATGAATGTTTAGACAGCCTCAACAATTTAAAATTTTCTAAATCCGAATTAAAACAAATAAATATATTTGCGAAAGAAGAAAAAATTAATTTATGGGAACCTTCCAGCAGATATTAATTTTATTTATAAATTTTCCATAGAGAAGAATTTGGTTCATCAGTAATAATATAAATAGCGCCACTACTATCTATTTCTATATCACGCATTCTTCCAATGTTGTGACAAGGTTGTTTATGCATCTTACATCCTCGTAAAATGATTTCTTCATTAACTACCTTATTATTTTTAATTTCTAATTTAATTAACATACGAAATTTTAGTGATGTAACAAGTAAATCTCCCTTCCAATCTTCAAACATATTTTTGTTATAAAACTGAATATTGCTCGGAGCAATTGAAGGAACCCAACTTAGCAGAGGTTTGTCATATTTTTCTTTAAAGGGTTCTCCATCACCTATTTTTGTACCAAAGTAATTTTCTCCACCCCAACCAATTACCTTCCATCCATAATTTCCACCAATATTAACTGTTCCAATAAAATCCCCTCCCTTAGCTCCATGATTGGAAATATATATTTTGTCATCAAAGGGGGAAAGGGTCATACCTTGGGGATTGCGAACGCCTATTTGATATATTTCAGGTAGCCAGCTAGGTTCATTGGTAAACTTGGGGTTATTATTGGGAATAGAACCATCTAAGTGAATTCTAATAATACTTCCAGGATGCAATGTTGGATCTTGCGCTATCATGCCCCCTCCGCGCTCTCCAAAACTTGCAAATAAATAATCATCTTGTATTACAATTCTTGAACCAAAATGTACATTTGTCTTAAGTTTTGGTTCTGCGATTAATAAAATTTCAGTCTCTATAATGTTATTATCAACGAGCTTACCTCTTGCAATTGCTGAGCTGCCATAAACATCATCACGAAGATGGCTATAAGTAAAATAAACGAAGTTATTGTGATAAAGTACGTCTAAAAGCCCGCCTTGCCTACCTGTAAAAATATTTAATTCATGGCCAATTTCAATTTTTTCTCCATTAGCAATGTTTACTTTTAATAATCTTCCACTTTTTTCAGTAATTAATAAGTTTTTATCATCAATAAAAGCCATGCCCCACGGATGATTTAGTCCTTTGGATATTTCTTCTAATTTAATATTTATTTTTGCAATTTTATAATCTTTAAAGTCGCTAAATTTCACATCACCAAAAGTGATTGGGGCTTGAAATAAGCAAAAAATAAATATTGAAAAGAATAACTTCATTATGCCACTTATATAATAGTTTAATTTAATATTGCTACTTCATAATAAGTATTTTAGTATTTAACAATTAATGTTTAAGAAAGTCGCTTTTATTGGCGCCGGATTTATGGGATACGGTATTGCTAAAAATATTTTAAAACATGGTTTGCAATTAAATGTTATTGCTCACAAAAATAAGCAACCAATAGAAAAACTGATAAAATTAGGTGCTACAGAATTCTCGACGTATGAAGAGCTCACAAGTAATGTAGATTGTGTAATAATTTGTGTTACTAATACTGCAATAGCCAAGGAAGTTGCAGAAAAAATAGTTAATAAATTAAAAAAAGATATACTTTTTATTGATATAACAACGCACCATCAGAATGGGTCAATTGAAATGGAAAATATTTTATCTCAAAATGGAATAAAATATGTAGAATGCCCGGTGATGGGAGGTCCTGTACAAGCTGAAGAGGGCATACTGGGAGGAATAGTTGGAGCTTCCGAAAAAAATTTCAAAGAGGCTAGTCAGTACTTAGAAACTTTTTGTAAAAATATTTTCCACTTCGGTGAAGTTGGGGTTGCTGCAAAGGCAAAATTAATTAGCAATTTTTTATCTTTAGGAACAACTACTTTTGTAATTGAAACAATCAAAGCAGCAAATCATTTTAATATTGATCTTATTAAACTTTATGAAGTTGCAAAGCTTGGATCTGGTAATTCCGGTGCATTAACAAGAATAGCTGAAAAAGCTNTTAAAGATGATTATAAGGGTTATATATTTAGCGTAGACAATGCACTAAAAGATTTTTCATATATTAATGATATGCTTAAAGATTTACCTAATGCAGAAAAACTCTCTTCTCTTGCTAAATCTTTTTATGAAGATGCGAGCAATAAGGGTCAAGGAAAATTACTGATTAGTGAATTGATAAAAAAATAGTTTAAAAAGAACTGAGAAGGCATATAAAAAGAATATTAATTTATACTAAAAATAGAATATTATTCTGTTTAATCTAATAAATTAAAAATATATTCTTATATTGAAAAAAATATATTGATAATTTAGATAATTATTCTATATATCTAAAATTCGCCGATTTGATAGTCAGATTGCGGGCGATTAATAAATACAGCTAAAGAGATTATCTTAGTTAATCCCTTTTAAGCCTGTATTTCGTAATTATAATAAAAAAGAAAGGGAAATAAAATGCCTACTACTTCAAAACATCCAGAAACAATAGTTCTTCATGGGGGAAGCTTTAGAAAAGATGAAACTACAAACTCAGTGGCTGTCCCTATATATCAAACTACTAGTTACCAATTTAATAATGCCGAACATGCCAGCAACTTATTTGGCTTTAAAGATTTAGGAAATATTTATACTAGAATAATGAATCCTACCAATGCAGTTTTAGAGGAAAGATTGGCAGCTTTAGAAGGCGGAATGGCATCTTTAGTTGTTTCGTCTGGACAGGCTGCTTCCGCAATCGCATTGCAAAATCTTTGCAAATCAGGTGATAATGTTGTGTCTTCTACAGACTTGTATGGCGGTACATGGAATTTATTTGCGAATACTTTTAAACAACTTGGAATAGAGGTTCGTTTTGCTGATCCGGCAGATCCAAAAAATTTTGGTAAATTTACCGATGATAGAACAAGGGCATACTACGCTGAAACATTGCCTAATCCAAAACTCAAAGCTTTTCCTATTGAAGAAGTTTCTAGAATAGGAAAGAAATATAATATACCTTTAATTATGGACAATACTGCATCTCCAATTACTTGTAATCCAATTAAACATGGAGCTGCCATTGTAGTTCATTCGTTGACAAAATATATTGGTGGTCACGGTACATCTATAGGGGGAGCGATCATCGACAGCGGGTTGTTTGACTGGACACTTGATCCAAAAAGGCAACCATTGCTTAATGATCCTGATCCAAGTTATTGGGGCATATCTTTTGGTAAAACTGTCCCAGAAGTGCTGGGTGCACCTATTGCATATGCAGTAAGAGCTAGGTTTGTTTTATTACGTGATTTAGGTTCGGCAATGTCACCATCAAATTCTTTTAATTTTATACAGGGGTTAGAAACGTTGCCTCTGCGTTTTAGATTGCATCAAGATAATGCAAAAAAAGTGGCTAATTACTTAAAGTCTCGTTCTGAAGTTGTTCAGGTAATATATCCGGGCTTTCACAAAGATAGTGAGAATGTTAATAGGGTAAAGAAATATTTTGAAAAGGGTAATGGACCTTTAGTTGGTTTTGAATTGAAGGGTGGGCAAGAATCTGGACAACAATTTATTAATAATCTGAAGTTAATTTATCACGTTGCCAATATTGGAGATTCAAGAACATTGGCAATTCATCCTGCAACAACTACGCATTCACAATTATCTGCTGAAGATCAACTAAAGACAGGGGTAACCCCTGGTTACATTAGATTGGCCGTCGGCTTAGAACATATTGATGATATTTTAGAAGACCTTAACCAGGCTATTAATGGTATAAAAATATAAGTTATAGAAGTAGCTTAATAGAAAGGGGAATGAATTATGTTTAAAAATAAAAGAAATTTAATTGAAAGATTAGATTCAGGCCCAGTGATTTGTGCCGAAGGATTCCTTTTTGAAATAGAAAAAAGGGGCTATATGTCTTCTGGAGAATTTGTTCCTATGGTTTCCTTGGATCATCCTGAGGTCCTAGAAAATCTCCACAAAGAATTTCAGCATGCAGGTTCTGATATCGTGCAAGCATTCACATATAATGGACATAGAGAAAAAATGAGAGTTATTGGTAAGGAAGAATTGTTGGAACCATTAAATAGAACGGCTTTAAAAATTGCAAAAAAAGTTTCAGAAAATCCAATAGGAAAAGAATCTAATTTAATGGCAGGAAATATTTCAAATTCAAATATCTGGAAACAAGATGATAAAGAATCTCAATTAGAAGTTGAGAGAATGTTTAATGAAATGATTGGTTGGGCTGTAGATGAAGGAGCTGATATGTTAATTGGTGAAACTTTTTATTATGCTGAAGAAGCATATAAAGCATTACAAGTAATGAGAAAAACAGGACTTCCTTCAGTTATTACAATTGCTCCTATGGGAGAAAATATAATGAGAGATGGAGTTTCTATAATCGACACATGTAAGGAATTGGAGCAACAGGGTGGGGAAGTAGTGGGTATGAATTGTCATAGAGGTCCAGCCACTATGATGCCATATCTTAGAGAAATTAGAAAAGAACTTAAATGTCACATAGCTGGATTACCAATAAACTATCGAACTACTAATCAAAATCCAACTTTTTTTAATTTATTAGATAATAATGGATGTACCTGCGCGACCCCTCATAAAACAACATTTCCAACTGCATTAGACCCAATGCAATGCAACAGATATGAAATTGGAAATTTTGCAAAGGAGGCTTTTGGCATAGGAGTAAATTATCTTGGAGTCTGTTGTGGGGCAAATCCAATGTTAATTAGAGAAGTTGCTGAAGCTGTAGGGTTAAAAGTTCCTGCAAGCAAATATAGAGAAAATATGAAAAACCATTATATGTTTGGAACCAACAAAAGAATTCCAAAACATATAAAAGAATATCAAGACAAAGCTTAAAACTTTTTAATTTTTTTATTGTAACGAGGCAGATAATTTAAAAGATAATTAAAGGAGAATTAAAATAGCACTCAAAATTGAGTGCTATTTAGATTTTAGATTATTTTGGTGGAGAAAAGTCAACTAACCTGCCCATTTCTCTAACTTTGTTCAAATCGACAGCTTCAAGAGTAATAGCCTCAGAAAGTGTACCTGATGCCTTTGCCTTTAAAGCACAAGCAGCTACAGATTCGAAAGAATTAGCTTCGGATAAAAGTACGAAATCATATTTACCGCGAGTTATATGGTATTCCAATAGTTTAGCTCCGACACTACTTAACATTTTTTCCATTGCAGCTTTTCTATCTGATTCCCCGTTTATTATTCCATCGGCCCCTTTATTTGAATAAATACCAAGTTGTACAAATATAGTCATAATGCCTCCTAACATTATCCTGTATTAATATAATGATATTTTACTATATTGATGAATGCGATAATAATCAAAATTTATAAATTATTGCGTATAAAAACCTAGCTTAATTCACCCATTTTGCCATTCTTGTAGTCAAGCATTGCTTGTTTCATTTCAATTTCAGTATTGGTAACAAACGGACCGTAACGAACTAATGGTTCATTGAGTGGTTTTCCAGCTAATACAAGATAAGAACCATTAGAGGATATAGAATTAAGCTTAATTTCATCAGTAGATTGATCAAAATAAATCATTTGACCTTTTGCTGCTATTATATTTTTCTCATCAAATTGAAGTTTTCCATCAATTACATAAACCATAGCAATTTGATCCTTTAAAACATCTAAATTTATTTTATTACTATTAGAAAATTTCACATCAAAAATAGAAACAGGTGAACAAGTCTGGATCAGTGAATTTATATTTTTTACCTTACCAGCCAATACTTTAATTTCCACCCCATCATTATCTTTTATGACCGGTATGTCGTTTCTCTTAATATGTTGGTACCAAGGTTTTGCTTTTTTATTTTTTTGAGGTAGGTTCACCCAAATTTGTAAACCTTGCATTATGCCGCCACTTTTTTTAAACTTTTCTGTAACTAATTCTGAATGAATAAGTCCTGATCCAGTCGTCATCCATTGAATATCTCCTGTTTCAACTAAAGCTTTTCCGCCCCAAGAATCTTTGTGCTCTACCTCGCCGCCTAATAAATATGTAATGGCCTCAAAACCACAATGAGGATGGGCGGGTACGCCTGTTGCCCCATCCGGTTCATAATGAATTGGGCCAAAATGATCAAATAGTAAAAAGGGGTCATTTTCTCTCATTTCAGATGAAGGAAAGGCCCGGGTTACGGGGATACCGTCGCCTTCAAATGTTTTTACACAGTCTTTTATGCTTAATACTTTTCGCATCTATAAATTATTTTTTTAGTTAATTCACTTTTATTAAATTTCAAGTATAAATCATTTTGCAATCCAATAATATGTCCTTATTAGAACTATTAATTATATCTATTTTCTGCTTTTTTCAGTCAGTATTTGGTGTGGGATTACTTTTATTAGGAACGCCAACTTTTTTGCTGATAGGATATAATTTTTTTGAAGTCTTAAATATATTGCTTCCTTATTCAATTTTAATTAGTTTTCTGCAAATAATATCAGTTAAAAATAAAAATTTTGAATTTAGTAGAAAGATTATTCAATTTAGTATTCCATTATTAATTTTAGGTTTAATAACAATTGAATATTTTCAAAATAAAATTAATTTCATATTTGTTATTTCAATAGTATTAATATTATTTTCAATAATAAATATTATAAATTTAAAGGAACAAAAATTTAAACTTAAAAATATAAATTTAGCTTTAATGTTTTTAGGTATTATTCATGGATTAACTAATCTTGGGGGGACTTTATTATCTATTTTAGCGTCAAATCTTAATAAAGATAAAAATATTATTCGTTATCAAATTGCCAGTGGATATTTTATATTTGCTGTATTTCAGCTATTCTTTATTAATATTTTCTATGAAAAAATTAATTTTATTTATTTAAAGTTTATTTGGATACCAATTTTAATTTTTTTCATATCTCAAAAAATATTTAAAAAAATTAAAAATATTTTATTTTATAAACTACTTAATTTATTTGCACTCATTTATGGTATATATATTTTTATAAATTCTTTAATGCTACATTAGTCTAATAAAAGTAAATTATAACTTAAAAAAGCATCTTCTATGTATGAATAAAGAATTATTTCAAATGTTTTTTAAAAAAATTAACAGTGTCAGATATAGCTTGTTGTTGTTGATCTACAGTTCCTCCAACTGTTACGCCTAATTGGCCACATTCTTTCCAAATAGCATTTACAGCATCCAGCTCTGTCATATTTTTCCATTCCTTATTATTATAAAACCAATATCCTTCATCGGTAACATAACCGGGTTTACAATTTTTAAAATTTCCAACATCTGAGAGAAATTCTTTTTCTTTTTCTCTAACACTGACAAATCCGTGGTAAGCTCCTTTATATATTATTAATTCTACAGAATTTTCATTTTCTTTGAGCTTTTTTACATAATTAATACAATCAATAGTGGGAGCATAATCATCAAATTCAGCATGTAACATCAACATAGGTTTGTTGACCAGTTTCATATCTTTGAAAATAAGATCACATCCGGGGTAAACGGGCATATATGCTGCAAATTGTTTTCCGTTAACAACCAAATCTAGTAATTTTGGATATGCTGTATAAAAGGCTACCATTCCTCCATAAGAATAACCTGTGATTCCAATTTTATTTTCGTCTATATTTTTATGTTCTGATAAAGCTTTTAAAACGTTGAGACCATCAAGAACTCTCGCTGCAAGACCTAATTTCCAACCATCTTTTTGTTCAATCCCCCTATTTGAATAACTATCACCTATAAATACACCGATCTTCATCTTATGCATTTCAACTATAAGCTTTTGAAAAAAATTCGTGTGTCTTTTTGGATGTGCCGTCCCATGCTGAATATATAAAACAGGAAATTTTCCTTTTTTATCCGGTAAATATAATTCTCCANTGAGTTTAACTGACTTAGAGCTATATTTATTATTAAAAATTTCGTTAAATGAATTTGCAGTATGTGATTTATAATNNAGNTANTTTATTTTTTTGCAGTCCCCAATAATATCTTTTATTTTAANNNCTNNATATTTTTTACTAACCTCTACTCTATCCCAATCAGTATTNTTTAAAGGAAANACTAGCANCANCAGAACCNACATACCATTTAGCNTGGCTCTTTTTATGTTTNTGCATCTTTAAGTAATCNCCTTTTTTTAANCTAAATTNTTCTACTTCCCAAGATCCATNATCTTGNTTCCAGTTCATNNTAAGATCTATATNNTGATTTACTTNACACACTTCACGAGCTTTTTTTNNTAGAAAATGTNCNGCNTANGNATTGCTAATAAATAACAAGCTCAGAACCACGATCCCTAAAATTTTCATAATTAATTATTTTGCTGTCCAGCCGCCGTCTATTACTAATGATGAACCAGTGATCATTGATGAAGCATTTGAAGATAAATAGACAACAGCTGTTGCAATATCACTTTCTGAACCTATTCTTCCTAAGGGAATATTTTTTAATACAGATTTCATAAACTCTTTATCTTTAAAAAACTTTTCAACCAATGGAGTTTTAACAAATGTAGGACAAACTGAATTGACGCGAATATTATGTTTAGCTAAATCAACAGCCATTCCTTTTGTTAATCCTTCAATTCCAAATTTTGTCATATTGTAAACACTTCTACGCGGAGCTCCTACTTTTCCTAATTGGGACGACATGTTAATTATGGAACCACCAATTTTCTTTCGATTCTTTGATTTTAACATTATTTTTGAAGCCAATTGTGCAATATGAAACGCTGCTTTAATATTTAAATCAACAACATAATCCATATCTTTCTTTTTAATTTTTGTAAAATATTCAGGTCTATTGGTACCAGCATTATTAACAAGAATATCTAACCTTGATATTGAGGAAAATGTTTTTTTTACATCTTCATAATCAGTTACATCACATACAATTGATCGACACTTTCTATTTAATTTAGTTATTTTTTTTTCAACTTTTACTAAGTCAGTTTTTGTACGGCTTAATATAATGAGATTAGCTCCTGCCTCAGCTAAAGCAATAGCACATGCTTTTCCTAAACCTTTTCCTGCTCCTGTTACAAGGGCTATTTTATTTTTTACTTCTGTTTTTTGTAAATACATTTAACCTTTAACTGCTCCTGCAGTTAAGCCACTAATAAGTTGACGTTG